>NZ_JBIISA010000001.1:0-247238 GCF_044341265.1 Flavobacterium sp.
GTGGATGACTCTTTTGTTTTAAAAAAAATAAATAAAATACCTCTTTTTGGTCAGATTTTTTTTCAACTAATTAGTTCAACTAATCCTGACAATAAATCAATTATGATTAAGTATAAAGGAAAAGTAATTATTCTTTTAAACAATCTTACAAGAGAGAAAGTAGTTTATATTACTTCCAAAATAAGAGAAGTCTACATAGACTCAACAAATTTTTCGATATTAAAATAAAGTATTAATAAATAATTACTTTAAACAATCATAGCTCAAAAAATTAGTATAATAGATTTCTTTTACAAATTAAGTATATTAAAAAATTTAAAATTAAAGATTTTTTTTAATATGTTTTAATATTTTTTTTGTTAAATAATGGTTGATCTTGATCTTGTTTAAAAGAATAAAATTATTTGATCAAAATAATAGATTATTATAAAAAAGGTTTGTTTTTTTGTTTTTGTTGATTTTTTCTTTTTCCTTTTCTCAAGGCGAAGTCTCCGTTGAAGCTGGAATGATGTTTAAGGTGCACTATATCAAAAAATTTAATGGAAATTATGCAAGTGGTTTTCGACAGATTACCAGCTCTACGTAGTGTTCTAAATAAAACGCATTCGCTCTGCGATGTCTCCTGACTTCATAGTAAATAATATAAATCAGTTATTCGAAAAGTGTAGGTCTACTAATCACGAAGCCATAAATGTATCATAAAGAATCAAGTAGATGTTGTCTACTTTTATGCTTTAATAATTCCCTCGCGAAAGCTTGTAAACGTACAACTGTCGGAAAGCAAATACCTAAAACTTTTGCAGAGTAATTAAAAAAAACATTTTATTGTTAAAATAAAAAGTTAGATATTTGAACGACATTTAATTAAAATATGAAGAAAAAATTTTCGCTATTATTAGCACTATTTTTTATCGCCTTGAGTTATTCTCAAGGCGAAGCCAACATTTGGTATTTTGGTGACCATGCAGGATTGGATTTTAATAATGGAAACCCTGTGGCATTAACAGATGGACAAATAAGTACAATTGAAGGATGTGCTACAATAAGCAACTCAAATGGACAATTATTGTTTTATACTGATGGAATAACGGTTTGGGATAGAAGCCATACTGTTATGACTAATGGCACGGGATTGTTAGGAGATTCATCTAGTTCACAATCCGCAATTATTGTACCAAAACCAGGCTCTAATACAATCTATTATATTATTACAGTTTCTGCTGAAGCATCGCCTAATGGTGTTACATACTCGATAGTTGATTTAAGTTTGAACGGTACTTATGGAGCTGTAACAACGGATAAAAATGTCCAATTATTTGCAGCACCTGCATGTGAGAAGTTAACAGTTGTTAAAAAAGGGAATGATACTGATTATTGGGTAGTTATTCATGGTTATGGCAATAATACTTTTTTAGCTTATAGCATAACATCTTCAGGTTTAAACCCAATTCCTGTAATAAGTAATGTTGGGTCTTTAATAGATGTTGTTTTTGAAACTTTGGGTTATTTAAAATTTTCACCTGATGGAACAAAGTTGATTAGTTGCAATTATCAAGATCTAGTAGAGTTATTCGATTTTGATAATAATACTGGAATAATATCAAATCCAAGATTGATTACCAATAAATTTGGTAATTATGGTGTAGAGTTTTCTCCTTCGGGAGATATTGCCTACATATCAACTGGAGATCTTAATACTTGTGAGCTAATTCAATATGATTTGACAGCAACAAATATTCCTAGTACAGCGATTCTGCTATATTCTTTTAATGATATTAACCAAAATATAGGTGCTTTACAATTAGCTCCAGATGGTAAAATTTATATTCCTATTACATATTCAAATTATGTCAACAGAATCAATAATCCAAATATATTAGGATTAGGTTGTAACTTTCAATTGAATGCTATTTCTCTGGGTTCTGGCATATGTATACTTGGTCTTCCACAATTCATCCAATCTTATTTCAATGCTTCGTTTACTGCTCAAAACTTTTGTTTAGGATCAACTACACAATTCACATTAAATGCTTCATCCGCTCCAACCTCGGTTTTATGGGATTTTGGTGATGGGTTTACATCAACAGATATTAATCCAACTCATCAATATTCTAGTGCTGGCTCTTATACAGTAACCGTTACTGTCGCTTCAACTAGTGGAACAACCAATAAAAATGGACAAATAACAATTTCGGGAGTTCCAGTTATAGCCCACACAGTAAGTAATCAATCTATTTGTGGCAACGTCAATCAAAATTATGATTTATCACAGTTCAATAATACTATTTTAGGTTCGCAATCTACTAGCACTTATGGGGTAGCCTATTTTTCTTCATTGACAAATGCTCAAAACCATAGCTCGGTTTTAAATAATTTGCAAAATTTGCCATTAGGGACTACTACTTTTTATGCCAAAACTTATAATCTTGCCAATAATTCATGTTATGCAATAACAAGTTTCTCAATTACCCTTAATCAACAACCAATTGCAAATACTTTAACAGACTATCTCATATGTGAAAATTTACCATATAATACTATTGAACAATTCAATTTAGCAACCAAGAATTCTCAAATTTTAGGTACACAATCATCTTCAAATTTTACAATTTCTTATCATACTTCTCAATCAGATGCGGATAATGACATTGCACAATTACCCTTTCTATATACTAATACATTACAGCAAGAAACGCTGTATGTTAGAATCGAAAACAACTTAAATCAAAATTGTTTTGCTACTACAACATTATTAATAAAAGTAATACAACAACCAACAGTAAACACAGTAACAGATTATAAAGTTTGTGATGATAATTTAAATGATGGTATTGCTTCATTCGATTTGAATACAAAAACAAGCGAAATATTAAATGGACAATCAAGCACTATCTTTCTAGTAAAATATTATTCTAACTATGCAAATGCATTAAATGAGATTAGCCCAATTAATACATCTATAAATTACAACTCAAGTAATCAAACAATATATTATTCAATTTCAAATATTGGAAATCCAAATTGTAAATCAGTTGGAGATTTTAAATTAGTTGTTAATAGATTACCTATTGCTAACACACCTAATCCATTTTTTTTATGTGACGATTTATCTAATGATGGTTTAGCAGTCTTCAATTTATCAAATCAAAATAGTACAATTTTGGCTAATCAATCTGCTTCAACCTTTACTATTTCATATCATCTTAATCAGAGCGACGCTAACAATAATTTGAATCAATTGCCACTTAATTACCAAAATAGTAGCAATCCACAAATGATTTATGTAAGAGTAGAAAACAATCAAAATACAACATGTTTTGCTACTACCTCTTTTCAAATAGGAGTAAATAAAATGCCAATTGCAAATTCTGTTTTAAACATGGAATCATGTGATGATGATACAAATGATACGTTTGAATTATTTAATTTATCTTCTAATAATTCAACAGTTTTAGGAAGTCAATTGGCAACAGATTTTAACATATCCTATCATTTAAATCAAAATGATGCCAATTCTAATTCAAATCCGTTGCCACCAAATTATCAAAACATGAGTAATCCTCAAACTATATATGTTAGAATTGAGAACAAAAACGCACCTTCTTGTTACAGCACAACTTCATTTCAATTAATTGTTAGAGCAAAACCAATATTGAATATGAATGATGTTTACTCAATATGCCAAGGAAGTTTCATTGTAGTAACTGCTCCAAGCGGATTCACAACATATACATGGTCAAATGGTGCTACTAGTCAGGCTACGACCTTAACACAAGATGGAAGCTATAGTTTAGTAGTTACTAAAGACTATGGAAACATAATTTGTAACACTATTAAAAATTTCACAGTTTATAATTCAAATATCGCAACTATAACAAATATTACTACAACAGATTGGACTGATAATGAAAATATAATTACCATTAATGTAACTGGTGATGGAGACTATGAATATTCATTAGACAATATTAATTTTCAAAGTAGTAATCAATTTATTGGACTTTGGAGTGGGCAGTACAATGTTTACGTTCGTGATAAAAAAGGATGTGGAACAGCAACGGATGAAGTTTTTTTATTGATGTATCCCAAATTTTTCACTCCGAATGGAGATGGGTATAATGACTTTTGGAGGATTAAGTTTTCTGAAATGGAACCAAATCTGAAAACAAAAATATATGACCGATTTGGAAAGTTTATTAAAGAACTTGATAATATAAACTCGGTATGGGATGGAACTTACAATGGTAATTTGCTGACATCAGATGACTACTGGTTTGTAGTAACAAGAAGTAATGGTAAACAATGTAAAGGGCATTTCGCTATGAAAAGATAAAAATTTAATTAATAATTTTTAACACATCTAACCGAATACCCCATTTCTTTTATACTACTTGAATTATAAAGATTCGTGAAGTTTGAAAGCAAAGTATAGTTATACTTATCCTGAGAAGTTTGAGAATCAGGATTTTCACCCCAAAATATTGCAACTGAACCCTTACTAGAATAAAAACCTCCATCATTGCTTCTATAACCTGCTGGTAAACCTGTAAAACCTGATGAGTTATCTGAACCTGTACTAGGGCTTAACCAATCATTTGTAGTTGATTTCATTTTATATCCCGCATTTTCTCCATTATCTAAAAAGCTTCTTAAAATGTCTACCTCATTTTTTGTAGGGATATGCCATCCTTCAGGCGTAAACCCTCTAGGGTCATTAATTGCATGCCAATTATATAGTTTGCCATATACTGTACCGTTTGAAGTTTGATTTTCATAATAACACCATGCACCTGTAGTCAAATTATACCATTGAACAGGATCCTGAACATTTGGTATTGGGTCACCATTTCTATAATGTGATACATTCAAATTCTGTTGCATCCATATTTGAGAACCAATCTTTACCGCATTATATTGATTGCCATCAATATCACTTAAAGTAGAAATTTGCAACGAATTATCCTCTGATTTGGAACAACTCTGCAAGGTAAAAAGTATCATTAAAACATACAGTAATCTTATCATAACTAGAAAATTTACAAACAAATTAAGTGTAAAGAACATACAAAAACAAATAATTATGAAAAAAATTAACCAAATCATAATTGTAATCATTTATTGAGTACACTTAATCCTTTATTATTTAGGAATCAATTAAAAAGTTTAAATTTGCATTTTAACTAAAATTTTATTTAAATGATTGACATGTTCTCTGAGGAGTGCGCACAGAATATAGTAGATAGAATTAACAATCTTAAATCAAACACATTATCGTTTTGGGGTAAAATGAGTTCAGCACAAATGTTAGCACATTGTAATGTAGCGTATCAATTTGCTTTTGAACCTGAAAATTTTGATAAGCCAAATTCTTTAAAACGCTTTCTTCTTAAAAAGTTTGTCAAAAAATTTGTAGTGAGTGAAAAGGCATATCCTAAAAACTCGAGAACAGCTCCTGAATTTGTCATCTCTGATTACAGAGATTTTGAGAATGAGAAGCGAAATTTAATAAACAATATTTTTCTTGCTCAAAGATTGGGTGAAGAATTCTTCGAACAAAGAGAAAATCTCTCATTTGGCAAGCTCTCTGCAAAAGAATGGAATATTTTATTTAGCAAGCATATTGATCATCATTTGAAACAATTTGGCGTATAATTATAAAAAAAAGATAGAACTTGAAATTGACTTAATCTTCCCAAACAATACTTAAGGCAGAGTTTTTATGAGTAATGCAATGTTCGTAGAATTTTTTATTTGAATCCTCACTTTTGACATAATCAAAGCAATCTATTGCCCAAATTTGAGCCGTCTTTGAAATTTCAGTTGCAGTATTATTAAAATATTCTCCCATTACAAATGAATCAGATATTTTTTTATTGTTTAAAAGATATTTGTACGGAAAATCATCACTATTATAAACCCATTTAATTATTCCCGATTCTGCATAAATAATCATTATTGGATGTGAACCAATTTGGGCAAATCGAAAAGCACATGCAGTAATACTTACATTATATTCTTTACTCAAAGAATTAATTAAATCAAAGCAAAACTTTTTTCTATAAATATCTTTCTGAAATCGTTCTTCGGGCATAAGTAAACAAGAAGCAAAATAATCGGCTTCTCTTTCAATTTCATAGAACTGTTTTTGATTTGTAGTTGAATGATGTGGTTCAAGTAAACCCATCATTAATCCTATTCTATGAGTATCTATAATATAATGACCTAATTCGTGTGCTAATGTAAATCTTCCTCTTGATGAATCTACTCTATTTCCATTATCAATATTAATGTGAATGTAAAAATTTTCTTTTTCATAAATAGTCATTCCATCAAAAGTACCTTTGTCATAATTATCAAAATAAACCCGTAATCCTTCTGCCTTAACAATTTTTTCTAAAGGTGTAACTTTTTCATCATATTGTATTGCGATAAACTCTGCAAGTTTTTTGATTTTTGATTTTGAACTACTCTTTATCATCTGAATCTCGATGCTTATTTCTCATCTTATCAATAATATGTTTTGGAAGATTATTAGTTTGCCCTTTTCGTGCAACCATCTTTAAATTTTCGATTTCGGAAATAATATCTAAACTTATATTTAAAGGAATAATTTTAGTTTTATTACATAATGTACCGTTTATAATAGATGTTACATCTATAACAGCATTATTTAGTTTAAAATCATAATCCTCAAATAATTTATTAAACCTGTCTAATTGATTTTCATTTGTAGGATATAAAAAACCAGTAGAATGTAACCAATCATCTAAATTATCATCAGAAATCTTACCTATATATTTTTTATCTATTGCCATTTAAACTTTTCAAATAATTACTAATATGATCCGTTGCTTCTTTTTTATATACTTGAATAGAACTTTGCACCAAATTTAGATTTTCTCTTAATTTTTTTCCGACAATTCTAGGAAGGTTTTTTTTACCATTATTTTCATAAGCTTTATAAGTCAAAAACACTATTTTGTGTTTTTCAGATAATCCAAGCATTGCTCTTTCAATAATTTCCAATTTTATTCTTAAATCTTTTTTCTTTTCAGAGTCATCTCCAACAGTTAAAACAATTAATTCATCAATACTCTCAACTATTGATAAATCATTTTCATCAGGTTCTGTACAAGTGTCTTGAACACCATATTTCATTAATTCATTAAAAACAATTGCGTGAAGCCAAATCTTGATTGCTTTATCAACATCTTTAATTTTTGATTTACTTTTATTAAATGAATGATATTTCCACACTTTAGCAAAAGTACAATTTGCTACATCAAGTGCAGTAACTTCACTATGTCCATATTTGTTAGAATAAATTTCTGCGGTTTTAATAACATCATTTTGAAATCTATTACAAAAAACCACAAACGCTTTTTCAGCTTCATTTGGAAATTCTTCTTTAAATGAGATATACTCAATTAGTTCATCACTTGACAAAATTTCAAAGTTAATATCTGTATCTTTTAATTCAACTTTCATTTATATACAAAAAGCGTTACTAATGGAATTAGTATATGAGTAGGAGTACTAATTTTTCCAAAGTTAAAAAAAAGTTTCTAACGGAATTAGTATATAAATGAAATAGTTACAAATTTTAGGCAAATCCTTTATGCCTTGATGTTAAAGGAATATGTTAAACTAAAAAAATTGTAAAGCGATGGCAACAAACCCACCAAAAGACAATTCAAGAAAAGGTGCTGTAAAAGACAGAACTCAAGTACAAAATCCAAAAACTGGACTTTGGACAAAGAGAGATTCTGATACAGGTAGATTTATGGATGTCAAAACATCAAGTCCAGAACCTTTTAAAGGAATTACTAAAGAAAAGTAAACAAAAACTTTAAAGAAAGTTTTAGGTCAAGTTTTTCAACCTTAAGTGAAAAGCATAATTAAATTCTATTAGAAATGATAAACAATTTATCAATCTCAAAAGATACTGTCAGTTTATGCTATAAAAATAGCTGTATTCATGCAAAAGGCTCAAATGCCAATTTGATAGCGGTTGGGGCTTTTGCAATGTTACTGCTTATAGGCATATCAGCATTATCAAAATCAAATTAAAACGATTTGGGGTGAAACGCCCCAATTTTAACAATAATTATTTAACTAATGGCAGAACTATTAACCACATTTTTAAAACCAATATTAACTAAAGGTGTTACTATAGCTTGGGAAAACAGAAATCATTTAGCCACTTATTTTAAAACAAAAATTGGAGCATACAAAAACAAAGATATTCGTTTTTCAATTAGCTATTTATTTAAAATTCAAATTCCAAATTCTAACAAATATTTACTTGTAAAGAATAGAAGAATAGAAAATCAATTACAGCCTGTAGGAGGTGCATACAAAAGATATGGAGATGACTCACTTTTTAACAAGTGGGAGTATAAACCTGATAACAATAAAAACGGATTAAATGTAGATGAAAAAAGTAATTCTGATTTACGATTTATGGTAAAAGGAAAATATGTAATTGAAGTAATGAATTGGTTTGAAACCATGAAAGAAAGAGAAACTGATCCCTACAGAGAATTTAAAGAAGAATTGTTGGATACCAATATTTTAGATAAAAATATTTTTCAAAGTATAAGGCATAAACACATAAAAAGGTTTTCTAAAAACTTAGCATGGAGTGATTTTTTCAGCTGTTATGAAATTTTAATTTTTGATGTTTTTGAGCTAATTCCAAATGAAGTTCAAAAGCAATTTTTAATTGATTTAGGAAAAAAAGGAACAAATCTAAATAATGATTACGCAATTGTTGAATGCGATAATATTGAACAACTACGGTATATGGAAAATGAAAAACAAGTTGCACGAATCGGACAACACACAAAATTAATAATAAATAAAACCTTTTAATGATGATAGATATTTTTAAAGACTATATTCTCCAACGAGAAGAACTTTTGGCAAGAATTGCTCAAGAATTACAACTTGATAAAACAAGATTAGAACGAATGGAAACTGCATATAATGCTGTTGCAGAAGTATTAAAAAAAGATGATGATTTTTTCAATGATTTGGAAATTGAGGTTTATGCACAAGGTTCTAAAAGAACAGGAACTACTGTAAAACCAATAAATAATGAAGATTTTGATTTAGATACGGTACTTCACGTTTTCGATATATACTATAACTATTCACCTGAAAAAGTATATAATGCTTTGGTTAAAGCATTAGAAAAAGATGAGTATTATAAAACTATCATGGAAAAGAAAAAAAGATGTGTAAGATTAAACTACAAAAGTGATTTTCACATGGATATTTTACCAGCATGTATGCCAAATAGTTTTGACAAAGAAAATATTAAAATTCCTGAAAAAGCATTAAAAGATTGGTCTTCTGGAAATCCAAAGGGTCATGCAAATTGGTTTTTAACTATTGCAAATTCTGTTGAAAAACCGATGCTTCGAGAATTTTCAACTGTTTTACTTGAAGCAAAAGTTGAAACAGAGCCACTTCCTGAAGAACTATATTTCAAAACACCTTTGCAAAGAGCTGTTCAGTTGTTTAAAAGATACCGAGATATTTATTTTCAAGATAAAGATTATCCTGTTTCAAGTATAGTAATAACAACTTTGGTTGCATCATTATATCAACGTGAAAATTCGATTTTTGAAACAATTGATAATGTTGCAAGAAGAATAAAAGAAAATTATTTAGAGTCTGTAAATAAAAGAGAGAAATTTAAGGTGCTAAATCCTGTAAATACAGCAGAAGATTTCACAGATTCTTGGACTAATGAACATTATAAAAGTTTCTATGAGTTTATCACAGATTTTTACACCAAATGGCAAAATCTAAAAACATCATTTGAGACAGGGAAAGAGGATTACATTAAACTGTTTGGAGAAGGTGTTTATAAACAATCTTTAAATGAACAATTTAAAACATTCTCGAAATCTACCACCGATGGATATGCAAAGTCTAGTGGATTAATTGTTGGTGGTAATGCATTAACTAATTCGGCAGGAAGTATTAATCAAAATCAAGGAGTAAAAAATGAGCCTCATCGCAATTTTGGAGGACAATATTAGAATAGACCATAAAAAAAATTGGTTGTCATTTTTATTAATCGAAAAATTATTAGTTGAAAAACATTTTAATTGGATTGGTTTAATAATAGACAATCAAAGTAAGTCATTAATCGGAAAAGGGACATTGAATGTTGAGGGCAAAGACTACGAAGTTTTACTCTGCTATTCTCCGTTCAATACATCTAGATATGACAGGATTTATATTAATGATAAAACTATAGAATTTAATAATGAAATTCATTTATATGGAGATAAATCACTATGCTTATACCACCCAATTTTTGATAAGCCAAAACTAAATACTATTCCACTCTATAAAATGATTCCTTGGATAACAGAATGGGTTATTTTTTATGAACAATGGAAAAAGTATGGTGTATGGCTTGGAGATGAAATTAAACATATATAAATAAAATCAAATAAATAAAAAACATGAAAACATTTGTAGAAGATTTTGAGTATTTTAAAAAAGAGTTGAGTTATGAAGAGCTTTTTTTAGAGGGTATGATTAGTGAAAGCAGAAAAAAGAATGAAGTAAAAGCAGTCAAAATTCTGATAGTTTTTTCAGTTATAATTACTCTGCTTGTTATTTATTGTTGGAAAGATAAAGCACACTATCTTTTATTATTTTCAATAATTTATTTTATTTATTTATGGTATGATGCCAATAGATCAAGAAAGTATTTATTAAAAAAGGGATTACCAATTCCAAAGGAGATTTACAAATGGAAAAGTAAAGAATTAGAAATAAAACGAATAAAAAAAATTCACGAAGTATATGTTAAGACCGATGGTTCAACTATTTCTCAATTGATTGAAATTGGTAATAATAGATTGAATTATAATTTTAACGACCCATTTGTGGTTTTTGAAAAAGTAGTAGGATTTTTTGGTTCTAGTTTTTTTAATTTTCTTTTAGGTTTTTTTATGGCTACGTTAGAAGATAATCTAATGAAGAATCTTGTACTTAGTTTGAAATTCTTCGCTAGTTTATATTTAATACCAATTATAATTGTTGTATCGTATTATTTTATTAAGAATGCACATTTGTTTGATAGAAAGTCTGAAAAGGAAAATTTACAAGATTATATTTTTGTATTAAACAACATTTTATTGATGTACGAGGCTGAAAAGTAATGACTTTATCTTCAATGCAATTGACAACCTACCCTTAATTTAAGTACTCGTTTATCTTAAAAAAGATTATAGAAATGGTCTCTTTTAGTTTAGGAGTAGCAAAATAAACTGGAATTAACGGAATTTCAATCATAAAAATAGAGAAAACAGATTATTAATTCATAGAATCTTTCTTACTTTTTGATGATTCAAAATATCGATTAAGCTGCTAGAACAAAAATCATGCATTGGATATCTCTACTTTATAGAAGGTTTTGATAATAATATGATTCACTGACAATTTGAAAGGATTTAATAAGATACTTTATTATAGTTTCTTTTTAGAACAGAATGAATTGATTGTAATGATAGTTTTGAGATATCCATATTCCATGGTGATTCACTATCATTAACTACTACCATGGTTTTATTGTATATATCAAATTTCTCTACAAAGCAATAATAAAGCAATCTGGGAGTAGTTATACGAGTAGTTTTCCCTTTATGAAGTAGAGTAGTGTAAAGATAATAGGCTTTATTTTTATTAATTGCAACCGTTTGGCAAAGTATCCGATCCTGCAAAAAGATTTTTCTTCCATTAGTAGTCCAGCCACTTAAATGTTTTACTCTTCCTTTGTTAGAAACAAGGTGAGAATCTTCAAAACCCGGTATTGGTTTCCATACTTCGCCGGGAAGCTCTAAAAGTGATAAATTCATACAAGCAGGCGGATTATTCAATTCTATTGGTGGCTTGCCTAATTTTTGCCAAAGAGATTCGTTAAACACTACTTCTGAGGTGTTTTGCTTTGGAGTGATAATAAAATCTTCTTTTTTTGGAGGTTCACTTTGCAAGAACCATCTATATCCACCAGCAGTCAGAAACTCTCTATTTATTACATCTTGAATGCTCTCACAACCAACACCTACTGCTTTTTGAGCCTCATAGATACTTTCAAAATCAGCCACCAAATCACCATCAATAGTATACTGACTCACAGGCTTTAAATAGTCAACATTTCGGTTTCTTGCTTTATCATTCTCAAAGGTTTTTAAACGTTTTTCACTTGCTGTGAGCTTTTCTAAATTATTGATATGCAAATGAAGACTATTATAATCTTTAAAAGAAATGACTATTTTTCGGTCTTCCATATCAAACTTTTCAATGAAATGATAATACATCAAACGAGCCACAGACTTTCGGTATTTTTTACCTTCTAATGAAAATGAACATTGAGTACTATAAAAATAACAATCAAGATATTTGTTATACTGTTTTACAAAAATAAGCTTCATTATCAGCTCTGGCTGAATTCTCTCACCTCCTTTAAACGAAAGAGTAGAGCGCTCTAAACTCTTTATTCTCCCATAATTTGAGATGGCATAGTTTTCAAAATTTTCTATTTGCTCCCACTTTTCATAAGAAAGGTCTTCCAAAGAAGTATTACAAAGAACTTCCTTGGCATATTGGTTTTCTATCTCATTTGGTAACTTCATTTCATATTCAATTCAATTGTTTGTGTTTAAAATATTGCTTTCTAATACATTAAAACGCTTAATTGCATAGCCTCAAACAATCATTATCATTAAAAAGACTTAGTATAGCAAATATATGAAAGTATTAAATTGCTAATATAAATATGCATCAAATTAATCTAACCAAATAATTATCTCTTGATAATCTGATTCAAAAAAAATATACTATTAGTAATTTATAATTTACTCCATTTATAATGTCTTCTATAGCACTTCCTACAGCCTCTATCAGAAAGTGAATAAATTTTCTAACAAATGAAAAAGGACTTAAAACGGCAGTTGTATTTAACCTTAACGACTCTTGAGTTCAACAACTTATGGAAGACTTTTTCGATAGTCTGACAGCAATTGAGAGAGTTAATGAACCTACAGTGTCTCTTGATAGAGTCAAGCAACAACTTTTATCTAAAAAATGAAATGCTTAATGTGATTGTATAGCATTACATTTAATAAAAAAGCTCAGAGAGAATTGAAAAGGCTTCCTTTTTGAATCATTAATAGGATTATTTCACAAATTGAAATGTTGGTTGAAAATCCATATCCAAATTGACATAAAAAGCTTAAAAATTTCAATATTACATGATTTGAATGATTGTCATTATACAGAATCAGAGTAGGCAATTATAGAATCATTTACTCCATCAAAAACAACGAACTTAGAATAGAAGTTATTAGAATTGGTCACAGAAAAGAAATTTATGATAGTCATTAAGAACGGTAATACTCAAGATTTTTATTCTGTTTAGCTGGAAGGGTAGTGCTAAAATGACTTAAATATGCAGTTTTTTAGCCAACAAGGTTATCAAATATCTTATAGAATGAAAACTTTTAAAGAAAATGATTAATAGTAAAAAATATTATTTTCGAATATAAATTCTTATAAAGTTTACTTAGCACAACAAAATATTATCTTTATAAAACACTAGGTATAAAGCTACAATTCTTACCCAGCACAATGATACTTGTGCAAACTTGATTGTTTTTTGATGGGGGATTTTCTAAGAGCCACGAGTTTTTAATATAATCGATTGAACAATGATTATTAATGAAATCAATTTGGAATTTGTTTAAATGTTATTAATCATTAGATATTTTCCTTTTTCTAGCAAATAGAAACAAGTATTTTTTACTTGATATCTATACTCTCTTTGTTATGCTTATACAATAATTGTAAAAGTATATAAATGGAAACATTAGAAAATTGGTTGTATCAACCACAAGAAACGGATGGCACTTATAAATTTTCAGGAAGTTTCTTTGTGACAATTGGAATTCAGCAAACTTTGTCTCAACAAGAAATTTTTGAAATTTATTTGTTTATCAAATCACTAGTAGCAAACAAAAAAGGATTAGATTACCTTCAGGTCTTTATTAATAAAGATACTGGTCAAAAATTATTTTTTATTGACCAACTTAACACAGAAATGATAGAATCTGGTCAATATAAGTCTGAGGATAATTATTGTACATTATTACTAGCAAGTGAATATTAAACAAAGTAGGAATTCCTACTTTGTTTTTTAAAAGATAAACCCCTTCAAATTCTATTGGATAGAATGAAAGGGTTTAAACTAACTGTCTTATTTTGATATAGAAGACAAATATAAACTTATTTGTTTTAAGAAATGCTAAATAATTCTTTTTTTAGCGTTAAAATGGCTTGTCATTGATGAAATAAATCCTTTAAGAGAAATTTAATGTTTAAAACGGACTTTGACTCATTTGAAATTTAAATAATGGATATAAATTACTTCTTAATCACTTGCTATTAAATAAATCATTTAAATCTTGTTTCTTTTATTCTCAATATGATTACTTTTTAAAAAAATATTTATTCTATTAATCTCCTCTCTAATTTCTGACAAACTAATAATTTTATGTTTAAACATTAGACGTTCTGCAAAAGCGGTTAATTTACGTGCAGGATGTTGTTGATTCTTATAATCAGTTGATGAAAATTTCATTGTTACGTTATCTTCTAAAAACCATTTGTTTGCTCTACTAATATCATAATCATTACCAAAATAAGTTGTAATGTATTCAAATGTTTCAGCAATAATAGATTTATATCTTGAAGGCATTTTTCTAATTATTTTTTTAAGTGGATGTTTAATCCAGTTCCATAGAGAGTCTCGATGGCTTTTATTTTCAATTATTGCAGATATAGTGGCAGTAAATTCTTTATTCCTGTTACTGTCATTGTCAAAAATTGCTTCACTATAATTCCCACCATTTAAAATACCATATCCAGCAAAAATGTGTATTAAAAAGTTTTTGGAAACAACATCTAAATCTTCTTTCATTTTTTGGTTGAAAGAAATCATTTTATAATTTCCTTTGTACTTTATTGATTTTCCTTTGTCATAGTTTATAAGTTCTCCGTATAAGCCACAAAGTTTAAAATAAACAACATCATTAATTGCCCAATTGGAGCCATCTTTATGAGTAAGTTTTAAGTTACTAAAAAATTTTGGCCTTTTTTCAAGAGAAAGATCTTTGGTTTTATATTCTACATGTTTCCAACTGGGAATAAACTTTTTTTGTGCAATAGCATTTTCACAACAAAACACTAAAATTAGAAGAAGGATTGCTTTTTTCATTTATACAGTCTTTATAAAATTTTATTAGTTACAATTTATCTGACAATCCCCATATTTATCGATGTATAGTGTTTTTTCATTTGACTCAACTTCTAATAATCCATCTTTAAAGCCCAATGAATAGATTTTATAATTTATAGTTGATACAATCTCCCCTTTTTTATCAATAACATAACCTATGCTGTTTTTAATCACAACAGCTAAATTCTCTTTGAAGTTAAAAGCATTATCATATATCGTTGGTATTACTATCTTACCAGTTGTATCTATAAAACCCCATTTACCGTTAGATAAAACAGCCGCATAACCCTCACTGAAAGAAAAAACGCTATCAAATTGAGAATCTATTTTTTCATTACCATTAACATCTATAAAACCCCACTTGCCATTGGACTCTACCGCAAATAATCCTTCCGATACAAATGAAATAGTATTATAATACTTTGATTTAGGATTACCTTTGTTGTCAATTAGAATTGTTTTATTATTAGCCTGTGCAATGAGAAAACCATTATAAGGCCCATTCACATAATCATATTCTAATTTTGCAATAATTTTTCCAGAACTGTCTATAGAAAAATAGCTTTTATTTTTTCGAACCAAACTGTAACCAAACGAAAAACTATTGGCTTCATCATACTGGATTGGTACAACGATGCTGCCACTTCTATTTATAAAGCCATATTTAAAATTTTTAGTGACCATTGCTATATCTCCTGAAAAATCATAAATATGATCAAAATTGGTTTTGGTTTGGGAAAATGAAAATTGTATCAATAGGAATATAAATATACTTTTCATTTTAAATAATTAATTGATACAGTTATTTGAACAGCCTGCATAAAACCCCCCACTATCTTTTATTTTTAGCCATTGTTTATTCCCGTTACTATCAATGATAAGTTTTCCTTGAATCCAATATTGTGTACCTGATAAAGAACCTTGCCAGCCAACTTGCATAGGAATTGTATAAATACCCGATGAACTTTTTGTACAATTTTCAAAGTCTATATTCGAATAAATATTTGTACCACCCCATGAACTACAACATTTCATTAGTTGATTAGCTATAGTTAAGCCAATTGTAGAAATGTCATTTTTTAATTCTGGATTGGAGTTAAAATTTATTTTATTAGAATTTTCTGAATTACCATTATTAAATCCTGGCAATCTTTCTTGAGAATAGTTTAGAGTAGTAGCAAATACTATTGCTAAATAGATAATTTTTTTCATTTTAATATTATTTATTGTTAGTCTTCTTCACTATCAATACACTCAAGGTCTTGATTTGTAATTTTTGTTGTAGCCATGAAAGTTCCATTCCATTCTTTTGGTCGCCATTTTGTATTACAACCATCAGGGTCCATATACAAATTTCCTTTTAGGTTATATCTGTAATTAAAAACTCCGCCCGTCCAAACCACTTCGATATTAATTTCAAAACGTCCATTAGCTTTTAAAGCCGCACCTGTAACAATTATTGACAAGTCTGATTCTCTTTTTGATACTTCTCCTTTATCATACGATTTTTTGAAAAGTTTTTCAATTCCCTTTCGGGCTAGTCTATTGGCTATTTGATCATAATCTTGTGAAAAACAAGAAACGTTGTAAAATAGCAAAAGTGTAATTAGGTAAATCATTCTTTTCATAACATTATCATTCTTTTAAAATTATTAATTAATTCTTTCCTTTCACATTCAAAACAATCATAAATAATAAAAATTAAATTGTCTTTATATTTGAAGATTTTAAAATAAGTGTCAACATATAAAAATGGGGCAACAATTTCTAAATCGTTTTTTTTCTTCTTTATAATGATACTATTATCTTCATCTTGGAGCTTTTTACACAAAATATTAAATTCATCCTTGTCAAATTTTTTAATTGATACATCCCATTTTTCTTCATAAGATTTGAGAGTATAACCATCAGTAAAAATTTCATCTATTTTTTTGTGTTTCTCTTTTTTATATTCCTGAGTGAAGTATATTTTAAATCCGATCAATTTATCTTCATAAAACCCTTGAGCAAGGGAAAGATTAAATTTGAGAATTAGTAGTATTATATACTTTTTCATAATTAATTTTCTAATATTTTATTAATTGAAATCTCTTTTACTTTTATCTTTTTTACTTCTAACCACCTATTGAATTTTTCTAAATTTTTGCAACCAAGTTCACTTTCTTTTTTACAAGCATATAAGTATAAAGAATAGGCATAGTCGTAGTTAATTTTTAAATTGGATTTGCCATATTCATAGTAATAACCTAAGTTGTTTATTGCTAAGAGATTTTCTTGAAGTGCTGCTTTTTTTGTGTAATAAACTGCTTTTTTAAAATTTTCTTTAACCCCAATTCCTTTTCCATATCTATTTCCTACTATCATTTGAGATTCTGCATCACCATAATCCGCAAGTTTTAGATACCAATTAAATGCCTCTGTTTCATTTTTTGTTGTACCTTCTCCTTTATCATACATTTGGGCTACTTTTTTCATAGAAAATCTATTTCCTAAATAAGCTGCTTTAAAATAGTATGTAAAAGCTTTTTCTACACTTTTCTCAACACCAAAGCCATTTTTATACAATCCCGCTATGCCTGCAAGTCCATCTGAATTTCCATTTATTTCATAGGCTTTCTTGAAATATACAAATGCCGAATCGTAATTTTTTTCAACACCTTCGCCATTATAAAACTTTTTGCCTTTATTATAATAGTCTTGTGAAAAAGAAGAGAAGCATATAAGTAAGGCAATAATTAAAAAATTCGTTTTCATTTTTTTAAAGTTATTCGTTAATAAATCTTTCATTGAAAGTTTTTTTGACCAATTCCAAATCATCATTACACTGATAACACCTCATATATACTAGAACTGTATTACCATTATATTTAAAAACTTTGGTGTACATTAGTCCATACTGATTCAGAACAATCTCATAGACGTTATTATCCTTTTTTACAATATAATTTTTTAGATTTTCAGTACTATTCTTTTTAATATCTTCAACTCTGTTACTGAAAACTGTAAAATTTTCATATCCTTTGGTAACTTCAATGTACCAACATTCAGGTTTGTTACAGATATCAGCACTAAATAAAGATTCGTTAGTTTGTCCAAAAAAACCTGATTGATTTTGATTAGTAAAATCATCAATTTTAAACGGCTGATTTAAATTAATCTTGATTTTGAATTCTGGCTTTTCAAATACATATTTCTCTTGAGCAAAAGAGAAAGTTGTATTTAGTAGTAATAGTGTTGCTAAAATTTGTTTTCTCATAATTTTTAATGTTTAATTCAGCAATTTTAAAACAAAAAAACCGTCTAATTTAGACGGTTTGGAGTTATTTAGTAAACAGGTATTTTGAGCTTATAAACAAGGTAAAGTAGCGAGTAAGACTAATTTTGTAATTACTCCAATTTAAAGGTTAGTAAAGCTTGTTTTACTCTTTCCAAAAATATATCTCCAATTGGAAGTTCCAAAACAACACTCTTTAAAGTAAAAGATTCATCAAGTCTTATTTTACTCTGTTCAGTTACTTCAAAGAGGCTTGTTCGGTAATGAAGTGTTATGGTTTTGAGTGTAGTATTTATAATTTCTGCATAAGCAGTATTAATAATATACGAGCGATGTATTCTCAAAAAAGAATTGGGCAATAAACTTTCTATTTCTTTTAAAGTTTTGGTTACAGTAACAATTTTATCGTTGATTCTATGTATATGGCAGTAAGAACTATCACTTTGGATGTAAAGAATATCTTGGTGACGTATTATCCTGTGAGCTATTTTATCTTTAATGGTTAAGTGATGTCTTGTAGCAGAGAAATGCTTTTTAAATTTAGTGAGTGCAATAACGAGCTGTTTAGATTCGATGGGCTTATCTAAGCAAAAAAGAACATCGTGATTGATTGCTTTTTTTATATCTTTTTCCCCTTCGCTAACTAGAATCACAAATGGAGGTTGATTGAAAAAAGGGAAGGCATGTTTAATTATTTCAAAACCCGACTCATTCTTTAATTCTGAGTTTAAAAAAATGACATTAGGTTGTTCTTCTAAAGTAAGTGAAATGCCATCCTCTACAGAGTTAGCCACCCCTTTACAAACATAATTTACAAACCCGTTTAGGTTTTTTAATAACTGCTCAACATCTTTTTCTTTATCATCTATAACTATAAAACTATAATTCATTTGCCTCAATTTAGGAAGCTAACTTCATAAAAAATAGTTTCTAAGTCAAGCAAATCAGAGCCAATGATAAGTTAATTTCGAGTTATTTACTAAACAAGTTAAATAAAGCGATAAACCACCTAAAATAGCTAGTAAAATTTAGATTAATTAACAACTTAATGATAATTTAAACAATCACTTTTCTGAGTGTAACAGAAACTCTTTTAGACCTGTTATAAACGGTACTATTAAAAACGTCTTTTTTCCTTGAAGGGATTGCATGATGCCAATTGTATCTTGACTCCCCTTTCATTATAATTAGGGTTCTTGGAGGTATAAGTAATGATACTTTTGTTGGATTATCAGAGTTTTTATCTTTTATAAAATCCATAACACAACTTCCAGATAACGATAGAGATACTATTGTATCATTGAAACAAGGCTTGCAATCAATGTGAGCCGCTATACCTTGATTTTCAATATACTCATTTATAATGGCTTGGTCTGGATTAAAATCAATTAGTTTTTCTGATTTTAAACGTTCTGATATATTGTTTATCCATGATGGTATTTCTCCGATAAAAAAACTCGGATCAATACGACTGGCTTTATAATCATACTTGTATCCATAGTGTTGCACTCTCCTTGTTAAGTCAGTTAGCCAATTGTTTTTATCTATGTTTGAAAGAAGATTATTTTCTTCCTCTTCTGAAATATAGTCAAAATGAATTTCTAATCCATTAATTTTAGATGCGTATTGTAAAACTAACTCTGCATCCGTTTTTGAATTTTCAAATAAATTGTTGTTCATGATTTCATAATTTAGCATTAAACATTTTTCATTTTATTTTAGTCATTAGTGCTAAAAAATAAAGCTGATTATTGCTAAAACTCTTTTACTTCAATATGAAAGCAAACATAAATAATTTTTTTTAAGGATTTTAAGAGTAGGCTAGAGGTAAAAAATATTGTTGCTATAACCTCCATGATTGTTATACTCATAACCATAATCTTTAATAATAAAAAAATGAGTAAAAAATTTAATTTTGTTAAGTATGAGTATGGGGTTATACATGCTCAAAGCGAAAAAGAGGCTACACAGAATCTAATGATGAGTATCCCATCTAATGAAAGCGTAACGCTCATAGCCGTTTCTAAAGAAAGTGAATCTGTATTTATAGACCTTTTGATGAAAGAAGATCAAAATACAGTTCAATTAAAAAAAGTATTACTTTGGAAAGAATCTGATTTAGAAACTATAGCTCTTGAATTGGAAAAACAAGAAGGTAAAAAACTATTTAATCGAAATAGGTTCTTTATCTGTTTATGTGAGATGATTAAAAATTACAATGTAGTAGATGGAATCACTTTGCAAACCGTTCAAACTTATCTTCGTATTTTTTGCTTAATTAAGTAATGAAAATGCTCCTGTTTGAATTCTAACAGGGGTTTTTAAATAGTTTCTATTATATTCTTTTACAATAGTTTGATTGGAGTATGGGATATAAATTATGGGAAAAGTTTTAAAGCTGATGAAAAAATTTATTTAATTTGCATCTTGTTCATATACTCATCCATAATGTTGTTTGGGAGTGATTTAAGATAAATTTGAGTTGTAGTTAAGCTACTATGTCCGAGCATTTGAGAAATTGCACTAAGTGGGATGTCATTTAAAAGTGCTTCAGTTGCAAAACTATGTCTAGAAACATAAGAGGTAAGCCTAGAATTAATTTTACATTTTTCTGCTAATTTAATTAGATTCTTATTATAAGTTTTTCGTGCCCATTCAACATCCTTGTATTGCAATTCAAGTTCCTCTCGTTTAATTATAGGAAAAACAAAATCACTATTTTTTTTATCACTGACATAATACTCAAGTATTTGTTCAAGCTGATTAGAAATTACAAAATCATAGATTTTGGATGTTTTTAACCTTCTGTATCGAACCCTTCCATTTTTAATTTTATCGATAGTTAAAAAAGCCATATCAATAAATGACATGCCGCACATAAGATATGAAGCAAGAAAATAATTTCTTGTGTGATAAAGTTGGTTGTTTTCATTCAAAGAAAATTTTAGAATCTTTTTTATATCTTTTGAACTCAAAGCTCTTTTTTCTGTTGGAGTTGTTTTGATTTTGTATTTATCAAAAGGATAGTGCTTTTTATCAATAAGTTCTGTTTTAATTGCCTTATTGTAAATTGCGCGAATTGTTCGCATATATACAGCAAGACCATTGTAAGTGTTGTCTTTGGCAAGATGATAGTTTTCAAAACGATTTAAAAAATCGTAATTTAGCTCTTCGAAAGTTAAATCCTTACTTGTGTGAAACCCTTTTATTACTCCTAACAGAGTCGAATATGCTTTTGCGTTCCCAAAACGTTCGGTTTCTTTAAAATCTGCTATTAATTTATCCGTAAATACGTAAAATGAATGAGATTGATTTTTTTTTGTTAGTTCGTTTTTAAGTTGGGTAATACTCATAAATCTGAGTTTGTCTTCTTCTTTTAATAGATTTATGATGTCTGTCGCAGTAACTTTCTGTTTGATTAGGAAGTTGTTTAAGCGAGTTACAGATGAAGTCCCTGTGTAGGATTTTCGAATTATTTTTTTGTCAAAGTCCCAATCTTTTTCTAATACCGAAATTCCAGTAGAATAGGAGGTAGATCGATTATAATGACTAATACGGATAATTACTGGAAAAGAGCCATCCTTTTTTGCTCTTCGCATATCAAGAGTAAGGACTAATGACGTATTCATACGAATATATTTTAAAGTCTAAGGTAATAATAATAAACATAAAAACCTCAATAAAATTGAAGAAAATTAGATATATTTGCACATAATTTGCAAGTAGTCATTGGATTATTTTGCTTTGAAATATTGCTTTTTGGTTGTTAATAATTTGACACATAAACAGATAGGTTTATTGTGAGTCAAAACAAGGTGTTATTACAATGCCTCATAATCAGGTGGTCCCTGGTTCGAGCCCAGGTGGGACCACAAGTAAAAGACCTCGATTAAAAGAGGTCTTTTTTATTATGCGTAAACCAAAAGCTTTTTTTTTACGTTAATATTGAAAATAATGGTTGTTTGTAAATAAATTGTCAATTGTTTACTACAATAATTAAAATATAAGACAAAAAATTTTGATAAAGAGATTTTTTTTTTACTTTTACGCCCTATGAAAATTGTCCCAAATAAGATAATAGTATTAATCGTCGGGTTGCTTAGTGTAAATTTTACATTTGCAGCACCAGATCCGCCAGCGCCAATTCCACCACCACCACCAGGTTTACCGGTAGATGGAGGGATAATGGTCTTATTTTTTGCGTCATTGATTTTTGCATTTTACAAAATATATACAATAAAAAAAGCTTCAAGATAATTGAAGCTTTTTTGTTTTAATAAGTTTATATTCATTTAATAGCATTCAATTTTGCTACATATTTCCCAATTACATCAAATTCTAAATTAATTTTTGTTCCAACTTCAAAATTTTTGAAATTAGTATGCTCAAAAGTGTAAGGTATTATGGCAACACTAAATTCATTGATTTTAGAATCTACAACAGTTAGACTAACGCCATTAACTGTAATCGATCCTTTTTCAATAGTGATGTTGTTTAATGCAGCATCATATTCGAAAGTAAATTTCCAGCTTCCATCAGTTTCTTCAACAGATTTACATAAACCAACTTGGTCAACATGGCCTTGAACAATGTGTCCATCAAGTCTGTCTCCAAGCTTCATTGCGCGTTCTAAGTTTACAATGTCGTTTATTTTCCAATCACCAACGTTTGTTTTGTCAATTGTTTCTTTTATCGCGGTTACAGTGTAGTTGTCATTTTCTATTCCAACCACAGTTAGGCACACGCCATTATGAGCGACACTTTGGTCGATTTTTAGTTCGTTAGTTATGGATGAGGTAATTGTAAGATGTAGGTTTTCTTCTTCTTTTACAATGTCTTTTACTATTCCAAGGGTTTCTATTATTCCTGTAAACATTTGTCGTTTTATTTTACTAAATTTGCACTTCAAAATTAGCAATAAATAAGAAGAAGTCACTATGAAAAAAGCAGAAAATATAATCGTTGGAATTTCAATTGGAGATTTAAACGGTATTGGAAGCGAAGTAATATTAAAAACATTTGAAGATACTCGAATGTTAGAGTTGTGTACACCTGTAATTTTTGCTAATGTTAAGATTTTATCCTTTATTAAAAGAAACCTAAATTCTGAAGTTGCACTTCATGGAATTGATAAGTTGGAACAATTAGTAAAAGGAAAAATTAATGTACTTAATGTTTGGAGAGAAGGAGTAGATATTAATTTTGGTCAAAATGATGAAAACGTAGGAAAATATGCTATAAAATCATTTGTTGCTGCTACCGATGCTTTAAAAGAAGGATTAATAGATGTTTTGGTTACTGCTCCAATTAATAAATATAATATTCAATCGGAAGAATTTAAATTTCCTGGGCATACAGATTATTTAGATAAGGAATTGGAAGGTAATGCATTAATGTTGATGGTTCAAGATAATCTAAGAGTTGGATTATTAACCGATCATGTTCCAGTAAATGATGTTGCTAAGCATTTGACAGAAAAATTAATTTTTCAAAAAATCGAAACTATTAACTTGACTTTGAAACAGGATTTTAGCATTACTAAACCTAAAATTGCGGTTTTAGCTTTGAATCCTCATGCTGGTGATAATGGAGTTATTGGTAAAGAAGATGACGAAATTTTAAAACCCGCAATTAAAAAATTATTTGATAAAGGAATTTTGGCATTTGGCCCTTATTCTGCAGATGGTTTTTTTGGGAGTGGACAATATGAAAAGTTTGATGCTGTAATTGCAACTTATCACGACCAAGGATTAATTCCGTTCAAAACGTTGGCTTTTGGTAATGGTGTGAACTACACAGCAGGTCTAAATAAGATAAGAACGTCTCCAGATCACGGAACAGCATATGAAATTGCAGGAAAAGGTTTAGCAGATGCATCCTCATTCAAAGAGGCTGTTTATCTTGCGATTGACATCTATCACTCAAGAAATGAGTATTTAGAGTTGTCAAAAAACCCTTTAAAAATAAAAGAAAAACAATTAGAAACAAAAAAAGGTGCTTAACGCTTTTGGATTTACAATAAATTTATATCTTTGCACTCCCAAACCCGAATCTTCGGATGGGACAAATTGATGAAATGATGAAAGTTACAAATGAATTTTTAATTCCGTTTATTGGATTAAAGTTAGGAAAACATCAATTTGAATTTCAAATAAAGAAAAAGTTCTTTGATAGTTTTGATTATCACGAATATGAAGATTGTGATATCAAAGTAAATGTAGTTTTAGAGAAAAAAAGCACCATGTTAGAGCTTTCTTTCAAACACAAAGGAACAATTCATGTGCCTTGTGATTTAACTAACGAAATGTTTGACCTTCCAATAAAAGGGAAAATAAGATTAGTAGTTAATTTTGGAGAAGAGTTTAACAACGATAACGAAGAGTTATTGATTTTGCCTCATGGTGAGCATCAAATAGATATATCACAATATATTTATGAAATGATTGTGCTTTCGGTTCCGTTAAAAAGAGTTCATCCTGGTATAAAAGAAGGAACTTTACAAACAGAAACACTCGAAAAATTAACAAAACTATCTTTAAAAGAACAGAAAAAAGAGAGTAAAAAAGAAGAAAATACGGACCCTAGATGGGACAAATTAAAGCAACTATTAACGGATAAATAATATAGTAAAATGGCACATCCTAAGAGAAAAATCTCCAAAACAAGAAGAGATAAGAGAAGAACACATTACAAAGCTACTGCAGCTACAATTGCAACTTGTCCAGTAACTGGAGAAGCACATTTATACCACAGAGCTTACTGGCATGAAGGTAAAATGTATTACAGAGGTCAAGTAGTTATTGATAAATCAGTAGTTGCTGCTTAATATATTTTTAAAATTACATTTAAACTCTCACGACCTGTGAGAGTTTTTTGTTTTTTATAAAATTTGATTATAACTAAATATTTTTTTGTAAATTCCACCTCTTTTAAAATTTGATTTATAAAGAGGTTATAAATAAACTATATGAGTAAAATTACAGCCGCAATTACCGCTGTTGGTGGATATGTTCCAGATTATGTTCTATCTAACCAAGTATTAGAAACTCTTGTAGATACCAACGACGAATGGATTACTACTAGAACTGGCATTAAAGAAAGAAGATTGTTGAAAGAACAAGGGAAAGGAACTTCTTATTTAGCTATTAAAGCTGCCCAAGATTTGTTTAAAAGAGGAAATATTAATCCAGCTGAAATTGATTTGGTAATTATGGCAACTGCTACGCCAGATATGCCAGTTGCTACAACTGGAGTTTACGTTGCTACACAAATTGGAGCTGTTAATGCCTTTGCTTTTGATTTGTCTGCTGCATGTTCAAGTTTCCTTTATGGAATGTCAACTGCTGCTGCCTACATAGAATCTGGAAGATATAAAAAAGTATTGTTAATTGGAGCAGATAAAATGTCTTCAATTATCGATTATACCGATAGAGCAACTTGTATCATCTTTGGGGATGGTGGAGGAGCCGTTTTATTTGAACCTAACAATGAAGGTCTTGGACTACAAGATGAATTTTTACGTTCTGACGGAATTGGTAGAGAATATTTGAAAATTGATGCTGGTGGTTCTATTTTACCAGCTTCTAAGCAAACGGTAGAAAATAGTCAACATTTTGTTTTTCAAGATGGGAAAACCGTTTTCAAATATGCTGTCTCTGGAATGGCTGATGTTAGTGATAAAATAATGCAACGTAATAATTTGACCAAAGAGGATATAAATTGGTTAATTGCACATCAAGCTAATAAAAGAATTATCGATGCAACTGCATCAAGAATTGAACTTGACGAAGAAAAAGTCTTAGTAAATATTCATAAATATGGAAACACAACTTCAGCAACATTACCTTTGTTGTTGAGTGATTTTGAACATAAATTTAAAAAAGGAGATAACCTTATTTTTGCTGCTTTTGGTGGCGGATTTACTTGGGGTTCAATTTACCTTAAGTGGGCATACAACAAACAATAAAAACTATAACTTAAACAAATCAATTATGGATTTAAAAGAAATTCAAAACCTAATCAAATTTGTATCTAATTCAGGCGTTGCGGAAGTAAAATTAGAAACTGGTGATATTAAAATTACCATCAGAACTACTTTAGAAGGAAATACTCCTGATATAACTTATGTGCAACAAGCGCCAATGCAACAAGCTGTGCAACAATCGGCTCCAGTTCAACAAGTTGCAGCACCAGCGGCTCCTGCTGCACCTGCTACTCCTGCAGTAGATGAAAATGCTAAATATGTTACAATTAAGTCACCAATGATTGGTACATTCTACAGAAAACCAGCTCCAGACAAACCAACTTTTGTAGAAGTTGGATCAACAATAGGAAAAGGTGATGTGTTGTGTGTTGTAGAGGCAATGAAATTGTTCAATGAAATTGAAGCTGAAATCACTGGAAAAATTGTAAAAATTCTTGTTGATGATATGTCTCCAGTAGAATTTGACCAACCATTATTCTTAGTTGATCCATCTTAATTTAGATTTTTAGATTTTCAGATTTTTAGAACAGCATAGATTTCTAATTATCCAAAAATCCAATAATCGTATTGTCTAATAATCTAAATTAAAAGAAGATGTTTAAAAAAATATTAATTGCCAATAGAGGAGAGATTGCACTTCGTGTAATTAGAACCTGTAGAGAAATGGGCATAAAGACCGTAGCCGTTTATTCAACAGCTGATGCTGAAAGTTTACACGTGAAATTTGCAGACGAAGCTGTTTGTATTGGTCCGCCACCAAGTAATTTATCTTACTTGAAAATGTCAAATATCATCGCAGCTGCCGAAATTACTAATGCAGATGCAATTCACCCAGGATATGGTTTCTTGTCTGAAAATGCTAAATTTTCTAAAATCTGTCAAGAACATGGAATTAAATTCATCGGTGCTTCGCCAGAAATGATTGACAAGATGGGAGATAAAGCTACTGCAAAATCTACTATGATTGAGGCAGGAGTTCCATGTGTACCTGGTTCTGAGGGAATTTTAGATTCTTTTGAAGATGCTCAAAAAGTTGCTAAAGAAATTGGTTACCCAGTTATGATGAAAGCAACTGCTGGTGGTGGTGGAAAAGGAATGCGTGCTATTTGGAAAGAAGAAGATTTACTAAAAGCATGGGAAAGTGCTCGTCAAGAAGCTGCAGCAGCATTCGGAAATGACGGTATGTATATGGAGAAACTTATTGAAGAACCACGTCATATCGAAATTCAAGTTGTTGGAGATTCTTATGGAAAAGCTTGCCATCTTTCAGAAAGAGATTGTTCTGTACAAAGACGTCACCAAAAATTAACCGAAGAAACTCCTTCACCATTCATGACAGATGAATTACGTCATAAAATGGGAGAAGCTGCGGTAAAAGCTGCTGAATATATTAAATATGAAGGCGCAGGAACAGTTGAGTTTCTTGTAGATAAACATAGAAATTTCTACTTCATGGAAATGAATACTCGTATCCAAGTAGAACACCCAATAACGGAACAAGTTATTGATTACGATTTGATTCGTGAGCAAATACTTGTTGCTGCAGGAGTGCCAATTTCTGGTAAAAATTATTTACCACAATTACATTCAATAGAATGTCGTATTAACGCCGAAGATCCATATAATGATTTCCGTCCTTCACCAGGAAAAATCACAGTATTGCATTCACCAGGCGGACATGGAGTGCGTTTAGATACTCACGTTTATGCTGGATATACAATTCCGCCAAATTATGACTCTATGATTGCAAAGTTGATTACAACAGCGCAAACACGTGAAGAAGCTATCAATAAGATGAAACGTGCTTTAGATGAGTTTTATATTGAAGGAATTAAAACAACCATTCCATTTCATAGACAGTTGATGGATGAACCAGATTATGTTGCAGGAAATTACACCACAGCATTTATGGAATCATTCAAAATGAAAGAAATAGAATAATAGAATTTTATATAAGTTCAGATAAAAAACCATTCGTTAATTCGGGTGGTTTTTTTTGTTCAAAATTCAATCCACAAAAAAACCCGCTCATCACTGAACGGGTTTTGCTTATCTAAACTAAATTTAGATTATGCTTCAAAAGGAATTACAGAAACAAAAGACTTATCGTCTGCTTTTTTCTGAAATTTCACAATACCATCAACTTTAGCATGTAAAGTATGATCGTTACCCATGTAAACATTTTCACCTGGATTGTGTTTAGAACCTCTTTGTCTTACGATAATGTTTCCAGCAATTGCAGCTTGACCACCATATATCTTAACGCCTAAACGTTTTGAATGTGATTCTCTACCATTCTTCGAACTACCGACACCTTTCTTGTGAGCCATGATGTATTGGTTTTTATAAGTTAATACTAAAATTAAACAGCTTTACCACCGTTTAATTCATCTTGTAATTTTTTTAATTCATCCATTTTACCATCAGCAGCTAATTGTGCTTGTTGAGCCCAAGTAGTTGGATCTAAATGTTGTACTTTTGAAGTAGATGCATCTAAAATTGCTTTAACTTCTTCAGCAGAAGCAGCAGCTAATTTTGCAAATGTATCGATTCCAGCAGCAACTAATGCTTCAGCAGCTTTTGGACCAATTCCTTCAATGATTACTAAATCATCACCTGATTTTTTTGCTTTTGGAGCTTTTGGAGCTTTTTCTTCAACAGCTTCTACAAGTTTTTCTGCTTTTGGAGCTTTCTCAGCTTTTGGAGCTTCAACTTTTTCTGCTTTTGGAGCCGCTTTTTTAGCACCTGTTGCAACAATTCCTTCAATAAGGATTTGAGTTAAATACTGACGGTGACCATTTCTTTTCTTGTAACCTTTTCTTCTTTTCTTTTTGAAGATAATTACTTTATCACCTTTTAAGTGTTGTAACACTTTTGCTTCAACAGAAGCACCTTCTATAGCTGGGGCGCCTAAAGTTACATTTCCATTATCGTCTAATAAAAGAACTTTGTCAAAAGAAACTTTTGAACCTTCTTCACTAGCCAAACGGTGAACATAAACCTTTAAGTCTTTGCTTACTTTAAATTGTTGCCCTGCTATCTCTACGATTGCGTACATAACAAATTGTTTAGTTAATTTTTTTAAGGTTGCAAATATACAAATAAATATTTCTCATACAACCCATTTTTAAAAAAGTTTTCACTTATAAATCAATTGATTATATATTTTCAAATTTAAAGTTAAATACTTTTTTAAGTAGCCATAAAAAAATCTATTTTTGTGTAACAGAAATTGCAATTACTATACTAATTGTACTATCAACTAAAATTTATAATAGTTTTTATGAAAAAATCTTTAATCGCTTTAAGTTCAGTGCTTATGCTTGGAGGAACAGCTCATGCCCAAAAGGTTGCTTTTGAGGAATATGACTTAGCCAATGGAATGCATGTTGTTTTACACAACGATCAATCCGCACCTGTTGTTATAACTTCGGTTATGTATCACGTAGGTTCAAAAGATGAAAACCCTGAAAGAACAGGTTTTGCCCACTTTTTTGAACATTTATTATTTGAAGGAACTGAAAACATCAAAAGAGGTGAGTGGTTCAAAATTGTTACAGGAAATGGTGGAACAAACAACGCCAACACTTCTGATGATAGAACTTACTACTTTGAAGTTTTCCCATCAAACAATTTAGAATTGGGATTATGGATGGAATCAGAGCGATTAATGCATCCTGTTATCAACCAAATTGGTGTTGATACCCAAAATGAAGTTGTTAAAGAAGAAAAACGTCTTAGAGTTGACAACCAACCTTATGGTAGTTGGATTGCTCAAGTAAAAAAGAATTTATTCAAAAACCATCCTTATCGTTGGGCAACTATTGGTTCTATGGAACATTTAGATGCAGCAACTTTAGAAGAATTTCAAGCTTTTAATAAAAAATTCTATTCTCCTAAAAATGCAGTATTAGTAGTTGCGGGTCAATTAGATATTGCAAAAACTAAAGAATGGATTCAAAAATATTTTGGACCAATTCCTGCTGGTGAAAAACCGGTTAAGCAAACATTTGTTGAAGAACCAATCACACAACAATTAAATGCTAGATATGAAGATCCTAATATTCAAAAACCAATGGTTGTTGCTGCTTATAGAACACCATCAATGAAAACTAGAGATGCTAGAGTTTTAGATATGATTTCAACTTTATTGAGCGATGGAAAAAGTTCAAGATTGTACAAAAAAATCGTTGATGAAAAGAAAATGGCTCTTCAATTAAGTTCATTCAATTATAGCCAAGAGGATTATAGTTCTTATATGATTATCGGAATTCCTCAAGGTGAGTTTACATCTGCTGATTTAATTAAAGAAGCTGATGAAGAAATTGTAAAACTTCAAACCGAGTTGATTTCTGAAAATGATTTGTTGAAATTGAAAAACAAATACGAAAACAACTACGTAAACGGAAATTCAAGTGTTGAAGGTGTTGCTGAAAATTTAGCTACATATTATATGTTGTATGGCGATATTAATTTAATCAATACAGAAATCGAAATTTATCGTTCTATAACTCGTGAAGAAATTAGAGATATTGCTAAGAAATATTTGAATCCAAATCAAAGATTGATTTTAGATTATGTTCCTGCAAAAGACAAAGCTGAAAATAAATAAACTTATACGAAAATGAGAAAATCACTAATCATATTATCAAGCTTGTTTTTAACTATCACTATGCAAGCACAAGACAGATCACAGCCGAAACCAGGACCAGCTCCTACTATTAATATTAAAAAACCAGTTTCATTTGTTTTACCAAACGGATTGAAAGTTTTGGTTGTTGAAGATCATAAATTACCTAGAGTTTCATTCAACCTTTCTATCGACAATGCTCCTTATGCAGAAGGCGATAAAAAAGGTGTAGATGAATTAACAGGTTCATTAATTGGAAATGGTTCTAAAACCATCACCAAAGATGCTTTCAATGAAGAAGTAGATTTCTTAGGTGCTGATATTAATTTTAGTACAAATGGTGCATTCGCAAGCGGATTATCTAAATATTCAAAAAGAATTTTAGAATTAATGGCTGATGGTGCATTAAATCCAAACTTTACTCAAGAAGAATTCGATAAAGAAAAAGAAAAACTTATTGAGGGTTTAAAAACACAAGAAAAAAGTGTTCCTGCTGTTGCCGGAAGAGTTGAAAACGTATTGGTTTACGGAAAAAACAATCCAGCTGGAGAATATCTAACAGAGCAAACAATTAATAATGTTTCTTTATCAGATGTAAAAACTAATTATAGCACTTATTTTGTTCCTGAAAAGGCTTATTTAGTAGTTATTGGTGATGTTAAATTTAAAGACACTAAGAAATTAGTTGAAAAACTTTTTGGTTCTTGGGTTAAAGCTAAAGCGCCTCAAATTACTTACAACACTCCAAGTAACGTTCAATACACACAAATTAACTTTGTGGATATGCCAAATGCAGTTCAATCTGAAATTTCTTTAGTGAATACTGTAAATTTAAAATTATCTGACCCTGATTTCTTTCCAGTTATTGTTGCAAATCAAGTTCTAGGTGGAGATTTTAATAGTTATTTAAACATGAACTTACGTGAAGCTCATGGTTGGACTTATGGCGCTCGTTCAAGTGTAGGTTCAAGTAAATACATGGCTAGTAAATTTAAAGCTAACTCACAAGTGAGAAACGCTGTTACTGATAGTGCTGTTGTTGAATTCTTAAAAGAAATTAAAAGAATTAGAACAGAAAAAGTTTCAGAGCAAACATTAAATGATGTAAAAGCTGGATATGTTGGAAGATTTGTAATGCAAGTTGAAAAACCTCAAACAGTAGCTCGTTATGCATTAAACATTGAAACTGAAGGTTTGCCTGCAGATTTTTATGAAAACTATATCAAAAACATTCAAGCGGTAACTGCTGACGATGTTACAAGAGTTATGAATAAATATGTTCTTGAAGATAATTTAAGAATTATTGTTACAGGTAAAGGTTCAGAGGTTATTCCTGGTTTAGAACGATTGAAAATACCGATGTTCTATTTTGATAAATTTGGAAATCCAACTGAGAAACCAGCTATGAAAAAGCCTACTCCTGCTGGAGTTACTGTGAAAACAGTTATGGATAATTATATCAAAGCTATTGGTGGAGATAAAGCTGTTGCTGCTGTGAAAACTATTTTCTTAACTGGTTCTTCAGAAATTGAAGGTGCACCAGCGCCATTATCTTATGTTGTGAAAAAAGACGTAAAAGGAAAAACATTATCTAAACTAGAATTAGTTGGAATGATGGAACTTTCTAAGCAAGTTATTGGTGATACAAGCGGATATAATTCTTCTCAAGGTCAAAAGAAAGATTTAACTCCAGAAGAATTTGCTGAGAAAAAACCTTTAGCAACAACATTCGAAGAATTAGCATTAGCTAAAAAAGCTGACGTTGTTGTAGACGGAATAGAATCAATAAATGGAGTTGATGCTTATGCTGTCAAAAATGGTAAAACAACTATTTACTATGATGTAAAAACAGGTTTAAAACTTTTATCATCAACAACATCTGAAAGAAATGGTCAAAAAATGACTTCTACAATTACTTTCAATGACTATAAAGATGTTAAAGGAATTAAAGTACCTCACAATATCATCATGTCTCAAGGTAGAGATATAGACATCAAAATTTCTGAAGTAAAAATCAACGAAGGTGTTACCGATGCTGATTTTCAATAATTAGATACAAATAATTTAATAGTAAAAGACCGTTTCAAATTAATGAAACGGTCTTTTTATTTTTAAAAGCTATAATCTACTTCTTACTCGACAAATAAACTCCAATCAAAATAATAAAAGCTCCAATAAATTGTATTGGTGTAAGCATTTCATTGTCTAATAATCCCCAAAAGAAAGCCACAACCGGAATTAAATAAGTTACTGAAGTAGCAAAAACTGGAGATGACATTTGAATCAATTTAAAGAAAATAATATTCGCAATTCCAGTTCCAACCACGCCAAGAATAATGATGTAAATCATCGAATTTTGAACTTCTGCATTTTCTACAATAGATAAAAAGTCGGTTGAGAATAATACAATCAAAGCTGGAACTAACATCACTAAAAAGTTTCCTGTAGAAATACTTAAGGGTTTAACATCGGATAAATGTTTCTTTAACAAATTCACATTCGTTGCATAACAAATAGAAGCGATAAGAACCAAAACAGTGTACCAATAATTCTGATTAGGATGATTCATTGCTCCATTTACAATCAACAAAAGCGTTCCAATTAAACCAATGATTACTCCAAAAACTTGTGTTCGTTTGAAGCTTAAACCAAATGCTAATCCACCAATAATTAAAGTGTTTAGAGGTGTTAATGAATTCAATATAGAACTCACCGAACTACTAATCTGCGTTTGAGCAATTGCAAAAAGAAATGCAGGAATAAATGTCCCAAACAAAGAAGTTAATGCAATATACTTCCACTGATGTTGTTTTATTTCTGTAATGCTTTTAAATCCAATTATGATTAGGAATATAGCAGAGAAAATAATTCGTAACGAACCCAATTGCATCGGCGATAAACCAACCAATCCTTTCTTGATTAAGATAAAGGAACTTCCCCAAATCAAGGCAAGAACAGTTAAAAACAACCATTTCAATGTATTTGTTTGCATAGCATTTTTTTAGCACCACAAAATTGACATAATTTTATGAATTGTCGCATAAAAAAAGTTGTAATTTTGTAAAACTAATAAGAATCAAAAATTTAAAAACATATATACAATGAGAATTTCAAAAGGAATCGTTGGTTTAGCATTGGCATCAGTGCTTTTTGTAGGATGTAAAAATTCAGACAGCAAACCAACAGAAGTTAAAGAAGAAGCTACAGCAAAAAAGGAAATTGCTACAGCAACAAAACCTGAAACTGCAACATTTCATATTGAAGGAATGACTTGCGCAGTTGGATGTGCTAAAACAATCGAAGAAAAACTAGCCGAAATGGAAGGTGTTCAAAACGCAAAAGTAGATTTTGAAACAAAAACGGCTACTGTAAATTTTGATTTAGACAAATTAAAATCAGAAGATTTAGTAAAAGCAGCAGAATCTTGCGCTGACGGAAAAACGTATAAAGTTTCTGATGTAAAACTTGGGAATAAAGCTTAAATTTAAATTGCATTATCACAAAAAAAACCGCTACAATTAAAGTTGTAGCGGTTTTTTAATGCTGAATTAATAATTATTTTGGCATAACTACGCTATCAATAGCGTGAATAACACCATTTGAAGCTGCAACATCAGCAATAACAACTGTTGAAGTTTTACCATTTGCATCTGTTAAAGTAACTTTACCATCTTTTAAACCTAAATCAATTTTTCCGCCTTGTACTGTTGTAACTGTAAATTTCCCTTTTCCTTTAGTTATAGCTTCTGTAACCGCAGCAGCATCAAATTTTCCTGCAACCACATGATACGTCAACAAACCTTTTAATTTTTCTAAATTCTCTGGTTTCAATAAACCATCAACAGTTCCTGCAGGTAATTTATCAAAAGCGGCATTTGTTGGAGCAAATACTGTAAAAGGACCTTCACTACTTAAAGTTTCTACAAGACCTGCAGCTTTAACAGCAGCAACCAATGTTGAAAAATCAGGATTTCCTGAAGCCACATCTACAATTGTTGAAGCAGTTTCAACTTTAGTTGTGTCAGCTACAACTTCAGTTGTGTCTGTTGCAACATCAGTAGTTTCTCCTTCTTTTTTCTTACCATCACACGAAATAAAAATCGCAGCAATTACTACGATTGTACTAATTTTTTTTACTAAGTTCATTTTTGTTTTTTTTATGTTAGTTGTAAAGATAAGTTAATCTTTTTTTGTTCAACCTTTTTAACAATATATTAAACAAAGTTTAATATAGAAAACAAACTGAAAACCAAACAATTAAAAAATCACTTCCACTTTAACGATTCCATCAAATTTTGCATATCGTTTTTGATGTAATCTGCAGCTGGCATTATCGAATCGTAATTAGGTTTGGCATAGAAATAAACAGAACCTGTCAAGAAATGTTTTGTACTATCGGTTAGGTAAAATTGTGAGTTAGTTGCAGCATTTCCTCCAACGCGATAAAACATTCCATATACTTTCTTTTCGGTATTTATAAAAGGTTGTTCCAAGATGTCGTCGGCTTTAATAACATGTTCGTAAGTTAGTTTTTGAGCATCACGCAGCAGTTTGTCAATGTTACCATTTACAGATTTATAAGTTAAATAAATCGTTGCTTTCATCTTCGGATAAGTTATCGTGAAACCACAATCAGTTTTTTCTTTTATCACAGCTTCCGAATTGATATTGAACGTAAACGGACAATGATTTTCAAAAGCAGCATATTCTGCCACAGGATAATCTAATCGCAATTGGCTTGAGGGTTTTGGCAAAACATCGTCTTTACAACTTGTAAATAATATTCCTGTAAAAACCAATGTTAATCCTACTATATAATGAAATGGTTTACGCATCAATGGTAACTTTTATTTGTTTAACTCTTTTTTTATCAACTACTTCTATGGTAAATAAGCAGTTTTCAAAATGTATTTTTTGTCCTTTTTTTGGAAAATTCCCTAATATTTCTAAAATAAATCCGGCTAAAGTTTCAGCTTCTCCTTTTCTTATTTCAAATAAACTTTCATCAACATCAATAATTCTGTAGAAATCTTTAAGGTTAATTTTGCCTTCAAATAGATAATTTCTATCATCAATTTGAGAAAAATTAATATTCTCATCGTCAAATTCGTCGCTGATATCACCTACAATTTCCTCGATAACATCTTCTAAAGATACAATTCCTGACGTTCCACCATATTCATCAACCACAATGGCCAAATGACTTTTCATGCCTTGAAAATCTTTCAATAAATCATCAAGTTTTTTATTCTCAGGAACAAAAAACGGCTCACGAAGTAATGTTTTCCAATCAAATTCTTTCTTATTAATGTGAGGAATCAAATCCTTAATAAACAAAACGCCTTCTATGTGGTCAATATTGTCTCTATAAACTGGAATTCGCGAATATCCTTTTTCAACAATCTTTGGAAATATTTCTGCAAACGTTTCTTCAATGTCTAAAGCAAATAAATCAATCCTCGGACTCATGACTTGTTTAGTATCAGTATTTCCAAAGGAAACGATGCCTTCCAATAGTTTTTGTTCTTCTTGCGATGTGTCGTCTGTTGAAGTTAATTCTAAAGCTTGCGAAAGTTGATCAACCGAAAAATTGGTTTTTTGTTTGCCTAATTTCTCTTGAATAAAATTAGTAAAAGCTCTCATGGGCAAACTAATTGGCGAAAGCAATTTGTCTAATAGAGAAAGCGGATAAGCTATAAACGAAGCAAATTTTATATTATTTCTACTGGCATAAACTTTAGGCAAAACTTCTCCGAAAAGTAAAATTAGAAACGTGACTAAAACCACTTCAACAATAAATTTCAAAAGAGGTGAAGCAATAGTTGAAAAAACTTCATCTAATGAAAAGGAAAATAAAATTACAATGGAAATGTGAAGAAAATTATTAGCGACCAAAATAGTTGCCAACAGTTTTTTGGGTTTCGAAAGCATTTGATTGACAACAATTGCTTTTGAAGGATTTTTTTGTTCTAAATCGGAAATGTTTTTAGGTGTAAGCGAAAAAAGTGCTACTTCAGATGCAGCAACCATCGAACAACAAAAAAGCAAAATTATAATTCCAATGATGCCAAAAAGCATGTTGGTGTCAACGGTAGAAAATAATGTAAAACTGGGCTCTGGGTCCAAATTAAATTAAATTAGTTAAACATAATTAATAAGGCATATCATTTTCGATAGCCGAATTAGGTGCGTCAAAGTTACCGCTTTTAGGTTCAGATCCTGAAATTTGTTTGTTACCTTCAGTGTCTTTTTTCACATTCAAAAAGGTAAATTCTGTAACTTGAATTTCTGTAGTATATTTAGTAGAACCATCTTCTGCTTGCCATTGGCGCGATTTAATTCTACCTTCAACATATATTTTATCACCTTTCGTAAGGTATTTTTCACAAATTTCGGCAGCTTTATTTCTAACTACAAGATTGTGCCACTCCGTAGAAGTGATTTTTTCGTTGGTAGATTTATTGATATAAACTTCATTAGTCGCCAATGGAAAACGCCCAATGCAGTTTCCTCCTTCAAAATAATGCATCTTAATATCGTCACCTAAATGACCAATTAGCATAACTTTATTCAATGTTCCGTTCATAATTCAATAATTTGAGAAATTCAAAATTACAAATTAAATAGAATATTTCTCAATAAAATTATAAATTACTATCGGAAAAGGATAATTTCTTAAGGAATTCAAGCTAATTCCATTCATTAATTTATTTGAAACTTCAACTTTATAAAAATTAATATGCAGTTTTTGATGTGATAATTTGTGAATAATCTGATTCTCATTATAAATTGAAATAGCTTTAATTTCTAAATCTGAATAGTTTTCATGAACTAACTTAGACAAAACATCAAAATCCATTTCATTCTCGGTTTCAATTATCGGAAATTCATATAAGTTGTGCCAAATTCCTTTTTCAGTTCTTTTATTAATTAGAGTCGTCTCGGAATCATCTAAGAAAATCAAATAGTTAAAAAACTTATCGGTAACTTTAGTTTTCTTCAATTTCACAGGAAGTTCGGCAACTTTTTTCTTTTGTAAAGCAGCACAACTATCATTAAAGATACAAACGTCACAATTCGGATTTTTTGGAACGCATTGCAAAGCACCAAATTCCATAATCGCTTGATTAAACAGCGCAGGATTATCATTCGGAATCAACTCATTTGCCAAAGCAGTAAATTCTTTTCTAGCCGAACTTGATGCAATATCGGTTTCAACATCAAAATATCTTGCTAAAACCCTATAAACATTTCCATCAACTACTGGAACAACTTCGTTGAAGGCAAACGATGCTATTGCAGCAGCAGTATATTCACCAATTCCTTTCAGTTTTAATAAGTTATTATAATTGTTTGGGAAATTTCCGTTGAGGTCAAAAGCTATAATTTGTGCCGTTTTGTGCATATTTCTTGCTCTTGAATAGTATCCTAATCCTTGCCAAAGTTTTAAAACTTGCTCTTCATCGGCTTTCGCCAAATCAAAAACAGTAGGAAAATCTTCCATAAACGATAAGAAATAAGGCATTCCTTGTGCTACACGCGTTTGTTGTAACATAATTTCAGACAGCCAAATAGGATAAGGGTTGTTGGTGTTTCGCCATGGTAAATCGCGTTTATTTTGTAAATACCAATGCAATAATGAGTTAGAAAATTCCATATAAATTTTAAGATTAACAAAAGTATAACTTTATGTAATTAAATTTTAATCAATTATCCTTGAAATATTGTTTTTTTAATTCCTATATTTGCACTCTCAAAAAAAATACACATAATTATTAAATACGAAAGAAAATGACGAAAGCAGACATCGTAGCGAAAATTTCAGAAAAATTAGGACTTGAAAAAGGTGATGTTCAATCAACGGTTGAAGCATTAATGGAAGAAGTAAAAACTTCTTTAGAAAATGGAGATAACGTTTATTTAAGAGGTTTCGGTAGTTTTATCATCAAAACTAGAGCTGAAAAAACTGGTAGAAACATTTCAAAAAATACTACAATTAAAATTCCTGCTCACAATATTCCTGCATTCAAACCTGCAAAAGTATTTGTAGAAGGAGTAAAAACTAAAACTGAAGTAGCAGTTTAAAAACTTATTTATTAATCACAAAAAATCAACCTATGCCAAGCGGTAAAAAAAGAAAAAGACATAAGGTAGCGACGCACAAACGTAAAAAAAGAGCGAGAGCTAACCGACACAAAAAGAAAAAGTAGTTTTAAACTACTTTTTTCTTTTTAAACGTTCATTGAAAAGGAATTTTAGATTTCAAATTTTAGATATTAGATATAATGTTGCTGCATAAATCTAATATTTAATATCATCAATCTAATATCAATTCCACCGGGTAAAAACCTGTAAAAAATGTTTAATCCATCCTAACATTTCAGTTGCGAGTTGAAAGTTGAAAGTTGCGAGTTGAAAAACCCGAAACCCGAAACCCGAAACCCGAAACCAAAAAGTTTGGATAAAAATTTACAACATGAATAAAGAATTAATCATTCGCAAGGATGACAATGCTGTAGATTTTGCCTTATTAAAAGATGGAAAACTAATTGAATTACACAAAGAAGAAGAAAAAAAGAACAGTTTTGCTGTAGGTGATATCTTTATTGCCAAAATCAGGAAACCTGTTGCTGGATTAAATGCTGCTTTTGTAAATGTTGGCTACGAAAAAGATGCCTTTTTACATTATCACGATTTGGGTCCGCAATTAGCTTCTTATTTGAAATTCATTAAACTTGTAAGCGCAGGTAAAATAAAAGATTTCTCCCTAAAAAACTTTCAGTTTGAAAAAGAGATTGATAAAGATGGTGCCATTTCAGATATTCTGAGCGCCAATCAATCTGTTTTAGTGCAAGTGGTTAAGGAACCAATTTCTACCAAAGGTCCAAGAATTAGCTCTGAGCTTTCTTTTGCCGGTAGATATTTAGTTCTTGTCCCTTTTTCTGACCGAGTTTCTGTTTCACAAAAAATAGAAGACAAAGCCGAAAAAGACCGATTGAAAAAATTGGTACAAGCCGTCAAACCAAAAGGATTTGGTGTTATTGTGAGAACAGTAGCAGAAGGCAAAAAAACAGCCGAACTAGAAAAAGATTTGCAAAACCTAAACGATAGGTGGCTTGCAATGTGTAAGAAATTACCAACTGCTCATCATCCTTCTAAAGTGTTAGGAGAACTTAACAAAGTTTCTTCAATGCTTAGAGATATTTTCAACGATACTTTCACAGGTATTCAAGTAGATGATGAAGAGTTGTACCAAGAAACGAAGGACTATATAGCCGAAATAGCACCTTCAAAACAAAACATGGTGAAGCTTTATCAAAATAAAGATCTTCCTATTTTTGAGAAATATCATATAGAGCGTCAAATAAAAACCTCATTCGGACGAACAGTTTCCATGAGTAAAGGAGCTTATTTGATTATAGAACATACAGAAGCGCTTCACGTTATCGACGTAAACAGCGGAAACCGTTCTAACAAAGCAACGAATCAGGAAGATACTGCTCTAGAAGTGAACATGATTGCCGCAGCAGAAATTGCGCGTCAGTTAAGACTTCGCGACATGGGTGGAATTATTGTAGTCGATTTTATCGATATGCAAAATCCTGAAAACCGTCAAGTGCTATACAATTTCTTGAAAGAAGAAATGGAAGATGATAAAGCCAAACACAAGATCTTACCACCAAGTAAATTTGGATTAGTTCAAATTACCAGACAAAGAGTAAGACCAGAAGTAAATATTGAAACAAGGGAAGAAAATCCTAATAATTTGAGTAGCGATGTCGATGCGCCAATCCAAATTATAGACAAGATTACTTTTTCACTTGAAAAAATTATGAAAGACCACAAGAAAGTAAAACTTAATGTTCATCCTTTCGTGGCAGCATACCTTAAAAAAGGTTTTCCATCAATACGTTCAAAGTGGTTCTTTGAACATAAAAAATGGGTGAAAATCATACCTCGTGACGCTTACACGTACCTAGAATATCATTTTTTTGATAATCAAGGAAAAGAAATTAAATAAGAAAAACCGCCTTTCGTGAGATTGGCGGTTTTTTTTATGCTTTTTTTGAAGCTAATTCCAGCTATCCGTTGCAATCTTTTACTTTGTTGCCTTCGAGAGCCTCAGGCAACAAAGTAAAAGGATTTCCACTACTATCTGGGCTAGGGCTATTTCTTAAACAAGGATTTAATCTCTCACAAACTCCACTTTTCTATTAATCTCATTTCCAAATTCATCTACAACCGTGATGTAATGAAAACCAGTGTTGGCTTCAATTTGCATTTCGTGAAACGTTTGGGTTTCGCCTTTGTAAACGTTGTCAACATACCAAAAAAGTTTGGCTTCCTTGTTGGAATGTGCCACTTTTAAAATTACAGGTTGCACCTTACTTTGAAAGTTTTTGGTGAGGTATATTTTACTATTCGTTTTTGGATAGATAAAATCCATCGACGCTTGTTGCGTTTGCTGGCAATCGGCTCGAAATGGTGGCAAAGGCATATAATCTATGTGCTGACTTTTGTAATACCATTCCATAACTGGTGGCAAAACAAACCATTTTTTGGTGACGATATTATCTACATTTTCGCAACTGCTGTTTACTCGATATTGTAGTGAAGCATCCAAATGAACCAATTTATGATACGGGCAAATACTTGTTTTTTTACCGTTTTTAGGAATCAGCTGATTGGTTTTTGGACAATCATCTTGGGCTAAATGACCACTTTTGTTACAAACATCGGCATATTCTAAATCATTCAATGGCGGACTGAAAAAGGCTTTTCGTGGTAATAAATTAAAAACATCAAACAATATTGGAGCTGCACTATCAACTCCTGTCAATTGTGGTCGTCCTTCGCCAGAAGCATTGCCAACCCAAACGCCAACGACATATCTAGAATTGGTTCCAATTGCCCAAGCATCACGATTTCCAAAACTAGTTCCTGTTTTCCAGGCAATGTCTAAGGAGGAATCATAGAATCGCCAAGCTTCATCGCCTTCTGGACGATTAACTTCTTTCATGGCATTGTAAGTCAAGTAAATAGAACCTGCGCCAAGTATGGGTTTTTGATTGGTTTCATCTCCATATTCTTGCTCAAATCCGTTCACGTAATTCAGTTCGGCAAATTCTTTATTTCTATATTTTCCTTTTGTTTTATTGAAATAATTTACGGTTGAAGAAAGATTAGCATAGGTTCGACACAAATCCCAAAGATTACTTTCAGCGCCGCCAAGAATTAAAGATAATCCATAATGATCTGGACGTTTATTGATGTTTTTCAGTTGGAATTTTTGAAGTAATTCATAAAAATTATTAACGCCGTGATCTTGCAACATCAAAACTGCAGGAATATTCAGCGAACGCGACAAAGCTCGTTGTGCCGGAACTGCGCCATCAAAAGTCAGATTAAAATTCTGTGGTGCATAACCCGAAATTTGCGTTGGAATATCAGCAACTAAAGTATTAGGAAGAAGTTCGCCTGAATCTAACATCGACGCATAAAGTAAAGGTTTTAAAATACTTCCTGTGCTTCGTGGCGCCGAAATAATATCAACATCTTTGTCGTGATCTTTGTCTGTTGGAGCATTTCCAACATAACTAATAACGTTACGATTTTGAATATCAATGACCATTATCGCCAAGTTGTGAACTTCGTTTTGCTTGTATTGATTGTAATAATAAGCAGCAATTTGATTCACACGATTTTGCAACGAAATATCGACTGTAGTTTTGATGCGTTTTCCTTCGTCTGATTTTGCAATTCGTTGTAATAAATGAGGTGCAATCTGCGGAACATTATATGGTTTTTGAGGCAATGGTTCTTCGATTGATAATTGATACGTCATTTTATCAATGATATTTTCTTTATATAATTTTAATAAAAGTGAATTACGTTTTTTAAGTAATTTTTGTTGGTTTTTACCAGGATAAATTAAACTTGGAGCATTGGGTAAAACTGCCAAAGTAGCCGTTTCTGCCCAAGAAAGTTGATGCGATTGCACTCCAAAATAACGCCAAGAAGCCATTTCGAGTCCAACAACATTTCCGCCATAAGGTGCATGTGCCGAGTATAATTCTAAAATTTTTTCTTTAGAATGACGAAACTCCAATCGGGTTGCAAGAATGATTTCAACTACTTTTTCAAAGTAAGTACGTTTTTTATTTTTGCGAGACAAACGAATGACTTGTTGCGTCAAAGTACTTCCGCCACGAACTACTTTTCCTGCGCTTCGATTTTGTTGAATAGCTTTGACCATCGCCACTAGATTAAAACCCCAATGGTGATTGAAATGCTCATCTTCAAAATAAATAATACATTTCTTAAATTTATCAGGAATACTATCCTTTGAAGGAAAACGCCATTGTCCATCGCGAGCAATTTTGGCTGCTAATAATTCGCCATCGTTACTTTCGATTACTGTGGAATAAGGTTCTTCAAAAAGTGTTCGCGGCAAAGAAAAATAGTAAACCACAAGAAGAACAAATGCAATAGCAGATTTCTTTTTGTTTGCTTTAATGTATTTTAAAATGCGTTGAAGAAACGCTTGGAGTTTTTGTTTCATTTTTGTTTTAAACCACAAAAGGCACAAAAGATTTTAACTTTTCAGATTTAGAATTATAGAAGACACAAAGAAAGTTAGAAATTTCTTTTGCTTTCTTTGTGTCTTTTGTGTTTAAAAAATTACTTTACCACTTCAACCCATTGACCTTTAGTTCGGGCCAAGAATTCATTGTCATACATAGCTTCACATTGCAATCCTGGTAAATAATATTTACCTAAATACGATGCGTTTAATAAGATTTTGAAAGTTCTTGTTTCGCCACCACGAAGACTGAAATAGTAGTTCGCTCTATCATCACGAATGTCGATATAGTCTGCAACATTGGAAGTTGATTCTCCAAATTCAGTGTATCTTGTATTTGCAATTTCGAATCCTGAAGGTAGAATTTGCGAAAGCGCAATATTTTCTACTCTTTCATTTTTACGATTGGTTAGCGTAACTTCTGCAATAAATTCTGTTCCTTGAGCGATTTTGGTTACTGAAATTGCTTTTCCTTTTCGGTCTTTGAAAACCACATTGGCAGATAAATTGTTTTGAACAACATTTTCTTTTCCAACAGGAAGAATTCCACTATTTAAGACACGAACAAATATTGTATTATTCTTGTTGTTCTTAATCGTAACTGAATTAGTACCTGAAACTAAAGATAAATTTCGTTGAGCAACTGTTTTATTCGTATTAATTACAACTGATTTTCCGCCATTCGTATATTGAACAGATACGCCTTTGCTACCATTACTTTGTGCAAATTTTGACATAGCATACAATCCGTAAGCGGTTGTTTGTGTGCTCATCCATTGGTTGCTAGAAAGATTTTTTGCCAATTTGGTTGCCATTGCAAATGCTTTTTGTTTTTGACCTAACAACACTAAAGTTTCTAAAGCCATCGCACGATTTCTTTCGTTCGAACCATAATAATAGTAATAACCGTCTTCATTCTGTTCGTCAATCATTGATTTGCTCAATAAGGCCAATCCTGCCGAATTTTGTTTGATAATAGCATAAGTTGCAGCCAAACGCAATTTACTTTCGTTAGAAATTCCAACCGTTTCACGAAGTCTGTTCATCGAAGCTAAATCGGCTGAACCTGCAATAGCTAATGTGTAAAGACGATAGGCTTGAGCAAAATCATTGTGATATTGTTTTTCAAAACGCCATTGTTTCGCCATTTTCTTTTGATAGGAAATCCATTTATTTTTGAAAGAAATTGGTAAAACATAGCCTTTTTTCTCCGCTTCAATTAAGAAATGTCCTGCATAAGAAGTTCCCCAATCGTCTGCTTCGGCATTTCCTGGCCAATAAGCAAATCCACCATTCGCCACTTGGAAATTTCCTAATTTTTGGATTCCTGCTGTTAAATTTTTCTGAATTCTTTGTTTGTAAGTTGCGTCTAAATCCATTACATCATTCAAATACAATTGTGGGAAAACCGATGATGTAGTTTGTTCCACACAACCATGCGGATATTGAATCAAATAATCTAATCTTCGGCTAAAATCTACCGTTGGAACCGATGAAACTTCCATTTTAGATTTATTGCTTCCGGTTACTCCAAATAAATCCCAAGATATTTTTTTAGAACTATTTGGTTCAATAATAATATCAGTGTATGTTGTGGTTATTGGATTTGGATTCATCACATCAATTTCAACATCATAAGTAGATTTCTCTTTTCCTGATGTGGCGATGATTTGCACTTTTCCAATTCCTGTAATATTTCCAACACTTAAATTGAAATACGCCATTTTTTCGTCTGGCTCTGTGAATTTTACAATTTGACTTGCTTTTCCAAGAACTCTAACAGCATTATTTGTTTTAATTTGAAGTGTTACATTTTTAATATTTTTCTCTGTTGCAAAAAGTGTCACAGGAATCGTAACATTTTCTGAAGGAGAAATTTTTCGTGGCAACGAAGCCAAAACCATCAACGGACTTTTTACTTGTGTAGCTTTTTCAGCCATTCCGTATGCACTATTTTCTTTATTGGCAGCCACAACCATCGTACGAACCGAACCAATGTATTTTGGAAGTTTAATTTGATGCGTTTTAGAATCACCTTTTCCTAATTCAAAGGGTCCGAAATACATCACAACCGGTTTGAAACGATTCGCTTTTTTAGCTTTTCCGCCACCTAAATCGGCATCACCACCAATGGCGAAAACCTGATTTACTTTTCCGCCATAAGCACCAATTACATCGTCATAAATATCCCAAGTTCTAACGCCTAATGCTTCACGAGTGTAGAAATTATCCCAAGCATTTGGAGTTTTGAAACGAGTTAAATCCAACAAACCTTCATCAACAACAGCAATGGTATAAGTCATTGATTTTCCTTGTTTTTCAGATACTTTTACATTCACTGTTTGCTCAGGACGAAGTACATCTGGCATTGAAATTTGTGGTTCCAAAACCGTGTTTTTATCAACAACTTCAATCGGAACAATTCCGTACATTCTTATTGGCGAATCGTTTTTGGTAGATGCGTGCGGCTGTAAAAGCGTTACATTGATGTAAACATTTGGTGCCATTTCACCAGTAATTGGTAATTCGACAGAAGTTTCACCTTTTTTGGTTTTTGCCCAAAGCGTTTTCACCACTTTAGTTCCGTTTTCTACAGAAATTAATGCTCTTCCGCCTTCACTTGATGGGAAGAATATTTTAGCAGTTTCACCAACAGCATATTTCTCTTTATCGGTTGAAAAACGTAACATTGTCGCGGCTTTTCCATCTTCGTTTTTAGAACGAGCTGACCAATATGGAGAGTCAATATAAACTCTTGTTCCTGTGGCGTGACCATCATTTGGATCGGAAACACGAACTAAATAATTACCCCAATCGTTTTCTGGAACCACAAATGAAATACTTGCTTTTCCTGAATAATCAGTTGAAACTCTAAAGTTTTTGTAAGCAATTGTTGAAGTAGACGAACTATAATTCGACAAATTATCGTTAGAAGCATCCCACCACCAACGCGATTCTAATTTGTAAATACGAACATCCAAATTCTGAACTGATTTTGGTTTTCCGTTTTCGTTTACAGCTACAATATCAAATCGGTTGGCTTTTCCTGTTTCTAATAAACCATATTTGTTTGGTTCAGGAGCTTTTACACCAATATAAGTTTGATATGGTGAATACGTTGTAGAAGCGACATCAGTAGAAACATCTCCACCTTGTTCGTAAACTTTTGTTATGAATGCTGCTTTCAACATTCCTGGTGCTTGACCTTGCAATGTTGGTTTTATTGGAATGGATGCACGACCATTTCCATCAACTTTTCCTGAAAAAATGTTGATTTCTTCGGTTGAAAAACTTCTTGTTGGATCATCAAAAACATATTTGTCAAATCCTTTGAACGTTGTAACTTGTTGCGAGAATTTGGCTTGAACTTCGGTTTTTAAATCTTTTGCAACAGCACCGTGAAGCCAAAGTACTTGAATGTTATTGACATTGTTTTTGCTTGTAGAAAGCACAGCATCATTGAAACTATTTTTGATTTTTAAACGATTAGGTTTAATGGTTTCAATTTTCAAACTTTTGTAAAAACGAGCACCGCCAACACTTACAACAGCTTCCCAATTTCCTGTAGGCGCACTTGATTGCGTTGGAACAATGAATTTATAATGACTTAAAGCCGTTCCTTTTTGAACTGATTGATACACTGTTTTTCCACTTGGATCGTTTACTCTAATTTTTATCGGATGATTTTCTGGTAATTTATTGGCGTTATCGTTTAAAATAAACGACAAATACAACGTATCGCCTGGACGCCAAACACCACGTTCTCCATATAAATAGCCTTTCAAACCTTTTTGCAAAGTTTCGCCTGAAACATCAAAATCACTTACAGATAAAGACAATTCGTCGTCCAATTTAACGTAAGTACTTTGGTCGCCTTTGGTTACAATTGCGAAATAGGCAATTTTTTCTAATTGGAACGATGCCATTCCATCACCATCCGTACTTGAATCGGCAATTTTTTGTTGTTGGTAATTGTATAATGTTACAGTTGCACCAGAAATTGGATCAGTAGAAACGATATCACTAACTGCAATTGTCACTGATTTATCTGTTCCACGTTTAGCAATTACACCTAAATCGGTTGCTAAAATATTGGTTCCAATGGTTGTGTTGTTGTAATAATAATAGTCGGTGCAAGGATCAAGACTTTCTCTATAATCATAATCTTCTTCGTAGTAGTAATAGTCGTAATTGTTGCCACTATAATTTACGTCGTCCTCGTTTTCTTCTTCAGAATCTTGATTTTCTTCTTCGTTATTTGACGTTTCATTTCCGCATTTGTAAAGCGAATATTTCTTTTTGAATGAAAATTCTACACGATAAATCGCACCAGGTTCTGGAGTTAAAATTTTAGAAATATCTAAAGCATAGGTATTCCATTTGGTATAATCTAAAAGATTATTTTGTTTTAATTCGATGGTTTTTTTGGCGACTGATTGTCCTACTTGTTTCAGATTTCGTGTTCCATTTATTTCGTTATTTTGCAAGAATTGCATGATGTTGTTTTTGTAAATTTTATACACTTTTACATCAACAGCATTCAAATTGGCCGCTTGAAAATTGATTTTTAAATTGTTTGAACTTGGTAAAATAGTTCCGCTTTTTAATAATCGAACGGCTGGTTTTATTTGTTCAAATTGTAATTTTTCGGAATAATTTTGCTTCATTTTGTAGCCGTATTCGCTTTCAATTCCTTGAAAAACTTCGACTAATTTTGTTCCGGCAAATGATTGAACATTAGATTCTTCTTCTACAGCTTCAACTACTGGTACAACATAAGCTACAGCCGAATCAACTGCAACAGCAGCAGTGTCAACAGCAACAGCGACCGAATCAACAGCAGCAGTTACACTTTCTGTGATAGTTTCAGTTGAATTTCCTTTATCTACTTCAGAATTTTTGGCCTCATTGCTGAAAAACACTTTCAAAACGTTGCCCATTGTGGCAAATTTCAAATTGTTAGTGTTTTCAATTGCGATTAATCCTTTAAAATCTTGATCTCTTTTTAATGGATCGGAGAAGTTTATCAATAAAGATTGGTTGTTTTCGTCACCAATTTTAATATCTAAAACTTTGAATTGATTTTTCCCTGGAATTGGATATTTTACTTCACCTTCTTGCTCAATATCTGCATCATCTCCATCCCAAGCAATGGTTATTTCGCTGTCATCATCGAAGCGTTTTATTTTATCAATAGTGAATTTGAATTCCGTTGAAGTACTTGTTGCTTTATCAAAAATTATTTTTAAATCATCACCATTTTGAGTTGATTTCAACAATTTTTGAGCATCTTCAAAAGATAAATTATCAGCGGTTTTAATAGTTCCGTTTAAATAATAAGTGTCTCTATCATAGGATTGTAAGTCTAAAGTATTGACAATGAAATCTTGCTTGATGGTTTTTATTGAAAAATTAAAATTCTCCAATTCTTTTGGCGTCTTATCATTGATTTGCGAAAGATGAAGCGTAATTTGATACAAAGTATTTTGTTCCAATTTGTCTTTCGGAATAAAGGCAATGGTATTATTAGAAAGTGCTACTACTTTTCCTGAAACACTTGGAGAAATGTCGAACAAATCTTCGTCTAATTCTTGGTTGGGTTTCCAATCACTTTTATTAAAAGCTAATTGCACGCGAATATCGGAACTGACCGATACAAAACCAGAAGAAAAACTCGATATATAATCCTTGTATAAAGTGAAGTCGGAATCAAAATCGGCAGCCGATTTTTTAGAACAAGAATGCAATACAAAGATTGCAAGAAACAAACCGATTAACTTGCTGGTTTTCATAAAAGTAATGGAATTATTGGTTAGAACTTTTTGTCTTGAAAAAATGCTTTTTTCACACTTTCAATTAATGCTATAACAGAAATAAATTTTAATTATTGTAGTAAAAGTAAAATAAATTTTTGGACTATTTTTCTTGTAAAAAAAGTAATTTTTCTACTTTCTTTTTTCGGCAAAAAAACGTTTCATCAAGTCGCCACATTCTTGAGCCAAAACTCCTTGATTTACTTGAGTTTTTGGATGTAATTTTGTTCCTAAAGTTTGAAATCCGCGTTGTTCATCGCGAGCGCCAAAAACAATTTTAGAAATCTGACTCCAATACAAAGCACCGGCACACATTTGACACGGTTCGAGTGTAACATATAAAGTACAATCTTTTAAGTATTTTCCGCCAAGGAAATTGGCAGCAGCAGTTATCGATTGCATTTCGGCGTGAGCCGTGACATCGTTTAGTAATTCGGTGAGATTATGACTTCGAGCAATGACTTTGTTGTCAATTACAATTATGGCACCAACAGGAATTTCACCTTTTTCAAAAGCAGTTTCGGCTTCTTGCAAAGCTTTTTTCATGAAGTATTCGTCGGTGAAAATGTTTTCCATAGAACAAAAATAGGAATTCAATTCGTACATTTGCTACATGTCAGAAAATTTACTTCAAAACATTAATAATCCATCCGATTTAAAAAAATTGGAACCACCGCAATTGCCTCAATTGGCTAGAGAATTGCGTGATTTTATTATTGATGTGGTTTCAGTAAAAGAAGGTCATCTTGGCGCAAGTCTTGGTGTGATTGAATTGACAATTGCTTTGCATTATGTTTTTGACACGCCAAATGATTTGCTAGTTTGGGATGTTGGTCATCAAGCTTATGGACATAAAATTCTAACGGAAAGAAAAGGTATTTTTCATACCAATCGTCAACTTGGTGGCATTTCTGGATTTCCAAAACGTAGCGAAAGTGTTTATGATACTTTTGGTGTTGGACATTCCTCAACATCGATTTCTGCGGCTTTGGGAATGGCGATTGCTTCTCAATTGAAAGGTGAAAATAAACATCATATTGCTGTGATTGGTGACGCCTCAATTGCAAGCGGAATGGCTTTTGAAGGATTAAATCATGCTGGAGTTACTGATGCAAATTTGCTAGTAATTTTGAATGATAATGCTATTGGAATTGACCCAAGCGTTGGTGCTTTGAAAAACTATTTGACTTCGGTTAAAGAAGGAAAAAATCCGAAGCAGAATAATATGATTAAATCGTTGAATTTTGATTATTCTGGACCAATTGACGGACATGATTTTGAGGCTTTAATTTCGGAATTGGAACGATTGAAAAAAGTAAAAGGGCCAAAGTTTTTGCATATAATTACTACCAAAGGTAAAGGTTTGCAACAAGCCGAAGAAGATCAAGTGAAATATCATGCACCTGGAAAATTTGATAAAACTACTGGAGAAATTCATCCAAAATCGGAAGAACATTTGCCTCCAAAATTTCAAGATGTTTTTGGTTTAACTTTAGTTGAATTGGCTACAAATAATCCAAATATTATTGGAATTACACCTGCAATGCCAAGTGGAAGTTCATTAAAGTTCATGATGGATGCTTTTCCTGACAGAGCTTTTGACGTTGGAATTGCAGAACAACATGCTGTGACTCTTGCAGCCGGAATGGCAACGCAAGGAATGGTTGTTTTTTGTAATATCTATTCTACTTTTTTGCAACGCGCTTATGACCAAGTGATTCATGATGTGGCTTTGCAGAATTTACCTGTAATATTTTGTTTAGACAGAGCAGGATTAGTGGGTGAAGATGGCGCAACGCATCACGGAGTTTTTGATTTGGCATATTTGCGATGTATTCCGAATATGATTATTTATGCTCCAAAAGATGAAATTGATTTGCGAAACATATTGTATACTGCTTCATTAGGTCTAAATCATCCGATTGCTATTCGTTATCCGAGAGGAAGAGGGAAGTTTGCAGATTTCAGAAAGCAGATTTCAGATGATAAATTTCAGAACATTGAAATTGGGAAGGCACATTTGCTGAAAAGCGGAACTAAAATTGCAGTTTTATCAACAGGATTTATTGGGAATAATGTGGATTTGGCTTTAGATAAAGTTTCAAATTCTGATCAAATTGCTCACTATGATTTTGGATTTGTAAAACCATTGGACGAAAAGTTGTTGCATGAAATTTTCAATTCATTTGACATCATAATAACTATTGAAGATGGAGCAATCAAAGGTGGATTTGGTTCTGGAATTATCGAATTTGCATCTGAAAATAATTATAAAAACACCATAAAAACGATCGGAATTCCTGATGATTTTATCGAATATGGAACAGTGGAAGAGTTGCAACAAATTTGTAAAATTGACGTTAAAAGTTTAGAAAAGCTTTTTTCTACTATTTGATTTTACGATTTTTGCACAACTTTTAACTTTTTCATATCATGAGATTCTTCCTCAAATCTTCTGTAGTTTTACTTTTGCTACTTACACAAATCACTTTTTCTCAGGAAATTCAAACTAAGTTACCAGATACTATTTCTCATTGGGAAAAGAAAAATGTGGTTGGTTTGGATATTAGTCAAATTGCTTTTATGAATTGGAATGCTGGAGGAAATAGTTCGGTTTCTGGTTTGTTGAAAGGTAATTTTATTAGAAAATACAATACAGACAATGTTAGATGGGTTAATGAGATGATTTTTAGATATGGTGTGAATAAACAAGATGGTGTAGAACTCAGAAAAACAGATGATGCTTTTCAATTAAATTCTACTTTTGGTTATAGATATGACACTATTTCAAATTGGTATCATTCTGCAAAGTTTAATTTCAATACACAGTTTACCAATGGATATTCTTATCCTAATACTGATAAAGCTATTTCAAAACCTTTTGCGCCGGCTTATATTTTTCTAGGAATTGGAGCTGAGTATTCCAATAAAGAAAAAAAGATTAATGTATATATTTCCCCATTAACTCAAAAAACGACTTTAGTTTTAGCTCAAGAATTGGCCGATCAAGGTGCTTTTGGAGTAAACAAAGCTATTTATGATGGAAATGGAAATTTGATTAGTCAAGGCAAAAAATCTAGAACAGAACTAGGATTTTTAGTTACAAGCGGTTACAAAAAAGAAGTTTTTAAGAACATAATAGTTGAAAACAGATTGAATTTATATTCAGATTATATAAACAGGTTTGGTAATATTGACGTGGATTGGCAAATGCAATTTGATTTAGTCGTAAATAAGTATGTTAGGGCTAATATTGGAGCGCATTTAATATATGATGATGATATCAAAGCAAAAGAAGAAATAGATAATGTTCAAGTTACAGTCGGTCCAAAAGTTCAATTAAAACAAATGTTGGGAATAGGAATAATTTATAATTTTATATAAATAAAAAAGGCTTTCAAATTAATGAAAGCCTTTTTTTTATTTATAACTATTATTTAGTTTTTAATAATTTTTTGAGTGAAGTTAACATTGTCACCATTCACTTTTAAAATGTACATTCCAGATTGTAAATTGTTTAAGTTTAATGATTTCTCAGTATTGAAATCTTCATTTTTATATTCACTTACTATTCTACCATTGATATCAATAACCTGAATGTTTACTTTTCCAACGTAGTTGTTGATTCTTACATTAAGTAATCCATTTGTTGGATTTGGATAAATTCTGAATAATTCGTTGTTTTCAAAATAATCAACGCTTAAAGTACAGTTTGGGCCTGGCGCAAAAGCTGTAAAATCTTCAACTTGATCATTACAATTTTGATTACTTCCAGCAGACGCATTTAAACCAACACCTCTTCTTCTGAAAACTTCGGCAATTAAGCAATAATCTTGTCCTCCAGTTGTCGCTTGATCAGCTGCAAATAAAGCGTCTCTTGCTGAAATAACTGTTGGGCTACATGGTTGTAATTTAAGTCCATCAAGAACTAATCTCATTACTTTATTATTACCACCTGTTCCAGTATATTTATTATCATCATATCCATATTTTTGAATATAAGCCCAGTTTAAATCCCAAAGAACTGTTGCCCAAAAATCACCATTTACATATCTGTATGAAGTATTGGCAGGGTCTGATGGTATCGGAGAATTTGAATCTGCATACGTTAATGGGTTTATAGACATATCAGTAGAATATGGATATGATCTTAAACCATTACCAGTAGTTGGTTCACTCAATACGAAAGTTGCTAATCCTTTTGGTGTAGTACCTACATCACCTGGTTTAATTTGCATCATCATTGCAAACCAATCTGACCACCCTTCTCCCATTTGGTCATAATTTTGAAGACAACTTGAGTTTAATCTACCACCTGCTAACCTATTAGATATACCATGACCAAATTCATGACTAATGATACCATTATCAAAATCGCCATCAGAGTTTACGAAAGCTTGCTTTTGTAATTTAATTGTAACAGGACCATTTTGCATTTCAGCAATAATAGTTTCTCCAACTTCTTGTGTTACAAAAACAGCTGGAATTGTAATGTTAATATCCGCTCCACTCATTGTAACAAGTTGATTTGAAACATTGTTTATAACAATTACAGCAATAGCACCGGCATTTTGAGCATTAAGCACTTTTGATACAAATGTGCAATCTCCTCTTCTTAATATCACTATTTTACCATCAAGAGCTGCTGCATTCGATGCTGGAGTGCAAGCTATTGATGTAGAGGGATCGGCATCTAGATATAAAGCAACCTCTGTTTGTATAAAGTCTGGAGCTGAGGGAACAGGAATATTTCCCGGATCGAAACCATTATCAGCCGAATAATAATCTCCTGCAATTGAAGATGGAGACAGAACAAATAATGATTTTGGGCCATAGTTCCATAAGAACATTTGCATTCTTGGTCTAGAGCCATCAACAGGAGTTGAAAAATTAGCATTATTTGTAGCTGGTGTAGCTACTTGTGAGCCATCTTGTGCATCACCCCAAACTGCATCTGAAGCAGATCCACCACTAATGTAGTTTGTTTGTTGGAAGTTTCCATTCGGCTCATTAAATCCATATTGATACCAAACGTCATGTAAAACATTTATCATATAAAACAAATTGGTAGTTGCTGCGCTAATATAAGTGTCTGCGCTTACAGTTGTTCCTGGATAAGGAAAATCAAAACTTAATGCGGCACCACCATCAGGTGCAAAACCACTATTTGCCGGATTTGTATTGTGTGATGTTGGGTTTACACTTGTAAAATCTGCTCTAGCCCATGTATTGTTACCTCTAGTGTATGTGTATTTTAAACTTGCCGTGTTTCCAGTAATAGTATTTGTATCATGCCATCCTTTTGGAGAAGCAGTTGCATTTTCTGGATTTGTAACTAATTGTCTTGCAGTATGGTTTGGACTTTCAAAGTTGAAAGGAATAACTCTGTAAGAACCACCTTGTACTTGAAGAGGATTAGCTAAACTTTCATCTTTAAATAAATTTTTGTAAAATGAAAAATCAGAAGAACCATGTTTGTGTCCTTTGTGGTTTTCAAAATTACATGAAATAACTAAGTCGTTTTTCTGAAGAATAGTTCCTGTAACAGCATCAATTCTCATATTCCAAAGATGTTTGTAATCTTGAGTGTAAAATGAAAAGTCCCAAGCTAATCTTAAAGTTTCGCCCATTGGTTGATAAACAAGTTTAGCAGTTATATGATCTTCTGTTAAGTTTCCATTATAAATTTTGAATTCATTGTTGCTAATAGTTTCAATGATTTGATTATTTGAATTTGATTGATTAACTGATTCAAATGCTTTGTTAAGGGCATTTAATACAGATAATGAAGGTGAAGTTGTGTTAACTTTTTGCACAACATTTGAAATAAACACTCCAGTAGAGTTGATTACTTCATCATTCTTAATCCAAATGTTTGAAACAGAGTTGAAGATTTCAATTCCTTGATGTCTTTGTTTAATCCAATAAGTATCAATCTTGGTTGATTCTGAATTACCTATACTTTCAATTGTCCAATCACTTATGTCTTGTGATGTAAGATTAAATTTTGCTTTATTTCTGTCTAAATAGCTTTGAATTTTCACTCTGTTTTCTTGTGAAAAACTCAAAATTGTAAACAAAATCATCAATAGTGATGTAATTCTTTTCATATGATTAAATTTTATTTTTTAGAGGTAACATATGGTATCGCCTTTTTTACTCATTGGTGTTTGTTTTCAACAAACTTGTTGTTAGTAGGGATTTCATATTTAAATATTAATAGTTTTATTAGTGCATATGTATCACTATTTTTATGGGTGTTTGGATTCGCAAACTCGAGTTTATGGCGATTTCATAATTAAAGTTTGTAGTTTTTTGTGAAACAAATCTAATTTTATTTTCATCTAAAATCAACTATTTTGATTGAAAATCAAAATTTTAACTATTGTTAGAGGCTATTATTTGATTGAATAATACTGCATTTCCATCGGTTAACATCGAAATGAAATGGCAAATGTGTAATAATCGTTCGTATAATGTTTCTTTTTCAATGTGATGTTTTTCGGGTAAAATCTTTAATAATAGCTTATCATAATTGGTAGCTTTTCCTTCATAATTATTATTGTAAGCCGTTATGAATTTGTCTAACAAATTATTAATCATCTGATAACCTGATAGTTCTTTCTCAATTACTTCGCGACTTTGATAAATGTTTTTCACACTTAATTTAATGATATCATCAATTTGTGCTTTGTATTTACTTTTATCTGTTAATGCATATGGGAATTCACCTTTCAGAATTGCTTCTTCATTTTCTATAAATATACGAACGGCATCATTAATTAGATTTCCAATAGCTAAAGCACGCAAATAACTTATTCTGTCTTCCTTAGTAGTAAGCGTTTGATATTTATTAGTATCAATAGTATCTTTTACTAATTTGATTAAATATTCTAATGCATAATCTTCTGAAACTAATCCGAGATTTATTCCGTCTTCAAAATCAATTATAGTATAACAAATATCATCTGCGGCTTCCACTAGATAGGCGAGAGGATGTCTTTCATAACCAATATCATTTCCCGATTTGTTTGGAATTAATCCTAATTCATCGGCCACTTCTTTGAAAAATTCTTTGTCAGTTTGAAAGAAACCATATTTTTTATCCGCAATATTGGAAGTTGGTTTTTTAGGTAAACTTTCCTTAGGATATTTCATAAATGCTCCTAAAACCGCATAAGTCAATCGAATGCTTCCTTCTATTCCAGGTCGTGAGCTTGTTAAAACAGAAAATCCATTAGCATTTCCTTCAAAATCTATTAAATCTTGCCATTCTTTATCGGTAAGTTGTTCTTTAAATTTTTGACCTTTTCCTATAGAAAAATATTCACCGATAGCTTTTTCACCTGAATGCCCAAAAGGTGGATTTCCAATATCATGTGCTAGGGAAGCTGCAGCAACAATGGCTCCAAAATCATTAGCTTGATAACCATGAATTTCTTGTAAATGAGGATATTTTTCAATGATTTTCTTCCCAACTAATCGTCCTATAGAACGTCCAACTACTGAAACTTCTAAACTGTGCGTCAATCGGGTATGAACAAAATCGGTTTTCGATAGCGGAATGACTTGCGTTTTATCTTGTAAACTTCTAAAAGCTGATGAAAAGATAATTCTATCGTAGTCAACTTCAAAGCCCAAACGTGTGTCGTCTTGTTCTATTCGTAGTCGTTTTCCTTTGTCGCCTTGACGTTTTAAAGATAAAAGTTGTTCCCAGTTCATCATATAATATTAGATTTATGATTTTAGATATTAGATATTTTTTTTCATGCAAATGCTAGTCTCAACACCTTGATATTGCCCGAAGTTTTCAATGATTTTGTAACCAAGTTTTTGATATAAATAGATAGCGTCTTTTTGCATGTGACCTGTTTCTAATAATGCATTTTTATAATTTTCTTCTTTTGCCCAAGATTCTAATTCTGTTAAAACTTTAGTTGCAATTCCTTTTCCACGATGTTCAGGTAAAGTAAACATTCTTTTCATTTCGGCAGTTTCAGCATCATATTCTTTGTAAGCACCAATTGCAATTGAAATTTCATTTTCATAGACAATCAATGCATTTTTCAACAAACTTGACTTATTAAATTGTGCATAAAAAGCATGATCTTCACCATCTAAAACTGCTAAATAAGCATCCAATTGAACAACAAGTTTTTCAAAATCGGGATTATCAGAGGTTGTTCTTTTGATGGTAAGCATTGCAATTATTTTTTATCATTAGCCAAAAAGAAATGACGCGATTTTTTTGGATATTGATTGTAACTTTTATCACTCGGATTAGCAATAACCGATTTGATATTGATTTCGTCTCCTAATTTAAAATCCTTTACAACCATTTGATAATCTAATAAATATTCGCCACAGAAGTAGTTTCCGTTTTCGTCTTTTTCTATAATTCCTGTGTAAACTCCTTTTTCTTTTGACATGGTATTTTTATTTGATTTCAAAGATAATTAAAAAACAAAACAGCCATCGAGTTGATGACTGTTTAAGTTTATTAATTAAAATTATTTTTTATATTTAGCTATAATTTCTTTAATTACTTCGCTTGTTAACTCGTATCCTTTTTGTTGTGGCCAACCTTCCCATCTGACAATTCCATCTGGATCAATTAAAACACAATGAGGAATTCCTTTTACTACATAACTATTATTTAATCTTTTGCTAGTGTCAATTGCGCTGTAATATTCAATTTTAGGATTGATTTGTGTTAAGACCTTTTCTTTAGTTTCGTCACTTATTCCTATCACAATTAAATCTTTTTCAAATTCTTTTTGAAATGCGTTTAGTTCAGGAATTGCTTTTTTACAAGGTCCACACCAAGTTGCCCAAAAATCTATTAATACAAATTTCCCTTTCATTTCAGGTTTATCAGAAATCCACTCTTCAACGACAAAAGCTGGTGCTTTTTTATCTTGAAACGATTTAGCCCAAAGCCTTTTTTCTTGAGCTTCCGAAATTAGACTGAAAAACAAGAATAATATAATTGTGATTTTTTTCATTTACTTGTTTTTTACGAACCACACATTTCACAATCGTCCGGACCAGCATTTTTTGCCATTTCAATCATAGCTCTGTATTCTTCGGCAGTCATTTCAACCGGTTCGTTTAGTACAGCAATAGGTTGTAATGGTTCTGTGATAGCTTTTATTTCAGCTGCAGGTTGCTCTTGAACTTCAATTGGTTCTGCTTTTTTATCATTATTTAATGTAAACTTGATGGCATCAACCGCAGCTTTTGTTCTTAAGTAATACATTCCTGTTTTTAAACCTGATTTCCATGCGTAGAAATGCATCGAAGTCAATTTAGCATAATTAGCATCTTGCATAAACAAGTTCAACGATTGCGATTGGTCAATAAAGTAACCTCTTTGACGGCTCATATCGATGATGTCTTTCATAGACATTTCCCAAACGGTTTTGTAAAGTTCTTTCAAATCTTGTGGTACAGATTCTATATTTTGAACCGAACCATTGTGACGCATAATTTCTTGCTTCAAGGTTTCGTTCCACAATCCTCTTTCTACTAAATCGTTTAGTAAATGTTTATTTACCACAATGAATTCTCCAGAAAGTACTCTTCTTGTATAAATATTAGAAGTGTAAGGTTCAAAAGCTTCGTTGTTTCCAAGAATTTGAGATGTTGAAGCCGTTGGCATTGGCGCTACTAACAATGAGTTTCTAACACCATTTGCTAAAACTTCTTTTCTCAAACCTGCCCAATCCCATCTTCCAGAAAGTTCTTCGTCTTTAATATTCCATAAATTATGTTGGAATTCACCTTTAGAAATCGGCGAACCTTCATAAGAAGAATAAGGTCCTTCTTGTTTAGCTAATTCCATAGAAGCAGTTACTGCTGCAAAGTATAATGTTTCAAAAATATCTTGATTCAATTGTTTTGCTTCGTCACTTGTAAATGGCATTCTCATCATGATAAAAGCATCTGCCAAACCTTGAACACCAAGGCCAACAGGACGATGGCGCATGTTAGAGTTTTCAGCTTCTATTACTGGATAGTAATTTCTGTCGATTACTTTATTTAAGTTTCTTGTTACACGTTTAGTTACATTGAAAAGTAACTCGTGATTGAATTTTCCGTTTTCAACAAACATTGGTAATGAAATAGAAGCCAAGTTACAAACTGCAACTTCATCTGCAGAAGTATATTCCATAATTTCAGTACATAAGTTAGACGAACGAATAGTTCCCAAATTCTTTTGGTTCGATTTTCTGTTCGCTGCATCCTTGTACAACATATATGGTGTTCCAGTTTCAATTTGTGATTCTAAGATTTTTTCCCAAAGTTCACGCGCTTTTACTGTTTTTCTTCCTTTTCCTTGTGCTTCATACGAAGTATATAATGCTTCAAATTCGTCACCATAAACATTGTCTAATCCTGGACATTCGTTTGGACACATTAAAGTCCAAGTTGAATCTGCTTCTACACGTTTCATGAACAAATCTGATGTCCACATTGCGAAGAATAAATCTCTAGCACGCATTTCTTCTTTTCCTGTATTTTTTTTCAAATCCAAGAAATCGAAAATATCGGCATGCCAAGTTTCTAGGTAAATCGCAAAACTTCCTTTACGTTTTCCTCCACCTTGATCTACATAACGTGCAGTATCATTGAATACTCTCAACATCGGAACAATTCCGTTTGAAGTTCCATTTGTACCACGAATATAAGAACCAGTTGCACGAACATTGTGAATAGCTAATCCAATTCCACCAGCTGATTGCGAAATTTTTGCCGTTTGTTTCAACGTATCGTAAATTCCATCAATGCTATCATCTTTCATAGTTAATAAGAAACATGATGACATTTGAGGTTTTGGAGTTCCTGCATTAAACAATGTAGGCGTTGCGTGCGTAAAGAATTTTTTCGACATCAAATCGTAAGTTTCAATAACTGATTCAAGGTCGTTTAAGTGAATTCCAACAGAAACACGCATCAACATGTGTTGTGGTCTTTCGACAATTTTTCCATTGATTTTTAACAAATACGAACGCTCTAGAGTTTTGAAACCAAAGTAATCGTAGTTGAAATCACGGTTATATATAATGTGAGAATTTAAAAATTCTGAATTTTCTTGAATTACATTGTGAACTTCTTCCGAAAGCAATGGCGCTTCTTGATTGGTTCTTGGATTTACATAATGATACATTTCATTCATCGTTTCAGAGAATGATTTGTTGGTGTTTTTATGTAAATTTGATATTGCGATTCTTGCTGCTAATTGAGCGTAATCAGGATGCGAAATCGTCATTGACGCTGCTGTTTCTGCTGCAAGATTATCTAATTCTGACGTAGTTACTCCATCATACAATCCTTCAATCACACGCATGGCTACTTTTACAGCATCTACTCTGTCATTTAAACCATAACATAGTTTTTTAATTCTATCGGTGATTTTATCAAACATTACCGGCTCTTTGTGGCCATCTCTTTTTACTACGTACATAAGTTTTAAGTTTTTGTGAAATAGAAAATCCCTTCGCTATTTCGGGTTATTTGTAATCGTTTTTTGTTTTGCCACGAAGTCGCTAAGTCACAAAGTTTTTTTAGTTTTTTAAAAGAATATAATTATAGACTCTACAAATCCTTAATTTTCTTTGTGTCTTGGCGTCTTTGTGGCTAATTTTTCCGTGACTTATAATTAAAAATCAGCGTCGAAACTAATTTTACTTGATTCAGAATCAGAATTCATTACACCTGCTTTTTGGTATTCAGCTACACGTTTTTCAAAGAAATTAGTTTTTCCTTGAAGTGAAATCATATCCATAAAATCGAATGGGTTGGAAGAGTTATAAACTCTATCGCAACCTAATTCTACTAATAATCTATCGGTAACAAATTCTAAATATTGTGTCATCAAAGTAGCGTTCATTCCAATCAAACTTGCAGGAAGTGATTCGGTGATGAATTTTCTTTCGATGTTTAAAGCGTCAGTTAAAATTTCTGTGATTCTTGCTTTAGGAACTTTATTTACTAAATGATGGTTGTGTAAATGCACAGCAAAATCACAATGCATTCCTTCGTCACGAGAAATTAATTCGTTAGAAAAAGTCAAACCTGGCATTAAACCACGTTTTTTCAACCAGAAAATTGAACAAAAAGAACCTGAGAAGAAAATTCCTTCTACAGCTGCAAAAGCAATCAATCTTTCTGCAAAAGAATCTGACTCTATCCATTTTAAAGCCCATTCTGCTTTGTCTTTAATGGCAGGAAAAGTTTCGATGGCATGAAAAAGTTCGTGTTTTTCTGCTTCATCTTTTACATAAGTATCTATCAATAACGAATAAGTTTCGCTGTGAATGTTTTCCATCATGATTTGAAATCCGTAGAAAAATTTTGCTTCAGGATATTGTACTTCGCTTACAAAGTTTTCTGCAAGGTTTTCGTTTACAATTCCATCAGATGCTGCGAAGAACGCAAGAATGTGTTTGATAAAGTACTTTTCATCAGCATTCAATTTATTGTTCCAGTCGTTCAAATCGGTATGCAAATCAATTTCTTCTGCAGTCCAAATACACGCTTCTTGCTTTTTATACCATTCCCAAATATCTTGGTGCTTGATAGGGAAAATTACGAAACGATCTTTATTTTCTTGAAGAATTGGCTCTATGAAAGACATAATTTTGATATTTTTTTAAGGTTTTTTTAACTTATTTCGTCTGTTACAAAGATTGTCAATTTTAAATGAAAATGAAAGCCAAACTTATTCACAATCGGCTTTAGTTTTTAACAATGTGTAGGAATACTACTAATTTTTACTTTTTCATAACTATTTGTTTAACAATAGTTTACAAACGTCAAAAAATGAAAAAACCCCTAAAAATAAGGGATTTATAAATTTTTACGATAAGTTTTCGTAATGTTTTTGAAAGGAAATTTTAAGTAAAAAATTAAACAAAAAATGCAACTTTCGATAGGTTGAAAGTTGCATTTTTAAATTTTCTAAGAATAGAAAGATTTACTCTTCTTGCTCAGCATCAATATACGTTTTGTTTCCGTTTTTATTGATGTAATATTTTCCACCTCTTGGTCCAGTGAATACTTTTTTACCTTTATATTTTCCAGTTACTTTATCAGCAACTTTTTTCTCTGCAGTTTTAGAAGCTGCAGTTTCTTTCATATCTTCTTTTTCTTCAGCTGCAGTTTTTTTAACTTTAGCTGCAGTTTTATTTGCAGTAGCTTTTGCTTTTCCTTCAGTAGCTTTCGCTTTTCCAGTTGCAGAAGCTTTAGTTTCTTTAGCTTTTGACTCAGCATCTTTGAAACGTTTGTCTACAGTTCCGTCTTTTTTAAGTTTTGTAGCTTTTTCTTCTGTTTCTTTTTTAGCTTTTGAAGTTTTAGCTTTTGCGTCTTTTGTAGTTTTAGTTGCTTTTTCTTCTACTTCTTTTTTAGCTTTAGAAGTTTTTGCTTTAGCATCTTTTTCTGTTTTTTTAGCTGCTTTTTCTGCATCTTTCTTAGCTTTAGCTTTCTCTTCTTTTAGTTTATCAGCTTTTTCTTTTTTAGCTTTTACTGCTTTTTCAGTTTTAGCTTTAGTTTTTGATGCTTTTTCTTTTACATCTTGTGCAAAAGTTGTGTTCGAGAAAATAAACACTAAGCATAATAAAATTAGTTTTTTCATTGTGAATTCTTAATTAGGTTATTAAAGTTTAAAATTAACGAATTAATTCTAAACAACAATTATTCCAATATTATTTTTTTGATGTAGAACTATGTTTACACTAAAAGAATGCTCTCAATTGAACATTTCCAGTATGAATAGCATTGCTAGTATCAGATTTTCGTCCTTGATAGTTAATGTTGATGTCCAAATATTGGGTTAGATTTTTCTGCAAAAGTAAGCGCCAAGTACTATTTTTTCCGGGTTGCAAACCTTCAAGCATTTGAAAAGCAACAGGTGAAAGTGCGTTTCCAATGAACTCATTGTTATAAAGCGAGAATTCTCCATTGGCTGTAAATTTATTGTCGCTTGAATAATTAAACGAAATTCCGAAGCGTTGTTGTTTTAAAGATTCAAGTAAGTTTATGATGTTTTCTTTGTTTTTGTATTCATAAAAAAGCGACAAACTTTTATTGTTCGAAAATAAATAGGAGATTTTGGGTTCTAAAGCATAAGAATTCAATTCAAAGTTTCGTGTGGCATAATTATCTGAAATACTTTCGGAGTTTGAAACAGAAGAATCCAAATTAAATAACCAACTTTTTTTCACTAAATGTGCATATTGCAACTGATTGGATTGTGTTGTGTTTTCTTGTGAACCGATAGACAACAACGTTTTTACTCGTCCATTTAAATGAGTGTATGTTAATGAGTGACGTTGCTTGCCTCGATTATAAAACAAACTATTTCTAAAATTGGTGTTGAGTCCAAGTAAATTATCTTCGCTAGTTGAAAACGGATTTAGATTAAAATTATCAGTATCGCGTTGGATTTTTCTGTCTAATGAAAATGAAGTTTGGTTATAAAAATAGGAGAGTAGTTTCTTGAAACCTTTATTGTTAATCCATTTAGATGGACTTAAAGTTACCGATTGTGAAAATTTATTTTGATGTGTTTTTACAAAAATTTGATTTGGAAGAAAAACACGAACATACTTGGCTTGATCAGGAAAAGCAGCTATTTCAAACTCTTGTAGCTCTTGAATTCCGTTGTTGTTGTAATCATTCCACATGTAAACTCCTTGTCCAGGATTGACTTCTAAATAAGTGAATTCCTGTTGAGCAATGGTTCCTGAAGCAGTTTCGTAGGCAACTGTGGTTTGAATTAACTGATTGAAAAAATTATCATTGTAAAGCAATCTAGAATTCAATGATGGTTCTGTTGGAATCGTTGCATCGGTATATTTTAATCTTCGATAATTTACAAAAAGCGATAAGTTAGTTTTCTTATTTTGAATTAATTTTGATTTCAAATAATAAGAATCAGAAGTATTTACTCGTTGCAAAATTCCTAATTGCAAACTGTCGTTTTTTCGATTCAAATAACCAATTTCAGCGTAAACTTTTGTACTATCACCACGACCAATAAACGCTCCATATTCAGAAAAACGTTGACTTAAAGTGGTGAATTGATTTGTGGCAACCAATTGTTCCTGATTGTCTTCAAGGTTAAAGCTTCCACCAATCCAATTCTTTTTAAAATGTAATTTTGCTCTTGTTTGATTTCGGATAAAGTCAGTATTTGAAATAGTCCCGGAGCTTTTCATGAAACTAGAATTTTGCTGAACAACTAATTTTTTATGTTTAAAACTTCCTTGAACAATATGTCGTGTTCCTGAAAAATTATCGGTAAAATCTAGTTTTTCAAGTTGATATTTAGCAAATCCTTTGGTTTTAAAATCAAAATTCAAACCTGAAACCAACAAACTTTGATTACCTGAAATAGTGGTTAAATTCCAATCCCGATTGAATTCTATATTGAATAATCGTTCAATAGTCTTGAAATTTTGTTGCACTAACTGATAATTAGCAAATGCATCAAGATTATATTTTCCTGAATAAAGTCTCTGTTTTCCATTGATTTTTGCTGCAATCCCTCTGTTGTTATTGTCATCAATGGTTGAATAAAGATTCAAATCGTTGTTGCTAACTCCGAGTTCAAAATCAATTGCGGTTTTTTCATTTGGTTTATAACTTCCTAAAATTGTAGCGATTTGAATTTTTGTTGGAGCAATCAATCGTGTTATCGGTTCATAATTTCCTTGTGGAATTCCGGCAATTGGAGCAACATATTCGTAGATTTTCCCAACGGCATTGTTGTTTGCTAAAACGTAATTTCCTAAGTTATTTCCAACCAATGAAAATCGTACATTATATAAGGTATCATTTGCATCATTTGAATATTGAAAAACTTCAACACCACCAATAATGACTTTTTCATACAAAACTTTATTTTCAGAATAAGAATCTTCGTAAGCTGATGGAGCAGTCATTAAATTGGAATCATCTCCAGCATTTTTGAGTACTTCAACTTGTTCACCAGATAAATTTTGTTGCAATGGTTGATTTTTTACATCATTTTCAGAATATAAAAATCCGCCAATAGACCATTTTTTTGTTTGATGATTCGCGCCACCATAGGTTACAAATCGAGTAAAATTTCTATCAGAATATTGGTATTCAATCACAATTCGCATTTCGGAAGTGATAGGAAACAGCGAAGTAAAGATTATTTCTCCTGCATTATAATCGATTATGTAATCGTTGTTTTCACCTCTCTTTAATAAAATTCCATTTACAAAAACGCGTTCTGAACCTGAAATTACTAAAACAAATAATTCTCCATTAGCACCACGCAATTTATATGGACCTTGATTTCCTTCTTGTCCAGTAAAGTTGCTTTTTGCATATTGACCACGAACAACTGCTCCAGAGGCAAAGACTTCAGTTTTATTTTGAGGTGTTCCAAAAGTGAATTTTGAAGATAATCCTTGAACTTTTTTGTTAAAATTTAAAAACTTAGATTGTCTGTTTTCAAGAAATAAATCACCAGCTCGAATACTCCATTTGTCTGAAAATAATTCGATAAATATTTGGTCAAATTCGTCTAAGGTTTGAGAATATCCGCCTGCTTGCAAAGGAATATTACTATCTTGTATAGAAGCACGAAGCGAAACTTTATTGGAAATTTTACCTGTAATTTGCAAATCAAGATTAGAATTTACTGTTGAATTTTGATTGTTACCAACTGTAATTCCACGAGTTATACTTCCCGAAGTATTTAATCCGTCAAAAGGTTTGAAGGTTTTTAGATTGTCTCTTTTTATGGTGTATAAATTTCCGGCTTCATTAGAAACCACTCGTTTATCGTCATAAATAGAATAGGTTTTGGTAAGAAATTCAGGAAACTTTAAATAACGAATGGTCAATGAATCTTGAGAAACGTAATTGTTTTTGAAAATCAATTTTGAGTTTTGAAAATCTACTTTATAATAGGAAGAGTCGATTTCGATTCCTTGTTTGTTAAGAATTTTAAAGAATGATTTATTGATGCTAACGTTATCAATAGCGATGGTGTCTTTAGAAAAAGCTATTTTTTTGTTTTTATACGGCGTCTCTATTTCCTGAGCAAAAATGCCCGAAAAACAGAACAATAGCATCCATAAAAAACTATTTTTTAACATAAATAAGATAACTCATAAATGTCAAAAGTAGTATTTATTATTGGAAAAAGTTGATTGTTTTATCCTGTTGACGAAGTAAATATCACATTAGATACTACCATAACGCTTTGTTTGATTTTCTAGTGTGATTCTTTGAGCCTCAGAATGACAAAATCGAAAAACTTACTCCTTAGTAACAATCTGCATCGTTTCTCTTGAAATTTGTTTTACTAAAACGGTTTTGTCTTTTTCTACCATTTCTGCTGCTTCTTTAGAGAAGTGACGAATGGTGTAAAGTGAAACATTTTCGTTGTAAGAAACTTTGAATTTCTTAGAAAGAATAGTTTTCAATTCGTTGAAATTTTCAAATTTATCTTCAATACAAATAGAAAAACTGATGGCTGTGTTTTGAATCAAACTTACTTTGATTTTATACTTATGTAAAAGTGCAAAAATTTCACTGATATTTTCTTCCATAATAAAAGAGAAATCTATGGAGGAAAGAGAAATTAATAACTGGTTTTTCTTTACAATGAAACAAGAAGTTTTTGGCTCCAAATCAGCACCTTTAGAAACCGAAGTTCCAGGTAATAAAGGATTTATAAAGGATTTTACAAAAAGCGGAATTTCTTTTTTCTGTAAAGGTTGCAACGTTTTTGGATGAATTACAGAAGCTCCATAAAATGCTAATTCTATTGCTTCACGATAAGAAATTTGATTCAACAAAATAGCATTTTCAAAATATCTTGGATCGGCATTCATTACTCCAGGAACGTCTTTCCAAATAGTTACGCTTTCCGCACTCAAGCAATAAGCAAAAATTGCAGCTGTATAATCGGAACCTTCACGACCTAAAGTTGTAGTAAAATTATTTTCGTCTGAACCTAAAAACCCTTGTGTAATGTTTAATGCTTTTTTCTTAATTCCTTTAGAAATTAATTTTTGAGTTTGCTCCCAATCTACATTGGCATCACGGTAAGTGGCATCGGTTTTGATGAAATTTCTAACATCAATCCAATTGTTTTTTAATCCTTGATGATTGAAATAATAGCTTACGATAGTAGTTGAAACAATTTCTCCATAACTAATTACTTGGTCGTAAACGAAGTTGTAATTTGGAGATTTATTACTTCTCAAGAAATATTCTAAATCGGCAAAATGACTATTTACAGCAAAGAAAACATCATGTTCTTCATCATCGAATAAGTCTAATAAAATTTGGTTGTGGTATTTTCTAACTTCTTGTAAAGATGCATGAAATTCGTTAGATTTTTCAAAATAATTTTTGATTACAATTTCCAAAGCATTGGTTGTTTTTCCCATTGCGGAAATTACGATTAAGACATCTTCATGACCTGTTTTTTGTAAAACATCAAAAACATTTTTTACACCATCAGCATCTTTCACTGATGCGCCACCAAATTTAAATATTCTCATTTTAATTTCAGATTTCAGATTTCAGATTTCAGATTTTTAGTCTAAATAGAAATCAATTCTATATTATTTATTTTTTTAGAAATTCATTAATTCCATTTTCATCCATTTGAACAACATCCCAATCATCAAGAATTTTTGCGCCACTTTTTTTGTAAAATTCAATGGCTGGAGTGTTCCAATCTAGAACATTCCATTCAATTCTTCTCACATTATCGCGTTTTCCTTGAGCTATGATTTCGCTGTAAAGTGAAAATCCTGCTCCGGTTCCGCGTTTATCTTCTTTTACAATTAAATCTTCAAGGTGAATAGTTTTTCCTTTCCAAGTAGAATATCTGTAATAATAAAGTGCAATTCCGATGATTTGGTCATCGACTTCAGCTACAAAAGTATGAAACAAAGGGTTTTCTGCAAAACCATCACGAATTAAATCGTCGACAGTTATAACAACGGCATCTGGTTCTTTTTCGAAAATTGCTAATTCTTTTATCAACTCTAAAACAGATGGCATGTCGTTTGGAGTTCCTTTTCTTATAATCATTTAAAAAAAATTAATTTCCAAAATTACAAATTGCTTTGTCAATAAACAAAAAAACAAATTCCAAATCCCAATGGAAATTGAGGGATTTGGAATTAAAAAAAATTGGGGTCTAAAAAATTTATTTTTTCTTTTTCTTGGTAGTAGTTTTTTTGGTAGTAGTTTTGGTAACAACGACTTTGTTATTGATTGGTTTTTGAACGTATGCTTTGTATAGTCCATCAGCAATTGCTCTCTGTTTAGCAGTTTCAGCTCTGTCTTTTGGGTCAGGATGTGAACTCATCATTCTAGATAGAAAATCGGCTGATGCACCACCACTTTGAGAAGCTAATAAATTAAAAGCTGATTCAACTGCGTTTACATCATAACCATGTTTCTTCATAAAATCATAAGAATAGGTATCCGCTTCAGATTCTTGTTTTCTGCTGTGTTTGCTGTCTAACATTGCGTTTCCAATTTGACCTAATTGGCTGTCTGTTAGTTTGGCAACTTTATCAGATTGTGATGAAACAGCATCAATCAATGCAGCTTTTCTTAACGCAGCTTTCATAGCGTCTTTCGTGTCTTCATTAGCAACGTGACCAATTTCGTGACCAATAACGGCAAGCAATTGATTGTCATCCATAATATCCATTAAACCTGAATAAACACGAACACTACCATCTGCAGTTGCAAATGCATTTACCTCTTTTGTTAGATATACTTTGTAGTTTAATGCTAATCCGTTTTCGCTTGCATGTTTTCCAAAAATTCTGTTTAGTCTAAGTGTATAACCATCTTTTGGTCCAGCTACAACATTAGTTGAATCCATTTTTCTAACAGCTTCTTTAGATAATTTTGCAGCATCTTCATTAGAAAATGTAAAGCTTGCAACTCCATTTTGTAAAGCACCAAGAGCTTTTTCTCCCAAGTTAATTTGAGCATTTGCTTTAGAAATATTTAAAATAACTAATAAGGCAATTGTAAAAAATGATTTGATTTTCATTGTATTATGATTTAATAAATTGAAGAACAAAGATAAAATAAGTTTGATAATAAATTTGTAGTATTAATTCGTTTAATTGATTTGAAATTTAATAAAATAAACGATATTTGCACAAATAACTACAACGATTTCGTAATGGAAGAACGCAATAAAACCTTAGGTGAATTTATCATTGAAAATCAAAATGCTTTTCAGTATTCCTCAGGAGAATTATCAAGAATTATAAACTCAATTCGACTAGCAGCAAAAGTTGTTAACTACAAAGTAAATAAAGCTGGATTGGTTGATATTGTTGGAGCAGCAGGAGAACAAAATGTTCAAGGTGAAGACCAACAAAAATTGGATGTTTATGCCAATGAAGTTTTTATTCAAACGTTAATCAATCGTGAAATTGTGTGTGGAATCGCTTCAGAAGAAAATGACGATTTTATTACAGTTGCAGGTTCAGATAATTCTCACAGTAATAAATATGTGGTTTTAATGGATCCTTTAGATGGTTCTTCTAATATTGATGTCAACGTTTCTGTTGGAACAATTTTTTCTGTTTTTAGAAGAAAAACTCCTGTTGGAACTCCAGTAACAAGTGAAGATTTTTTACAACCAGGAACACAACAAGTTGCAGCTGGATATGTTATTTATGGAACTTCAACGATGTTGGTTTATACAACTGGTCATGGTGTAAATGGTTTTACTTTAAACCCAGCTATTGGAACTTTTTATCTTTCACATCCAAATATGCAATATCCAAAAGATGGAACTATTTATTCGATAAATGAAGGAAATTATGTGCATTTTCCTCAAGGAGTGAAAGATTATATAAAATATTGTCAGCTTGAAGAAGGCGATAGACCTTATACTTCAAGATATATTGGAAGTCTAGTTTCCGATATGCATCGAAATATGATTAAAGGTGGGATTTATATTTATCCAACAAGTTCAAAAGCTCCAAATGGTAAACTTAGATTGTTGTATGAATGTAATCCAATGGCTTTTATTGCTGAGCAAGCTGGCGGAAAAGCAATTGATGGTTATAGAAGAATTATGGAAATTCAACCAACAGAATTGCACCAAAGAGTTCCTTTTTTCTGTGGAAGTTACAATATGGTTAGTAAGGCAGAAGAATTTATGAAAGCATCTGATTTGTAGAACAAATTCTACAAAAACATAAAATACTGAAAAGTAGCTTAGTTGAAAGAAAAATTACTAAATTTGCAAACATTTTTTTCAACAAAAACTACTTACTTATATGTCTAAAAATCAATCAAAAGAAACAGAAGCTCCAGCAGTAAACCCACTAGAATCTGCTCAAAGATTGGAAGCTATCAAAAACCTGATTTTTGGTGAAAACATTCAGCAAATTGATCAGGAATTTCAAGCGATTAAAAATCACATTGAAAAAAGAAAAGAGGAATTAGAAGACTTTATTGCTGAAACTCGTAAGGAGTTGAACAGTACTATCGATAATTTAGCTACCGATTTAAACATCAGAATTACTGATTTAGAGAACAGTATGAATGATAAAACGGATGAATTAAACCACAAAAAAGTCGATAGAAACTTACTTGGAACTCTTCTAGTTTCTATGGGTGAAAAAATAATGAAGGACTAATTCATTATTATGACAGATTCAGAGAAATTAATTAAGCTCAAAGAACTTCTTCTTAGTGAGGACAGAGATTTTGCGCAAAATATTCTACAAAAATTAGATTCTCTTGAAGATACGGTTAACACGCACGAAAAACTTTCTGAAAAAGTAAACCCAATTATTGATAAAAAAATAGACACTTTTGTGGAAGAAATTCCAACAAAATTAGGTCCAGTTATTGCCGATGCTTTGACCAAATCGCAGGATAAAGTGGTGGAAGCTCTTTTTCCAATCATTGGTAAAATGATAAAGAAATACATCCAGCAAGAAATTAAGGTGCTTTCTGATAGTATTAATAGTCAGGTTCAAACTACTTTTTCAATTAAAACCTGGCAACGAAAAGTTAAAGCGATTTTCACAGGAGTTTCCGAAAAAGAAATCATTTTGAGCGAAATGAATCAAACTTCTGTCGAACAAATTTTTGTTATCGAAAAAGGTTCGGGTTTGATTATTTCAAGTGCATCCAAACAAGAAAGTATTGATGAAGATATGATTGCTGGAATGTTAACAGCGATTAAAAGTTTCGTTGAAGATGCCTTCAAAAAAGACCAACAAAGCTTAGAATCAATTCAATATGAATTATTTGAAATTCATATTCAAAATTTTACTTCCTATTATTTTGCAGTTGTAATTTCTGGAGGATTTGATGCTTCTTTTAAAAATAAATTAGAAAATAAATTATTCGATATTGCTTCTCATATTAAAACAGATGCTGTCGATAAAGAACATATAACCATTAAGCTAACAGAATTCATCCATGAATAGTTCGAAAAAAGTTGTTTTAGTAGGACATTTTGGTGTTGGAAAATCTTCTTTGATGAGGCGATTTGTTCAAAACACATTTTCTGATAATTATATTGTTACTATCGGTGTTCATATTCTCAAAAAAGAAATTAAAATTGAAGAACTAAATCTAACTTTAGTAATTTGGGATATTGAAGGAAAAGACGATATTCAAAAAGTACGTTCGTCTTATCTTTTAGGTACTTCAGGATTTATTTATGTTATCGATCCAACGCGTTCACAAACCTATGAACGATTTAATGAAGAGATTGATTTTTTAAAAACAACCTATTCAACTTCAAAAATTGTTTCTGTTGCCAATAAATCAGATTTAATTGACATAGAGGAATTTAAAAAATTACTAAAGCAAGAAAATATTTCAATTGACTATTTTGCAAGTGCCAAAGAAGGAATTGAAGTTGAAAATTTATTTCAAACAATTGGACTGAAAATGGCAAAAAATGTTTGAGCAAATTAGAAATAAATATCTCTATAATAAAACTCAAATTGTAGTTTTAGACAAGCAAGGAATTGTTTTGCATTCCGATGATTTGCTTTATAAAATTCAGAAACAAACTTCGATTTCTGATTTTCATCCTTTTTTTGAGACCATTATTTCTTTGATTGATTTAGAATACAATGAGTTTACATTTAGCTGTATTCACATTGATTATGAAGGAATTAAAAAAACTATTGACGTCATTTTCAATTCAGGTTCAAATAATGAAAATCCGTTTCTAATTTTTATTGATTTTACAGAACACTACAATAATTTTCAAAGCATTGCCCAAGAAAAAAATGAATCTGTTCTCAGTTTTCATTTGGCAGAAATAAAAAACCAGCAATTACAATCGGAGAAGAATTTTAAAAACAAATTCTTAGCCAATGTAAGTCATGATTTGAAAACACCATTAAGTGCTTCGTTATGGTTTTTGGGGATGTTAGAAAAATCTGAAATCACTTCTTCTCAAAAGGAAATGATTGCATTAATGAAAGAAACAACAAATCATATAAAAGAGCTAGTAGATGATATTTTAGATTTATCAAAAATAGAAATGGGGCAAATAAAACTTCAAACTGCTCCATTTGATTTTATTGAAATGCTTTACCATATTGAAAAAATTATAGCTCCAAAAGCAAGAACCAAAAAACTTGATTTTCAAATTGTAAAAGATAAAAACCTGCCAAAATTAGTGGTTGGTGATAAAACTAGAATTGTACAAATTATTATCAATTTGCTAGATAATGCCATAAAATTTACCAAAAAAGGCAGTGTTATTCTTTCGGTTGTTGTAAAAGAAATTGAAAGTAATAATGCTACAATTTTGATAAAAGTTGCCGATACAGGAACAGGAATAAAAGCTAATGAAAAAGGCGAAGTTTTTCAAAGTTTCAAAAAACTTCACGATTCCAAAAAAATTGATGGTTCTGGTTTAGGACTTTCTATTGTTTCAAATCTATTAGAATTAATGGGAGGTAAAATAGATTATCAAACAGAATTAAATGTAGGTACCACTTTTGAGATTGAAATTCCTTTAGAAATTAAAGAAAGTGAAGTTGGTACTAAACCATTTGAATTTATTGAAATCATCAATAAACTTAATGTACTTATTGTAGAAGACGATGAAATTAATCAACTTTTATTGATGAAATTGTTATTAAATCATGGTGGATTTAATATTAATATTGCTAATAATGGTTTGCAAGCTATTGAAATGGTAGAACAAAATCCATATGATTTAATTTTTATGGATAAAGAAATGCCCCAAATGGATGGCTATCAAACTACAGTTGTTTTGAGGGAAAATATAAAAAACGAAATTAATTCTATTCCAATTATTGGCGTTTCTGGCCATCCTGTTGCTAATCAAAAGGAGATTTTTGACGCAATGGGTTTTAATGGGTATATTACAAAGCCATACAAGAAAGAAGAAATTTATGAAATGGTTTATGAAGTATTAAAACTAAAAAAGTCCTAATTTCTTAGGACTTTTTTATATTTCAAAGAATAATTATATTACTTATTCATGTGAGTCATTTCAAAAGTAAATGTGTCTAAATCAACACCCATTACTAATAAAGACAATGCTTTGTCAACTATGTAATTTACATTTCCTGGAGTAAATCCTAATGCCAAAGCAAAACGAGTTAAAATTTCTTTTTGTTTTGGTCCAAGAATGTGATCTGCATAAACCATTCTTGATAAATCATACAAACGCTCCAATCTGTGCGCATAAGAATACGGCGGATTGATTGGGTATTTCAATGGATTTTCAAGAATTTCTTCATATTCAGCTGCCGAAATTTCTAATCTTACAGCTAGTTTATCTAAAAATTCTTTTTCTTCTTTGCTCAAATCTCCGTCAGAAGTGGCAACACGAACAATAGCCGAAAAATGACCTTTATTTCTCGTTTTAAATTCGCTATCAAATAAATCTGAAAATGACATAATTATAATGGTTTTATTATGCAAATATAATTCAAATTCCTCAAAAACCGAAAATGTTTTTCATCGAATTTAAGATAATCTTTTCTGCCAAATTCAAAATAAATTGTAAGTTTACATTCCTAAAAATTGCTAAAAACCGAACTTATGTCAGATTTTTGGATTTATTTCAAAATTGGTCTCAACCATGTTTTAGACATCAATGGCTACGATCACGTTTTATTTCTAATCGCGCTAACCGTTCCTTATGCTTTCAAAGATTGGAAAAGAATACTTTTATTAGTTACCATTTTTACCATCGGACACACGCTAGCCTTGATGCTTTCTGTTTTTAATATCGTAACTGTTCAAGCTAATATTGTTGAATTTCTGATTCCAATTACAATTCTAATAACAGCATTTTTCAATCTTTTTACAGCAGGAAAATCCTCAAAACAAGAAAGTATAACCTTCATTGGAGCCATAACTTTATTCTTCGGAATCATTCATGGATTAGGATTTTCAAACTATTTTAAAGAAATCCTTCCAGGAAAACCAACTGACAAATTGTGGCCATTACTAGAATTCGCACTCGGAATTGAAGCCGCGCAAATTATTGTAGTTTTAGTGGTTTTAATTTTATCATTCATCGTTCAAACCTTATTCCGATTTAGCAAACGCGATTTTACATTAACCATGTCAGCATTTGTCATTGGAGTTGTAATTCCGTTAATCATCGAAAGCCCAATTTGGAAACGATAATATTAGAATAGGAGCGAATCAGTAGTTATATTTGTAAACCATTTTCCTGCTTTTCGTTGCAATCTTTTCTTTAAAAAAAGAAAAGGATTTCCTCTACAATCAGGGCTAAATAAGATACCATTTGAATAGAGTTCAGAAATAAATAAAAAAAACTTTGTGCCTTCGTGCCTTAAATAAATAATGAAGAGATACTGAAACAAGTTCAGCATTAATATGAAAGACAAAAAACAAAATAAATACGATAAAGCTTACCTAAGAATTGCTGCCGAATGGAGTAAACTTTCTTATTGTAAGCGCAAGCAAGTAGGCGCAATAATTGTCCGCGACCGAATGATAATTTCCGATGGCTACAACGGAACACCTTCAGGATTTGAAAATTGCTGCGAAGATGACGAAGGATTAACACAATGGTATGTGCTTCACGCCGAGGCAAATGCTATTTTAAAAGTAGCTCGTTCAACACAATCTTGTGATAACGCAACTTTATATATTACGCTTTCTCCTTGCAAAGAATGTAGTAAACTAATTCACCAATCAGGGATAAAACGAGTGGTTTATCAAAATGGTTATCGCGACACCTCAGGAATTGATTTCCTTGAAAAAGCTGGAATCGAAGTTTCTCAAATTGAAGAGTTAGATTAAGTTTTATAAAGTTTTAGGAAATAATAGGATATGTTTAACGTTCCTATACTATAAAGCTTTGTAATTTTGACAAGCTAATTAATTGTTTTTCATGAAAATTAATAAAATCTATTTACCATTACTTTTTTTCTCGTGCGTGGCGCTTGGCATTGTCATTGGTGGTTTGATTAATTATCCTGTGACAAAACCTTCTTTATCTAAAAACGATTATAAAACAAAACTCAATAAACTTATTAATTTTATTGATAATGAGTATGTTGATGATGTAAAAACCGACTCCATTGTAGATTTAACGGTTAATAACATTCTTGCTAATCTTGATCCTCATTCGGTTTATGTTCCGCCAAGTGAGCAAACTGCTGTTGCTGAGAACATGAAAGGTGATTTCGTTGGAATTGGGGTTAATTTCTATAATTATAATGATACAATTGCCGTAATAAAACCAATAGAAAATGGTCCAGCAGAAAAAGCCGGAATCAAATCTGGTGATAGAATTTTGTATGCAGATAATTTCAAACTTTTTGGTAAAAAACTAAAAAATGAAGTGCTTTACAGCAAATTAAAAGGCGAAAAAGAATCGGAAGTTACCTTGACAATTTACAGAAAATCTGAAAATAAAAATCTAAAAATTAAAGTAATACGCGATATCATACCTATAAAAAGTGTTGATATTGCTATACTTTTAAATAAAACTACTGGTTATATAAAAATCAATCGTTTTGCTGAAACTACAGCCGATGAATTTCATACAGCTTTACTGAAATTGAAGAAAAGTGGTATCAATTCACTTGTGATTGATTTACGTGAAAATGGTGGCGGATTTATGGAAATGGCAGTAGAAATAGCCGACGAATTATTGAAAGATAAAGAATTAATAGTTTTTACTAAAAACAAAAAAGGGAGTATAGATAAAACTTTTGCAACAGACGAAGGTAATTTTGAGACTGGAAAAGTTGCTGTTTTGATTGATGAAAATTCAGCTTCTGCAAGCGAGATTTTAGCTGGGGCTATTCAAGATAATGATAGAGGTTTGGTTTACGGAAGACGTTCTTTTGGAAAAGGATTAGTGCAACGCGAAATGGGTTTTGATGACGGTTCAGCAGTGCGATTGACTATTGCAAGATATTACACGCCAAGCGGAAGAAGCATTCAAAAACCTTATGTAAAAGGACATACTGAAGAATATTACAAAGAATCTGAAACGCGTTTTGAAAGTGGCGAATTGTATGAAAAAGGCAAAATAAAAATTGCTGATTCCTTAAAATTCAAAACTAAAAAAGGAAGAACAGTTTATGGTGGTGGCGGAATTGTACCAGATGTTTTCGTTCCTTTAGAAGTAGAACACGGTCAAGAAAGTTTAGAATACATTCTTCAAACAGGTATCGTTGGACATTTTGTTTTTGAACAATTAGACCAAAATAGAAATGCTTTCAAAGGTGATGATTTTCAAAAGTTTCAAGCTAAAATGATGCAAAATGAATCTTACATCGATTTGTTCGAAAAATACCTTTCTAAAGCTGGTTTAGACATTAGTTTGAACAAAAGTAGAGCATTAGTTAATCGTTACATCACTGCAGAATTTGCTCGTCAATTATTTGGAGAAAATCAATATTACCAAATTATTTTGAAAGAAGATAAAATGGTGAAAACGGTTTTGAATGGTAAAAATTAACTTTTTTTACACTTAAAGTGTAAATTAAACTACTTCCTAATCGAATCGTGTGCTTGACTCGAAATCCCATCATTCCATAACGTTAGAATATCGGTTGCTACGGCAGCACCACTTCCAGCAGCGATTGCTAATTGGCTTCTGTGTCCTGCAAGAGTTCCAGCTACATAAATGCCTCCGGCAACTTTGTGGTCATCATTTTTTAATTGGATGCGTTGTTTTTCAGCAATTGTTTTTTTGTGAGGTTCTACAAAGTGCATTAAACCTTCAATTGCAAACGTATTTGCAGAGCCAATTCCAACAACAACATTCTTCGTTTGATACGAGTTTTTGTTTGTGATTACATTGAAATTTGGAGAATCACCTTCAATTTTTAAAACTTTTTCACCTTCAATTTGCGTAACATGAGGATATAAATCTTGTAGTTGTTCCAAACTTTCAGTTAAAAGTTCAGAGCCTAATTTTCCTGCAGGAATTCCGTATGCATTATTAAATAAAGCTTCTTGTAAAGAAGAGGTTTTTTGATGTGTAATAATTCCGATTTTTTTATCTTGAGCAAAGGCTTTTTTGTAAGCTGAACCCAATACTAGTGCACAAGAAACTCCAGAAACGCCACCGCCAATTATTAAAACATCAAACATAAATTGTAAAAATTAAAAAATTTAAACTCCAAATTCCAAATACAACTAAAAAAATTGGAATTTTGACACGAGCGTTAGCGAACTGGCGTAGCAATTTATAAATTGGAATTTATATTAGTTATTGATTTTTTAATTTCTCTTCAATTTTTTTAGACATTTTGAAGATAAGTAAAATTAAAACAGCGCAAAAAGCAGCAGCAATTCCAACTAAAGCAATCAAACTATCACCTTCAAATGGATTTTGAAAATCAAGTAAAGTGATGTTGAAAACCATTAAGCCAACAGCAAGTAAAATTAGTATAGTAGTAAAAATTTTCATTGATAAATATTTGATACAAAAATAGTAAAAATCAGATTAAATGAATAATCCTTTAACATTAGCTGCAAATAATTTAACAGCAATGGCTAGAAGCACAACGCCAAAGGTTTTTCTGATGACACCAAGTCCGTTTTTTCCCAGAAACTTCTCAATTTTTGCTGATGATTTTAAAACGGCATAAACTAAAATTATGTTTAAAACGATAGCAATTATAATGTTTATAGTTGCAAATTGCGAACGTAATGAAAGTAACGTAGTCATTGTTCCAGCACCAGCAATCAACGGAAATGCTAAAGGAACAATCGATGCTGATGAATTAGCTTCTTCTTTATAAATTCGAATTCCGAGAATCATTTCTAATGCTAAAAAGAAAAGAACAAACGAACCTGCAACGGCAAAAGAGTGAACGTCAATTCCAATTAATTTTAATAATTCTTCTCCAACAAAAAGGAAAACAATCATAATAACTCCAGCAACAACCGAAGCTTTTTCTGACTCAATATGACCAAATTTTTGACGTAATTCTACAATAATAGGAATCGTTCCTACAATATCAATTACTGCAAAAAGTACCATTCCAATCGTTACAATTTCTTTAAAATCTAATCCAAACATAATTCCTCATTTTTCAAAGTGCAAAATTACTTCTTTCCAAATTGTTAAAATCAAAACGACACGTTAATTTTAGGATATTTATCAAAACCATAAAATCATTTGTACCTTTGCCCAAAATTTTAGATAAGCGAAAATATCTAATATCTAAAATTTAATATCTAATATTTTACATATGTTTCAGTTAGGAAAAACGATAGTTTCGGAAGATATTTTAGAAAAGGATTTTGTTTGTAATCTTTCTGCGTGCCATGGTGCATGTTGTGTAGATGGAGATGCAGGCGCACCTTTGAGTGAAGAAGAAACCAAAATTTTGGAAGAAATTTATCCAAAAGTAAAACCATTTTTACGCAAAGAAGGAATTGAAGCTATTGAGAGACTGGGAACTTGGGTAAAAGGAACGGAGCAAGATTTAGAAACACCTTTAATTGATAATAAAGATTGTGCCTACGTAATTTTTGATGGTAAAACTGCTTTGTGTGGAATAGAACAAGCCTATAATCAAGGTGTTGTTTCATGGAAAAAACCTGTGTCGTGTCATTTATATCCAATTCGTGTAAAAGATTTCACAGAATTTGCTGCGGTAAATTATGATCGTTGGGATATTTGCGACGATGCTTGTTCACTTGGAAAAGAACTGCAAGTGCCTGTATATAAATTTGTAAAAGAAGCTTTGATTAGAAAATTTGGAGAAGATTGGTACCAAGAACTAGAAAAAGTAGCCGACGATTTAAAAAACGGAAAATAAATAAAAAACGCCTTGAAATATCAAGGCGTTTTTTGTTTTAAAAGTGGAGAAGATGGGGCTCGAACCAACTATTTAATTAATTTTTTCTAAAAATTTAAATAAAAACTATTTGGTAAACAAAAACACCTTGAAATAAAGGCGTTTTTTCGTTATAAAAGTGGAGAAGATGGGGCTCGAACCCACGACCTCTTGACTGCCAGTCAAGCACTCTAGCCAACTGAGCTACATCCCCATTTTTCAAATATATTAATAAAATTTAAATTAACCTAAAGGTGTTTTTCAGTAAATTTGTGTAATAATTTAAAACAGTCGAAATGAAATTTATTTCTTTAATTCAGCAAGTCAATATTGATGATAAAATCAAAAATGCACCAGATAATGGTTATTTAATTGGTGTGTGGATAGGTTATGTTTTACCATTCGTAGTACTAATAGGACTTGCTTATTACATGTATTATCGTGCAAAAAACAGAAAAGACTTAGAGTAAAATTCCTTAAATTTGCATTCTAAAATCTAAATGATGAGTAAAATCAGAATTACCAAACAGTTTTCTTTTGAAACAGGTCATGCGCTTTATGGCTACGATGGAAAATGTAAAAATGTTCATGGACACAGTTACAAACTTTCAGTAACCGTAATTGGAACACCAATATCCGATTCGAATAATGTAAAATTCGGAATGGTAATTGATTTTTCTGATTTGAAAAAAATTGTACGCGAAGAAATAGTTGATGTTTTTGATCACGCTACAGTTTTTAATAAAAATACACCACATGTTGAGTTAGCTGAAGAATTGAAAAATCGTGGTCATCATGTAATTTTAGTTGATTATCAACCTACAAGTGAAAATATGGTAATTGATTTTGCTAAGAAAATTCAAGACAGATTGCCAAACAATATTCAATTGCATTCTTTAAAATTACAAGAAACAGAAAGCTCGTTTGCCGAATGGTATGCTTCTGATAATATGTAATTTACTACTTTTACAAAATGTCAAACAAGAAAATCTATTTCGCATCCGACCAACATTTTGGAGCTCCAACGCCTGAAGCTAGTTTTCCGCGTGAACAAAAATTCGTGGCATGGTTAGATGAAGTAAAAAAAGATGCCGAAGCCATTTTTCTATTGGGTGATTTGTTTGATTTTTGGTTCGAATATAAAACCGTTGTTCCAAAAGGATTTGTAAGAGTTCTAGGAAAGCTAGCCGAAATTAGAGATAGTGGAATTCCGATTTACTTCTTTGTTGGAAATCACGATTTGTGGATGAATGATTATTTTCAAAAAGAACTAAATATTCCAGTTTATCACGATAATAAAGAGTTTACTTTCAACAATAAAACGTTTCTAATCGGTCACGGTGACGGAAAAGGACCAGGTGATAAAGGTTACAAACGAATGAAGAAAGTATTTGTTCATCCGTTTTCAAAATGGTTGTACCGTTGGCTTCATCCAGATATTGGAATGAAATTAGCCCAATATCTTTCCGTAAAAAATAAATTGATTTCTGGAGCAGAAGACGTAAAATACTTAGGCGAAGACAACGAATGGCTAATTTTATACGCTAAGAAAAAATTAGAAACCAAGCACTATAATTACCTAATTTTTGGTCACAGACATTTACCAATGACTTTAAAAATTGGAGAAAATTCAGAATATGTAAACCTAGGCGATTGGATTGGCTACTTTACCTATGGCGTTTTTGACGGAGAAAATTTTGAATTGAAAAAATTCGAATACTTATCTAAGTAAATAATCTAAAGTTACAGCATCTAGTTTTCCATCTGGAAATAATCCATTTTTTTGTTCAAATGCACCTAATGATTCAATAGTTGTTTGTTTAAAAAGGCCATCAACAGGAATGTTATATCCTTTTTTAACCAATATTTTTTGCAATTCATATACGAAAGAACTGTAATCGCCAATCTTCAAACTATACTTTTCGGGATTGCTTTTAAAAGTTTCCATCAGGAATTTTCTTTTGATGAATTCATTGTAATCTTTTGCTTTATAACCACTTTCTTCAAAGGCAATTACGTCTTTGTCGTTCAATCCTTCGCTTTTCATTTTGGCAGATTGTACTAACTTTTCTTCATATAATTTAACGATTCCCAGCTTTTTAGTGTAACCAGAAACAACCGCTTTTGTATCGTCATCATCATCTTCTGGATTTCTAACATCTACATCATCATTTGCCCAAGCCATTTTCACATAACTATTCGCGTCTTCTATAGCTTGATAATAGTTTTGTAAAGTAGTAGCGTCATAATAGTTTAAATCAATCTTTTGGTTACTAACATAATCGCTTCCTGGCGAATGAAAACGTTGGTAATTACTATATAAATTATAGCCCAAAATCAATACGATTACTGCTAAAAGTACGATGATAATCTGTTTCATAATAAGTAGAGGTTATTTTGTAGACAAAAATAGACAAAATTCACGATACAATTTATAGTATTAATTTTTCAAATCTTTTAAACGTAATTGAACCGTCACAGTTCCATTAAATTCATTTTCATCAATGCAATAAACGACATCAAATGGTTTTCTATTTTTAGTAGATTCTAGTTTATTTCCTAATCCAAAACCAATGGCTCCAAATCCTTCCGAATTGTTTTGTTTTACAAATAACTTTAAATGTTCGTTATCTTTTCCTAATGGCTTTGCATAACCTGTATCATTTACGTTTTTAGTCATAAAAACAGGTGTCATATTTTGTGGTCCGAAAGGTTCAAATTGACTCAATAATCGAATCAACTTCGGATTAATATCTGAAAAATTGATTTCCAAATCCACCGAAATTTCAGGAATTAATAAATCTGGGTGAATGGTTTTTTGTACTTCTTTTTCAAATGCATCTTTGAATTTTTGGTAATTCTCTTCTTTCAAAGTCATTCCAGCAGCATACATGTGTCCGCCGAATTGTTCTAGATGTTCTGCGCAAGCTTCTAACGCATTATAAACATCAAAATCTTTTACCGAACGTGCTGAAGCTGCTAATTTATCACCGCTTTTTGTAAAAACAATTGTTGGTCGATAATAGGTTTCTGTCAATCTTGAAGCTACAATTCCGATAACGCCTTTGTGCCAGTTTTCTTGATAAATCACCGTTGTAAAGTTGTCTTTTTCGTTATTGTTTTCAATTTGAGCCAACGCTTCAACTGTGATTTGTTTGTCTAAATCTTTTCGGTCTGCATTGTGTTGTTCAATTTCGGAAGCAAAAATTTCGGCTTGTTCCAAATCAAATTCGGTCAATAAAGCAACCGCTTCGTTTCCGTGTTTGATTCTTCCGGCAGCGTTAATTCTCGGTGCGATAATGAAAACAACATCCGTTATGGTCAAGACTTTTTTCTTCACATTTTGAACCAAAGCCTTAATTCCAGGACGCGGATTAGAATTTATTACCTCCAAACCAAATTTGGCCAAAACTCGATTTTCACCTGTAATTGGAACAATATCAGCTGCAATAGCTGTGGCAACCAAATCTAAGTAAGGAATTAAATCAAAAATTGATTGATTTCTGTTTTCTGCCAACGCTTGAATCAATTTAAAACCCACACCACAACCGCAAAGTTCGTCATAAGGATAAGTGCAATCGTCACGTTTTGGATCTAAAACTGCAACTGCATTGGGCAATTCGTTTCCTGGTCGATGGTGATCGCAAATGATAAAATCGATGTTTTTTGCATTGGCATAATCTACATGATCGATGGATTTTATTCCGCAATCAAGCGCAATTATTAAAGAAATTCCATTGTCGTCGGCGTAGTCAATTCCTTTATAGGAAATTCCGTAACCTTCGTCGTAACGATCTGGAATGTAAGTAGCAATATTGGGATAATAACTTTTTAAATAGGAGGAAACCAACGAAACAGCAGTGGTTCCATCAACGTCATAATCGCCAAAAACTAGAATATTTTCTCCATTTGCAATAGCTTTTTCAATACGAGAAACGGCTTTGTCCATATCTTTCATCAGATACGGATTATGCAAATCGTCTAAAGTTGGTCTGAAAAATGTTTTGGCTTGGTCGTAGGTTGTAATGCCTCTTTGTACTAATAAAGTCGCAATAATTTCATCGACTTGAAGTTCGTTTTGTAGTTTCTGAACTTGTTCTTTTTCTGGCTTCGATTGTAATGTCCAACGCATAGGATATTAGATATTAGATTTTTAATATTAGATTTTGGCATGTAAATGTTTGGCAAATGTATAAATATTTATTGAAATGCAAATTTTTGAAACACAGATGACACAGATTTAACGGATTAGCGCGGATTTTTATTTGTATCTTCTTCTATTCTTAATGCGGTAGGTTTAAATATGTGAAAATAAAGATATTCATTTAAAACCATTGACATTTTATATTGAATCATTTTTTTGAATACACTGTCATTTAAATTTAGTTTATCATATTCTTTATAGTATTTAAAATCCCTATTAAGAATTTTCAACGCTGAATCTCTGAATTTAAGCACTTTAACACGGTCTGAGAAATCTAAATTATTTATTTTTTTTGAAATATCTGAAGTTAATTTAAAACGGAATTCACAATTTTTCAATTCTATAGAATCGGATTTATATTCTTGTAAACCTTTAAAATAAATATTTTGATTCTCTAAATTATTCTGACGTATTGATTCACTAATATTATTATAAAGAAATTCATAACTATCATCTTTCTCCTCTTTTTTACAAGAAAAAAGGATAAAAGATACTATCAAAAGAATGAAATATTTTTTCATAAATAGATTTAATTATGTTTTAACCAAATGAATGCTATCTTTAATACAATATCCACCTTTTGGCGTTTTTCTTCGAAGTGTTTTAATACTTTAATTCCAAAGCTTCACCATCAAATGAAATTTCATCCCAACCAAATGTCATAAAATTTCTAATATTTTGATGGTCAATTCCATCAGGATTTTTTAAAACATCATCAAAATAATAACTTCCAAAAAGCGATAAAGTTGCGTCTTTTTCTAGATGATGAATTTTAGCAAAAGCAAAAATTTTGCAAGAACCGTTATTTTCACCGGCATTATTTAGTTGATTTCCGTTTTTGAAAGTAGTAGTAGTGAAGTTATAATTTGAATCAATTACTTCAATTGTTTCTTGAAAAGTTATTAATTCTGGATTTTGTTTTACTTTATTTAAAAAGTTATCAATGTTACTCATTGTCGTCTTTTCTTTTGTCTTTTACTGAAATTTTTCCGCTAACAACCGCAACAATTTCACCTTTCGGAGCTTTTGCTTCAAAGTGTTTTAAAACTTCTTCGGCAGTTCCGCGAATGGTTTCTTCATGCAGTTTTGATAATTCTCTTGAGATAGAAACTTGGCGTTCGGCTCCAAAATACTGCACAAATTCGGCTAAAGTTTTTACCAATTTGTGTGGCGAAACATAGAAAATCATCGTTCGCGTTTCTTCTGCTAAAGCTAAATATCTTGTTTGTCTTCCTTTTTTTTCGGGTAAGAAACCTTCAAATATAAATCTATCGTTGGGCAAACCGCTGTTTACTAATGCTGGTACAAAAGCAGTTGCACCAGGCAAACAATCAACTTCAATATTATTTTCAACGCAAGCGCGTGTTAATAAAAAACCAGGGTCAGAAATGGCTGGCGTTCCTGCATCAGAAATTAAAGCAATCGTTTCGCCGCCTTTTAATCTAGCAATCAAATTGTCAACGGTTTTGTGTTCGTTGTGCATGTGATGACTGTGCATGTGAGTGGAAATTTCGAAATGCTTCAATAGTTTTCCACTGGTGCGCGTGTCTTCAGCTAGGATTAAATCGGCTTCTTTTAAAACTTTTATAGCTCTAAAAGTCATGTCTTCAAGATTGCCAATTGGCGTTGGAACAATATAAAGTTTAGACATTTATAAAAACTTTTTCTCAACCAATTCAATAAATCTATCAGCATAATCGTCTGCGCCAACCCAATTGTTATAATCAGGCTTAATGATTTCGTCAATAAAATCTTTTGCTTCTCTAAAAGTGCTGAACGTATTTAATTGTGATAAAACGCGGTTGTAATCTTCGTTGCTGTCTGCAAAAAGGAATTTTACAAATCCCATTCTGTCATTCAATCCGATATTGATGGTTTTAGAAAGTTTATCATTCAAAGAAGGTGTTTTTCCTTCAAATCGATCTACAATAATATCATCCGATTTTTCAAAAACCTCTTTTTTAGAAGTTGGAAGTGTTACATCATTTGGTTTTACAAAAACAGGTTCGGTATAATTTTGACCTAATAAATCTTCAAAAGAAATTTGCTGTGCTTTAGTCTGAACTTGATTCAGACTCTCGTCTTCTTCTACTTTCGGTTCTTCGATTTCTACAGTTTCAACCGGAGTTTCTGCAGCTAATTCAAAAATAGGTTCAAAATCTAAGTCGCTCTTAGCTTCACCAACAGGAACTTCTTCTTCAATTTCATCTTCTTCCTCAAGTGTGATTTCTCCAACAATAACTGGTTCTTCTTCAACAGCTTCTTCTTGAACTTCGGTTTCTTCAGATGCAGTAACAATTTCTTGTTCAACAACTTCTTCAACTTCTGCTACAATTTCTTCCTTTTGTTCTTCAACTTCTTTAGCAATTTCTTCAACAACTACTTTTGGAGTTGCAACAACTGTTTTATTTTCAACAAAACTTTCGATTTTTTCTTCGATATCTTCGTTAGAAATATCCGATTTTACTTGCTCATAGTTGTCACCATAAAACTTCAAAACCGTTAATGCTTCGTATAATTTTTGGGTTTCATGATACAATTGATCGATTTCCGATTTGTTTTTTAGCTTCAAAACTCGGTGTGCAATGCTGATTAATTCGGCTTCCAATCTTTTTTTCATAACTTTTTGAAATTATAGTGACTAGCTTATCTTATTTTATAATAAATTTGTTTCGATACAAAGTAATAAAAACAATTCCTTTTTTAAGGTCTAAAAATACAAAATGTTTCTCGAAAATACAGTAAATCATAAAGAACAATTTGGTTGGATTGAAGTAATCTGCGGTTCGATGTTCTCAGGAAAGACCGAAGAACTCATCAGAAGACTCAAAAGAGCGCAATTTGCTAAGCAAAAAGTGGAGATTTTCAAACCTGCCATCGATACTCGATATGATGAAGAGATGGTAGTTTCTCACAACAAAAACGAAATTCGCTCAACGCCTGTTCCTGCTGCGGCTAATATTGCTATTTTAGCACAAGGCTGTGATGTGGTTGGTATTGACGAAGCACAGTTTTTTGATGATGAAATTGTAAAAATTTGTAATGATTTAGCCAATTCAGGAATTCGCGTTATCGTAGCCGGTTTGGATATGGATTTTAAAGGAAATCCTTTTGGTCCAATGCCTGCGCTTATGGCAACTGCGGAATATGTAACTAAAGTTCATGCTGTGTGCACACGTACAGGAAACTTAGCACATTATAGTTTTAGAAAAGCAGATAGTGATAATCTAGTTTTGCTTGGTGAAACGGAAGAATACGAACCATTAAGTAGAGCAGCTTACTACAAAGCCATGCGCGAAAATATGGAAGTAAAAGATGCAGAACATTTGTCGGAAGACACAAATCCATAGTCTAAATTGACACTTTCCATAAGAAATATCATCCCAATCATTAAAGCACAATTTGTTGGCGTTAATGAAATTGCTGTAATCGATTCGGTTTCTATTGATAGTCGTTCGCTTCAAAATTCTGAAAGCACTTTATTTTTCGCTATAGTTGGTCCAAATCATGACGGGCATCATTATATTTCTAATTTAATTTCAATTGGTGTTTCCAATTTTGTGGTGAATCATGTTCCAAAAGAATTTGAAAATAAAGCTAATTTTTTGGTGGTTGAAAATACAATTGAAGCTTTACAAAACTTCGCATCAGCCTACAGAAGCAATTTCGATTTCCCAATTATTGGTGTCACAGGAAGTAACGGAAAAACCATCATCAAAGAATGGTTGAACTTTTTGTTAAGTCCGGATTATAATATTATTCGTTCTCCCAAAAGTTATAATTCCCAAGTTGGAGTGCCACTTTCGGTTTTAGGAATCAATGAAAAACACAATCTCGGAATTTTTGAAGCAGGAATTTCTACCATAAATGAGATGGAAAACCTTCAAAAAATTATCCAACCAACTATCGGAATTTTGTCTAATATTGGTTCGGCTCACGATGAAGGTTTTCATGATATTGGGGAAAAAATCAAAGAAAAACTAAAACTTTTTACCTCAGTTGAAGTTTTGATAATGAATACGAACAAAACGATTGAAGCTTTTTTGAATCCAAAAATAAACCGATTTACTTGGAGTTCAGATGATAAAAAAGCAGACGTTTTTGTAATTGCAAAAGAATACCCAGATCAAACAGAACTCAAAATAACCTATCACAAACTTTGTTTTAAAATTACAATTCCGTTTAACGACCAGGCGTCTATTGAAAATGCTATTCAATGTTTGATGGTGCTTTTGTATTTCAAATACGATCAAGATACCATTCAAAATCGTATGCAATTGCTTTATCCTGTAGAAATGCGCTTGAAAGTTAAAAACGGAATCAATAACACAACACTAATCGATGATAGTTATAGTTCTGATTATCAATCGTTAAAAATAGCATTAGATTTTCTTGAAAGTCAGAAACAATACAAAAAGAAAACCTTAATTCTGTCGGATATTTTTCAAAGCGGATTGGTTTTGGAAGAATTGTATTCTAAAGTTTCTCATTTAATTGTTTCCAACAAAATCAATCGTGTTATTGCTATTGGAGCAACAATTTCAACTTTTAAAAATAAGTTTCCAAATTGTATCGCATTTGAATCAACCGAAAAATTCCTTCAAAATATCGATACCATTTCTTTTGAAAATGAAACCATTTTGATAAAAGGTGCACGCCATTTTCACTTCGAAGAAATCGTTTCAATATTGGAAGAAAAAACACATGAAACGGTTTTAGAAATCAATCTAAATGCCATTACTCATAACCTGAATTATTTTAAATCCAAATTAAATCCAAAGACCAAATTGATGGTTATGGTAAAAGCTTTTGGATATGGAAATGGAGGTTATGAAATCGCCAAATTGCTTTCGCATCATAAAGTAGATTATCTTGGAGTAGCTTTCGCCGATGAAGGAATTTCGTTAAAAAATGCTGGAATTGATTTGCCGATTATGGTTTTGAATCCTGAAAACACCAGTTTTTCTGCTATTATTCAGCATCAATTGGAACCCGAAATTTATTCGATAAAAGGATTGAATGCTTTCTTGAAAATTGCCGAACAAAAAAAGTTAAAGCATTTCCCAATACATATAAAATTAGATACCGGAATGCATCGATTAGGATTTGAAGAGGAAACTATTGATGAATTAATTGCCAAACTGAAAGACAACAAAACGGTTGAGGTAAAAAGTATCTTATCACATTTGTCAGCAAGTGATGACATGAAATTTGTTGATTTTACGCTTTCACAAATTAAATTATTTGAAAAATTATCTTCCAAGTTAATTACTGAATTGCAAATAAATCCGATTCGTCATATTTTGAATACTTCAGGAATTTCTAATTATTCTCAAGCGCAATATGATATGGTTCGACTAGGAATTGGACTTTATGGAGTTTCCAACGATGAAGACGAACAAAAATTATTAGAAAATGTCGGTACTTTAAAATCTATAATTTCTCAAATTAGAACTATTGAAGAAGGAGAAAGCGTAGGTTACAGCCGAAGATTTATGGCAACCCAAACCACAAAAGTTGCCACAATTCCAATTGGTTATGCCGATGGAATTTCAAGACATTGGGGAAATGGAGTAGGTTATGTAACTATAAAAAATAAAAAAGCACCGATTTTAGGAAGTGTTTGTATGGATATGCTAATGGTTGATATCACCGAAATTGATTGCAAAGAAGGAACAGAAGTTACCATTTTTGGAGACAATCCAACAGTAAGTTTTATGGCAAAACAACTAGGTACCATTCCTTATGAAATTATGACAAGTATCTCGCAACGCGTGAAGAGGGTTTTTTATAGGGAATAGTTTTTTCTTACAAAAGATTATTTATATTTGATTTTTAATTACTTGCAACGATGAAAAAGCATTACTTTTCTTTATTATTTTTATTTTTCTTTTCTGTTGCAAGTGCGCAGATTGTAAATATTCCTGATCCAGTTTTTAAGGCTTTGTTGTTGAGCGCGAGTCCTACTAATCAGATAGCGTCATATGAAATACCTAATAATTATAATCAAGTAAGTCAATATAGTACAATTGATACCAACAATGATGGAGAAATTCAGTTAAGTGAGATTTTATTGGTGAAATATTTAAACATTTCTTCTTCAAATGTTACAAGTATGGAAGGTATAAATAGTTTTATAAATTTAAAGTATTTAGATTGTACATTTAATAGTCAACTATTAGAATTAAATTTAAATGGCTTATATAATTTAGAACGATTATATTGTTATACCAATAGTTCTCTGACAAGTTTAAATGTAAGTGGTTTATCAAATTTAATAAGATTGGTTTGTACAGATAATCAATTAAATTTATTAAATGTTGATGGATTAAATAATTTGCAATTTTTTCATTGTTACAATAATCAATTAACAAACTTGGATGTTAGTGATTTAACTAGTTTAGAAATATTACATTGTTCTGGGAATTTATTATCCAATTTAGATTTAACTAATCTAACGAATTTGCAGATAGTATATTGTTCCGACAACCAATTAACAACATTAACTCTTACCGGATTAAATAGTTTAGAGGGTCTTTTTTGTGGTCTTAACAATTTAGTAGGTTTAAATCTAAGTTCTTTGACAAGTTTAGAATATTTTGATTGTCAATATAACCAAATAACGAGTTTAGATGTAAGCGATCTAACAAATTTAATTCAATTAAATTGTAGTTTCAATCAGCTTTCAACCTTGAATGTTAGTGGATTAATTAATTTATCCACTTTGGAATGTTCTTACAATTCACTTTCTTCGTTAATCTTAAGTGGAATCACCAATCCTATCTATAATACAATTTTTGGTTTAAACTTTTCTGTAAATCCAAATCTAGTATATATTTGTGCTGATGAAGAAGATATAACCTTTGTTCAATCTAAGATAGATGAATTTGGTTATACATCAACATGCCAAGTAAATAGCTATTGTTCTTTTACTCCTGGTGGAACTTATTATACCATTCAAGGAAACAATAAATTCGATGGAAATTCAAATGGTTGTGATGCCACAGATGGTTTTTTTCCCAATTTAAAATACTCAATTTCTGACGGAACTAATTCTGGAAGTTTAATTTCGAATGCTTCTGGTAATTATTCAATTCCTGTTCAGGTTGGTACACATATCATCACACCACAAATAGAAAATCCTAGCTATTTTACGGTTTCTCCAACAAATGCAACTGCAACTTTTCCTGCAACAGCAAGCTCTTTTGTTCAAGATTTTTGTATTGTTCCTAATGGAGTTCATCATGATTTAGAAGTAGTTATTATTCCACTTGAACCTGCTCGTCCTGGATTTGATGCTACTTATAAAATAAAATACAAAAACAAAGGAACAGTTTCTGAAAATGCAACTTTAGTTTTTGATTTTAATGATGATGTTTTAGATTATGTTTCTTCATCATTAGCTCCAACTTCTACAAGTATAGGTTTACTATCTTGGAATATTGGAACGGTTATTCCATTTCAAAGTGGTGAATTTGTAGTATCATTAAATGTAAATTCTCCAATGGAAACACCTGCTGTAAATGGAGGTGATATTTTGAGCTATACAGCTACAATAAATGGATTAAATACAGACGAAACACAACTTGATAATACTTTTCCATTGCGACAAATTGTTGTAAATTCTTATGACCCAAATGATAAAACATGTTTAGAAGGTACAACAATAAATCCTACTATGATTGGTGACTATGTTCATTACCAAATTCGTTTTGAAAATACAGGAACTTATCCAGCGCAAAACGTTGTAGTTAAAGACATGATTGACACTACAAAATTTGATATTTCAACGTTGCAAATCACGGACACTTCACACAGTTGCGTTACAAGAGTTACAAATCCAAACAAAGTAGAATTTATTTTTGAAAACATAAATCTTCCGTTTGATGACGCAACAAATGATGGTTATATAGTGTTTAAAATTAAAACAAATTCAACTTTGGTTGTTGGAAACACCATAAGTAATTTGGCAAATATTTATTTTGACTACAATTTTCCAATTGTAACAAACACAGCAACAAGTACTTTTCAAACTTTGGGAAACAATCAATTCAATTTAGACAACTATGTTAGTTTGTCACCAAATCCAGCAAAAGATATTTTGAATTTGAATGTTCAAGATGAGGTGAATATAAAATCAATTGCAATTTATAATATGTTAGGGCAATTGGTTCAAATAACAACAAGTCCAACAAATTCCATTAATATTTCCGATTTAAAAGCAGGGAATTACATCATTAAATTGCAAACGGAAAAAGGCGAAATCATTAGAAAGTTTATAAAAGAATAAGTTTTTTATAATTAAGAGTAGTAATATTTCTACAAAAAATATAATATTATGTTAATATTTTAACTAATTTTGCACCGATAACCAATAAAAATAAAATATCATGTTAAAAGAATTTAAGAATTTTATAATGACAGGAAACGTAATTGAGTTTGCTGTTGCAGTAATTATGGCAGGTGCAGTTGGTGCAGTTGTTAATGGATTTGTTGCCGATATTATGATGCCTATTGTAGGTCATTTTTCTGGCGGTATGGATTTTGCAAATAAATTCATTGCTTTGGACGGAAAAGAGTATTTAACACTTGAAGCTGCTAAAACAGCTGGAGGAGCAGTTATAGCTTATGGAAGTTGGATTAATACTATTATAAGTTTAGTTACTGTTGGATTTGTAATGTTCATGATTGTAAAAGCATACAACAAAATGAAAAAACCAGCAGAAGCTCCAGCTCCAGCAGGTCCAAGCCAAGAAGAATTGCTTACTCAAATTAGAGATTTATTGAAAAAATAATAAACCGCTACAGTATATATTCTAACTAAACCGCTTCTTAATTGAGGCGGTTTTTCTTTTTTAATACTTCAACATTCAAAATTCCTTGTTGAATATTCAAAATTTTCTTTTTTCAAAGTATTTTCTACCTATTTTTGTACTTCCAAATTTTAAATATATTTATATGAGAGTTGCTGTAGTTGGTGCAACCGGAATGGTTGGCGAAGTAATGCTTCAAGTTTTAGCAGAGAGAAATTTTCCTGTAACTGAATTAATTCCTGTAGCTTCAGAGAAATCTGTTGGTAAAGAAATTGAGTTTAAAGGAGCAAAATATAAAGTAGTTGGTTTGCAAACTGCTGTAGAAATGCGTCCCGATATTGCTTTATTTTCTGCTGGAGGAGAAACTTCTTTAGAATGGGCTCCAAAATTTGCAGAAGTAGGAACAACAGTTATCGACAACTCATCAGCTTGGAGAATGGATCCAACAAAAAAATTAATTGTTCCAGAAATTAATGCTTCAGAATTAACTAAAGAAGATAAAATTATTGCCAATCCAAACTGTTCAACAATTCAAATGGTTTTGGTTTTAGCGCCTTTACATAAAAAATATAAAATCAAACGTGTAATTGTTTCTACTTATCAATCTATTACTGGTACAGGTGTAAAAGCAGTGCAGCAATTAGAAAATGAATACGCTGGAATTCAAGGAGAAATGGCTTATAAGTATCAAATTCACAGAAATGCAATTCCTCAATGTGACAGTTTTGAAGAAAATGGTTACACTAAAGAAGAAATGAAATTGGTTCGTGAAACTCAAAAAATTATTGGGGATAAAACAATTGCTGTAACGGCAACAGCAATAAGAATACCTGTTGTTGGTGGACATAGCGAAGCTGTGAATATTGAATTCGCAAACGATTTTAATGTAAGTGAAATCAGAGATATTCTTCATCACACCGATGGAGTTGTAGTTCAAGATAACACCGATACTTATACTTATCCAATGCCTTTGTTTGCTCAAGGAAAAGATGAGGTTTTTGTAGGTAGAATTCGTCGTGATGAAAGTCAGCCAAACTCTTTAAATATGTGGATTGTAGCCGATAATTTAAGAAAAGGAGCTGCAACAAATACTATTCAAATTGCAGAATATTTAGTTGCTAATAAATTAGTTTAATTAAATTCAAGTATACTAACCATTTGAGTTTACAAATCTTAAAATTTGTTAATTCAAGTGGTTTTTCATTGTTACTAGTATATATTTGCCGTAATGAAAGGAAAATACTCTGTAGTTAGTTTGTTTTTTGGTTTGGCAATATTGTTCGCAATATTGTTACAATCCCTGCATTCTTATCATCACATAGAAGTTGCACTTTCAGAAAAACACTGTAATCATAAATATGCAGTTAACAAGACTGAAATAAGTCATAGTCATCACGATTCTGACCATTGTTTTGTTTGTGAGTTTACATTAAACTATAGTTCTCAATTAAGACTTGAGGATTGTTTTTTAAACGCCCATTCTTATTTTAGAAAAGTAACGTTTTTTCATTCCGCTGAAAATATTTCTTTTTTCTCAGGATGCATTTATTCACTTCGAGGACCTCCGCTTTAATTGTTTATTTCGTTTTAATTTAACGTAAACAATTCAAAGAAAAATAAATGCAAAAAATCATAATGTTTTTTTGCTTATTGTGTTTTGCATCTAATTATGGTCAAAACACAATAAGTGGAAAAATAGTAGATGAAAATGAAAAACCACTTGAAAAAAGTCATATTCATATTTCTTCTAAATCAACTGTTAGTAATAGAAATGGAGTTTATTCAATAAACGACATTCCATTTGGTCCTACAAAATTTTTAATAAGTTATGTGGGTTATCAATCTATTGATACTATCATTACTGTAACTCAAAATCAAGTCATTAATTTTAAATTAAGGCAAAAAGCGGAGCGTTTGAATGAAATTGTAATAAAACACAAAGATAATTATTACAATAATACCGTGTCTGAGCAAAAAATTAAGGAGACAGTAATAGAAAAGTATAGTAGTCAGTCTTTGGCTAATGCTTTGAAAGAAGTTTCAGGAGTTTCAATTTTGAAAAGTGGTAGTACTATAGCAAAACCAGTTATTAATGGATTGCATAGTAGTCGTGTACCAATTTACAACAATAATGTAAGAATAGAAGATCAACAATGGGGTGTTGAACACGCTCCAAATTTTGATATAAATTCGGCAGGTAAAATAACTGTTTTAAAAGGCGCATCAGGTTTACAATATAGTGGCGATGCTATAGGTGGAATTGTTATTATTGAACCGATTAGTGTAAAAAAGGACACCCTATTTGGAAAAGCTTTAACTACTTTAGAGAGTAATGGTAGAGGTGGAACAATTTCAACTAGTTTGCATAAAGGTAATTTTTGTGATTGGAGTTGGAACGTTCAAGGTAGCTTCAAATATTATGGAGATAGACAATCTCCGAGTTATAATTTATCAAATACTGGAAATAGAGAAGCCAATTTTTCTGGTGATATAAAATACATCGGAAAGAAATATGATTTTTCTGCTTTCTATAGTTTGTATAATGCTACCATAGGAATTTTGAGTGCATCACATATTGGTAATGTAAATGATTTATATAATTCAATCAATAATAGCATACCTTACATTGTAAATGATTTTGATTATTCAATTAAAAATCCAAAACAAAAAGTGACGCATCATTTAGCTAAACTGAATTATAATTTCAATTTTAATGATAATGAAGTTTTGGGTTTGCAATATTCTTTTCAATTTAATAATCGAAAAGAGTTTGATTTGAGAACCGGAATTCAAGATTCAAAACCAGCTCTTGATTTGAATTTAATTACACACACTTTTAATGCAGATTACAAACTTGTAAATGGAGATTGGGATTACAAACTTGGAGTTTCAAGTTCGTTTCAAAACAATACGGCTAGTCCAAATACAGGTGTTAGGCCTTTAATCCCAACTTATGACAAGGTTGATGCTGCAGTTTATGGAATTGTTGATTATCATTTTTCTAGTGATTTTTCTGTTGAGTTTGGTGCACGTTATGATTTTTCATCCATTGAAGCAACAAAATATTATTTGAAATCAAGATGGGATGAAAGAAATTATAGTCCAGATTATAATGATTTTATTATAGGTGATTTTGGAAATCAATGGTTGACTAAGCCACAATTTTTGTTTCATAATCTTTCAGCTAGTTTGGGAGCACAATATTCATTTGGTTCAGATTATGATTTGTATTTCAATCTTAGTCGTGCAGTTAGAAATCCTAATCCATCAGAATTTTTCAGCGATGGTTTGCATCATTCTAGTGGCATGATTGAATTGGGAGATTTAAGAATAGATAGTGAAAAGTCTAATAAAATCAGCACTTCACTTCAGAAAAAGTGGAATAATTTTGCTGTAAATATTGGACCATTCCTTAATTACATTGAAGATTTTATTTTTTTAAAACCAGTTGGTTTTGAAACAACTATTCGCGGAGCTTTTCCGGTTTGGGAATTCAACCAAACCAATGCTGTTTTAACTGGTGTAGATTTTAATTCACAATGGAAAATAACTAAATACTTTCAACATAAATTGATGATATCTTTTGTTAATGGAGCAGACATAAAAAATAATGAATCACTAATAGATATGCCTCCGTTAAATATTAATAATCGTATTCAATTTAACAAAAAAGAATGGAGTAATCTAAAGTTAGAATTTCAAAGTGAAATAGTTTTCAGACAAAATCAATTTCCAAATAATAATTTTATTTCAAATATTGTAGTTGATGGGAATTTAGTGCCAGTTGAAATAAATATTAGTTCACCGCCTCAAGCCTATAATCTTTTGCATTTTTCTTCAGATGTTGATTTTAAAACATCTAAAAATTCGTTTACAACCATTGGTCTTTCAGTATTTAATATATTTAATACTAAATACAGAGACTATTTAAACAGACAACGTTTCTATGCCGATGATTTGGGTAGAAACATTCAAATTCAAGTAAAAATTAATTTCTAAAAATATTAAAAATGAAAACATTTAAATTATCAAACAAACTTTTCTTATCTCTTTTTGCTGTTGCATTAATTTCTTGTAGCGATGATGATAATCCAGCTCCTGTAAATGAAGAAGAAGTGATAACAACTGTTAGAACAACATTAGTTGGAGGTGGTCAAACAATAACACTATTATCTAAAGATTTAGATGGTGACGGACCAAATGCGCCTGTTGTAACCGTTTCAGGGAATTTAACAGCTGGAACTACCTATACAGGTTCAGTTGCTTTCTTGAATGAAACAGTAAATCCAGCTGATGATATTACAACTGAAGTAGAGGAAGAAGGTGTAGATCACCAAATTTTTTATCAAGCACCTGCATCAATTGGTACTTTTACCTATACTGATACTGATGCAAATGGGAAACCTATAGGGCTAGATTTTACTTTGGTTACTGCTTCTGCTGCAACAGGTAATCTTACGGTAACACTTAGACATTTGCCGAATAAATCAGCCGCTGGAGTTTCAACAGGTAATATAGCAAATGCAGGTGGCGCAACAGATGCACAAGTTACATATCCTTTAGTTGTTAACTAATAAATAATAAACGAATTTAATTAAAAAGGTTATTCTTTAATGAGAATAACCTTTTTGTTTTTTAAAATCTATTATCACCATCTAATAATCTCCCAATTCCGCCAAGAAGACTTCCTTCTTCTTTAGAACTTCCGCCAGTTCTAGGAGCAGAAGCGATAATTCTATCGGCAAGACGACTAAAAGGCAATGATTGAATATAAACTGTTCCAGGTCCACGAAGTGTTGCATAAAACATTCCTTCTCCTCCGAAAATCGTATTTTTAATTCCGCCGATAAATTCAATATCGTAATCAACATCTTTTGTAAATCCTACAATACATCCAGTATCAACTTTTAAAACTTCTCCAGCTGATAATTCTCTTTTAGCTAAAGTTCCACCCGAATGAACAAAGGCCATTCCGTCTCCTTCTAGTTTTTGCATAATAAAACCTTCACCGCCAAAAAGACCACGACCAAGTTTTTTAGAAAATTCAATTCCTACAGAAACACCTTTTGCAGCACATAAAAAAGCATCTTTTTGACAAATGAATTTCCCTTGAAATTGTCGTAAATCTATCGGAATAATTTTTCCGGGATAAGGAGAAGCAAAACAAACTTTACTTTTAGCATTGTTCTGATTTAAATATGCCGTCATAAAAAGACTTTCGCCAGTCAAAACTCTTTTTCCTGCAGAAAGTAATTTTCCAAAAACACCACCTTGATCTTGACCTGAGCCATCACCAAAGATAGTTTCCATCTTGATTCCGTTATCCATCATCATAAAACTTCCAGCTTCTGCAACGACAATTTCTTGAGGATCAAGTTCTATTTCTACATATTGCATTTCTTCACCAAAAATTTGGTAATCTATTTCGTGAGCTTGCATAATTTCAATTTTTAAGATTATTACTATTAGATAATTATTTAAACAAAAAGTTACAATGAAGATACTAAAAACACATCAAATACAGAAATGTTTAAAAAATTAAGTTTTAAAATATTTATTATATAAAAAATTAATTATATTTTTACCATATTACTAACCAATAAAATAAATATTTATGAATTCAATGTTTACAAAAATTGTTAGAATACTCTTAGGGATTATACTTCTCGTTTTTGGAGCTAATAAGTTTTTTGGCTTTATTCCTTTACCAGAATTGCCTGAACAAGCAAACAATTTTATGACCTCTTTAGGCGCAACAGGTTATGTGCTTAAAATAGTTGGAGTATTAGAAATTGTTATTGGAGCTTTACTTCTTATGAAAAAGTGGGTTGCTTTTGCATTAACATTATTAGCGCCAATATCAATTAACATTCTATTATTTCATTTGTTTTTAGATGTGAATGGGATAGGTGGAGCACTATTAGTGGCCATTTTAAATGGAATTTTAATTTATAAATATTGGACACATTATAAATCGTTATTTCAATAAAATAAAAAAGCTTCCATTTATCGGAAGCTTTTTTTTAGTATTCTAGTTTGCCAATATGATTCATAACTCTTACAATTTTCCCTTTTCTTTTTTCAATGTAAGAAGATGAATTCGTGGCTTTATATTTTCTTGGATTTGGTAAAATGGCTGCAATTCCAGCTGCTTGAATTTTAGTTAAGTTTTTTGCGTCGGTTCTGTACCAATGTTCGGCTGCAGCTTCTGCACCATAAACACCTTTGCCCATTTCTATTGAGTTAAGATAAACTTCCATAATGCGTTCTTTTCCCCAGACAATTTCAATCAAAAATGTGAAATAAGCTTCCAATCCTTTTCTGATATAACTTCTACCTTGCCATAGAAATACATTTTTTGCGGTTTGTTGTGAAATGGTGCTTCCTCCTTTAAGTTTTTTTCCACGATTGTTGTTTTTAAAAGCTTTTTGCATCGCTTTAAAATCAAAGCCATTATGTTTTAGAAAATTACCATCTTCACTAGCAATAACTGCTTTTTGAAGATTAACAGAAATATCCTCTAAAGGAACCCAATCATGGCTACAAGTCATTTCTTGTCCATCCATTTTTTGTTCAATTGCTCTTGTAATCATTAATGGAGTGAAAGGAACAGGAATCCATTTAAAAAGAACAACTAATAAAATGGAAATGCCAAAAAACCAAAGCATTGACTTCCAGATAAATGTCTTAAGCTTTTGAAAGAAAGTTTTGTTTGTCGATTTTGAAATATTCTTTTTTGTTGCCATTTATATTAATTCTGCTAATTCTTGTCCTATTAAGCTTCCAATTGCTACACCCATTCCGCCAAGTCGAACGCCGCAATAAACATTTTCAGAGATTTGAGAAACAATTGGATTTTTATGTGAGCCAATTCCCATAATGCCACTCCAACGATGTGCAATTTGAAATTCTTGATTGGGTAAAATTACATTTTTTAATAACTCTTCCAATCTATTTTGAATTTTTTCTGTTTGAGATAAATCAGTTGTGGTTTCTCCTTCAAAATCTAAATTTCTTCCACCACCAAGTAGTATTCTATCTTCAAAATTCCTAAAATAATAATATCCTTTGTCTAAATGAAAAGTACCACGAATGTCTAAATTTGGAATTGGTTCTGTAATTAAAACTTGTGCTCTTGCAGGTTTTACAGCATTACTTGTAAGCTCAGATGCAAAACCATTAGTAGCAAAAAGCAATTTTTTTGTTTCAAACGAGTAATCATTTACTATAATTTCAACAGAAGTATTTTTTTCAATATGTGAAGTAACTTCGGCTTGATTTAAAATTAAAATATCTTTAGAAATTGCTTCTTTAAGAAGTGCTTGCATCATATTTCCGGTATCAATCTGACCTTCAAAGGGATTGAAAATAGAATATTCATGGATGTTTTGAAAATTAAATCTATCAAACTCTTTAGAAAAAACATCTGATTTAAAAAGTGGTTTTATGATATCATTTATAAAAGGTAATTTTTGTAAACATTCATTATAAGTGTTTTCATCTTCTTTCAAAAATAATTCATAACCTCCATAAGGTTTGAAATCAATGGCTTCATCTCCAAGTCGTTTTCTTAAAATTTGCAATCCATTCAAACGTTTTTGAATTAATTGAATGACTTCTTCTTCGGAATGAGATTTTAAATCATCAATAATTTCTGACAAACTCCCAAAACAAGCAAATCCGGCATTTTTTGTACTTGCACCTTGAGGAAGAATTCCCTTTTCAAGTATTAAAATTTTACTTTTTGGAAATTGTTCACGAAGAGTTAAAGCGCAATGTAAACCTACAATCCCACTGCCTACGATAGTAAAATCTACATTTGAAAACCAATTTTTTATTTCCCAATAACTTAAATGCATCGAATATTTTTTATAAAAATAATAATTTTTTAGAATTTTCATTTGAATTCGAATAATTTTATAAATTGTAAGAATAGTTGTGAATTTTATAAATTAAGAACATGCACTTCATCGATTTGTTAATAACTTTTATAGAAACATGAAAATATGACAAAATTCTTGATAATTTTGATATTCTATTTTTTAACCAAAAACTAAATATTATGAAGTTAAAGTTACTTCCTGTAGCATTATTAGCGATGACGAGTTTCGCTTTTGCTCAACAAAAAGGTTCATTTTGGAAAACTTCTACTAACAAGAATGTACCACTTCTTGAGAGTAGAATGCAATTACCAGAAAAAAATCTTTTAGATTTGGATGTGGACGCAATGAAAGCTACGCTTTCAAGTTCACCAAAAAGAGATTTATCTTCAAAGTCTGCTGTTATTGTTTCATTGCCAAACGCTGATGGTGAAATGGAACAATTTAGAATTTATGAAAATTCCAATATGGATCCTGCTTTAGCAGCTAGATATCCAGAAATTAAATCTTACATTGGTGTTGGAATTAATAATCCTACTTTGACTGCTTATTTCAGTATGTCACCACTTGGATTTAAATCTATGGTTCTTGGAGCGGATAGATCTGCTGTTTTTATTGAGCCATTTTCTCAGGATTTAAAAACATATTCTATTTATAAGAAAGCTGACAAAGCACAATCATTTTCTCCTTTTGAATGTAGTGTTGTAGAAGAAGCATCTTCAAGTCTTGATGATTTAGCTTTACGTCCAAATGCAGATGATTCAACTTTAAGAACATTTCGTTTAGCTTTATCAGTAACTGCTGAGTATACAACATATTTTGGTGGAACAAAAGCATTAGCTCTTGCGGCAATGAACAATTCAATGACTCGTGTTAATGGAGTTTTTGAAAAAGATTTTGCAATAAGAATGGTATTAGTTGCTAATAATGATTTAGTGATTTACACCAATGCGACTACAGATCCTTATTCTCCAGCTACAAGTTTATCGAACTGGAATTCTCAATTACAATCAACTTTAACTTCAGTAATTGGTGAAGCCAACTATGATGTAGGACACTTATTTGGTGCTTCTGGTGGTGGTGGAAATGCTGGTTGTATCGGTTGTGTTTGTGTAAATGGTTCTAAAGGAAGTGCTTACACTTCTCCAAACAATGGAATCCCATCAGGAGATACATTTGATATTGATTATGTTGCTCACGAATTTGGACATCAGTTTGGTGCAAATCATACTTTTTCTATGAGTAATGAAGGAACAGGTGCAAATATGGAACCAGGTTCAGGTTCAACAATTATGGGTTATGCAGGTATTACTAGTCAAGATGTTCAGCCTAATTCAGATGCTTATTTTCATGCAATTAGTATTCAACAAGTAACTAATAATGTTAAAACTAAAACTTGTCAAACGAATACAGCAACAGGGAATTCTGTACCAACTGCTCTAGCTGGATTAGATTACACTATTCCTAAAAGTACTCCATTTATGTTAACTGGTTCAGGAACTGATGCTAACGGAGATGTACTAACTTACAACTGGGAACAATTTGATAATGCAGCATCTACTGCAACAGGAGCAAGTTCAGCAGCAAGTGCAACAAGAACTTCAGGACCAACTTTTAGATCTTATAATTCTTCAACTTCTCCGGTAAGATATTTTCCAAATATGACAAGAGTTTTGGCTGGTGCAACTACAACAGCAGGAACTGAAATTACAGTTGAAGCTTTACCATCTGTAGCAAGAACTATGAATTTTAGATTAACGGTTCGTGATAATAGAGCTGGTGGTTCTGCAAATAATTCTGATGATATGATTGTGACAGTAAACGGAACAGCTGGGCCATTTTCTGTAAGTGCACCAAATACAGCAGTTTCTTATGTTGGAGGAAGTTCTCAAACAGTAACATGGGCTGTAGCAGGAACAACGGCAAATGGCGTTAATTGTGCTAACGTAGATATTTTATTATCTACTGATGGAGGATCAACATGGTCAACTTTATTAGCAGCAACTCCAAATGATGGAACACAAGCGGTAACAATTCCAAATACACCTGGTACTACCAATAGAATCATGGTAAAAGGAACAAATCATATTTTCTTTGATGTTTCTAATACTAACTTCACTATTACTTCTGGTGTAACAGATACTGTTGCTCCAACAGCTCCAACATTAGCGGCTTCTGGAACAACTCAAACTACAACAAATTTATCTTGGTCAGGTGCTACAGATAACGTTGCTGTAACAGGTTATGATGTTTATTTAGGAGCTACTTTATTAGGTTCAACAGCTTCTACAACTTTTGCTGTTACAGGTTTAACAGCTTCAACTACTTACTCATTTACTGTAAGAGCAAAAGATGCTGCAGGAAATGTTTCTGCTGATAGTAACTCAGTTTCTGTAACTACTTTAGATCCAGTAATTGATACAACAGCTCCAACAGCTCCAACATTATCAGCTTCTGGAACAACTCAAACTACTACAAATTTATCTTGGACTGGCGCTACTGATAACGTTGGGGTAACAGGATATGATGTATTAAGAAACGGAGTTGTAATTGGATCTACAACTACAGCTACAACTTTCGCAGTTACAGGTTTAACAGCTTCTACAACATATACTTTTAATGTTAGAGCAAAAGACGCTGCTGGAAATATTTCTGCAAATAGTAATACTGTTTCTGTAACAACTTTAGCTGTTGCTACAGTAACTTATTGTACTGCTTCTGCAAATAGTACAGTAGATGAAAGAATAGGAAGAGTTCAATTAGGAACAATTAATAATCCATCAACTGGAACTGCAGGTTATGAAAACTTTACAGCTTTATCAACAAACTTGGTAAGAGGAACGGCTAATACTATTACTATTACACCATCATGGACAAGTACTGTATATAGTGAAGCTTATAGAGTCTATATCGATTACAATAAAGATGGAGATTTTGTTGATGCAGGTGAAAGCGTTTATTCTAGAGCTAGAACAACTACAACTCCAGTTTCAGGTTCATTTACTGTTCCAACAACAGCAACACTTGGAGCTACAAGAATGAGAGTAATCATGAGATATAACACTACTCCAACAACTCCTTGTGGAACATTCGATTTTGGTCAAGTAGAAGATTATACAGTAAATATTACTTCAACAGCAAGACAAGACGAAGAGGTTTCTAAAAATCAAATTTCTTTTAACTTATATCCAAATCCTGTAAAAGGAGATGTCTTAAATATTGATAACCTTGAAGCAGATTCAAGCTATAGAATTTACAACATGATGGGACAAGAATTAGGAAAAGGTAAAATTGAAAACGAAAGTATTAATGTTGGTAATTTAGCTGCAGGAACTTATTTAATTGAAGTTTCTAATGCAAATGGAGCAACATCAAAACGTTTTATTAAGCAATAATTTTTTAGTCAGTTAATTTTAAAAGCCGTTGCGTTTATCGTGACGGCTTTTTTTATTACTTTTAACGAATCATTAAATAACCTATTTCAGTATCGAAAGATGCTGAATTAAATTCAGCATAAAATGAAGAAAATATTTTTTATAATCGTTAGTACAATGAGTATAGCAGCATCAGCGCAACAAGTTTTATCTCCAGAATTACTTTGGAAATTAGGAAGAGTTTCTGTTTTAGGAATTTCAAAAGATGGAAAATCGGTGGTTTATAAAGTTGCCATTCCATCAGTAGAAGAAAATAAATCGAATTCCAAATTTTATACTATTCCAGTAAATGGAGGAAATGCAACCGAAGTAAAAGACACCAAAGATTTAGTTGCCGATAAAAATGTTTCTCCAGATGGCAAATATATTTTGTCTTCTCACGAAGTGAAAGTAAATAAAGTTTTAGGTAAAGATATTTATCCAAATCTTGATAAATCAAACGCACAAGTTTATAACTCGTTAGATTACCGTCATTGGGATACATACAACGATGGCAGTCATAATCACGTGTTTTATGCCGAAAACAAAGATAAGGCAACACCAATTGATATTATGCCAAATGAACCTTACGATTCACCTCAAAAGCCTCACGGTGGCGATGAAGATTTTATTTGGTCACCAGATTCTAAAAGTATTATCTATGTTTCTAAAAAGAAATTCGGAACAGAATACGCTATTTCTACCAACACCGATTTGTACGAATACAATTTAGAAACTAAAACTACCAAAAACTTAACAGAATCTAATAAAGGATACGATACCAATCCAACGTTTTCTCCAACTGGAAATTTAACCTGGTTGCAAATGAAACGCGATGGATATGAAGCCGATAAAAACGACATAATTGTTAGTTTTAAAGGAATGAAAATGAATTTGACTGCCAATTGGGATGGTTCTGTGAATAGTTTTCAATGGAGTAAAGATGGTAAAAAAGTATATTTCGTTGCAGCAGTCGATGGAACAACGCAATTGTTTGAAGTAAATTTTCCTGGAGTAACAAGAATTGCAATTACCGTTAATCAATTAACAAATGGCGATTTTGATGTACACGATATTGTTGACATCACAGGTGATGTTGCGATTTTAAATCGTACAGACATGAATCACGCATTAGAAGTGTATTCTTATAATTTAAAGAAAAAAACTTGGTTGCAACTGACTAAAGTAAATGATGAAACCTACAGCAAATTGGCTTTACCAAAATACGAAAGAAGATATGTAACTACAACCGATGGTAAAAAAATGTTGGTTTGGGTAATACTTCCTCCAAATTTTGATAAAACTAAAAAATATCCAACACTTTTATATTGTCAAGGTGGACCGCAATCACCATTGACACAAAGTTATTCGTTCCGTTGGAATTTCTCTTTGATGGCTTCACAAGGTTATATTGTAGTAGCTCCAAACCGTCGTGGAATGTACGGTCACGGTCAAGAATGGAATGAACAAATTTCTAAAGATTGGGGCGGACAAGTAATGGATGATTACCTTTCTGCAATTGATGATGTGGCTAAAGAAAGTTATGTTGCTAAAGACAGAATTGGTGCTGTTGGAGCGAGTTATGGTGGCTATTCTGTTTTTCAATTAGCAGGAATTCACAACAACAGATTTAAAACTTTTATCTCACATTGTGGTGTTTTCAATTTAGAAAGTATGTACGGCACAACCGAAGAAGTATTTTTCAACAATTGGGATCATGGTGGAGCATATTGGGAAAAAGACAATGCTGTAGCACAAAAAACTTACGCAAAGTTTAACCCAATCAATATGGTGGATAAGTGGAATACACCCATATTAATCATCCAAGGAGGAAAAGATTACCGTGTGCCAATAGGACAAGGACAAGAAGCCTTCCAAGCAGCACAATTACGCGGAATAAAAAGTAGATTTTTATTATTTCCAGACGAAAACCATTGGGTATTAAAGCCACAAAACGCGCAAGTATGGCAAAGTGAATTTTATAAATGGTTGAAGGAGACGTTGTAAGACAACTATCAATAAATTAAAATGAAAAAAATAAGACATGCTATTAAAGATATGATTTCTATTTCTGATGAAGAGTTGGATGGTTTTCTTAAAGATAGTTATATAAAGACATTCAAAAAAAATGAAATTATCAGTTTTCCTAATACAGTGCCAAATGATATTTTTTTCATCAATAAAGGGATAATTAGGGCATTATTAATTGATAATAAAGGATTAGAACACACTACTTTTTTTGGAGTTGAAAATCAATTTATTGCTGATTATGCTTGTTTTATTTTGAAAAAACTATCTATTATTTGTATTCAGGCATTAGAAGAAACCGAAATTGTTGTTACACCTCGCTCTTCAATAGAGTGGGGTTATCAAAACATTCGCTACGGAGATCGTTTAGGTAGATTAATTGCAGAATATTATTTTATTTATCAAGACGATGTAATCAATAGTCAATATTATCGCACTCCAAAAGAGCGGTATGATAATATTACATCTATATTTCCAAATATTCACAACCGTGTTCCTCAACATATGATAGCTTCTTATTTGGGAATTTCGCCAGTGCATTTAAGTAGATTAAAAAAAACTAAAATATCTAAAACATAAACAAATGTTATCGTTTTATGATATAAACTCAAAGTAATTTTGTTTTGAAATTTAAACTTAATTGCTATGAAAAATGGATTATTACTAGTGTGTTTGTTATTTGGATTAACCGTTTTTTCTCAAAACGGAACTATTAAAGGAAAAATTACCGATAAATTATCTGAAAAACCACTTCAAGGTGTAATTATTGTATTAGTTAATTCAGAAAACAACACTTCTGAAACTGACGAAAATGGAAATTTTACTTTGCAAAATGTTCCAATCGGAAGGCAAGTAATCGACATTAGTTTTGCAGGTTATGAAAACAGTTCGGTTCCAAATATTGATGTAACTTCAGGGAAAGATGTTTATTTAACCATTGCTTTAACTGAAAAATTTAATCAATTGGAGGAAGTTGTTATAAAATCTGACAATAATAAAGCAAAAGCAATCAATAAAATGGCTGCAGTATCAACGCGACAATTTAGCGTAGAAGAAGTAAATCGATATGCTGGTGGAAGAAGCGATGTGGCTCGTTTGGTTGCTAATTTTGCTGGAGTTTCTACTGGAAATGACAGCAGAAATGATATTGTAGTTCGAGGAAATTCGCCTGCTGGAATGTTGTGGCGTATTGAAGGAATTCCTGTGCCAAGTCCAAATCATTTTTCAACTTTAGGAACAACAGGAAGTCCTGTTTCGGCTTTAAACCCAAATATGTTAGCCAATTCCGATTTTTTAACTTCTGCATTTCCTGCCGAATATGGAAATGCAATAAGCGGTGTTTTTGATTTGAGTTTCAGAAAAGGAAATAAAGATAATTACGAATTTACTGCCGGCGTTGGTGCTTATCCAGGTATTGAGTTTGTCGCCGAAGGACCAATGGGAAAAAATCAAGGTTCATTTTTGGTTGCTGGTCGTTACGGCATTGCAGGTTATCTTGGCGGTTCAGGAACTGGTGCAGCAATTCCTAACTATAATGATGTTTCTTTCAATCTTGATTTTGGAAAAAGCAAATTAGGTAATTTTACACTTTTCGGAATTGCAGGATTTTCTAATATTGAGTTTCTTGGAAAAGATGCCACCGATGAAGACTTGTTTTCAGCAAAAGATGCCAATCAAAAATTAAATTCCGATTTTTATTCTGTTGGTTTAACTCATAAAGTAGCAACTGGAAATAATTCATTTCTAAAAACAACAATTGGAACTTCAAATTCTTTAAATAGTTATGAAGAAGATCGATTGTTTGATATTGGAACTCCAACCGAAAATAAAATTCGTTATACAGAAAGCGATAATAACGAAAATAGAATTACGGTAAGTTCTTTATTTAATTCAAAAATAAATAGAAATTTTACTATTAGAGCAGGAGTTTTATTTGAATATTTCGATATAGATTTTAATTTACAAGACCGATTCAAACAAACTGATGCCAATGCTGATGGATTTGAAGATTTCAATACTATTTACCAAACAAAAGGAGATTACACTATTTTGCAACCTTATGCCCAAGCTCAAATTAGACTTTCTGAAAAACTAACTTTAAACGCTGGACTTCACGGACAATCATTTTCTGTTAACAATCAATTTGTTTTAGAACCAAGAACTTCCGTAACCTATAAAATAAATAACAATAATATTATAAATTTAGGATACGGTTTACATCATCAAAATGTTCCTGCACCGATTTTATTTCAGAATGAAAACATCGGTGGAAATTTAGTACAAACCAATAAAAATTTAGACTTAGTAAGAAGCAATCATTTCGTTTTGGGTTATGATGTAAAATTAGCAGATAAATGGCGCGGCAAAGCTGAGATTTATTATCAAGCGATAGACAAAGCAGCAGTTGAAAATTTTTCAAGTAGTTATTCTTCTTTGACAGAAGGTGCTGATTTTGGTTATTCAACCGACAAGACATCATTGGTTAGCAATGGAAAAGGAAACAATATGGGATTTGAATTGACTATTGAAAAATTTTTCAGCAAAGGATATCACGCACTTTTAACCACTTCATTTTTTGAAAGTAAATATAAAGGAAGCGATGGAATAGAGAGAAACTCACCTTTTAATAACAAATATACCATCAACGCTTTAGGAGGAAAGGAATTCAAAGTAGGAAAATCGAAACGTACCATTCTATCTTTCGATGGTAAAGTAACAACCTCTGGAGGACGATTTTATATGCCAATAGATTTAGTTGCTTCGCAAAGTGCAGGTTTTCAAATTAATGATGAAGCTAATGCGTATAGCCAACAATATGATGCTTATTTTAGACTAGATTTAAGAACTGGAATAAAATTTAACAGTAAAAAACGAAAACAATCTCACATATTTTATTGCGAAATTCAGAATGTTACGGACAATGATAATATTTTTGTAAGTCGTTATAATCGTTTAACAAATCAAGTAAATAGAATCGACCAAATTGGTTTGTTTCCAGATTTTGGATATAAGTTTCAGTTTTAAAAAAACTATATTAAAAAAACCCCGACTTCAATTGAAATCGGGGTTTTATATTTTAAGACTTCGTACTTTGACTAGTATCTGTAATACTCAGGTTTGAATGGTCCAGCAACGTCAACACCGATATAAGCAGCTTGATCGTCACGTAAAGTTTCTAATTCAACACCTAATTTAGCCAAGTGTAAAGCAGCAACTTTTTCATCTAAATGTTTAGGTAACATATAAACTTCATTTTTGTAGGCTGCGCTGTTAGTCCATAATTCAATTTGAGCTAACGTTTGGTTTGTAAATGAATTACTCATTACAAAACTTGGGTGACCAGTTGCACAACCTAAGTTTACTAAACGACCTTCAGCTAAGATAAGAATATCTTTTCCAGCGATAGTATATTTATCAACTTGTGGTTTGATTTCAACTTTAGACGCACCGTGGTTTTTGTTCAACCAAGCCATATCAATTTCGTTATCGAAGTGACCAATGTTACAAACGATAGTTTTGTCTTTCATTTGCTCAAAGTGAGAACCAAGAACGATGTCTTTATTTCCTGTAGTTGTGATGATAATATCAGCATTAGCTACAACTGTGTTTAATTTTTTCACTTCAAATCCGTCCATTGCAGCTTGTAAAGCACAAATTGGATCAATTTCAGTTACAGTAACAATAGAACCAGCACCACGGAAAGAAGCCGCAGTTCCTTTTCCAACGTCACCATATCCACAAACAACAACTCTTTTTCCAGCTAACATAATATCTGTTGCTCTTCTTACAGCATCAACAGCCGATTCTTTACAACCATATTTGTTGTCAAATTTTGATTTAGTAACCGAATCATTTACATTAATTGCTGGCATGAATAAAGTTCCGTTTTTCATTCTTTCATACAAACGGTGAACACCAGTTGTAGTTTCTTCTGATAAACCTTTAATTCCAGGAATTAATTCTGGGTAACGGTCAAAAACCATATTTGTTAAATCACCACCATCATCAAGAATCATGTTTAATGGTTGTCTGTCTTCACCAAAGAATAACGTTTGCTCAATACACCAGTCAAAAGACTCTTCGTCAAGACCTTTCCAAGCATAAACTTGAATTCCAGCAGCAGCAATCGCAGCAGCAGCTTGATCTTGAGTTGAGAAAATGTTACAAGATGACCAAGTAACTTCTGCACCAAGAGCAATTAAAGTTTCAATTAAAACAGCAGTTTGAATAGTCATGTGAAGACATCCTGCAATTCTTGCACCTTTTAAAGGTTGAGTTGCTCCATATTCAGCTCTCAAAGCCATTAATCCTGGCATTTCAGCTTCAGCCAATTCAATTTCTTTTCTTCCCCAAGCCGCAAGGTTAATGTCCTTAACTTTGTAAGCTACAAATGGTAATGTTTGTGTACTCATCTATTATGTATATTTGTATTTTTAAAATTTGGTGCAAAATTACAACATAGGTTTTGATTTTAATAATTTATTTTAAAATTTGTGAAATGTTTAAATGTTTAATCTTTTGAAAAACAACAAAATACTAAATGCCATTACATAAAGTAGTCTATTTGTCTAACAATACCAAACTGTATCTTTGGAAGATTACAGAAGATTTTGACACGCTTTTCAGTCAAGTGAAATTGAAAGATTCCTCTTTAGCGCGATTGGAAACTATGAAATCAGAAAGTCATCAAAAAGGATTTTTAGCTGTGAGAATGTTATTACAACATAATGATTATTCGGATTTCGACTTATTTTATGATGAATTTGGAAAACCACATTTGAAACCACAAGGTTGTAGTATTAAAGATGTTGAAATTTCGATTTCCCATTCCAATGATTTTTCTGCTATCGCAATTAGTGATTCAAAAGTCGGATTAGATTTAGAACAACTGAAAGAAAAAACACTCCGAATTGCAAAAAGATTTATGGATGTTTCGCATTTGGATAATCTATCCGAAGAAGAAAAAATTAAGAAAGCAACAATCGTTTGGGGAATTAAAGAAAGCATTTTCAAAATCAAAAACGAAAAAGGAATTAGTTTTCCAAACCATATATTTGAAGACGATTTCAATTTTGAAGACAAAAAAGCAACCGCAACATTAAAATTTAATAACAAAGAAGAAAAGTTCCAAATCCAATTTGATTCGGTAGAAGATTATATCTTTGTTTGCGCCTTTGAAAGTAAACAATGACAAATAGCTACCAAAATATTCTAAATTCAAAAACCAAAGGTGAAAAACTCTTAGCTATTCTTCTTGATCCAGATAAGTTGGCAGTGGGAAACCTTTCAGATTTGATTCAAAAAATAAACCAATCACCAGCAACACATATTTTTGTTGGAGGAAGTTCATTCGATGGAACCCATTTAGATGAATTAATTATTGAATTAAAATCAAAAATCAACTTACCATTTCTATTGTTTCCAGGAAATCCATCACAAATTTCTGATAAAGCCGACGGAATTTTATTCCTAACTTTATTATCAGGTAGAAACCCAGATTATCTAATTGAACACCAAGTAAATGCTGTTCCAATTATTAAAAAAACTAGTTTAGAAGTCATTTCAACAGGATATATTTTAATAGAAAGTGGTAATGAAACCGCTGTTGAAAGAGTAAGTCAAACCAAGCCTTTAGATAGAACCAACCACGAATACGCATTGCAAACCGCACAAGCAGGCGAATTCATCGGAAATAAATTAATTTACCTCGAAGCTGGAAGTGGAGCAAAATTATCTGTTCCAAAAGAAATGATTACATTGGTTTCACAAAATATAAACGTTCCGTTAATCGTTGGTGGCGGCATTCGTTCCAAACAAGAAATCGAAAATGCTTACAATGCAGGTGCAGATTTAGTTGTAATCGGAACCGCATTTGAAAATGACACTAATTTTTTTAATTCTTAAATCAAAATTCAAAAATCGTTAATCAATGTTAGATTTTCTGATATCACAATATAAAAACGCTACAACACTTCAAATTATATTGGAGTCACTAGCATTTGTCTTCGGAATATTGAGCGTTTATTTTGCCAAAAAAGAAAATATTTGGGTGTATCCAACAGGATTAATTTCGACAATTATAACGGTTTATTTGTTGTATCAAGCAAAATATTTTGGCGATATGACTATGAATTTTTACTATTCATTAATGAGTATTTATGGTTGGTATAAGTGGACTTCAAGTGCCGATGAACCCGAATTAGAAATCACTAGAACTTCAACAAAAGAGAAATTAATAGGTGTAGGATTATTCATTTTAACAATGATAATTACTTATTTAGTATATCTTTTTTTCGATTATAAACTTGAAATTCCTAATTATATTGATATTTTTACATCTGGAATATTTTTTACCGCTATGTGGTACATGGCCTTAAAGAAAATAGAAAATTGGACCTTGTGGATTATCGGTGATTTAATAGCAGTTCCTTTATTTGCCCACAGAGGCTTAGGAATGTTATCATTACAGTATTTAGTTTTTACAATATTAGCTATTTTAGCCTACATTCAATGGAAGAACATCTTAAACAAGAACATACAGAAATAATCAAAATTGCTTTTGTAGGACCTGAATCAACAGGGAAAACCACATTAGCATCGCAACTAGCTGAAGAATTCAATACCAATTGGATTCCAGAGTTTGCACGCGATTATCTTCAAGACAAATGGAATTTGAAACAAGAAATTTGTATTAAAGAAGATTTAATTCCAATTGCAATAGGACAAACGCAACTTGAGAATGAAGCGTTGAAGAATGCTAATAAAATTCTTTTTTGTGATACTAATGTTTTGGTTACCAAAGTATTTTCTGATATTAACTACAATTCTTGTGATACAATAATTGCAAAAGCAGCCAAGAAGCACAAATATGATTTGATTTTTCTAACAGACGTTGATGTTCCGTGGGAAAAAGATGATTTAAGAGATAAGCCAAATGATAGAGAAGAATCAATGGCAATATTCGAGCAAGCATTAGTTGAATATAAAAAACCGTTCATTAAACTTTCTGGAAGTAAAGAAGAACGTCTTAAAAAAGCAACTAAGATCATTTCAGATTTTCAAAAAGCAAAAAAAATAGGTTTAAACTCATTTGACTATATAAAAATCTACAATAGAAATACTAATTTAGATGTCATTGAAGACCAATTTCAAATATTGAAAAGCGGTATTCCAAAGATAAATTTAGAACGACCGGCCATAATTAATGACGGAATTTTGAGAATAACAGATGACGAAGCTAAGTATTTTTCAAACTTTTTTGATGAGAAAAAGACTAATCTTAAGCTGAAAAAATTTGTACCAGCTTCTGGAGCAGCAAGTAGAATGTTCAAGTTTTTAAACGAATTTTTGAATGATTTTAAACTTGGTGAAGAAAGTATAAACGCTTATATTAATAGAAAAAAGGATAAAAATTTACCTATCTTTTTAGTAGCAAAAGAAAAGTTTCCTTTCTACAATGAAGTTTTAGAGGCAGCAAAATCCTCTTTACCAGAATATGCAACTTGGGAAAAAGACACAAGAGATTTTGGTTTTATAAAAACGATGCTTTCGCCTAAATATTTTGACTTTGCCAACAAACCAAAAGGTGTTTTACCCTTTCATAAATACGATAATCATACTGCTACTGCGATAGAAGAACATTTAAATGAATGTGCTTTTTATGCTACTTCAAATGGACTATCAAATCTTCATTTTACAGTTTCAGAGGAACATCAAAATGATTTTGAAACCATTATCAACGAAGTAAAACCTAGAATTGAAAAGCAAACCAATACTGAAATTAATGTAAAATATTCTTACCAAAATAAAGCTACAGATGTTATCGCGGTTGATTTGGACGGAAATCCCTTTAGAGATGAAAAAGATAATATCGTTTTCAGACCAGGCGGACATGGTGCATTGATTGAAAATTTGAACCATCTAATTGCAGATGTGATTTTCATCAAGAATATTGATAATGTTATTCAAAATCATATTCAAGAAATTGCACTTTACAAAAAAGCTTTGGCTGGAATTTTAATTCAATATCAAGAAGTTATTTTTAAGTATATGAAAATGCTTAATAGTGAAAATGTTTCTAACGAAGATTTGAATGAAATTGTAAATTATATAAAATCAAAATTGAATATTGATATAAAAGATGATTTTTCAAAATACACCAAAGAAAGTAAAGTAGATCATTTAAAAACAATTTTAAACCGTCCAATTCGTGTTTGCGGAATGGTTAAAAATGAAGGCGAACCTGGTGGTGGACCGTTTTGGGTAATCGATAAAAAAGGAAAAACATTTTTACAAATAATAGAATCTTCTCAAATTGACTCAAAAGATACAAGGCAAAAAGAAATCTTCGAAAGCGCCACACATTTTAATCCAGTTGACCTTGTTTGTGGAATAAAAGATTACAACGGACAAAAGTTTGATTTAATGAAGTTCATAGATAAAAATTCAGGCTTTATTGTTGAAAAAAACAACAAAGGAAAATCATTAAGAGCATTCGAACTACCAGGACTTTGGAATGGAGCAATGGCAAAATGGCTTACTATTTTTGTTGAAGTTCCGCTAATTACTTTCAATCCAGTCAAAACAGTAAATGATTTATTAAAACCTTCTCATCAATCAACAAATGGACAAGGATAAAATCATTTCAGAACTTTCTTTCAAAGCCGTTAGAAGCTCTGGAGCTGGTGGACAAAACGTAAATAAAGTTTCGTCCAAAGTAGTTTTAACATTTGATTTAAACAATTCTCAATCACTTTCCGATGAAGAAAAAGAAAGGTCTCAAAAGAAATTAAAATCTAAATTAACTCTTGATGGAATTTTAATTTTAAATTGTGATGAAGACAGAAGTCAACTTAAAAATAAAGAAATCGTTATAAAAAGATTTCTCGAGTTGATAGAAAAATCATTAGTAATTCCAAAAGAAAGAAAAGCTACCAAAATCCCAAAATCAGTTATCGAAAAAAGATTAAAAGACAAATCATCAACTTCCGAAATAAAACAAAATCGTAAGAAACCCGATTTGTAGAAATCCAATTTAAACAAATTTTGGAATTTGGAATTTTTGTATTGGAATTTTAATTAATTTTGCATCGTCTCAAAAGGGGTGCTCTAAATTACGAGCTGAGATTATACCCAATGAACCTAGAACAGGTAATGCTGTTTAGGGAAAAGTGACAAAACAGAGTGCACGCTGAACTTTGTCACAGGAAACAAACATTTTTATTTTTTAACCAAGAATAATTACCTCTTTTTATTCGTATAATTTATTTTACGAATGGAAATTTTATTTGAAAAAACTTGCCACAAAGACTCGAAGGCACAAAGATTTAAATTACGAAGTCTATTATCTATTTTCTTTTGTCTATTATCTATTTTCTCTATTGCACAAGAGAAACCCAAGGACACAACAAAAGTTACAACACTTGATGAAGTTTTAATTGCTGGTGTTCGAGCTCAAAAAAACAATCCAGTTACTTTTACCAATGTAAGCAAAGAAGAAATTGCTCCTAGAAATCTTGGACAAGACATTCCAATTTTACTTAATTATTTACCTTCTGTAGTTTCTACAACCGATGCAGGAAACGGAATTGGGTATACTTACATGAGAGTAAGAGGAACAGATGGTTCTAGAATCAATGTCACTTTAAACGGAGTTCCATTTAACGACAGTGAAAGTCAAGGAACATTTTTTGTAAACTTACCTGATTTTGCTTCATCTGTAGAAAGTCTTCAATTACAACGAGGTGTTGGTACTTCAACGAATGGTGCTGGTGCATTTGGCGCAAGTTTGAACATGCAAACCAAATCTTTTCAAGAAAAATCTTATGCAGAAATTGCTAATTCTGTTGGAAGTTTCAACACAAGAAAACACACATTAGCTTTCGGAACAGGTTTACACAATAATTTTGAATTTAACGGAAGAATTTCTCAAATCGCTTCTGATGGATATGTTGATAGAGCTGCGACCAATATGTTTGGTTATTTTTTTAATGCCAATTATATTCATAAATCAACTCAAATTAAAGCCTTGTTTTTTGGTGGAAAAGAAAAAACATATCAAGCATGGTATGGAATAGAGGATTTGGACAAATTAAAAAACGATAGAACGTTCAATCCAGCTGGAATGTATTTTGACGCAGATGGTACCATGCGTTTTCACGATAACGAAACCGATAATTATTGGCAAAATCACTTTCAATTGCATTGGTCAGAAAATTGGTCAGAAAATTGGTCTTCTAATGTTGCTCTTCACTATACAATTGGTAAAGGATATTTTGAACAATATAAAGAAGACGAAACGTTGTCTGATTATTATTTGCCCGATTTTCAAGGAAATTCAACTTCAGATTTAATAAGAAAGCGATGGTTGGATAATGATTTTTTCGGAACGACTTTTACTTTAAATTACAAAAAAAATAAAACAAATATTTTATTTGGAGGTGCTGCTAATAGATATTTAGGAAAGCATTTTGGTGAAGTCATTTGGACACAATATTATGTTCCAAATTCAAATAGATACTACAATAATATTGGAAACAAAGATGATGTAAATACTTACGTAAAAGCATCACAAACTTTTGGAAAATTTAACTTATTCGCAGATTTGCAATATCGAATGGTTTTTTACAAAGCCAATAGTGTGCGATTTGATGATGTAAATGATACGTTCAGATTCTTTAATCCGAAGGTTGGTGTAAATTATCAACTGAACAGCAAAAATGCTTTTTACACTTTTGCAGGAATCGCAAACAAAGAACCAAGAAGAGACGATTATGAAAACGGAAGTACGAAATCTGAACGCTTGTTTGATTTTGAATTAGGTTGGAAATATACAACCAAGAAAATGATTGTCAATGCAAATGCTTTTTACATGCGATATAAAAACCAATTGGTCTTAACAGGAGCTTTGAATGATGTTGGTTCGCCAATTTTTACCAATAGTGGTTCAAGTTATAGATTAGGATTAGAGTTAGAATCTACTTTGAAATTGGGAAGTAAGTTTACACTTCAACCAAACGTTACTTTAAGTCAAAACAAGAACGAAGATTTCTTTTTTCAACGTGATGGAGTTCTTCAAAACTTAGGTAATACTAATATCGCTTTTTCACCAAATCTTGTTATTGGTAATGCAATAACCTATTCACCAAAAAAGAACTTAAATCTAACAATCCTAAATAAATTCGTTGGAAAACAATATATGGGAAATATTGATACAGAAAAATCAGTACTAAAAGCTTACAATGCTCACGATTTGAATGTTACTTATTTGTGGAACATTAATAAAGGAATTAAATCAATTCTTTTCTCAGGATTGATTAATAATGTTTTGGATAATAAATATGAGTCGAATGGCTATTTTTATACTTATGATGATGATTTTTCAAATTCAGGAACTATTACAACAATTGAAGGTGCAGGATATTTTCCGCAAGCAACAAGAAACTTTTTAGTTGGTGCAACATTAACCTTTTAATGTTTAAACCGTATTAAAATACGTTAAATGCTACTTTTAATATGTTACCTAACCTATTATAATATGTTAAAAGCTACTTTTAATACGTTACCTAACCTATTATAATACGTTAAAAGCTACTTTTAATACGTTATCTAACCTATTATAATACATTAAAAGCTACTTTTAATACATTATCTAACCTATTATAATACATTAAAAGCTACTTTTAATACGTTGCCTATCCTATAATAAGTATCATAGAACGTATTTTAATACAGTTTTGCTATTAAATGTAAAATTAAAAGGTCGCTCGAAAATCTTTTGAGCGACCTTTTTTTGTTTTGCTATTTAGAGTGTTATTATTGTTTATTGCTTTTTAATTCTGCGATAACATCTTTTAGTTCTTTTATTCTTTCCTCGTATTGTTCAATTAGTTTTTCAGAGATTTGAAAGTTTTGATTTTCTGCAAGATATCCAACTGAATTGTCTTTGTTAACTTGTTTTAATTTAGTTTCCTCAATTAAATCATAAATATCAACCTCTAATAAATTTGAAATAGATTTTAATAAATCAATGTCAGGTTTTGATTTATTACTTTCAATATTTGATAATGTGCCTTGTGATATTTTTAATTTTTCTGCCAAAAATTCTTGAGAAAATCCTTTTTCTGTTCTTTTCTTTCTTATTCTTGTACCTATACTCATGTTTTATTAAAATTTTTATAAAGATATTAATTTTTTAATAATGATGTCACTACTATTTTTATATATTTGATTTATTATTAACAACTAAATATTTAACAAATGAAAAAATTAATGTTTACAGCTATCGCATTGGTAGCTTTTAGTAGTGCTTCAATGGCTAATACAATTGCTGATGAGGAAGTAGTTAAAGACAACAGTGAAGTTAAAAAGGAAGTTACTCAACAACAGATTGAGGCATTACCAAAGAATTGCGCTTTGTGGGCTGCTAATATGACATGTTTGATGGATCCAGATAATAATTTAACTGATATGGGAGCCTTCGGAATGTACCAGGCTTTTTATGAAACTTGTATGAAAAGACAATAGTAAAAAAATATGGGAAATTTAATAAAGTCAATTTCCCATATTTTAATTAAAATTATATGAAAAAAATTATATTATTTATCTTATTTCTGCAAACAGTAATTTGTTACTCTCAATTTGAATCTGGAAAAATAACTTATGGAATAAACCCAATCCAATTTAAACCATTAAAAAGTATTGATAAAGAATCAGACGAAATTGTTGAAAACATCAAATTATATGCTCAAAAGCAAATATTTATTTTATCTTTTAAAAAAGATTTTTCTATTTTTAAAATGAGTGAATCATTAACAACAGATAATTCTGATACAGACAATTTCTATAATAATCTTGCATCTTTAAGATTTACATCTGACTTTAATTATTTTTTTGACTCAAACTCTAAAATAGGAATTATTCAAAAAAATGACGGCACATTAATAAATGATTCCAAAACTGATAAAAAATGGGAAATCAGTAATGAAAGCAAAATGATTGAAAATTATTTATGTTATAAAGCAGTTTATACTAAAACATATATTGCAAGAAATGGCATTGAAAAGTCAATCCCCATTACTGCTTGGTTTGCTCCAAGCTTACCATTCAATTTTGGACCTAAAGGTTATAATGGATTGCCTGGATTAATACTAGAACTCCAAGAGTTGGAAACCATTTTCATTTGTCAAAAAATTGAATTATCATCAGAGGTAACAAATCTTAATTTTCCTAAAGGTGAAGTTTTAAATGAGGAGGATTATGAAAAAAAGGTGAAGCAAAAATAAATTTAAAGACTATTTTTAAATTTATATTATGAAGTTTTATCTTTAAAAAGTCTAATTAATGAGATTCACTTTTTTTTTAATATTATTTAATTCAATTATTTCATATTCACAAACCCACACCATTTCAGGTGTGGTTTTTGATGAAAAAGAAAAACCTCTCGAATCCGCAAACATTATTGCCAAACCTTTAACTGAAAAAGCTACTTTAAAATTTGCCATTGCTGATAATAAAGGTCGTTATCGATTAGAACTCGAAGCCAATGTAAAATATGAAATCGCAGTTTCCTACATTGGTTATACAGAAGAAGTATTAATTCTAGAACCCAACTCAACCATAACTACCCACGATTTTAAACTAAAATCTACTGGTGAAATACTAAAAGAAATCGTAATCAAGCATGAATACAAACCCATTGTTATTAAAAAAGATACCCTAACTTATGACATTAAAGCTTTTGCCAATGGCAATGAGCGAAAAATGAAAGAAGTTCTTGAAAAATTACCTGGTGTTGAAGTAGATAAAAAAGGTAATGTAACTGTACAAGGTAAAAAAGTTACCAAAATGATGGTAGAAGGAAAATCATTTTTTGGTGGAGGCTCTAAGCTTGCCGTAGAAAACATTCCTGCTGATGCTTTAGATAAAATTGAAGTAATCGATCATTTCAACGAAGTTGGTTTTATGAAACAAGTTTCAGACAGTGAAGACTTAGCAATGAATGTAAAACTAAAAGAAAACAAAAAGAAATTTGTTTTTGGAGATATAGAGGCTGGAGCTGAAATAGCAAACGATAATGGTTTCCATCTAGCTCATGCTGGTTTATTCTACTATGCACCAAAAACTAATTTAAGCTTTATTGGTGATATTAATAATATTGGTAAAAGCACATTTACATTTGATGATTTAATGCGCTTTCAAGGTGGCGTAAGTAGTTTTTTATCGGACAGAAAATCATTAACCAATTTGTTTTCTTATACTAATGATAATACCGATGTAGTTCAAAATAAATCACAATTTGGAGCATTAAATTTTAGTTTTGATACTTCACCTAAATTAGCTATTTCTGGTTTTGGAATTTTTTCTAAAGTGTTTATGCAGTCCAAAATAGAAAGTGAAAACGACTATCTTCAAAATAGTTTAGTATCCTTTGAGAATAAATTTCAAGATAACAAATCAAGAAGCTTACTTGGAATAGGTAATATTAAATTAGATTATTCGCCTAACAATAAAGAAAAAATATATTACAATTCACAATTCCAATCAAGTGCAAACGATATTGACAACATCATCAATTCAGTTACAAATGTAAATTCAAATACTTTTGAAACTATTTCTAAAGCAGATAATGTTTCTGTAAAACAATTTATGGAATGGCATAAAAGTTATAACGAACATAACACAACTACATTTGTAATAAATCAATCTTATGAAAAAAACACACCTGAAAATCGTTGGTTAACAAATGAAACTTTTTTAACAGGATTAATTCCTCTGCAAAATGATTCAAGTTATACTATAGACCAAATTAAAAGAGTAAAAAGCAATAACGTTGATGCGTTATTCAAACATTATTGGATAATAAACAACTTTAATCATTTATACACTAATGTTGGAAACAACTATATAAATTCAAATTTTGAAACATCCGAAAAGCAATTGCTTACAAACGGAACAATTAATGATTTTGGAAATAGCGGTTTTGGAAATAATGTAAAATATCAGTTAAATGATGCTTACATTGGTTTAGAATATAAATTTAAAATAGGAAAATGGACTAACAAACCCGGATTTTACTTGCATTGGTATAACTTGAATACCAAACAAAACCAATCGGATTTTACCATTACTAAAACCTTATTACAACCACAATTTAATAGTGAATTTGAATTTAATAAATCAGAAAGTTTAAGTTTTAATTACAAACTTTCTAATACATTTCCAGAAGTAAGTCAATTGGGAAATCAGTTTACTTTGCAAAGTTATAATTCAGTATTTAAAGGAAATGCACTTTTAGAAAACGAACAATATCACGCAGCCAACTTGAGATATTCTAAAATGAATATGTATCGTGGTATAGTTTTGAATGCATCAGCCAGCTTCAATAAAAAAGTAAAAACTACACGAAACGAAATACAACTTAGTGGGATAAATCAATTTTCGACACCTATTTTAACCGATAATCCTGAAACCAATTTGCGATTTATGGGTTCGGTGAGTAAAAAGATTTATCGTTTTAATTTAAAATTAAACTCTAATTTAAGTTGGTTTAATTATTTGCAATCGGTAAATAATGTTACAACTACAAATGATAGAAATAATCAAAATATAGGATTAACTTTCAAAACTGCCTACAAAAAATGGCCAGACATTAGTATTGGTTACAACAAAGGATTCAGCCAATTTAATGGAATTACAAAAAGCAATTATCAATCTGATGAACTTACATCAGAATTTGAATTTACTTTCAAAAAATATTTTACTTTTAGAATTGATTACGAAAATTTAAAAAATACAGATAATTTTAATCAGACTAACTTTTATGACATCGCCAATACTTCTTTGCGCTATCAAAAGAAAAATAGTCCGTTTGGTTTTGAATTATTTGTCAATAATCTATTTGACAACAAAGTAAAAAATGATTATTCTTTTTCAGATTTTATGATTACCGAAAGAAGAACATTTGTTTTACCTAGAGTTTTTATGTTTTCTGTGAGTTATAAATTGTAGAAAATTTAAAAAATACAAAAACATTCTGCTCTAATTGTAATGTAAACAAAATATGTTGATTTTCCTACTTAGTTATATTATTATTAATTGAAGACTCTAACAACATCACCATTAACTTCAACACGATATTTTTTTAAATCATAGGATTGTCCAGAGGATTGTCCAGTAAATAAATTATAATTTTCACTACCACATGAACAATTAGCATTGGATCCACTAATATTTAAAGTTGAACAAGATGTTAAATCCTGATTTGGACATGCACCATCAAAAGCATTAAATCCGCTTCCTGTATTGAATACAATTATTCCTCTTGAAGGACCTGAAGGATAGGCTTTTACAGCATTTCCTGTGAATTTCAAACTAGCATAAGTTGGTAAATTAGTATTCAAATCTATAGAGAAATTGTAATTTGGAAGATAAGGATTATCGTTATTAAACCGGTCTTTACTGCATCCAAAAATGAAAGTAGCGAAAAGAATTAATAGAGTTGTTTTTTTCATTTTAAAAATTTTACAAAAAGATTAGTTCAAAAAAAATTAAATTAGTTAACTTTGTATAACATTACTAGACAAAAATAGGAATTTAATAAACAAAAAATATATCTTTGAAAAAAGAAATCCCGTTCCGATGGGATTTTTTCTATTTTATGATAACGATGAAATAGTAACTTTCGATATAAAATTAACAGAAAAATAACTTCATTTAAGTTAAAAAGTGAAGCTTAATAAAGAATAAAATTATGAGTACAGTATCGTATTATACAGCTGAAGGATTAAAAAAATTAAAAGAGGAATTAGATCATTTAAAAAGTGTGATGCGACCAAAAGCATCAGCAGACATAGCAGAGGCAAGAGATAAAGGTGATTTGTCTGAAAATGCAGAATATGACGCAGCCAAAGAAGCTCAAGGAATGTTAGAAATGCGTATTTCAAAATTGGAAGAAGTATATTCTAATGCAAGGTTAATTGACGAAAGTAATTTAGACTTATCTAAAGTGCTGGTTCTTTCTAAGGTGAAAATTAAAAATCAAGCCAACGGAATGGAATTGAATTATACTTTGGTAGCTGAAAGTGAAGCCGATTTAAAAACAGGAAAAATCTCTGTAACTTCTCCAATAGGAAAAGGATTACTTGGTAAATCTGTTGGAGAAATAGCAGAAATCACTGTGCCTAATGGGACTATAAAATTTGAAATTGTAGAAATTTCACGTGATTAATTATGAGTAGTATTTTCACCAAAATAGTAAACGGAGAAATTCCTTGTTATAAAATTGCAGAAGACGATAATTTTTTAGCTTTTTTAGATGTAAATCCCAATGCTAAAGGACACACTTTATGTATTCCAAAACAAGAAATCAATAAAATCTTTGATATTGAAGATGATTTGTATTTAGGATTAATGGCTTTTTCAAAAAAAGTTGCCGTTGCTCTTGAAAAAACAGTTTCTTGCAAAAGAATTGGTATGGCTGTTATTGGTTTGGAAGTTCCTCATGCGCATGTTCATTTAATTCCTTTAAACGAAATGGATGAAATGCGTTTTCAAAACAAGGTTACACTAACTAAAGAAGAGTTTGAAGATTTGGCGAAAGCGATTCAAAACAATTTATAAAACAATTTATCGTTTCTTAAATACAAACCTGTTACGTTTATAGCTTAACGGGTTTTTTATTTTTATACTATGAAACTTATTTATCAACTTATATCGTTATTTTTTTTCTCATTTGTAGTTGCTCAAGTAAAAAATGAATATGCTACAATTGATGCAGTTATGAATAAAATTCCAGCAGAAAAAACAACATCCACTTCAGATATAGCCGATTATATTACTCTCAATTTTAAATCAGAATCGGATAAAATTAGAGCCGCATTTTATTGGACTGCAAACAATATTAGTTATGATATTGAAAACATGAATGAACCAAATTTTGTTTATTCCTCTTCAGAAAAGATTGCAAGTGCATTAAAAAACAAGAAAGGCGTTTGTATTCATTATGCTGAGGTTTACAATGAAATAGCAAATAAACTAGGTATTAAGACTGTTATTGTGGTAGGTTATACGAAGCAAAATGGTGTTGTTTCTCCAATTGGTCATGCATGGAATGCTTCTAAAATTGAAGGTAAATGGTTTCTTTTTGATCCAACTTGGGGTGCAGGTTACGTCAATAATTTGAAGTTTTATAAAAAACTAAATAATAATTTTTTTAAAGCATCAGCTGCTAAAATGATTCAAACGCATATGCCATTTGACTATTTATGGCAATTTTCTAATGAGCCGATTACAAACCATGAGTTTTTTAGTGGAATTATACAAAAAGATAAACCTAAAATGAATTTTAATTTCGATTCAGAAATTGAAAAATATGAAACACATCCAAAGGAAGAACAAGCATTTGAAGCAGCTGAACGCATCGAAAAAAATGCTGTCATTAATAATCTAATTGCTGAATATTTGGCTTCAAAAAAAGAGGAATTTAATGTGATTCGTCAAAATAAGAACATTGAAAAAGTAGCACAAATTGTATTAGACTATAATAGTGCAGTGGCTTCTTTAAATGATTTTGTTTTTTATAGAAATAATAAATTCAAACCACAATATTCAGACGAAATCATTAGTGAAATGATAAATACTCCACTGAATGCATTAAAAAAATGTCAAGATGCTATTTATGGTGTAGGTTCTGTTGGAAAAGATAATGCATCCAACTTGAAAACGCTTAAATCACAAATGGCTCAAAACATCAAAATAGCAACAGAACACGCTCAGTTTGTTAAAGATTATTTGAGTAAAAACAAAGTACAAAGAAAATTGATGTTTACAAAAACTAGATAATTATTTAGCTTTCTTATAAAGAATTTGCATTGTAGTTCCTTTGTCAATCTCTGAATGGGCTACTTTTATTTTTCCATTATGATATTCCTCAACAATTCTTTTTGTTAGTGATAAACCCAATCCCCAACCACGTTTTTTAGTAGTAAATCCTGGTTCAAAAACACGTCTGTATTGATTTTTTGGAATACCTTTTCCAGAATCGATTACATTGATTTTTATGTTTTGACCTTCTTTTTCAATCATGATTTTCAATTTGCCTCTGCCTTTCATAGCATCAATAGCATTTTTCATCAAATTTTCAATGGTCCAACTATGTAAAGCCGGATTGATAGAAACCAATATCGGATTTTTTGGAGCAGAAAAGGTAAACTCAACTTGTTTCGAAAAACGCGATTTTAAATAATCAAACGAATTTCTAGTTTCTTCAACGATATCTTTTGTTTCCAATACTGGTTCTGAACCAATTTTAGAAAATCGTTCAGTTATTGTCTGTAATCTGTTGATGTCTTTTTCAATCTCAGAAACAGTGGTTTCGTCAACATTATCAGCTTTCATTATTTCAAGCCAACCAATTAAAGAAGATAAAGGCGTTCCAATTTGATGTGCAGTTTCCTTCGCCATTCCTGCCCAAAGCTTATTTTGGGTGGCCATTTTAGTGCTTTTATAAAAATTGTAAACAACTGCTCCAAACAAGAAAATAATGAATAATAAAGCGATTGGGTAATATTTTAGTTTATTCAATAAAGAGGAATCACCATAATATAAATTATGCGTTCGACCTTCAGAAATTTTCATCACAATAGGGTCATTCTGGTTTTTTAGTCGCTGTAAAAAGTTTCTTAATTTGGTTTTGTCATTTACAATATCATCATCAATATTTATCTTATTTATAATAGAATCCTTTTCGGTAACTATGATAGGAATATTTGCAGTTTGTATAATTTGCAAAGGCAATTCCAAATCGGCATCTAAATCATCTGTATTTATTTTTTTTTGTGATAAAGCCCAATGTTGCATTTTGACACGCTCTTCTTGCTTAAAAATTTGGAAAAACGAATACGTATTCCACAAAATAAGAGAAACAATCACAAATGAAGTGATGATGATTATCCAACGTGTTGTGTTTCTTCTATCGGAGAATTGCATATTTAAAATTTGTTTAAAAGTAATGATTTTTTTCAAATTGAAATTGATTTTTCAAATTGCCATTGTCATTGAATTCTTATCTTTGTAAAAATTCCAAATTTTATGCTAACAATTGATCCAAAAGAACTTTCTCCAATGAAATTGCAAGGTTATTTGCAAAGTGCTATTGCGCCAAGACCAATTGCATTTGCAAGTACAATTGACAAAAACGGAAAGCCGAATTTATCACCGTTTAGTTTTTTCAATATTTTTAGTTCTAATCCACCAATTTTGGTTTTTTCTCCAGCGCGAAGAGTCAGAAATAATACAACGAAACACACTTTAATTAATTGTGAAGAAACACGTCAAGTAGTAATCAATGTTGTGAATTTTGATATTGTGCAACAAATGTCTTTATCAAGTACAGAATATCCAGATGGTGTAAATGAGTTTGCAAAATCGGGTCTGACTCCCATTCCATCAGAAATAGTAAAACCTTATCGCGTTGCCGAAAGTCCGGTGCAATTTGAATGTAAAGTCAATCAAATTATCCCATTAGGTACTGAAGGTGGAGCCGGAAATATGATTATTTGTGAAGTGGTTAAAATGCACATCAATGAATCGGTTTTAGATTTAGAAGGAAATATAGATCCAATGAAAATTGACTTGGTTTCAAGACTTGGTGGTAATTGGTATTCAAGAGCCAATCAAGGACTTTTTGAAGTAGAAAAACCATTGACAACTTTAGGAATAGGAGTAGATGCAATTCCAGAATTTGTGAGAGAAAGCCCTATTTTTAATGGGAATGATTTAGGAAAATTAGGAAATGTAGAAGCATTGCCAACCAATGAAGAAATTACTATATTTGTAAAACAAAATTTTGAAGTGAAAGGTGTTTTGAGTGCTGATGATGAGGTTAAAAAACACCAATTAGCCAAAGAATATTTAGATAAAAACGAGGTGCTTACCGCTTGGAAAGTGCTTTTAGCAAAACAATAAACAATAATATTATGGAAGTTTCAGGAAAAGTAAAAGTAGTAAGCGCAGAAATTCAAGTTAGTGCTACTTTCAGAAAAAGAGAATTAGTGGTAACTACAGATGAGCAGTATCCACAACACATTATGATTGAATTTACTCAAGATAAAAGTGATTTATTGAATAATGTTGCCGTTGGTGATGCGGTAAAAGTTTCTATCAATTTAGGTGGAAGAGAATGGGTGAATCCTCAAGGAGAAACTAAATATTTTAATTCAATAAGAGGTTGGAGAGTTGAAAAACTTCAAACAGAAGCTCCAGCAGCAGCTCAACAAATGCCTCCAATGCCAGCAGCAGAAGCATTTGCTCCAGCAACTGATTTTAAAGAAGAAGAACACGACGATTTACCTTTTTAATTGAAAATTAAAAAGTAAATAACAAGTTTCAATATCCAAATTCCAAATAAGTTCCAATTTATAAAAATTCAATTTTCAAAACCTACTTGTGTTTAGAATTTTTGATTTTGAAATTTGAATTTTGTTTGGAATTTGTCATTTATTATTTGGAATTTTCTCTTATGTATTTCCTAACCAAAGAACTTTATTTTCCACCAGTTGAAGAAGCTTCGTATGAAGGAATTCTTGCTGTTGGAGGTGATTTGTCTGTAGAACGATTGCTTCTTGCCTACAATAATGGAATTTTTCCTTGGTTTGATGCTGACGAACCCATTCTTTGGTGGTCACCAAGCGAACGAATGGTTGTGAATCCAAAGGATTATAAAGTCTCTAAAAGTCTTCGAAATATTATTAATCGGAATATTTTTGAAGTGACTATCAATAAAGATTTCGAATCGGTTATCAAAAATTGTCAAGAAATTGAAAGAAAAGATCAAGATGGAACTTGGATTTCTAATGATATTATTAAATCGTATACCGAATTATATCAATTAGGAAAAGCAAAATCATTTGAAGTTTGGCAAAATGGCGAACTCGTTGGTGGATTGTATGGAGTTGATTTAGGTCATGTATTTTGCGGAGAAAGTATGTTTTCTAAAGTACCAAATGCAAGTAAAGTAGCTTTTGTGAAATTGATTGAATACTTAAAACAAAACAACTACAAACTTTTGGATTGCCAAGTTCATAACGACCATTTAGAAAAATTAGGAGCTTTTGAAATTTCGAGAAATGCTTTCATGATGATTTTGAAGAGTTAGTTCTCTTCTTCATGAAAACTTGATTTTATTTTTCTTTTTGTAAGATGATAGTAGATAATAATATTGTCGAATAGAAGCGCAATTATTAATGAAAGCGCTGCGAAAAGAAGGATTTTCAGTTCGTATTTTTCATAGAAAATTCCTCCAAGAACACAACCAAGAAAAAAGAAAGTAATAATAGAAAGTCTTAGAAAAATACTTCTGCGTAATCGCGATTTTTCAACTGGTTTTCTGTAGAAAAAAAGTTGTGATAATTCAATGCCCAAATCAGTAAATAATCCTGTAAGATGTGTTGTTCTTACTACAGACTGCGAAATTTGAGTAACTAACGCATTTTGAATTCCCATCGAAAAAAGCAATAAATAAGCAATGTATTCTTGATGTTTTACAAATCCAAACCCAATGATTAGCAAAATAGTAACTTCGATTATCATTGGAAAAGCATGAGCAATTCTAGGTTTTTTTAATGAAGTGATTTCGATTAATGTATTGCAAGTAAAAGCACCAAACAAAAATGACAAAATGAATAGGAGGAAAGTAATAGCTTTTGAATAGTTTTTCAAAGAAATTTCCTCAGCAAAGTATGCAAAATGGCCTGTGACATTTGTTGTTAAAGTCGCTACAGAAAGTACACCTGCAATATTTACAATTCCTGCAATAAATGAAAGATTGGAAGCAAGTCGTAAATTGTGTAAAAACGTTCTTCTACTTCCTTTGTGGCGAAACATGTTTTATTGTTTTAACTAAAGGTAGTGATTTTAATCATCAAATAACGAAAATAGTTTAGTAAATCTACTTCTGCGTCCAACAATCCATCACGTGGTCATTTACCATTCCTGTGGCTTGCATGTGAGCATACACAACGGTTGAACCTACAAATTTGAATCCGCGTTTCTTTAAGTCTTTACTAATTTCATCGGAAAGTGGCGTAGTTGCTGTAACTTCTTTTAAGGATTTTCTGTTGTTTTCAATGGGTTTTCCTTCAGTGAAATTCCAAATGTATTTAGAGAAACTTCCAAATTCTTTTTGCACTTCCATAAAGGCAATGGCGTTTGAAATTGTTCCTCTTATTTTCAATTGATTTCTAATTATTCCAGCATTTTGAAGTAATTCTTGCACTTTTTCTTCACCATAATTTGCAACCTTTTTGTAATCAAAATTATCAAACGCTGCTCTGAAGTTTTCTCTTTTCTTCAAAATGGTATACCAACTCAATCCTGCCTGAAAAGTTTCTAAAATTAAAAATTCAAATAATTTTTCGTCATCATAAACAGGTTTTCCCCATTCGTTATCATGATAATCTCTATATAAATCGTCTTTTTCGCACCAAGCGCAACGTACTTTATTTTCCATCTTTGGCTAAATATTGTTCTATCAAAAAATGTCCTAAATAGATCATTGGCGTCATCAAAATTGCAATCACTAATTTAACAGAATATCCAGTGAATCCTGAAATAATATAGGTTTTTCCATCCATAATTCCAGGCAAATAAAATGCAATTCCGAGTACAATAAAACTATCAAACAGTTGTGAAATTACAGTAGAACCAGTACTTCTCAACCAAATCATTTTATTGCCAGTTCTGTTTTTTACTAAATGAAAAATGGTAACATCAATTAATTGTGAAACTAAAAATGCAGCTATACTTCCAATAATTATCAATTGACTTTGTCCAAAAACGGCCGTAAATTGTTCAGTTGTAACCGAACTAATTCCAGTCGAAGGAATTTTAATTGCAAAAAACAAAATTATAAAGGTATAAGCAATCAATCCAGCTGTAATAAGCGAAAGTTTCTTAACGCCTTTTTCGCCAAAGTATTCGTTGATTAAATCGGTTGTGATAAAAACAATGGGCCAAGGCAAAATTCCAATGCTCATCGGAACTCCAAAAACATCAATCAATTTTCCGCCAGTTAGTTCAGCAACAATAGCATTAGTGATAAAAATACCAGCTAGAATTACATAAACAATATCTTTTCTTCTTTGAAACATGGTTCTTTTTGAAGTTTAGTATTAATCATACAAATTAAAATTCATACGATCGATGTTTTTTTCAAATGTTGCCCTTCTGTGCTCTTCATTTAAGGCTTTATTTGTAATCGCATTGATGCGTTTTGTAATATCATCATCGTCTTCAAGCTTCTTTTTATCATAAATTTTGTAAGCTAAAGGATTGATTTTTCCTTTTTCACTTAAAAAAGCAATCGTGTAGATATAGGTGTTTTTAATTTTTCGATAACTACTTGTTTTGTTGAATTTATAAAAATAAAGAGTAATTTCTTTGTTGTTTTTTGTTTCAATTCGTTTTTCAATAAATTCAATAGAATCCTTGGTTTTAAGATTTTCAAAACTTAAAATGGCAGATTCAACAATTTCATCTTCTGTTAGCGTTGGCAGCAAATTGAATTTGTCTTTGTAATGTAATAACAGAATTGTAGCAAATTTTGTCTTTTCATTTTCTAATGTTGATAAAATTTCCTCTTTGCTAATTTTATCGTTTACAACACCCAAACGCAATAATTCAACATTTAATTCTGGTATATCCAATCCTTTTATTTTCTGAAATAAAGCCTCTGTGTCTTTGTCTGATTGAAAATTGTATAATAAATCAATATAGTTTATCAAATCATCAACAGGAGCTGAAGTTTCCTCTGAATTGTAATCTTCTTCATCTCCATCAATTGCAACTGCAACTGTAGTATCAACAGCAGTTTCATAAGAGATATCATCTGCTAAATCCATTTCTTCTTCTGGTTTGATGTTTTTTTCTTTCCAGCTTACGACTCTTTTGTATTCTAACTTGGCATTGGTTAAAACCATTTTCTTGAAAGAACTGATTTTCTTTGGAGAAATTAAATTTTTGTCAAACAATGAGTTACATAAATTTAATGTAGGTTTGTTGTATTCCTTAATGCTATAAAATTGGAATATTTTCGGAAACAATTCTTTGCTGTTTTCTAAATCTAAATCAAACAGACTAAACAAGCTTGTTATATCATATTGCTTGTCGGTTATCGGTAAATCGTATTCTAATAATTCAATTATTTTCTGATAAGCCGCTTTTGATTTTTGACGAGTTAAAGCTTTTAAAATTTCAATTTGAGTATTGGTTTTTGTTTTTTCATCTTTATATTTTGCTTCCAAATACGGAATTGTTTTAGGATTCTTTAAAGCACCAATTCGCATCAATAAACTTGAAGGTGCTTCTTTTTCAGATTCTTTAAACTTGAATGTGTCTATGAAGTTAGTAACAGCATCAAAATCTTTATCGGCAATTTTTAATTCATCAATAGATTCCATCGCTGAGAATCGGATAGTGTCTTTTTTACTATTTACATCATTTAAAAACAAATCAAATTTATCTTCAAAAATGGAAGTGGTGTCTTTAGAAGTGGGTTCTAAGGAGCTAAATGTTTTTTCTATAAAGGCATCATCATTTTTATAATCTCTCTCAATTAAAGTTTGCATTTTATAGTAGGCATTTCCTTTTACAAAAGTTTTATATTTTATTGCTTGAGTTGCATTTGACTTTGATACAACGGCTTCAAAAATATGTGTATTATCTTCCTTATTGAAATTGTATGATTTTGAAAGAAATTCATATTTCTCATCATTTTTTTCTACTAAATCAAACCACTTTGAATAGGAAAACCCCTTTTTATAAATAAAATTATAAATCAAAGATTCATTAGATTGATAATCATAGTCTTCATCATAGTCTTCTTCATAATTTTCCTCGAAATTTTGAAATCTACCATGTGAATCCATAAATGATTTATAATCTTTGGAATAGTCCCTAAAAAAATAATTTTTTAAGGAATCTAAATTTTCAAAAGACTCATATTTGTGAAATTTATTGTATTCTAAATCTATATCTCTGCCATTGTCTGCATAGAAAGTATAATTTTTGTTTCTTGATAAAAAGGAGTTTTTAGTTTTAAATTCATAATCTTCAAAATTCAAAAATGTTTTTTTATTGATTTTTTCTGGAATCTCAACTTTAAAATCGTTTACAGTATCGTTATAAACTTTATTAATTACAATTCGACCATTTTTAGTAAAATCAAATGATTGGAAGTAATTATCTGTGTTTTTGTCTGAGGCATTTACAGTTCCAAGAAGGAAATATTTGTTACCTTTAATAAAGGTTTTTAGTCTAATTTTTTTCTCACCAATCTTTGTCGATGATTCGTTTGTTGAAGTGTTGTGTGTTACATCGTCCAACTCATTTTGCATGTAAAATTCTGCTTGTATTTGTTTGTGTTCATAGGCAGTATTTTCAAGTTCTGCAGTTCCGTTAAACGATTCTTCGGTTAAAAAATAAAAAGCATTTTCAGATTTATCAAAAGATTGAATTGTGATATCGTTATCAATTTTATCAACTTCATTACCATGTATGACGCTGTAAGAAGGTATTTTTACACTAAAGCCACCTTTTAACGGAGTAAAACTATCCCAAGAGCTTTGTAGATTTTTAATTTCAATTTTGTCAAATAGTTGGTTTTCATATTGTCTTACATAGTCACCTGTACCTGTCATTGAAACAGCAATAATTTCTAAAGGTGTAATGTAATATCTGTAGCGTTGTGCATTGCCAGATTTTGTTTTGTTTTTTATGTCGTATCCTTTGTAGTTTTCTGTTTCAAAAAACTTTTTTTCAATGATAGTTCCTGCAATATTCTCAAAGAAAAGACTGTCTAATGCTTTTGGATTGAATGTGTCATCTTTTTTCTTTAAAAAATAATTCAATGGTATTCTGTTTATGTTTACAGAGCCACCATTTGTCAAATCAATACAAGCTGTTACTTCGTTTATAGTTCTCGGATTTTTAAACAAAGGCATTTTTAGCATTCCATCTTTAGTAGTAAAAGGATTCAATACTGGATTTGGAAAATACTCTTCAATTGTTTTTTTCTGTTTTTCTCCAACAGTTGTAAGTACATCTATTATTGGTTTTACAGTATATCCTTTTTTGATTAAAAGTTGTAAAACACCCTCTTTTCCTGCTAAATGCGCAGCACCAACAGCAGCAAATAAACTTCCGGTTTTAGCAATTGAATCAATGCTGTTTGCCATAGTAACATTTCGTTCTGTAATTAAAATGTTATGCGATTTTTTAGAGTAAATCAATTTATAAATAGAGTCTAGCATTACGATGTCTTTCTCTCTATAAAAATCATTAGATACCGTTTGGAAGTTTCTGTTTTTTAATATTTTCATTAAAGCCATTCTCACTTCTTCTTTTGGCTCTTCCATGTCGTTTTGCATTTTCATCACTTTAAGAAATGACTCCTGTGCATCTTCTAGACCAGTTACTTTTTTGTTATATTTTTTACCAGTTTGGTGTATAAACATATCAAGAACGGTGTTTTCTTGAAAGTCAGCTTGTTCGCTGTTGTTTCCAGAAGTCATCGTGTTGTAGATATTTACATTAGAAAACAATGGATACAATGCTTCTTTTTTTAATGGCGCAAGATTGAAACGACTATAAAGTTTTTGTGAGTTCTCATTTTCTTGGTTGGTCAACAAATCAAATAGTACTTCCCAACTTTCAGGATTGCTTTCGTTACTCACGATATCGGCTTCTAGCAAATGTTTATAAAAAGCGTCTGAAAGGTGATAAGAAATCTTTTCATTTACATGCATGGTACCATATAAATAAGACTTTTTAGCTAAGCCGTTTCCGGAAATTTCCCAAAGCAAAGTTTTTTCAGTTTGAGCAATAGAAGTAAAACTCAATAATAATAAGAAGGCAGCGAATATCTTTTTCAAAGTGTGTGATTTTTAAACAAATATAATTAGAAAATAGTCATTTCAATATAACGGCTAAATTTTTCATATATTTTTTGTGAAGATAAATAAAATAAAAAAACCTCGATTCAATTAAGAACCGAGGTTTATATTGTTTGAATTACTTTGTACTTCGTACTTCGTAAATCGTACTTTATATTTATCCTAAAGCAACTCTTCTGAAACCTGTAACAGTTAAACCACCGTCAACAGATTTAATGTAAGAAGCAACGCTCATAGAACCATCTTTAATATAATCTTGGTTTACTAAAGTGTTGTCTTTGTAGAAACGTTGGATTTTACCTTTAGCGATATTGTCTAACATAGCTTCTGGTTTTCCTTCTTGACGTAATTGATCTTTAGCGATTTCAATTTCTTTTTCAATGATTGATGCATCAACACCAGCTTCATCTAAAGCAATTGGATTCATTGCAGCAGCTTGCATTGCTACGTTTCTTGCAGCTTCTTCAGCACCTTCAACATTAGCAGATAATGCAGTTAAAACAGCAATTTTGTTTCCAGCGTGAATGTATGAACCAACGAAAGCACCACTTAATCTTTCGAAAGAAGCGATTTCAATTTTTTCTCCAATAACACCAGTTTGCTCAATTAATTTGTCAGCAACAGTGATACCATTAAAATCTGAAGCTAAAAATGCTTCTTTAGTATCATAGTTTAATGCTTGGTTAGCTAAATCTGTAGCTAATTTTACGAAACCTTCATTTTTTCCAACGAAGTCAGTTTCGCAATTTAATGTGATAACAACACCAGAAGTTTTGTCAGCATTAACAACTGCGATTGCAGCTCCTTCAGTAGATTCTCTGTCTGATCTGTTAGCAGCCACTTTTTGACCTTTTTTTCTAAGGTTTTCGATTGCTAAATCAAAATCTCCATCAGCTTCTACTAATGCTTTTTTGCAGTCCATCATACCTGCACCTGTGATTGTTCTTAATTTATTTACGTCTGCAGCAGTAATTGTTGCCATTTTGTTTTTATTTTAAGATTAAAAATAATTTGTGTAAAAAAAGAAATTCCAATTTACAAATCCCAAACTCCAATTTTAATAAATCATCAAATAATTGATAATTTCTTGGAATTTGGAATTTATATTTTGGAATTTTCTGTGTTTTATTCTTCAGTACTTGTTTCAGTAGCTTCTACTTCTGGAGCAGCAGTTTCAACAACAGCAGCTTCTGGAGCAGCAACTTCTTCAACAGTTTCTACTTCAGTAGCATCATCAGCTTCTTTATCAGAAGTTCTGTTTGCTAATCCGTCTTTAACTGCGTCAGTAACTAAAGTTAAAATTTTGTCAATTGATTTAGAAGCATCATCATTTGCTGGAATAACATAATCTACCTCACGTGGGTCAGAGTTTGTATCAACCATTGCGAAAACTGGAATGTTTAATTTTTGTGCTTCTTTGATTGCGATGTGTTCAGCTTTGATATCTACTACGAAAAGTGCAGCAGGTAATCTAGACATGTCAGCGATAGAACCTAAGTTTTTCTCTAATTTCGCACGAAGACGATCAACTTGAAGTCTTTCTTTTTTAGAAAGCGTCATGAATGTTCCGTCTTTTTTCATTCTATCGATTGTTGCCATTTTTTTAACAGCTTTACGGATAGTAACGAAGTTTGTTAACATACCACCAGGCCATCTTTCTGTGATGTAAGGCATGTTACAAGCCAATGCTTTTTCTGAAACGATATCTTTTGCTTGTTTTTTGGTAGCTACGAAAAGTATTTTTCTACCAGATGCTGCAATTTTTTTCATAGCTTCACCAGCTTCTTCAATTTTTGCAGCAGTTTTATATAGGTTAATGATATGAATACCATTACGCTCCATATAAATGTAAGGAGCCATGTTTGGATCCCATTTACGAGTCATGTGTCCGAAGTGAACACCTGCTTCTAATAATTCTTTAACGTCAATTTTGTTTGCCATTGTGTAATAGTTTACGTTCCGTGTTATAGCAATTTTCAAGTAGTCACTTTCGGTATGTCTTGAAAATTTAGATGCTAAACTAATTCCCTTTTTATAAGGAATATCGACAACTTTGTTTTAAATTCAATTTTAATTGTAAAAATGTATCTGAAAAAATATTCTGATAAATATCGAATATTAACGTTTCGAGAATTGGAATCTCTTTCTCGCTTTTTTCTGACCGAATTTTTTACGTTCTACCATTCTTGGATCTCTTGTAAGTAATCCTTCTGGTTTTAAGATAGCTCTGTTTCCTTCGCCAACTTCACACATTACTCTTGCTAAAGCCATTCTTACAGCTTCTGCTTGTCCTGTTGAACCACCACCGTAAACATTTACTTTTACGTCAAAGTTGTTTACATTTTCTGTCATAGACATTGGTTGTAATACTTTGTACTGTAAAGTAGCTGTTGGGAAGTAAGTTGCAAATTCTTTTTTGTTTACAGTGATTTTACCTGTACCTTCAGTAACATAAACACGTGCAACTGCACATTTTCTTCTACCGATTTTGTGAATAACTCCCATTACTTTAAGTCGTTAAGGTTAACGGTTTTTGGTTGTTGAGCGCCATGTTTGTGCTCAGTACCAACATTTACATCTAAATTACGGAATAATTGTGCTCCTAATTTGTTTTTAGGCAACATTCCTTTTACAGCTTTTTCTACTAATAATGCAGGGTTTTTTTGTTGCATTACTTTAGCAGTTAAACTTCTTTGTCCTCCTGGATAACCTGTGTGTCTGATGTACGTTTTGTCATCTAACTTGTTTCCAGTTAAATTAATTTTCTCTGCGTTGATAACAATTACGTTATCTCCACAGTCAACGTGTGGTGAATAACTTGGCTTGTATTTACCTCTTAAAAGCATCGCGACTTTTGAAGCAAAACGACCTAAGTTATGACCTTCAGCGTCTACAACAATCCACTGTTTTTCAGCTGTGGCTTTGTTGGCAGAAACTGTTTTGTAGCTTAATGCGTCCATAATATTATTTTAATTAAACATTCCATTCCCAATTAAGGGAGTGCAAAAGTACAATTATTTATTATATATGCAAAAAGGATTTTGATTTTTAATTATTATTTTGAATTATAACGATTTATAGTATCCAAATTGATGGCTTATTAGCCCTGATTGAAGTGGAAATCCTTGTCTTTTTAGACAAGATTGGAACGTAAAGCAGGAAAATGGATTACAAAAATGCGCAAACCATTCGCTACTATCCATAATTTTCTTAAATTTACACCTTATATATATGTAAGATGAAATCGAAAGCCACTTTAAAACAAATTGCTAAGGAACTAGGAGTATCTGTTTCGACAGTTTCTAAGGCGTTGAATGATAGTCCGGAAATTAGTGAACCAACAAAAATTCGTGTTCAAGAATATGCGAAATTGAAAAATTACAAACCAAATGTTATTGGGTTGAACCTTAAAAATCGTTCTACCAAAACTATTGGTGTAATTATTCCGAATATTCTAAATCAGTTTTTTGCCAAGGTTTTTACCGGAATTGAAAAAGTTGCCGATGAAAAAGGATATAAAGTGATTACATGTATTTCTAACGAATCGATTGAAAAAGAAATTAGTGCGCTTGAAATGTTGAGTAATGGTACTATTGATGGATTTATTTTATCCATTTCGGAAGAAGCTCAAAAGTTGCAACAATTTGGTCATTTCAAATCGATTATCAACGAAGGTACGCCAATTGTGATGTTTGATAGAATTGCAGATGAAGTAAATTGTGATAAAGTTATCGTTGATGATTTAGATTCAGCGGTAAACGCAACAGAACATTTGATTAAAACAGGATGCAAGAAAATTGCATTGTTCTCGTCTATTGATAATTTGAGTGTTGGAAAATTGCGCGCTAAAGGTTTTTATAAAGCATTAGAAAATAACGGAATTAAAATCAATGAAAATTTAGTTATTTTAACTGAAACTGCAGAGGATTTTGATACCAAATCTTCAAATTTCTTTGATAAAAATAAAGTGGATGCTGTTTTTGCATTAGACGAACACGCTTCTGTCATGGCAATGAAACTAGGAATAAAAAAAGGATTGAAAATTCCAGATGAACTTTCTATTATTGGTTTTGCTGATGGTGTTTGGTCTAGAAGATTAACGCCAAGTTTATCAACAGTAAGTCAGCATGGTCCAGAAATTGGTGAAGTGGCTACTAAAATGCTAATAGAAAAATTAGAAAGCAAAGAGGAAAATTACAGTCACAAAACTACAATTGTAAAAACGGAATTACGTCAAAGAGAATCGACTAGGAAGATTTAATAGTTCCTTTTTTCTTATCATCATTCCAAGTGATGTAACCAATAATAGCGTTGAAAAGGTAAAAAACATATTTAGCAGTATTGGCTATATTCATTTGCAATATGTTTTGAACTAATTTGGTGATGTTGTAAAACTGCCACATAAACCAGTTGTCTGGATACATTCTGGCAGTGTTGAAAGTAGCACCAAAGGTTATTCCGGCAGGAATTGCTATAGCAAAAAACAATCTCCAATCAATTGGTTTTTCAGAAAGATATTTGAAAGCAATATAATTAAGAACCAAAGAGAATACAAAACCAAGAACTAAATTGCGATAAAATATAAAGTCAATAGAACGCAAAACGGTGCTTTTTTTCCAAGCTTTGAAAACCAAATAATTTCCAATAAAAGTTACTGGATAAGTTAAAATCGCACCAACATTTCCAAGTAAATAATCAATTGAACCACTCAAAAATGTATTGCAAGTCGCAAGAAAGTTTCCAATATTATTCTTTTTAGTAACTAATCGATTTCCAATCATTGATAATCCTGTATTGACGATAGAAACGTAACCCAAAAAGAAAACATAATTTTTACCTTGAAAAGTAAATTTGTATTCGGTATTGTGATAGCCTAAAACAATCGAAGCCGTAATCACGATTATCAATCCAATAATATCTAAATAGGTACTATTAGTTATTGATTTTATGGTTTTTATGGTTTTTTCTGAAAGCGAAAGTATTGACATTCAAATAAATTTCGACAAAGATAAATAAATTTAAAAGATTACTTGTTTTCGAGACAACTTAAACACCACAATCCACTTTGACCAAAACATTGAAAAGTAATATTTATAATAAAACCTCTTTTTGTTAATAAAAGAGCATACAAGTTTTCTTTAAAATTCATATCTTCTAAATCTAAAAACCAATTTTTTTTAGTTTTTATATCGTTAACAATTTTATCAATATTTATATTTTTTTTAAACTCATTGATTTCATTTTCAGAATAATAATATTTGTTTAAAATAGTAATTGCATCTATATTCTTAAACTCAAAATATCGAGATTTATAATTTTCTAATTTTGTGTGAGCTTCATTTTTAGAAATAGTATATTCATAGGCTAAAGCATCTCTTAAATCACTCTTCTGAATACAGATTTCTTTAATTAAATTACTATTCAAATCTTTAAAATTAATTAAAAGATAAATGTACTCTTCACCATTCCAAGCATTTACAGAAGTAATAAAATTATCATGCAGAATTTTTTCATCCACTTGACTGTAAATCAAATTAGACAAACTAAAAAAGAGGAAGAGAATTATTTTCTTCATTTTATTTTTTTATAATAATGAAAATTATAAACGCTATGACAAAAATTAAACATTTCAATTTAATCTATTCTATTTAGTTTGATGTAATCAGAGGGTGTTATTCCTACTTTGTTTTTGAAGGCATTATTAAAAGCAGATTTCGAATTAAATCCAACAATTGCACTAATTGCTTCAATGGTATAATTAGAATATTCTTTAGAAATCAATATTTTTTTTGCTTCTTCAATTCTATAGGAGTTAATAAAAGTTACAAAATTGCAATCAAGTGAATTATTTAATATGTTGGAAATGTAATTATTATTTGTATTGAGTGCTTTTGCTACATCATAAATAGTTAAATCTTTTTGTAAAAAAACTTTTTCATTTTCAATGTAGTCAACCATTTGATTTTTTAAAATTTCTCTTTTCTCATCATTAATTGAGTTTGTCTGCTTGTTTTGTTGATTTTCAACTTCAATAGTAATGTTTGTATTTTGAATAACAGAACTTTCTAGTTCAACCGTAATTTGAGCATCTCGTTGAAAAAAAGTATAAACCATAATCAAAAGAAATGGTAAATAAACTACATAAGGAGATGAATCTGGATTTAGAATAAAAAAACAAGCAACAAATGATAGGTATCCCAATAGGAAAAACAAAACCCAATTTAAACTTATCCCAATTTCATACGATAAAATGTTTTTAATTTGTTTTCGGTGTTTTATATACAATAAGATAGTATGTGTCAAATAATAAATATTGAGCGCAATAAATATAACTTTCAAACTAAAATAATTGGTGTAATCAAGGTTTTTTCGCAAAGATTCATCTACTTGATTATCTAAAGTTATGTAAGGATAAATATTAAAAATTAAAGATTGTAATGGAATAAAAAAGTGTGGTAAAACAGCATTAATTTCTTTGTATTTTTTTATTTTATCTGTTAAGGATGAGATATAAAAGTATATAATTACCGGCAAGGATAACATTATGAAATAAAAAGTGATTTCAATTAAGTAAAAATAACTTTGAATGAACGGATAAAATTCTTGTAAATATTGAAACAAGATAGCTATTAGAGCAAAGCAAAAAAACAAAAAGAACACACCTAAAATCTTGATGGAAATGGTGCTATTTTTTTTAACAAAGAAAAACTTAATACTCAAAAAAAGAGTTATTAGAATTGGGAGCATTAATAATATAATTTTCATGCCTTATGTTTTATTTTATAAAAATATAAAAAAAAGAATACATCAAGGATTTTACACAAAAATTGAGTTTTTTGTAGCGATTATAGAAATCAATACATTCTTATTGCTTTATTTTGATGGTAAAAAAAAAACATAGATAAATTTATGGTTTAATTTATTTTTATGAAAAATTCACTCTTTTTAGTTATTTTATTTTTGTGTTCTTTTGATATATATTCGCAAGTTGGTGTTAATACTACTTCACCAACAGCAACATTGCATGTGTATGGATCAACAACTTTACCTTCAGGAGGAGGAACGGTTAATTTGTTAAATCAAAATTTTAACTCTGCATACACTGTGGTGCATTCTAGCAACGCAATGAGTGGTTGCGCAGCACCTGCAACAAATGGTTGGGAACGTACTTTAGCTGGGAATGTAAATGCCAATTGTACTTCTTGTACAGGTGGATGGTTATATATTTATTCAGATGAAACAGGTTGTTTGCAAAATGCTACAGCTCGAATTGATTTTACATCAGCACCTACATCAACTACTGTTACTATCTCATTTAGCTATCGTTACAATAATTTTGGTGCTACAGGAGATACATTTAGAGCTTATTTATATAACAATACAACTAGTACACAAGTTGGTGCTAATTTAGTTGGTTTGCTTACAACAGATGCAAATACTAATTATTCTGGTTCTGCTACTGTTGTTGCAGGAAATAGTTATTCTTTACGATTTGAGTATATAGGCGATTTTGATTATGGAGCTTCAATAGATAATGTTCTAGTAACAGAAACAAGTGCACCAACAGGTGGAAACTTCACTTTTCGATTAGAAGATGGTACTCAAGGCGCAGGAAAAGTTCTTACTTCGGATGCTAATGGAAATGGATACTGGCAAACAGCTTCTGGAGGTTCTGGAACAGATAGCCAAACTTTAAGTATAGCTGGAAATACGTTGTCAATTTCAAACGGAAACTCAGTTACATTGCCAAGTGGAAGTGGTACCTATACCTTCACTAATGGATTAACAAATACTTCAGGAACAGTTAGATTAGGAGGAACCTTGACACAAGCTACGACTTTGAATTTAGACTCATATGATTTAAACTTTAATAGTAGTACTTCAGCAGCTTTTCCTGGGCAAATCAAATTTAATGGCACCAATAGAGTTATTATGGAAACTAATTTTGATGATGATTATATTAATTTTGGTGGTGGTTCAACTCTAGTCGATGGAGACGATGGTTTGACTTTTGTTGATTCTGGAGGTGATACTTATACTCGTGATTTTGCTCTTGGTTTTTATAAAGGCGCAGCTGGCGGCTCAGCTATGGCAACTGGTTCAATTGAATATATTGTAGATGGTTTGGATGAACTATTATTGGAAGCATCTAGCTTAAATCCATTAGTAGATAATGATACTCGTTTGGGTGGTTCTTCAAAAAGATGGACTGCTGTTTGGGCTTCAAATGGTACTATCCAAACCTCAGATATGAAACTTAAAAAAGAAGTTGTTGATTTAAAATATGGTTTGAAAGAAGTGCTGCAATTGAATCCTATTTCATACAAATGGAAAAGTAATAGTATTGGTAAAACTGCAATTCCCGATCAATTTCAAGAAACTAAATTGGGTTTTTCGGCACAACAATTATTAGATGTTTTACCCGAAGTTGTAGAAACACACTCTTGGTATCCGAAAGATGAGGAAGGGAATTTTGAAAGAAAACAAAATGAAAATTTAGGTGTAAGATACGCTGAAATTACACCAGTGATAGTAAAAGCAATTCAAGAGCAACAAGAACAAATAGAATCTTTAAAAGTTACTGTAGAAGAACTAAAAAAGCAAAATGAAATGTTATTGAAGTTGCTAGAAAAAAAATAGGATGATTAATGTGCTTCCAACCAATTTTTCCCAACACCAATTTCAACATCTAACGGAACATCCATTTTGAAGGCGTTTTCCATTTCGTGTTTAATCATTGGTTTGATTTTTTCTAATTCAGAGTTGTGAACGTCAAATACAAGTTCGTCATGAACCTGAAGTAACATTTTTGATTTCCAATTCTCAGAAGTTAATTTCTTATGAATATTAATCATCGCAATTTTGATAATATCAGCTGCTGAACCTTGAATTGGTGCGTTTACAGCATTTCGTTCTGCGCCACTTTTTACCATCATGTTTGCCGAATTGATGTCTTTTAAATAACGTCTTCTTCCTAAAACTGTTTGTACATAACCGTTTTCTCTTGCAAAATCTACTTGATTGCTCATGTAGGATTTTAGTTTTGGATAAGTTGCATAATAAGCATCAATTAACTCAGCACTTTCTTTTCTTGAAAGCGATGTTTGATTTGAAAGTCCGAATGCAGAAACACCATATATAATTCCGAAGTTTACCGTTTTGGCATTACTACGTTGTTCTTTTGTAACTTCTTCTAAAGGCACATTGAATACCTTTGCAGCTGTACTTCGGTGAATATCTTCATTATTTTGGAATGCTTTAATCATATTTTCTTCACCAGAAAGCGCTGCGATAATTCGAAGTTCTATCTGAGAATAATCGGCAGATAATAAGGTGTAATTTTCATTACGAGCAATAAATGCTTTTCTGATTAATCGTCCTCTTTCGGTACGAATTGGAATATTTTGCAAGTTCGGATTATTCGAACTCAAACGTCCAGTTGCTGCAACGGTTTGCATGTAATCGGTGTGCACGCGACCTGTTTTTTTATCGACTTGATTTGGTAACGCATCGATGTAAGTACTTTGCAATTTCACCATTTGACGCCAGTCGAGAATATCTTTCACAATTGGATTATCATTGGCTAAATAGCTTAAAATTTCTTCACCAGTTGCGTATTGACCGGTTTTGGTTTTCTTTTGTTTTGCTCCGCCAATTTTCATTTTGTCAAATAAAACGTCACCCAATTGTTTAGGTGAAGCCAAATTGAATTTTTCACCAGCGGTTTCATATATTTTTTGTTCCAATTCTGAACTTTCTTTTGCCATTTCAACCGACATTTCTTTCAAGAACGGAACATCAAGATTAATTCCTTCCAATTCCATTGCAGCCAAAACAGGAATCAACGGAATTTCGATTTCGTCAAATAACTTTTTGGTTTCAGCTTTGTCTAAAATCGGACTGAAATTTTGTTTCAATTGATACGTAACATCGGCATCTTCGGCAGCGTATTCTTTGATTTCTTCCAAAGCAACATCGCGCATCGATTTTTGATTTTTACCTTTTTTTCCAATTAAATCTTCAATTGATTTTGGCGAATATTTCAAATACGTTTCCGATAAAACATCCATATTGTGGCGCATATCAGGATTAATCAAATAATGCGCAATCATTGTATCAAATAATTTCCCTTTGATTTGAACTCCATAATTAGAAAGAATTTTCAAATCATATTTTATATTCTGACCAATTTTTTCGATGGTTTCATTTTCAAAAAATGGTTTGAATTTATCGACTAAAACCTGAGCTTCTTCTTGATTTTCAGGAAACGGAATATAAAACGCCTCGCCTTTTTGCCAAGAAAACGACATTCCAACTAGTTCAGCATTCAAGGCATCAATTCCGGTGGTTTCGGTGTCAAAACATACCGAAGTTTGATTGAGTAAATTTTGTAAAAACAATTTTGTACCCAATTCACCTTGAATTATGGTATAATTATGACTGGTGTTTTCTAAAGTTGCGTAAAACGAATTTGGTTTTGCATCATCACTTTCTTCATCTGAAAATCCGAACAAATCAAATTGATCTTCGTTAGATTTTTTTGCTGGAACTTTTTTTGCTGGTTGTGGAGTATCACTTGAAGTTCCATTTCCATTCGTATCAATTTCGTCGTATTCTTTTCCAGTTCCAAAATATTTATCGAATTGTGCTTTCATTTGACGGAATTCCAATTCGTTGAACAACGCATCAGTTTTTTCAACATCAGGTTTTGAAAGTTCAAAATCTTCGGCATTAAATTCAACCGGACAATCGAGTAGGATAGTGGCTAGTTTTTTAGACAATAATCCTAATTCGGCATTGGCTTCAATTTTATCTTTAATCGCACCTTTTAGTTGATGTGTGTTTGCTAAAAGATTTTCCATAGAACCATATTCTTTCAAGAATTTCTTAGCTGTTTTTTCTCCAACGCCAGGCAATCCCGGAATATTATCGGCTGCATCGCCCATCATTCCTAAGAAATCTATTACTTGTTCTGGTCTTTCGATTTCAAATTTTTCTAACACTTCTGGAATTCCCCAAATTTCAATGTCATTACCCATTCGCGCAGGTTTGTACATGAAAATATTTTCGGAAACCAATTGAGCAAAATCCTTATCTGGCGTGACCATAAAAACTTTGTAATCTTCTTTTTCTGCCTGTTTTGCTAGTGTTCCAATTAAATCATCAGCTTCAAAACCTGCCACTTCAATAATTGGAATATGCATCGCTTTCAATAGTTCTTGAATATAAGGAACAGCAATTTTAATAGCTTCTGGAGTTTCGTCACGATGTGCTTTGTATTCTTGGTACATTTCGTAACGATACGTACTTCCGCCTTTGTCAAATGCTACGGCTAAATGGTCGGGTTTTTCACGTTTGATAACGTCCATCAAGGCATTCATAAATCCCATAATGGCCGAAGTATCCATTCCTTTAGAATTGATTCTTGGGTTTTTTATAAAGGCAAAATAACCGCGAAATATTAGTGCGTATGCGTCTAGAAGGTAAAGGCGTTTTTGTGACATTTTATTATAATTAGAGTGTAAAAATAATAAACAAATCCTCATTTCGTGAAGTAAATTTTACCTTTCGTAAATTTTGTTAAAGCACATTGTTTGCAAAAGCTTTCTTTTACAGAAAAAATAGAAATTATGTCAGTACTTATAAAGAAAATTAATTTGAAAATGATGTTGTTAGCAATTGCAACAATTGTAATATTAGGATTGAATGTTTACAATATAGTTTGTTTGTAATTATCCTAAAGGAATATTAACAACAACTTTTGTTCCAACAATTTCATTGTTTTCTAATTCATCGGAATAGGTAATTAATTGCTTTATAGAATGGTTTTCATTTAGTAATTCTAATCGTTGTGCAATTGATTCTGTTGAAAACGATCGATGTTTACTTTGGTTTTTAGCTTTGATTTCAGCCGATTTTGTTCTTCCAATTCCGTTGTCGATGATGGTGCAAACTATGTATTCTTCATTTTCATCTAAGTCAAAATCTATGCTAATTGTTTTCAATCCGTTTTTGTGCATCAATCCGTGTTTGATACTGTTTTCTATAAAAGGTTGCAGTAACATTGGCGGTAATTTATGATAATCTTCATCAATGGTATCGGAAGTTGAAATGGTGTATTCAAAATCTTTTGCGAAGCGCATTTTTTCTAAATCGAGATATTTTGTTAAAATATCAATTTCGGTTGCAATTGTGATTTGTTTTTTGCCAGAAACTTCTAAAATTTGACGCGTTAAATAGGTAAAATTGCTCAGTTGTTCGTTGCCTTTCAGTTTGTCGCCATACATAAATTGTTCTTGAATACTGTTGAGCGCATTAAAAATAAAATGCGGATTCATTTGACTTTTCAAAGCTTTGAGTTCGCTGTCTGTGGCTTTCTTTTCGGCTTCAAGGAGTTTTTCGGCTTCGGCAAGTTTGGTTTCAAGTAGTTCATTTTTCTTTTTTTCTTTAAATCTAAAGAATAAGAAATAGGCTAAAATGGCTAAAGCTAAAAAGGAGATAATGAAACTGTTGATAAGAATAGTTTTCTTGTTGGATTGAAGCTCGGCTATTTTCTTTTTCTGGTTTAATTCTTTGATTTTAGCTTCTTTTTTTTCGGTTTCGTACTGGTAAGTTGCTTTTAACGCAATGTCTTTACTTTCATCAAAATAGATTTTTTCACCAATATCAGCAGCTATTTTTTTGAAATTGAAAGCGTTTTTATAATCGTTTTGTTTGGAATAAATATCACTTAAAATCTCAGCTGCATCTTTTTCGTCGGAAGTGTAATTGGTTTTTTTTGTTAAATTGTAACCTAATAAACCATATTCTTTTGCTTTGTCAAGTTGGTTTAATTTGTAGTAGGAGGTTGCAATTTTGATTGCGATTTTTGAAATATAAACATCACTGTTTAGTTTTTTAAAAATTTCATAAGCTTTAACATAGTTATTATTTGCTTCAGAGAAATTTTGTCTTTCAAAATAGATGTCTCCATAAATTTTAAAGCAAACAGCAATACGGTCAACATTATTTAATTTTGATGCAAGTTCAAAAGCTTGATTGTTAAATTGTAAAGCACTATTTAATTCTTTTCTTTTAATATTTGCTGATGCTAAACTATTTAAAACTAAAATTAAACGTTCGTTATTGTTGGTTTTTTTATCAATTTGCAAGCATTTTTCATAATATAGAGTACTTGTTTTGTAATCGTTTTGATTGTCAAAAATTCTTCCTAATGCAAAATAGGTGCGTTCTAAACCATCTAAATCATTCATTTTTTCGAATAATGGTAACGCTTCAAGGTTGTATTTTATGGCAAGAGCATTGTTTCCTAAGTTGTTGTGTGTAAATCCTAAATCGGTTAAAATATAAGCCAAGTTGGATTGATTTTTAGATCGTTTTGCAAAGTGATAAGCTTTCTGCATATAAACCAAAGTACTGTCTAATTTTCCTAAATAGTCAAATGCAGTTCCAATATTTTGAAGAGCTAAAGCGCTACCGTAATCATAATTTATTTTGGTAGTAATTTCTAATGATTTTCTATAGAATTGAATTGCTTTTTCAAACTCTTCGTTATAAATATAAAATGCGCCTTCGTTGTTAAAAGCAATGCTTAAGTACTTAGTATAAGTTTTCTTTAAAACAGGATTACTTTCTGATTTGCTTTTTTCTTGAGCTATTTTCTTTAATTCTTGATTGTATTTTATCCAAATATTATGGTCGTTTTCCGCTTCAATATTTTGGTCTAGTAAATAACATCTTGTGGTGTCACTTTTTTTGTAATTATCAAGTTTCGATTTTAAGTCATTAGTATTTTGAGCAAAAATAAAGTTGCCCAAAACAATTAGATTCAAGAATACTATTTTTTTTAAACGCATTTATAAAATGTTATTTAATTGCATAAATTCTTCAAATTCTTCTTTCTTCTCTCTTGAAATAGGAAGCAAAATTTTATCATCATAAGTTACTGATAGTCCGTCTTTTTTGCTGTATTTTTTGATCAAAGTAATGTTGACAAAATAAGAACGGTGAATTCTAAAAAAACGAGTGTCTGATGTAAGTAAATCTTCAAAATGTTTGATTTTTTTTACCGCCAAATCTTTTCCGTTTTTATGATGAATTGTGGTGTAAGAACCATCGGCTTCAAAATATAGAATATCGTTTAAGTCCATAAAAACAATGCCGTCACCAATGTGAATACCAATTTTCTTGATTTTATTTTCTAATAAATTTTCCTTCAGCACATCCATTGTGTTGGGTTGAAGATTTCTTTTAAGTTTTTCAGATACTTTTTCTACTGCTTCTTTTAATTTTGAAATTCCAATTGGTTTAAGAATATAATCTACTGCCGAAACTTCGAAAGCTTTGATGGCATATTCTGAATAGGCTGTGCAAAAAATAGTTTCAAAAGTGGGTTTGTTGAAGTAATCGAACAGCGCAAAACCATTTTCATTAGGCATTTCAACATCTAGAAAGACCAAATCAATTTGATTTTTATTAATGATTTTCACTGCCGATTTTACGTCTTCAGCATCAGCTATAATTTGTATTTCTGGACAATGATCTTCTATAAAATTTCGCAGTAATGATCTGGCATTGAGTTCATCATCTACAATAAGTGCTTTAATTGTGTTCATTGGTTGGTTTTGGTTTGACAATTTAAGAATTTATTTCAATCGAAAAACCGCCAACAAAAATTAATCTGTTGAGCGGTGTTTTCTTAAAAAAACTACTTACTTATTTTATAACTTACTCAATAATTGCACTTTTCCATGCATTTCTTTTGTTGCTGTTAGAATTAGATTTCCTTTTTTGCCTTTCTCATAATAGTGCAATTTATCGCCTTCTTCCATTTTTATTGTGGTAGTTGCGTTTTTAGTTAAACTATAACTTCCGCCGCTTCCTGCATTGATCACTTTTACTTCATTATCGGTATCGTTTTTTATTTTGATATCGAATTTTTCAGTGATTGTAATTTCATTATTCAGACTCAAATGGTTTGAATTTGTGTTCATAGACATTAAACTTAACGCTAAGAACAAGATTAGGATTACTTTTTTCATTTTACTTAATAATTAATTTTTGTGTTGAAACTGCATTATTTGAATCTTCGATTTTTACCAAATACATTCCTTTTGATAAATTAGAAACATTCATATCTTTTGTATTAGAAGTCAAAACTTTTTGACCTTGAATCGAATAAATTTCTACCGATTTTACTTCGTTTTCCATTTCAATTGAGAAATTATCTGAAGTTGGATTTGGGTAGATTGTTGCCTTTAGGTTTTGAGATGTGAAATTTTCGGATGCTAAAATATTGTTTGAAAATAAACTTGTAACATCAGCATCTGAAATAGCATAATTATATATTTTAAGGTCATCAACTGTACCATTAAAATAATTTACACCTCCACTTTCGGTTAAACCTAAACTGAATAAATTCCCATTATTTAAAGTGTTAAATGCAATCGTATTTGTACCTAATAAAGCTCCGTTTTTATAAATTTTAGAAACAGTACCATCGTATATAAATACATAATGAATCCAAGTGTTTAGAGCGGTTGTATTAGCTACAAAATGACTACTACCGTTTTGAAAGTGGTATAAATTAGAATTATTGAAGTAAGTTCCATAATAATTTGTAGAATTCCCATAGTTATATATAAAATTGAAACCAAAAGAATTTAGTACTGCCATTTTTATCCATACAGAAACTGTTCTGGCACTATTTCCATAAGGTAATCCTAAAATAGTTGATGTTGTTCCTGTATTGTTAATGTATAATGCACTATTAGGAGTATTGCTTCTGTCGCTAGTAAAAGAAGTTCCCGAATTTGACGTGAAAGGAGAATTGCCTAGAGCATTGTTATAAGTATTATTAAAATTGTATTCAGCAATCATGCCTTGAGTTTGAAAGCTTGATATGGCAGATTGTGTAGTTCCAAAAGAATTTGTTGCCTCAATTTGATAATAATAAGTTGTACCAGAAGTTAATCCAGAAATAACAGTACTAAACGGATTTGTTGCTGTTCCAGAAGCATTTTGACCATTAATTTGACTTGTTAATGCACTTGAAGAAGTTCCGTATTTGATAATTGATGTTGTTGCATTTCCACTTGCGTTTAATGAATAATTTATGGTGGCATTATTTGATGTTGGTGTTGCCGAAACATTGCTTATTGATGGAACTGGTGTGTAAGAATAGGTGGCGTTTTTTACCAACACTATTTCTGCATCAGTCAACGCTCTATTATAAACATATAATTCGTCTAAAATGCCATTCATACATTTTGCAGTATTAATAGTATTTGAATTTGTACCACCTCCAAAAATGAAATTTAAATTAGCAAAATTGAAACCTGAATAGTTTAATAACCAACCATTTACATTTGGGCTACCATTGAGGTAATAACTTACCGATGTACCGTTGTGTACCACTGCATGATGCACCCAAACTCCTGCTAATGTTGCTTGCTGCTGTAGGGTTAAACAACGAAATGTTCCACCATCTGAAAGTCCAAATTCGTATCTGTTTGGATAATAAGTTGGAGCAGAGCAACCAGACGAATTTGTTGCTCTATAATAGTTTGTTTCGCCAATTTCGAATGAACTTGAAAAATTACCAGGAGTTCCAATGGGTCTAAACTCCCACCACGCTATAGTGTATTTTACATTTGTATAAAAAGTATTCGTCATAGTTGTATTCAATAAAACAGCATTTCCGTTAAAGTTTGCACCTTGACCATCTTTACCGGTTGTATAAGTAACATTACTTGAACCAACATCTGTAAAACTATGTGATGCAGAATTACTATTCAAAGTATTTTGGAAGTTATAATAAGCTACCAATCCAGTTGTTGGTGCTTGAGCTAATCCTTTTATTGCGATAAAAGCGATTGTGATAAGAAGTAATATTTTTTTCATATGTAAACAGTTTAAATTCAGTGACAAAAGTCTATAAATGGGCGGATTTATATTTTAACATTTCACGAAACCAAGATTTTCTTTCACGAATTGCAAATTGATTTTCATAAAGCTTTTTTCATAAAACAAAACACCGCCACTTCAAGAGTAAAGTGACGGTTGACCAATAATTTATATTGGTATTAAAAACTAAAAACTATCATTATTAAAATTAAGGTATACAGTGTTGCAAGGGTTATTTCGAGACGGTATTTTTCAATAATTCTCATGTTATTTTACAATTAATTTTTGAGTACTTCTGTTATTGTTTTCATCCTCAATTTGAACTAAATAAATTCCTTTTGATAAATTAGATACATTTACATTTTTGATTGTAGAAGTCAGTACTTTTTGACCTTGTAAAGAATATATCTCGACCGATTTTATATTTGAATCCATTTCAATTGTGAAATTATCTGAAGTTGGATTTGGATATAAATTAAATTTGGGTTTTTGTTCATTATCCGCTAAGCCCAAAGCAGAAGTTGTAAAACTTCCCAATATTCTGTTTCCATTAAGGGTTGGCGAATATCCTCCAACACTATAATAGTAAGTTGTATTTGGTGTTAAGTTCGCAAAGTTATACACAAATGGTGTTGGAGAATTCGTAGTGGTATTAGCAACAATAATGTAAGAAGTAAAAAAGGTAGAACTTAAACCGTAATCTACTCCTATTGAACTTTGAATTCCAAATGTATTCACCTGAAAATCAATTTGTGCAGAAGTCGTAGTAATATTAGTAACAACAGCTTTTGATGTGCTTGGTGGAATTCCGCCTGAGGTAAAAGTTCCAGTAATTGTTATTGCTGCCTGACTTGACGCATTGTACGCATCAATTGCATAGTAATAAAGTGTGTTTGGTATCAAGTTTGTAACGTCTTGAAACGAAGAAACAGGAGTTGTTCCATTGAACGGTCCATTTGGAGGATAGCTTCCAGACATAGTTGGAGTTGTATTGATTTGAACAAATGCATAAGTTGTACTATTTTGTGCATTAACAGAAAAATTTATTCTAGCCGTTGTTGCAGTAATATTTGAAACGGAAACATTTGAAATAATTGGTGCAGAAAATCCTTTTATGCAGAATGTTAAGAATAATGTAAAAAAAGAATAAGTGTAATTTTGTTTTCATGGATTTAGTTTTAAAAGTTATAATGCAAAAATGTTCTTACTTTTTTGATTTGATTTTTAACTTTTGTGAAACAACACTTTTTTTTTATGAAATCTACAATTAATTACATAATGTAAACTGTAGTTAAAATTTTTATAATGAAATGATTTCATCTTTGCTTTCTTTGTTAATTTGCAAAAAAAATAGAATGTCTGCACGTTGGATTATCCTTTTTGTGATTATTGCAATCATTGAAATTTATGCTTTTCAAGCTGTTAAAACTTTTACTAAAGTAAGATGGGTTAAACTTACTTATATTATAATTTCTGTTCTTGCAGTGGCTTTTGTTTTTTATGGTTTTTCTAAATTTGATAGAGGTGTAGGACAAACTCAAATGTTTATGATGACCATTGGAGTTATGTTACTAGTTATTGTTCCAAAATTATTGATAACATTTATCATGCTCCTTGAAGATACTCTTAGATTGATGTTAGGAACTAAGAATTATTTTACAAATTATGGGAATGATACTTTTTTACCTGAAAGAAGAAAGTTTATTAGTCAGGTTGCGCTTGGAATTGCAGCAGTTCCATTTATATCATTGATTTATGGAATGACGATTGGTAAATACAATTATAAAGTATTAAGACAAACGTTATTTTTTGATGATTTACCTGATGCTTTTGACGGTTTTAAAATCACTCAAATATCAGACATACATAGTGGAAGTTTTGACAATCCAGAAAAAATAAGTTATGCAGTTGATTTAATCAATGAGCAAGAATCAGATTTGTTATTGTTTACAGGAGATATTGTGAATACTCATGCCACTGAAATGCATCCATGGATTGATACTTTCAAAAAGATAAAGAATCATGAATTTGGAAAATATTCTGTTCTTGGTAATCACGATTATGGTGAATATGTAGATTGGAAATCGGAGGAAGCGAAGAATAAAAATTTTGAAGACATAAAAGATTTGCACCGACAAATAGATTTCAAATTAATGTTGAATGAAAACACGAAAATCAAAAAAGGGAATGATCAAATTGCATTAGTTGGTGTCGAAAATTGGGGTGTGAAATTCAAGAAAATTGGTGATTTGAACAAGGCATCTGAAAATTTGAATAAAGAAGATTTCAAAATTTTAATGAGTCACGATCCGAGTCATTGGGATGCAGAAGTAAAAGATCATCCTAAAAATTTCCATTTAACGCTTTCTGGACACACACATGGCTTTCAGTTTGGAATAGAAATTCCAGGCATAATTAAATGGAGTCCCGTAGAATATGTTTACAAACAATGGGCTGGTTTATATGAAAATGTTGGTAAATATATTTACGTAAATAGAGGTTTTGGGTTTCATGCTTACCCTGGAAGAGTAGGAATTATGCCTGAAATTACAGTAATTGAACTAAAAAAAGGCAAAAATGTAGTATAATTAGTTAAAAATGCTACATTTGTATTACTAATACTTTCTTTTTTACAAAAGAATATATAAATAACTAGGTTTTATGTCAAAATTTGGCGAACTTATAAATGCTCAAGTTCCTGTGTTAATTGACTTTTACACAGAGTGGAACGAATCATCAGTGTCGATGCATCCTGTAATTAGAGATGTAGCAGCTGCACTTGGCGATAGAGCAAAAGTGATTAAAATTGATGTGGATAAAAACCAAGAATTAGCCGAAGCACTTCGAATAAAAGGTTTACCAACACTTATGATTTATAAAGAAGGTCAAATGGTGTGGAGACAATCAGGTGAATTGGACGCTAATACTATAATTGGTTTAGTTCAAGAACAAGTCTAATCAATTTTTTCACAAACAAATCCTTTTTCTTTTAAGAATTCTAAAGTTCTTGGTAATGCATATTCCAAGTTCGTGAATGCTTTTTTGCTATCGTGAAAAACGATAATACTTCCTGATTTTACATTTTTTAAAACATTTTCTAAACATTTTTCCTTAGAAATTGTATTATCAAAATCATAAGAAATGATGTCCCACATTATTATTTTGTAACCAAATTTTCGAAGAATTTTTGATTGCGATGGTTTTATTTTGCCATAAGGTGGACGGAATAGTTGGCAGTGTTCAATGTTCAGTTTGCAGTGTTCAGTTTCGTATAATTTGACATTTTCAATATAATCATTTGTGGTTGTTTTCCAGCCGTTTAAATGATTGAAAGTGTGATTTCCTATGGAATGTCCTTCGTTGATTACTTTCTGAAAAATTTCCGGATATTTTCTAACGTTATCTCCTATACAGAAGAAGGTTGCTTTGGCATTGAATTCTTTTAATTGATTTAATGTCCATTCTGTGATTTCAGGAGTTGGGCCATCATCAAATGTTAAATAGACTTTATTTTCATTGTTAGGAATATCCCAAACATAGTTTGAGAATAGTTTTTTGATTATCCAATGTGCTTTCACCCAATTCATAATTCAAATGTAAATAAAAAGTGCCGATAAATTAATCTATCGGCACTTTGTTATTTTTTATAAAATCAATTATTCCATATCGCGTTGAAATCTTGGGAATCTATTATTATAACTATTAAATTCATTTCTGTTTTTGTTATAAAATTCAATATCACCATTAGCTTTCATTACTTTTAATAAACTTCTATAACGTTCTATATCGGTAACTATATCTGTAGCCATAAAACTTTGGTCAGAAGAGTTGAAAGTACTATAATATCTCAAATTGTCTTTATATTTTGATGCGAGTTTAGTTATTAAATCTCTTGCTTTTTGTTTTTCACCTGTTTTATAATAACCACCAACAAAAGGCTCAAGCGTTAAATAATAACCATAGTAATCTATAGGCGTCTTAGTAATTGCCAAATCAATAACTTTTTTGGCCTTATCAATTTTACCTTCTTTTATCAATAATTCCATTAATCTAGAAAGATTGGTTCTATAAGAAATACTATTTCTTCTAGTTTCTGGATCATGATAAATTTTAGTGCTTTCTCCATTACCCCATTTCCAATTGGTTGCAAGTTTATACATTTTTTCTGTATCGATTTGCCCCATATCTGGATAGTTTTCTTCAATTACGGGAGTTTTTATCGGCACTAATTTATAAACCATACCATCAAGCTGAAGATAATCTTTCATCCATAGATAATCATCATCTCCAAAACTTCCTGGGCTAAAATAAATAGGTCTTTTCCAATTATTGTTGTTTAAAATGTCAAACATAATTAAACGATTTTTGTATAAAGCACCACCTTTTAAGTCTATATCAATGTAAGGAACAATAGAGTCATTTTGCGCAGGATTGACTACCTTATTTGCGATAACAGCATTTTTATCAATAGGAATTCTAACTTTATTTGTTGGAAAGAAATGAAGTTTGTGTCCACTTTGCATCTCAACAGTAGTTATGGTGTCTTCACTTTTCGCAAAGTTTATAAAATCTTTAAGTAACCATCTGTTTTCAGTTTGCTTATTAAATAGAATAGCGTCTCTGTTGTCTGCAACATATTGCTGATGTTCAAATGAAATTGGTAAACCATCTGCTTTATAGGTTTTAAGCTTCATTTGATCAATATACCAATCGGTCATTAATAAGCTAGTATTTACAATTTTTACATCGGTTCTGTATCCTTCAATCTCTTGAGCATACCATAATGGGAAGGTATCATTATCACCAATTGTAAATAGTATAGCATTTGGATCACAAGAGTCAAGATAATTTTTAGCCATTGCTAAAGCTGTATATTTTCCTGAACGATCATGGTCGTCCCAGTTTTGTGATGCCATTAAAACAGGAGCCGCCAGTAAACTTGTAGCAACTACTATTGGTCCGGCAATTTTTGCAGCTACTTTTTCTTTTATCATTTCATAGATTGCATAAACTCCAAAACCAATCCATATTGCAAATACATAAAATGAGCCAACTAAAGCGTAATCTCTTTCACGAGGTTCAAATGGTCTTTCGTTAAGATAAATTTTTAATGCTAATCCTGTAAATAAGAACAACGCCAATAATACGTAGAAACTTTTTAAATCTCTTTGTGCGTGGTACATCAAACCAATCAAACCTAAAAATAGAGGTATAAAATAGTATAAGTTTCGACCTTTATTATTTTTAATATCTTGAGTTAAATTTTCTTGTGAACCTAAGTGAATTTCATCAATGAATTTTATTCCGCTTAACCAGTTCCCATCCAGATTATCATATCTACCTTGATTGTCGTTTTGTCTTCCAACAAAGTTCCATAACAAATAACGACCGTACATATAACCAAATTGATATTCAATCATAAAACTAAGATTATCAAAAGTTGATGGTTTTTCAATGTCAAGATAGTCACCATATGCTTTTAAGAAAGAAACATAACCATCATTATCAATTTTACCACTTGCATAGGCTTGTCTGAATTCTGCAACAACGTCGGTTAATTCTTTTTCTTCAACATATTCAGATTTTACTTTGAATTTTGGAACTCCAGTAAAGTTCATATATCCTTCAATGTTGTCTGTACTCCACATTCTAGGTAGAATTGCTTTGTGATTGTCATCGGTGTTTTGCTCTGCATTTTTATAATCGTTTACAATCACATATTTTCCAGAAGCTTCGTCTCTTTCATAGTTTGGAGCTTTGTCTAAATATGGATTATTCTCATCCAAACCAGCAAAGGCATCAGTATATTGTGGACCATAAAATAATGGATTAATTCCGTATTGTTCACGATTGTAATAGGCCAATACTTCGGCAGCATCTGATGGTTTGTTTTCGTTTATTGGTGTGTTTGCATTAGCTCTAATAGGCAACATCATCCAAGTTGAAAATCCTATTAATACAAATAGAATACAAAGTAAAACAGTGTTGTATGTTGGATGTTCTTTTTTTCTAGTGTATCTCAATCCAAAATAAAAGAAAGCTACAATTAGAAGTACAGCAAAAATAGTTCCTGAGTTAAAAGGTAACCCAAGGTTGTTTACCATGAAAATTTCAGTTTTACCAAAGAAAGCTAATGTGTAAGGCAAAAGAAGTTTAAAAATAAAAAGTAATACTGCTATAATAATTATATTGGCTAGAATGAAATTTGTAACAGTTACTTTTTTGTAGTTTTTAAAGAAGTATAAAAAACCAATTGAAGGAATGGTTAATAAAGCCATAAAGTGAACACCAAATGATAAACCAACTACTAAACTTATTAGTAATAACCATCTGTTTCCTTTTGGCTCGTGCATTTCTTGTTCCCATCTCAAGCCAAGCCAAAAGAGTAGTGCAATAAGTAATGTTGCCATTGCATAAACTTCTGCTTCAACAGCATTAAACCAAAAACTATCTGAAAAAGTGAATGCTAATGCTCCAACAAATGAACTTCCTAAAATAACTTTGATATTATTATTGTCTATTTCTGTGTATGACGAAATGATTTTCTTTAACAAAATGGTAGAAGACCAAAACATAAAAAGAATGGTGAAAGCACTAGAAAACACAGACATCATGTTAACCATAAAAGCTACTTTGTCGCTACTAGTTGCAAACATTGCAAAGAAAGCTCCAAGCATTTGAAATAATGGTGCGCCTGGTGGATGTCCTACCTCAAGTTTAGCAGCTGTTGCAATATATTCTCCACAATCCCAGAAACTCATTGTGGGCTCTACTGTTAATGTATAGGTTATCAGTGCAATTGAAAAAGCAGCCCAACCTAAAATGTTATTCCACTTTTTGAAATCAAATGTTGTCATATATAATTATGATGTTAATTCAGATGCAAAGAAACTATTTTTTTATCGAAACCACATAAATTGCAGTTGATAAAATTTTCTTAATTACTTGCTGCTAAAAGTTTTTTATTAATTATTCTTTAATTTTAAATTCTAATCCAATAAATCTTGTGCTTTCAATTGAAATATTTTTGTCTTCTTGAAAGTACTTTCTAATTTTAGTTATAAAAACATCCATACTTCTTCCTGAAAAGTAATCGTCATTTTTCCAAATATTTTTTAAGATAGCCTCTCTTTTAATTAATTGGTTTTTATTTTGATAAAGATATTCAATTAGTAGTGCTTCTTTTTCAGTTAGTTGTTGTGTACTATTATCTTTTTTTAAACATAACCTTTTGGTGTCAAAAATGTACTTGCCTATTGAAATTTCTTGAACTGTTTGTGTCTTAAAATTGAGTTCACTTCTTTTTAAAATGTTATTTAATCTTAAAATTAATTCTTCAACTTCAAAAGGCTTGACGATATAATCATCTGCTCCTAGTTGTAATCCTTTTATTCTATCTTCTTTCAATTGTTTTGCAGTGAGAAAAACGAAAGGTGTTTCAGGATTTATTTTTATTAATTCTTCGGCTAGTACAAAACCATCCATTTTTGGCATCATAACGTCTAGAATACAAATGTCAAAACTATTTCTTTTAAAAATTTCTAATGCTTTAACTCCGTTTTCTGCCCAAACAACATCAAAATCATGAAGCTGTAAGTACTGAATTAATACATTTGAAAAATCAAAATCATCTTCGGCTAAAAGTATTTTTTTCATAACACTAAGATGGAATTGATAAAATGAATTGCGTTCCTTTTCCTAATTCGCTCACCAAATTAATAGTTCCTTTGTGTGCTTTAATAATTTGGTCTACATAATACAGTCCAAGTCCTAAACCTTTTGTGTTATGAAGGTTTCCTTGTTCAACTCTATAGAATTTGTCAAAAAGTAACGATTGTTTGTTTTTTGCAATTCCTATTCCGTCATCTTCAATACAAATTTTGAATTCATTATTTTGCAAATTTGTAGTTACGAAAATGGTTTTGGCGCCATATTTAACAGCATTGTCTAAAACATTAATTATTGCAGTTGTGAGATGAAATCTGTCTAAAGTTAATTGTGTTTCTGAATTAAAATTTGTTTTAATATCAATTGTAGGATTAGCCATTTTGAAATCATTTACTATGGTTTCCAAGAAAGCATTAATTTTTGTTTTTTCTTTTTGCAATTCAATTTCTTCAAAGCCTAAAGAGTTACTCATTACCTGATCTATCAAACTTTGTAAACGCTCATTTTGACGATTTATAGTTTGAATCAATTGGTTGTAAACTAAATCATTTTCTTTTACTTCTTTACGCTCCAATATTTTTGTAGAAACCGATAAAGTTGTAAGTGGTGTTTTTAGTTCGTGAGTGATGTTGTTTATAAAGTCTGTTTTAATATCACTAATTTTCTTTTGTTTTATTAATGATTTTAGAGTTACTACAAATATCGAGATTAATGTAATAATTGAGGCAATTGCAAAAAACAGCAATAAAGACATTCTTTTAAGAATAATTAATTCCCAGTTTTTTACAGAAACATATAAGCTATCCTCAGTAAGCAATTTATAATTTGATTTTGATGTATTTGAACTCGTGGTTCCAACGTAGTTTCTAACTAAAAAAGCGTCTTCAAGCGAAGCTAAATTGCCATACATTTTGTTTTCAATAAAAGGTTTTGAAGCAAATAAGGTGTCTGCTTTTTTAGTGTTGTTATAGATTACAAATTTGTTTAAGATTATTGCAAAATCGATTTCGTTATCCGGAAACTCTTTTTCAAATTTCTTTTGTAGTTTATCAGTTAATTGTTTTCTAAAATGATTCTCTATGAATTGTTTTTTTACCTGGCTTCGATAATTTCTATCGATTAGATAGTTTTCTGCGAGCTCTTTGTATATAAAATCTTTATTATTGAATAATGTACTGTCTATGTCGCTATAATCATTCGTGATTTCAGCAAGTTTTTCTTTTACTTCAAGACGAAATTGCGCTACTTTATAGTTATAAGTAGTTTTTACCAAATAATATTGCATAACGCAAAGCGCTATTAGAACTAATCCTGATAAAAGAGTTAATATGTTTATTTTTTGCTTCATAATAAATTCAGATTCAAAAATAGCACGATTTATTGTAAAAATCATTTTTTATTCTTCCTTTAACCTACGATTAACTTTCAAAGACATTGTATAGAGGAAATGATATTTTTGTAATGCGAATAAAATTAGCACATTAGGTTTTGGATTAAATTCATTTTTCAAAATTTTAAATAAAAGTTGAATAAATGTTTGCTTAAAATAAAATTTGTATTAAATTTGCACCCGCATTCAAGCACTTATTGGTCTATGGTGTAATGGTAACACAACTGTTTTTGGTGCAGTCTTTCAAGGTTCGAGTCCTTGTAGACCAACAAAAAATCCCAACAGAAATGTTGGGATTTTTTATTTTAATAAGTATAAAAAAACCATCAATTAATTGATGGTTTTTTATTTTTATATAGTATTGTATTATATCTTAAATGTTATAACAGGTCTTGTTGCGTGATTAACTAAGTCTTCACTAATACTTCCATTAAAGAAGTGAGAAAGACCTTTTCTTCCGTGTGTACTCATTCCTATTAAATCAGCATTAATGCTATTTGAAAAGTTTAATATTCCTTTTTCAACATTAGTTTCATTGTAAACGTGTGTCTCAACTTTTTGAACATTGAAGTTAGAAAGGAATCTTTTCATTGTTTCTTCAGATGTAGAAGTTGATTTAAAATTGTTAGGTGTATTAACCATAACTAAATGTAATGTTGAATCAAATTTGTTTGCAAAGTCAACTACTTTTTCAAATGGTTTTTTTACTTCGTCACTGAAGTCTGATGCAAAAACAAAATTATTAACTGTAAAATCGTTTTCTTCTTTTTTGATAATTAGAACAGGAACATCAGAATTACGAACTACTTTTTCAGCATTTGAACCTATAAACATTTCTTTATAGCCACTTGCACCATGCGAACCCATTACAATTAAATCTACATTGTTTAGTTGACTAATTTTTAAGATACCATCAAAAGCCAATTCAAATTGCACGATTTCAGAAACTTTTAAACCATCAAGATAATCTTCATCCATAAGGTCTTCTAATTTTTTTATAGCGGCATTTTTGAAAAACATGATTTCTGGTATAGCTGCACCAGATCCAATAGCATCACTTGCTTGATTTGGAAATTCTAACATGTGCAATAAAATAATTTCGCCATTATTTTTTTTAGCAATTTGAGCAGCAACTTTTAAAGCATATTCAGCATTTTGAGAAAAGTCTGTAGGGATTAGGATTTTTTTCATGATTGTGTATAAATGATGTATTTTTTAAGTTTGTCTATTAATAGAGTATAAAGGTATAAAAAAAATATAAAAAGCAATGAAATTAATATAAAAAAAAATTTCTATATTTGCACCATTATTAAACAGAAATGAATAATGAGGGAAGCACTGCTTCCCTCTTTTTATAAGATTATGACATTTAGAGAACAAGTTACAAAACTTTTAGAAGAAGGTTTGTCTGAAAAACCAGAAATGTTTTTGATAGACTTATCAATTTCAGATAATTACAAAATTATTGTAACTTTGGATGGTGATAATGGTGTTAATCTTCAAGATTGTATAGATGTAAGTAGAATTATTGAAAATAATCTAGATAGAGAAGAGCATGATTTTGAGCTTGAAGTAGCGTCTGTTGGTGTTGGTTCGCCATTAAAATTAAAAAGACAATACATAAAGAATATAGGGAGGACTTTAAAGGTTAAAACCGGAAAAGAAGCTATTGAGGCAGAATTGATTGATGCAGATGAGCAAAAAATAGTTTTATCTTGGATGACTAGAGAACCAAAAAAAATAGGAAAAGGTAAGGAAACAGTTCAAAAAAAATTAGAATTACCTTACTCAGAAATAATAGAAGCAGTTGTTACAATAAATTTTAATTAAATAGAATAATGGAAAATATTGCATTAATCGAATCATTCTCAGAGTTTAAAGATGATAAACTTATTGATCGAGTAACGCTTATGGCGATTTTGGAAGATGTTTTTAGAAATGCTTTAAAAAAGAAGTATGGTTCTGATGACAATTTTGATATTATCATAAATCCTGATAAAGGAGATATGGAAATCTGGAGAAGAAGAATTGTTGTTGCCGATGATGATTTAGATTTAGAAAATGAAGAAATTACACTTACAGAAGCTAGAAGAATAGAACCTGATTTTGAAATTGGAGAAGAAGTTTCTGAAGAAGTTAAATTAATAGATTTAGGAAGAAGAGCTATTTTAGCTTTACGCCAAAATTTAATTTCAAAAATTCACGAACACGATAATACTAACTTGTACAAACAATTTAAAGATATTATTGGTGAAATTTATACAGCAGAAGTACATCATGTACGTCCTAGAGTTGTAATTTTGGTTGATGATGAAGGAAACGAAATTGTATTACCAAAAGAAAAACAAATTCCTTCTGACTTTTTCCGTAAAGGAGATAATGTTAAAGGAATTATTGAAAGCGTTGAATTAAAAGGAAATAAACCTCAAATCATTATGTCTAGAACTTCTGAGAAGTTTTTAGAAAAATTATTTGAACAAGAAATTCCAGAAGTTTTCGATGGTTTAATTATGATTAAAAAAGTCGTAAGAATTCCAGGTGAAAAAGCAAAAGTAGCTGTTGATTCTTATGATGATAGAATTGATCCTGTTGGAGCTTGTGTTGGTATGAAAGGGTCTCGTATTCATGGTATCGTTCGTGAATTAGGTAACGAAAATATTGACGTAATAAACTATACAACTAATGCTTCTCTGTTAATTACAAGAGCATTAAGTCCTGCAAAAGTTTCTTCTGTGAAAATTGATGAAGAAACAAAACATGCTGAAGTGTTTTTGAAATTAGAAGAAGTTTCTAAAGCAATTGGTCGTGGAGGACAAAACATTAAATTAGCAGGTCAATTATCTGGATACGAATTAGATGTTATCAGAGAAGGAAGTACAGCAGAAGATGATGATGTTGAATTAACAGAATTCTCAGACGAAATTGACGGTTGGATTATTGATGAATTTGCAAAAATTGGTTTGGATACAGCAAAGAGTATTTTAAAACAAGATGTTGCCGATTTAGCAAGAAGAACTGATTTAGAAGAAGAAACAATACAAGAAGTAATGCGCATATTGAAAGAGGAGTTTGAAGACTAATTTTTCACCCCAATAAAAAAAAGAAATTATAAAAGATTTTATGTCTGAAGAAAGAAATATTAGAATAAACAAAGTTTTAAGGGAATTAAACATTTCGTTAGAAAGAGCTGTCGATTATCTTAAGGATAAAGGAATTGCTATTGATGCAAACCCAAATGCTAAGATTTCCGATAAAGAATTTGATATTCTACAAAATCAATTTGCCGGAGACAAAGGCAATAAGGAAGCGTCCAAAGGTGTTAGCGAAGAAATTAAGAAAGAAAAAGAAGCACTTCGTCTTGAAAGAGAGAAAGAAATTGAAGATAAGAAAAAAATAGAAGAAGAGCGTCAACGTCTTGAAGTTATTAAAGCTAAAGCTGTCGTTTCTGGGCCAAAACAAGTAGGTAAAATTGATTTAGAACCTAAAGCGGTTCCGGCTAATAAACCTGAAAGTATAAAATCAGAAGCAAAAGTTGAAGAAAAACCTGCTCCTATAAAAGAGAAACTTGTTCAATCTAAAGAAAAACCTACAGTAGCTGAGGAAAAGCCTAGTCAAAAAGAGGTTGTTGTTGAAGCAAAAGTTGAAGAAGTAAAAGTTGATAAAGTACCTGATAGTCTGCCTGTTGAGGATGAAACACATACTACACAGTATCAAAACCTTTCAGGACCAACTTTAACAGGTCAAAAAATTGATTTATCTCAATTTAATAAACCTAAAAAGACTACACCGCCAAAAATCAATAGTGCTAATAAGGTTGATCCAAACAAGAATAAGAGAAAAAGAATTCCGCCAAAACCAGGTGAAGCTCGTCCAGGGAATGCTGGAGGAAATACTGCTGGAGGTCAAAATAAACCAGGAGGTACAGGTGGTAATAAATTTGTTGCTAATAAACCAGGTGGTGGAGGTTTCCAAAAAGGAAATAGACCAGCAATAGTTCAAAAAGTTGAGCCTACAGAAGAGGAAGTTAAAAACCAAATCAAAGAAACTCTTGAAAGACTTCAAGGGAAAGGTTCAAAATCTAAAGCTGCAAAATATAGAAGAGATAAAAGAGATACGCACCGTCAGCGTTCTGATGATGAACAAAGAGCATTAGACGAAGGAAGCAAAACTATTAAAGTTACAGAATTTGTTACTGTTGGTGAGGTTGCTACTATGATGGATGTGCCTATTACTAAAGTAATTGGTACTTGTATGTCTTTAGGAATTATGGTAACAATGAATCAGCGTTTAGATGCTGAAACATTAACTATTGTTGCTGATGAGTTTGGTTACGAAGTTGAATTTATTACAACTGATCTTGAGGAAGCAATAGAAATTGTTGAAGATAGAGAAGAAGATTTAGTAACAAGAGCACCTATAGTTACTGTAATGGGTCACGTTGACCACGGTAAAACCTCTTTGTTAGATAATATCCGTAAAGAAAATGTAATCGCTGGAGAATCAGGAGGAATTACACAACATATTGGAGCTTATGCTGTTCAATTAGATAACGGACAAAAAATAACTTTCCTTGATACTCCTGGTCACGAAGCGTTTACCGCTATGCGTGCTCGTGGAGCTCAAGTAACCGATATTGCAATTATCGTAATCGCTGCCGATGATGACATCATGCCTCAAACTAAAGAGGCAATCAGTCACGCACAAGCAGCTGGTGTTCCAATGATATTTGCTATTAACAAAGTGGATAAGCCACATGCTAATCCTGAAAAAATCAAGGAAAAATTAGCAGCAATGAATTTACTTGTTGAAGATTGGGGTGGAAAATACCAATCGCATGACATTTCTGCTAAAATGGGAATGGGAGTAAAAGAACTTTTAGAAAAAGTACTTCTAGAAGCAGAAATATTAGATTTAAAAGCAAATCCAAATAAACCTGCTGTTGGAACTGTTGTTGAAGCACAATTAGATAAAGGTAGAGGATATGTTTCTACTATTTTAGTACAATCTGGAACTTTAAGAGTTGGAGATTATGTATTGGCTGGTAAAAATCATGGTAAGGTTAAGGCAATGTATGATGAAAGAGGAAATAGCGTAAAAGAAGCTGGTCCTTCAACTCCAATGTCTATTTTAGGTTTGGATGGTGCGCCAACTGCTGGAGATAAATTCAATGTTTTTGAAGACGAAAGAGAGGCGAAACAAATTGCTGTTAAGCGTACACAATTAATGCGTGAACAATCAGTTAGAACGCAACGTCATATTACGCTTGCAGAAATTGGTCGTCGTATTGCGCTTGGACAATTTAAAGAATTGAACATTATCCTTAAAGGAGATGTTGATGGATCAGTTGAAGCATTATCGAATTCATTCTCTAAATTATCTACTGAAGAAATTCAAATTAATATTATTCATAAAGGTGTTGGAGCAATTACTGAAACTGACGTTATGTTGGCTTCTGCTTCTGATGCTATCATTATTGGATTTAATGTTCGTCCTGCAGGAAATGCACGTCAACTTGCAGATAAAGAAGAAATCGACATCAGAAATTACTCAATTATCTATGATGCAATTGATGACTTGAAAGATGCGATGGAAGGAATGTTGTCTCCAGAAATGAAAGAAGAAATTACTGGAACTGCTGAAATCCGTGAAACATTCAAAATCTCTAAGGTTGGAACAATTGCTGGATGTATGGTTACAGATGGTAAAATCTTTAGGAATTCTAGAATACGAATTATTCGTGAGGGTGTTGTAATATTTACAGGAGAACTTACAGCTTTAAAACGTTTTAAAGACGATGTAAAAGAAGTTTCTAAAGGATACGATTGTGGTATTCAAATTAAAAACTACAACGAAATAGAGCAACTAGACATAATCGAAGCGTTCCAAGAAGTAGAGGTTAAGAAAAAACTTAAATAATTATAATTTTATAGAATAAAAAAAATCCCGAGAAATCGGGATTTTTTGTTTATTGTTTTGAAGGCTTTATTAGAATTGCGGAAGGATATTTTTTCTTTAATAAATTTAAGTTTCTTTCAGCTTCAATTCTTGTTTTAAAATTACCAACCCATACTTTATATAAAGGTGTGCTAAATATAATCGTTGCATCATAGTTTTTGTTCTCTTTTTTAAATTGTATTAGAGTTTTCTTAGAGGCATCGCTTGTACCATTAAATATTTGTATTTTATATCTGTTATTTATTGTTATTGAAGAGTTTAGCTTTCTTTTTTCGTTTAATAATTGTTCAAATTTTGGGTCTTGATTCACATTCGTATTCTGTGCTTTTATGGTGTTAAAATTGAAAAATAAAAAAATAAATAGTAAGTGTTTTAAAGTTCTTTTTTCTGTTAAATATTTCATAATGGTTTGATTTTAATGCAAATGTAGTTGAAAAATTATTTGTTGAAATATAAATATTATTTAGAATTAATATAAATTGATAATTAAGATATATCTAAGGTTTTGAGAATAGTTGATAAATCGTATTTTTGCTCAAGTTTTAAAAAAAGTGTATTGGTAATTTTTTTAATCACAAGAAAAAACCATACCAAAATTTAGTCGATAATCATTTATAATATGAAAAAAGTGGGTAACCATAGTTCGATTTCCAGAATTTATTCATTTGGATTAGCCTTGATGCTAACTATCTCCTTGTCTTCATTTGCTCAAGAACCTGCTGCTCCGGCTGCAATGGCTACATCAGCTGCTGCTCCTGCTGCAACTGCTCCTACCGCAACTGCTGGAGGAGATGCTGTGAAAGGAAAAGAATTATTTAATGCAAATTGTGCTGCATGTCATAATTTAGACAGAAAAATGACTGGGCCAGCACTTAGAGGTGTAGCTGCAAAATATGATATGCCTTGGTTGTACAAATGGATAAATAATAGTTCAGCATTAATCAAATCTGGTGATGCTAAAGCTGTAAAGATTTATGAAGAGTATAACAAGTCTGTAATGACTGCGTTTCCTCAATTGTCAACTGCTGATGTTGATAATATCATAGCCTACACATCTGAGCCAAAAGCTGAGCCAGTAGTAAGTGCTGCTCCTCCGGGAACAAGTACTTCGGTTAACGAAGGTATTTCTAATAATGTTATCCTTGGTGCTTTGGCATTAGTAATGTTAATGTTAGTTGTAATGTTGTTTTTAGTTAACAATGTTCTTACTAAAATTGCAAAATCTAATGGAATTGAGGCTTTAGATAAGCAGCCAACAATGCCAATATGGAAAGCATTTGCTAAAAATCAGTTTTTAGTATTGGTTTCTTCAATATTTTTATTGTTAGCTAGTGGTTATTTTGTTTATGGTTTCTTGATGCAAGTTGGTGTTGACCAAGATTATGCTCCAGTTCAGCCAATTCATTATTCTCACAGAATTCACGCAGGAAGTAATGGTATTGATTGTAAATACTGTCACTCATCTGCAAGAGTTAGTAAAAATGCGGGTATACCATCTTTGAATGTTTGTATGAATTGTCATAAAAATATTGCTGAAGTTTCTGATACTACTGCTACTGAGGATTACTCAAAAGCTTTCTATGATAAAGAAATTCAAAAATTATACAAAGCTGTAGGTTGGGATCAAAGTACTCAAAAATATACTGGTAAAACTGAGCCAGTGAAATGGGTGAGAATTCATAATTTACCTGATTTTGCATATTTCAATCACTCTCAACACGTAACTGTGGCAGGTATTGAATGTCAAAAATGTCATGGTGAAGTTCAAACTTACGAAATACAAAAACAATTTGCTCCTTTAACTATGGGATGGTGTATTGATTGTCACCGTAAAACTGATGTTAAAATGGAAGGAAATGCTTACTACGATAAAATTCATAAAGAACTTTCTAAAAAATATGGTGTAGACAAATTGACTGCAGCGCAAATGGGAGGTTTAGAATGTGGTAAGTGTCACTATTAATCAAATTATTAAGAAGCTAATATTTATATACGATGTCATCTAACAAAAAATACTGGAAAAGTGTTGAGGAACTAAACGAAAATAGTTCTATTGTTGAGACGCTTAGAAATAATGAGTTTGTAGAACAAATCCCAACGGATGAATTCTTATCAAACGAATCATTATCATCTTCATCAACTACTCGTCGTGATTTCTTAAAGTACGTTGGTTTTACAACTGCAGCTGCTTCGTTAGCCGCATGTGAAGGACCAGTTCATAAATCAATTCCATACGTGGTTCAACCAGATACAATCATTCCTGGTGTTGCTGATTTTTATGCAACATCTATGTTTGATGGTTTTGATTTTGCAAATCTTTTAGTAAAGACAAGAGAAGGTCGTCCAATTAAAATTGAGAATAATACAATTGAAGGAGCTAAGTTTGCAGCCAATGCAAGAGTTCATGCTTCAGTATTATCTTTATATGATAGTATGCGTCTTACTTCGCCAAAAGTTGATTCTAAGTCGGCAACATGGAATGAAGTTGATGCAAAAGTTAAAGCTAGTTTAGCTGATGCAAAAGCATCTGGTAAGCAAGTTGTTTTATTGACAAACACTTTAGCGAGTCCTTCTACAGAAAAATTAATTTCAGACTTTATCTCAAAAAATCCTACTGCTAAACATGTAGTTTATGATGCTGTTTCTGAATCGGCTGCTTTAGATGCTTTCGAATCTGTTTATGGAGAAAGAGCTTTAGTAGATTATGATTTTTCAAAAGCAAATACAATTGTTTCTATTGATGCTGATTTCTTAGGTGATTGGCAAGGTGGAGGTTTTGATAAAGGATATGCACAAGGAAGAATTCCTCAAGCAGGAAAAATGTCAAAACATTTTCAATTTGAAGCAAACATGACATTGTCTGGAGCTGCTGCTGATAAAAGAGTTCCAATGACTATTGCTAATCAAAAATTAGCCTTAGTAAAAATATATAACATTATAACTGGTGCTTCTGTTTCAACTGGAAAAATTGAAAATGAAGCTGAAATTGTAAAAGCTGCTAGTCAATTAAAAGATGCAGGAAGCAAAGGTCTATTGGTTTCTGGTATACAGGATAAAAATGCTCAGTTATTGGTTATTGCTATTAATCAAGTTTTAAAAAGCGAAGCTTTATTAACTGCTAGTGCAAGATTAATCAGAAAAGGATCTAACGAAAAAGTAGCTCAATTAATTTCAGATATGAATGCAGGTTTGGTTCATACTCTTATCATGAGTGGTGTTAACCCTGTTTACACTTTAGCAAATAGCAAATCTTTTGTTAGTGGTTTGAAAAAAGTAAAAACATCTGTTGCTTTTTCTCTTAAAGAAGACGAAACTGCAGAGCTTACTACAATTGCAGCTGCAACGCCACATTATTTAGAATCTTGGAACGATTTAATGTTGACGAAAGGGACATATTCTTTAGTACAGCCAACTATTCGTCCATTATTCAATACAAAACAATTCCAAGAATCATTAATGTCTTGGAATGGAGTAGCTGGAAATTACTACGATTATATAAAAGCAAATTCTGCGAGTTTTATTTCAGGTTCATCTTGGAATAAAGTACTTCATGATGGTGTTTTTGTTTCAGGAGTTAGCACTTTAGCTGGTGGTACTGCTGATTATAACGGAGCTGCATCAGCTTTATCTCAATCTAAACCTGTACAAGGTTTTGAGTTGGTATTATATACTAAAGTTGGTTTAGGTGATGGTCAACAAGCAAATAACCCATGGTTACAAGAATTCCCAGATCCTATTACAAGAGTTTCATGGGATAATTATGTTACTGTTTCTCAATTTGATGCTAATAAATTAAAATTAGAAAACAAAATTGTTGCTAATGGAGGACTTAACGGAAGTTATGCTACTCTAACTGTTAATGGAGTAAAATTAGAAAATGTACCTGTAATTGTTCAACCAGGACAAGCTAAAGGGACATTAGGTTTAGCTCTTGGATATGGTAAAAAAGCAGCATTGAAAGAAGAAATGCAAGTAGGTGTTAATGCTTACGCTTTATATAATAATTTTAACAACGTTCAATCTGCAACTATTACTAAAGGTGATGGTGAGCATGAGTTTGCTTGTGTTCAATCACAAAAAACTTTAATGGGTAGAGGAGATATTGTTAGAGAAACTACACTTGAAATTTTCAGAACAGCTAAAGATAGCAGAGAATGGAACCCAGTTCCTATGGTATCTCTAGATCATAAAGAAGTAGAAGCTACTAAAGTTGATTTATGGGAATCATTTGATCGTTCTACCGGTCACCATTTCAATTTGTCAATTGACTTGAATGCTTGTACTGGATGTGGTGCTTGTGTTATAGCTTGTCACGCTGAAAATAACGTGCCAGTTGTTGGTAAGTCTGAGGTAAGAAGAAGTCGCGATATGCATTGGTTGCGTATTGATAGATACTATTCTTCTGAAGACACTTTTGCTGGTGACAACAAGAAAAAAGAAGAATTTGACGGATTGTTTGGTGATAAAGGTTCATTAGGTGGATTTGGTCAAATGGAAAGTCCTGCGGATAATCCTCAAGTGGCATTCCAACCAGTTATGTGTCAGCACTGTAATCACGCTCCTTGTGAAACTGTTTGTCCAGTTGCTGCAACTTCTCATGGTCGTCAAGGTCAAAATCAAATGGCATATAACAGATGTGTTGGTACTCGTTACTGTGCTAACAACTGTCCATATAAAGTACGTCGTTTCAACTGGTTCTTATACAATAATAACAGCGAATTTGATTTCCATATGAATGATGATTTAGGTCGTATGGTTGTTAATCCAGATGTAAATGTTCGTTCTCGTGGAGTAATGGAAAAATGTTCTATGTGTATTCAAATGACACAAAAAACTATTCTTGATGCAAAACGTGAAGGAAGAGAAATAAAAGATGGTGAATTCCAAACTGCTTGTTCAAATGCATGTTCTTCAGGAGCAATGATATTTGGAGACGTAAATGATAAAGAATCTAAAGTAGCTGAGTTACTTGAAGATAAAAGAATGTATCATTTGTTAGAGCATGTTGGAACTAAGCCAAACGTTATCTACCACGTAAAAGTTAGAAATACCTAGTTTAAAAAAGATTAATTAAGAAACAAGATAAAGGATTATGTCGTCTCACTACGAAGCACCCATTAGAAAACCATTAGTTATTGGTGATAAAAGTTATCACGATGTGACTGTCGATGTTGCTGCTCCTGTTGAAGGAAGAGCTAACAAACAATGGTGGACCGTTTTTTCAATCGCATTAGCAGCTTTCCTTTGGGGAATAGGTTGTATCACATATACCATTTCAACTGGTATCGGAACTTGGGGTCTTAATAAGACTGTAGGTTGGGCTTGGGATATTACCAATTTCGTTTGGTGGGTTGGTATCGGTCACGCAGGAACACTTATTTCTGCAGTACTCTTACTTTTCCGTCAAAGATGGAGAATGGCTATTAACCGTTCTGCGGAAGCAATGACAATTTTCTCAGTTGTTCAAGCAGGATTATTCCCAATCATCCACATGGGTAGACCATGGTTAGCTTACTGGGTTGTTCCAATTCCTAATCAATTTGGTTCTCTTTGGGTTAACTTTAACTCACCTCTTCTTTGGGACGTATTCGCAATTTCGACGTACCTTTCAGTATCATTAGTTTTCTGGTGGACTGGTTTACTTCCTGATTTTGCAATGTTAAGAGACAGGGCAGTTACTCCTTTCAACAAAAAGATATACTCTATATTAAGTTTTGGATGGAGCGGTAGAGCAAAAGATTGGCAACGTTTTGAAGAAGTTTCTTTGGTATTAGCTGGTTTAGCTACACCTTTGGTTCTTTCTGTACACACGATTGTATCATTTGACTTTGCTACTTCGGTAGTACCTGGTTGGCATACAACTATCTTCCCACCTTACTTCGTTGCTGGTGCGGTATTCTCTGGATTTGCAATGGTTAATACCTTATTAATCATCATGAGAAAGGTTTCTAACTTAGAAGCATACATAACAATTCAACATATCGAATTGATGAACATTGTAATCATGATTACTGGTTCTATCGTTGGTGTTGCCTATATCACAGAGTTATTCGTGGCTTGGTATTCAGGTGTTGAGTATGAACAATATGCTTTCTTAAACAGAGCAACTGGTCCTTACTGGTGGGCATATTGGTCAATGATGACATGTAATGTATTCTCTCCACAGTTTATGTGGTCTAAAAAATTGAGAACTAGTATTATGTTCTCTTTCATAATCTCAATTGTTGTAAATATTGGAATGTGGTTTGAACGTTTCGTAATTATCGTTACTTCATTACACAGAGATTATCTTCCATCATCTTGGACTATGTTCTCTCCAACATTTGTTGATATTGGTATCTTCATTGGAACTATAGGATTCTTCTTTGTTTTATTCTTATTGTATGCTAGAACTTTCCCAGTTATTGCTCAAGCGGAGGTTAAAACAATCTTGAAATCTTCAGGTGAGAATTATAAGAGAGAAAGAGAAAAAGAAGGTCATAATCATTCAGAAAAACATTAGTATTTGTTATGAGTAATAAAGTTATACACGCAATATACAATGATGATGATATTTTAATGGATGCTGTAAAGCAAACAAGAAAAGCGCATCATCATATTGAAGAAGTTTTTACTCCATTCCCTGTTCACGGATTGGATAAAGCGATGGGATTGGCACCAACCAGACTTGCAATATGCGCATTTATTTATGGTTGTATAGGCATCAGTGTTGCAACAACAATGATGAATTACATTATGATACAAGATTGGCCTCAAGATATTGGAGGAAAGCCAAGTATGAGCTACATACAAAATATGCCAGCTTTTGTGCCGGTAATGTTTGAAATGACAGTTTTCTTTGCAGCTCACTTAATGGTAATTACTTTTTACATGAGAAGTAAATTGTGGCCGTTTAAAAAAGCAGAAAATCCTGATGTGAGAACAACAGATGATCACTTCTTAATGGAAGTAGCTGTAAATAATAATGAAGAAGAATTAACTTCATTCTTAAAAAGTACAGGTGCAGTTGAAGTTAAAGTAATTGATAAGCACTAAACAGACATGAAAAGTATAATTAAAATAACGTTAGTATTAGGAGTAATAGCAACTCTTTCTTCATGCAAAGACAATGCTTCACCTAATTATCAGTATATGCCAAACATGTACGAATCAGTTGCATATGAAACATATTCTGAATCAAATGCTTTTAATTCGGCTAATGGGTTAAAAGGTCAAGAAGGGCAACTACCTGCTAAAGGTTCTATTAAAAGAGGTTATGTTCCTTACGAATATGCTGATACACCAGAATCTTATGCTGCAGTAAAAGCTGCAAACTTAGCTTCGCCTTTAGATCCTGCAAAAATTGATATGAAAAAAGCAGAAGAGTTATATGTGATTTATTGTGCAATTTGTCATGGTAACACTGGAGATGGTAAAGGTAAATTAGTTACGCAAGGTAAGTTTCTTGGTGTGCCAAGTTATGCAGATAGAGTAATTAATGAAGGAAGTATTAATCACGTAATTAATTATGGTTTAAATTCAATGGGTTCGTATGCTACTCAATTAAATCAAGAAGAACGTTGGATGGTTTCAGCTTATGTAATGAAGCTTAAAAGTGAATTATAATTGTAGAACAAACAGATTGTTAAAGATATGTACACATTTTCAAAAGGTTTAAAAAACACAGCGCTTGTTCTAATGATTTTAGGATTAGTTGGTATAGTGTATGGTTTTTTATCTACTCCAAAGACTATAGAAGAAGTTGAAAAAATTGTTGCCGAGAGTCATCATGGTAATCATAGCGCTAATGCTGATGCTCACAATACACATGAAGTTGTAACGACTTATCATGAAAAAGAAGAAGTAAAAACTGAAGAATCTAAAGCAGACACAACTTCTGTAGTTGATAAAATAGATTCAACAAAAACTGAAGTTGCTCCTCTAGTAAAAGAAGATCAAGATCACCATGACAATCATGCTGCTATAAATCATTCTGATTCTAAAGTTGATGCAGATAAAGAACACAAAGAACATCTAGAACATGTGTTGCATCAGTTGCAGAACAAACCATGGTCTGCGTTATATGTTGCTTGTATTTTCTTCATGTTAATTTCATTAGGTGTTTTAGCGTTTTATGCTATACAACAAGTTGCACAAGCAGGTTGGTCTCCAGTATTGTTTAGAGTTATGCAAGGTATTACTGCATATTTGCCTGTTGGATCTTTGATATTTTTTGGTTTGCTAGTATTATCTGCATTGCACTTAAATCATTTATTCGTTTGGATGGAAGATGGTGTTACAGAAGTTGGTCATGCTAATTATGATAAATTAATTGCTGGAAAATCAGGTTATTTAAATGTAACGTTTTGGTTAGTTAGAGCAGCAGTTTTCTTGATTGGTTGGAATTTATATCGTTATATGTCAAGAAAAAATTGTTTGGCACAAGATGAATCAAATGATAATTCTTTCTATAAAAAGAATTTCAAACTTTCTGCAGGATTTTTAGTTTTCTTTATCGTTACTGAATCTATCATGTCTTGGGATTGGTTGATGTCTTTTGATCCTCATTGGTTTAGTACACTTTTTGGATGGTATGTATTTGCGAGTTTCTTTGTAAGTGGTATAACAACAATTTCAATGGTTACTCTATATTTAAAATCTAAAGGTTATTTAGAAAATGTAAATTCAAGCCATATTCACGATTTATCTAAATTCATGTTTGGTATAAGTGTTTTTTGGACTTACTTATGGTTTTCTCAATTTATGCTTATTTGGTATGCAAATATTCCAGAAGAGGTTACTTATTTTATAACTAGAATTGAGCACTATAATTTACCATTCTTTGGTGCAGTTGTTATGAATTTCGTTTTCCCATTATTAGTTTTAATTAATACTGACTTCAAACGTATAGCACCAATTATAGTAGGAGCAGGTGTTATTATTTTATTAGGACATTATATTGATTTCTTTAACATGGTTATGCCAGCAACTGTTGGTGACCAATGGTTCATTGGTGTGTCTGAAATCGCTTCTGTATTATTCTTTTTAGGATTGTTTATTTTTGTTGTATTTACAGCTTTATCTAAAGTTCCACTTACTCCAAAACGTAACCCTTTCATTGAAGAAAGTAAACATTTTCATTATTAATATTTAAAGAAAAGAACAAATGACAAGTTTATTAGTACTTCTTGTTTTAGTTTTATTATCGGTTGCCCTTTGGCAGTTGACTAAAATTTTTGACCTAACGCAAGTTGGTAAGCAATCTGATGATAACCAGATAGCTAATGACAACGACAATAATGTTAATGGGTATTTATCTTTTGCCTTTTTAGCTTTTATTTATATAATTACAATATATTGTTTTGCTAATTATGGAAAATTTCCATTAATGAGTAATGCCGCTTCTGAACATGGGAAAGATGTAGATCAATTAATGTGGATTTCAATGATTCTAATATTTATTGTTCAAACTATCACGCAAGGATTATTGTTTTATTTTTCATATAAATACAGAGGAAGAAAAGGTCAAGTTGCTACTTATTTTTCTGACAACAATAAATTAGAGTTTATTTGGAGTTCAATTCCTGCTTTAGTATTAGCTGTTTTAATTTTCTTTGGATTATATTCTTGGACAGATATCATGTTTGTAAATGAAAAAGAAGAAAAGCCAATTGTAATTGAAGTGTATGCTCAGCAATTTAATTGGAAAGTTAGATATGCTGGGGATGATAATGTATTAGGAAAAGCTAATGTAAGACTTATTGAAGGTGTAAATTCATTGGGAGTAGATTTATCTGATCCAAATGCACAAGATGATATTGTTGCTGAAGAAATGCATTTACCAAAAGGTAAAAAAGTAATTTTCAAGATTCGTTCTCAAGATGTATTGCACTCTTTCTATATGCCACACTTTAGAGCTCAAATGAATTGTGTTCCTGGAATGGTAACTCAGTTTGCTTTTACTCCTTCTATGACTACTTCAGAGATGAGAGAGACAAAAGATATGACAGAGAAAGTAGCAAATATTAATCAAATTAGAGAAGCTAAAAGTAAAAAGCTGGTTGCTGAAGGCAAACCTGGTTTAGATCCTTATCAATTTGATTTCTTACTTTTATGTAATAAGATTTGCGGTTCTTCTCACTACAACATGCAAATGAAAGTAGTTGTAGAAAGTGAAGCAGATTATAAAAAATGGTTGAAAGAGAAAACTAAATTAGTGCAGTCTGTTAAAACAGCTGTTGCTGAAGAAGCCGCTGCTAAACTTGCTGAATCTAATCCAGCTAAAATTGATACTACTTCTGTAAAAAAAGATACTACTCTAGTAGCAGAAGCCCCAACTAAATAATAAAAATATAATATATTTTATAATATGAGTCACGCACACGATAATCACGCACACGATCACCACGATGATCATCATGAACACCACCATAAAGATACTTTTATTACTAAATATATCTTTAGTATAGACCATAAGATGATTGCTAAGCAATATCTTTTGACTGGTATATTTATGGGTATCATTGGTGTTGGAATGTCATTGCTTTTTAGATTGCAATTGGCTTGGCCAGAACAATCTTTCAAAGTTTTTAGTTTTTTCTTAGGTGAAAGAATGGCTCCAGAAGGAGTTATGACTAATGAAGCATATTTATCATTAATTACGATACACGGAACTATAATGGTTTTCTTTGTATTGACCGCTGCTCTTAGTGGTACTTTTAGTAATCTATTAATTCCTTTGCAACTTGGTGCTAGAGATATGGCTTCAGGATTCCTTAATATGGTTTCTTATTGGTTATTCTTTCTATCAAGTGTTATAATGGTAGTATCATTATTTGTAGAATCTGGACCTGCTTCTGCCGGTTGGACAATTTATCCTCCATTAAGTGCTTTGCCACAAGCAATTGCTGGTTCTGGTCTAGGTATGACATTATGGTTGGTTTCAATGGCTGTATTTATTGCGGCATCATTGATGGGTTCTTTGAATTATATTGTAACTGTTATCAATTTGAGAACTAAAGGAATGACAATGACTAGAATGCCACTTACTATTTGGGCTTTCTTCATTACTGCCGTTATTGGTGTTATTTCTTTCCCAGTGTTATTGTCAGCTGCTTTGTTATTGATTATGGATAGAAGTTTTGGTACTTCTTTCTTCTTGTCGGATATCTATTTAGCAGGTGAAGTATTAAATTATCAAGGTGGTTCACCTGTATTATTTGAACACTTATTCTGGTTCCTAGGTCACCCAGAGGTATATATCATCTTGTTACCGGCTTTAGGGATTACCTCTGAAGTTATCGCAACAAATGCTCGTAAACCTATCTTTGGTTACAGAGCAATGATTATGTCTATTCTTGCAATTGCATTTTTATCAACAATTGTTTGGGGACATCACATGTTTATATCTGGTATGAATCCTTTCTTAGGGTCTGTATTTACTTTTACAACATTATTGATTGCTATTCCATCTGCAGTGAAAGCATTCAACTATATTACTACTTTATGGAAAGGTAATTTGCAACTTAATCCAGCTATGTTGTTTTCTATTGGTTTAGTTTCTACATTCATTACTGGTGGATTAACAGGAATTATTTTAGGTGATAGTACTCTAGATATTAATGTTCATGATACATATTTTGTTGTTGCTCACTTTCACTTAGTAATGGGTATTTCTGCTCTTTACGGAATGTTTGCTGGTATCTATCATTGGTATCCAAAAATGTTCGGAAGAATGTTAAATAAGAATTTAGGATATGTTCACTTTTGGGTAACTGCAATATGTGCCTATGGAGTTTTCTTCCCAATGCACTTTATTGGTATGGCAGGTCTTCCAAGACGTTATTATACAAATACCAACTTCCCATTGTTTGATGATTTACAAGACGTAAATGTTATCATTACTGTATTTGCTTTAGTAGGTGGTGCATTCCAATTAGTATTTATTTATAATTTCTTTTCTAGTATTTTCTACGGAAAAAGAACAGTTCAAAATCCTTGGAGATCAAATACTTTAGAATGGACAGCTCCAATTGAGCATATTCATGGTAACTGGCCTGGAGAAATTCCAGAAGTTCATAGATGGCCATACGATTACAGCAAACCAGGTCACGATGAAGATTTTGTACCACAAAATGTTCCTATGAAACCAGGTGAAGAAGTTTTACATCACTAAGATATTTAAAATAAAAATTTAAAAAAGCCTTTCTTATGAGAGGCTTTTTTATTTAGATATAACTTTGTTATATATTTGTAGTATGAATGAAAATTTAGACCCAACTAACTTCAATTATAATCCGGAAGAGCTAGACCTTGAAAAGAAATTAAGGCCTCTATCTTTTGATGACTTTACTGGACAAGAACAAGTTTTAGATAATTTAAAAGTCTTTGTTGAAGCAGCAAATCAAAGGAATGAAGCTTTAGACCATACTTTGTTTCATGGTCCACCTGGATTAGGTAAAACGACTTTAGCTAATATTTTAGCTAATGAACTAGGTGTTGGAATTAAAATTACTTCAGGTCCAGTTTTAGATAAACCCGGTGATTTAGCCGGATTATTAACAAATCTTGAAGATAGAGACGTTTTGTTTATTGATGAAATACATCGTCTAAGTCCTGTAGTTGAAGAATACTTGTATTCTGCTATGGAAGATTTCAAGATTGATATTATGATTGAGTCTGGACCAAATGCTAGAACTGTTCAGATTAATTTAAATCCATTTACATTAGTTGGAGCAACTACTAGATCAGGTTTGTTAACTGCGCCAATGCGTGCTCGTTTTGGAATTCAAAGTAGATTACAATATTATAATACAGAACTATTAACTACTATAGTCCAACGAAGTTCTGCCATTTTAAAAATGCCTATAACAATGGAAGCCGCAATAGAAATTGCAGGAAGAAGTCGAGGTACGCCAAGGATTGCAAATGCACTTTTAAGACGTGTTCGTGACTTTGCTCAAATTAAAGGCAATGGTAAGATTGATATAGAAATTGCTCGATATTCTCTGCAAGCACTACATGTAGATGCACATGGCTTGGATGAAATGGACAATAAAATCCTTACTACAATTATTGATAAATTTAAAGGAGGTCCAGTTGGTCTTTCTACACTTGCAACAGCTGTCTCAGAAAGTGGTGAAACCATAGAAGAAGTTTATGAACCTTTCTTAATTCAAGAAGGTTTCATTATTAGAACTCCAAGAGGAAGAGAAGTTACCGAAAAAGCCTATAAACATTTAGGTAAAATCAAAACAAATATTCAAGGAGGATTATTTTAATTTGATAAATAATAAAGAAAAATATTCAAAATTAATTAAAGCCGAATCCAAAAGACTCGGCTTTCTTTCTTGTGGTATTTCTAAAGCAGAATTCTTAGAAGAAGAAGCTCCAAGATTAGAAAGTTGGTTGAATAAAAATCATCACGGTCAAATGGCATATATGGAAAATCATTTTGACAAAAGACTAAATCCAAAACTTCTAGTTGATGATTGCAAAAGCGTTATTTCGTTACTATTAAATTATTTTCCTTCAGAAGAGCAAAATAGTTATAGTTATAAAATTTCTAAATATGCTTACGGACAAGATTATCACTTTGTAATCAAAGAAAAGCTAAAGGAACTATTAAATACAATTCAATCTAAAATTGGAGATGTTTCTGGTAGAGCTTTTGTTGATTCTGCTCCTGTTTTAGATAAAGCTTGGGCTGCAAAAAGCGGTTTAGGTTGGATAGGAAAAAACAGTAACCTAATTACTCAAAAAGTAGGTTCATTTTATTTTATTGCCGAACTAATTATAGATTTAGAATTAGAATATGATTATGCAACAACAGACCACTGCGGAACATGTACTGCATGTCTAGATGCTTGTCCAACCGATGCCATTGTTGCTCCTTATGTAGTTGACGGAAGTAAATGTATTTCTTATTTCACAATTGAATTAAAAGACAATTTACCAATTGAAATGAAAGGTAAGTTTGACGATTGGGCATTTGGTTGCGATGTTTGTCAAGACGTTTGCCCATGGAATCGTTTTTCAAAACCTCATAATGAACCATTATTTAATCCAAATCCTGAACTTTTATCTTTTTCTAAAAGAGATTGGGATGAAATTACAAATGACACTTTCAATAAAGTTTTTAAAAACTCTGCAGTTAAAAGAACAAAATTTGAAGGTTTTAAGAGAAACATCAATTTCCTAAAGTAGATTCTCTTTCTATAATTGATGTTTGTAATTCTATAGTCTTAGGTTTAAATTCTAGTAATTCTTTTCTCTGATTAATTTCTTCCAATAATAAATTAAAAGAATTTACACCCATCTCATAACTTGGTTGATCAATAGTGCTTAGTTTAGGTGTGATAACTTGAGACATAAACCAGTTACTAAATCCAATTACTTTTATCTGATTAGGGACATTTATATTATTTTCATTGAAATAAGCTATTACTCCAACAGCTACCAAATCTGTTATCACAAAAATACCATCAACATCAGGATGATCTTTAATAATTTGAGCTGCAAATTCTTTTCCCTCGTCAAAAGTTACATTTTTACATGTATAAACTAATTTTGAATCAAAATTTAAGTTATTTTTCTCAATAGCTTTTTTATATCCAAGAAATCGGTCAATTGAATTTTGTGGGTTTACTGGTCCGCGAATATGAGCAATTTTTTTACAACCTTTACTTATTAAGTGTTCTACAGCTTCAAATGCAGCTTTTTGGTCATTTATAATTACTTTAGAACAATTGATAAGCTTGGAAATTTTATCAAACATTACAAACGGAATTTCACGTCTTATAATATCTTTTATATGTTCATCATCATTAGATTCATTAGAAAGTGACATTATTATTCCATCAACTCTTTTGTTAATTAATAAATCAACTTGCTTCTTTTCTAATTCTAAAGATTCATTAGATTGGAGGATAATAACTAAATAACCATTCTTCTCGGCTTCAGCAATAATGCCATTAATAACATTTGAAAAAAAGTGATGAACTACTTCTGGAATAATTAAGCCAATGGTTCTAGATTCTCTAGTTCTAAGATTTACTGCAAAACTATTTGGGGTATATTGTAACGTTTGCGCAAGTTCTAAAACCTTTTTTTTGGTTTTTGCACTTACATCAGGATAGTTTTTTAAAGCTTTTGAAACAGTAGTTATAGAAATTCCTAAAGTTTCAGCTATTTGTTTTAAAGTTGTCTCTTTCATTTAACAAATATGATAAAAAAAATCTAATATAAAAATCGAAAACGTTTTCGGAGTTTTCGAAAACGTTTTCGATAATAATTCTCTAATATATTAATAACAAAAAATATAATTTCGGAATTATTATTAACTAAATTTACTAATCAAACAATTATTAAAAATGAAAAAAAGTACTTTATTTTTGAAGAACTTACTATTCTTAACAGCATTATTGTTGTTTAATAGTGCTTTCTCACAAAGTAGCTTGAGCGGAAAAGTAACAGATGACAAAGGAAATGTTGTTTCTGGCGCTAATGTGTCTGTTGCGAAAAAAGCTACAACTACTGATGCTGATGGTAATTATGCTATTTCAGGACTTTCTGATGGAGCTACAACTGTTACCGTTTCTTACATTGGTATGAAAACTTCTAAAAAAGAAGTTGTAATTAGCGGAGCTACTACTGCTAATGTTCAACTTGAGCAAGAAGCTACTTCTCTTGAAGAAGTTGTTGTAACAGGTGTAATCAATCCGCGTTCTAAGCTGCAATCAAGTGTTTCTGTCAGTTCTGTGTCAGTGGCACAAATTGAGCAAGGAGCTCCAAGAGCAACAGCAGAATTATTTAGAATGCTTCCTGGTATAAAATCAGAATCAACAGGTGGTGAAGGTAATGCTAACATAACTGTTCGTGGTATTCCAATCGCATCTGGTGGAGCAAAATTTTTACAATTACATGAAGATGGAATGCCAGTAATGCAATTTGGAGATGTTGCTTTTGGTAATGCTGATATTTTTGTAAGAAATGACCAAACTATCAGTAGAGTTGAAGCTATCCGTGGAGGTTCTGCTTCTACATTAGCAAGTAATTCACCTGCTGGAATTATCAACTTTATCAGTAAAGATGGTAAAAAAGAAGGTGGTTCTTTAATGCAATCAATAGGTGTAGATTACGGAAACAACAGAACAGATTTTGAATATGGTTCACCAATTTCAGAAACATTGCGTTTTCACGTAGGTGGATTTTTCCGTCAAGGAGAAGGACCTAGAAATGCTGGTTATACTGCAAATTTAGGAGGTCAATTCAAAGCTAATATGACTAAAGAATTTGAAAAAGGATATGTACGTCTTTATTTCAAATATTTAAATGATAGATCAATTGGTTACTTACCAATGCCAGTAAAAGTTTCAGGTACTAATGCAAATCCAAATTGGAGTTCATTATCAAACTTTGATATTTTACATGATACTCCTCATAGCCCTTACTTTTTAGATAACCTAACTGTTGGTGCTGATGGAGAAAGAAGAAGAAGTAATTTAGCAGACGGAATGCGTCCTGTGGCAACTTCTTTCGGTGGAGAAATGAAATTTGATTTAGGTAATGATTGGAAAGTTGAAGAACGTTTCAGACAAAACTATCACAATGGTAGATTTGTTTCTCCATTTCCTGCAGAAGTTGCTACTGCTGCTTCATTTGCAACAGGATTCGGAGTTCCAAATTTAACATACGCTAACGGACCATTAGCTGGTCAAAACTTTGCTAGTAATGGATTAGTAATGAGAATTCATACGTTTGATACTGAAATAAACAATTTCAACAACTTTACAAATGATATGAAATTGACAAAAAAATTCGGAAACTTTGATTTGACTTTAGGATATTACAAAGCATTCCAAAATATCAATATGTCATGGTTGTGGAATTCTTATTTACTTGAAGTTAAAGGAGAAAATGCAGCATTATTGAATGCAGGACCTAATTCTGTAAACGGATTGTATGCATATGGTGTGCCAGCTTGGGGTAACTGTTGTACAAGAAATTATGATGCAAATTATGATGTTACAGCACCTTACGTTGCAGGTCAGTTAAAAGTTAATGAAAAGTTTAACGTAGATGTGAGTTTACGTTTTGATTCAGGAAAAGCAAGAGGATCTTATGCAGGTGCAACTCAAGCTCTAAATTTAGACGTTAACAATAACGGAACAATTGAAGGTCCAGAAGCAAGTGTTTCTGTAGTTGATAATGCTAATAGAAAACCAATTAACTATGATTATGATTATGTATCTTACTCATTTGGTGGAAACTATTTATTAACCGATAATCAATCTGTTTTTGGAAGATACAGTCGTGGTGGTAGAGCTAATGCTGATCGTTTATTATTCGGTCCAAATGTATTAAATGATGGATCTGCAGTTCCTGGTTTAAGTGCTGATATGGTTAATCAAGCAGAATTAGGTTTCAAAAGAAAAGGTCAAAATTCATCAATTTATGCTACAGCTTTCTATGCTAATGTATCTGAACAAAACTGGGACTTTGGTGGTTCTGGTGGAGGAATTAGACAAATTCAAAGAAAATATAATTCTTATGGTTTAGAATTAGAAGGAAACTATAAAGTTAAAAATTTCTCAGTAAATGGAAGTGTAACTTATACAAAAGCTGAAATTGCAGATGATGTTGTAACACCAGCTTTAAACGGAAACAAACCTCGTCGTCAAGCAGATTTTATTTATAACATTGTTCCTGTTTTCAAATTTGGTTCAAGCAAGCAACATAATTTTGGATTCTCTGTAATAGGAACTACAAAATCATATGCTCAAGATGATAACAAACTAGTTATGCCAGGTTATGCTTATGTTAATCCTTTTATCAATATTGAATTAACTAAAGGACTTTCAGCTTCTTTAAATGTAAATAACGTATTTGATACAATCGGTATTACTGAAGTAGAAGAAGGAAGTATTAATGAAAATACAGATAACATTGTTAGAGCTAGATCAATTAATGGAAGAACAACTTCATTAACTATTGCATATAGATTCTAATAAAAAAGTTCATGTTTAATTTTGATAATTCCTATATCAGTCAGAAGCTGATATGGGAATTATTTTTAAAACACTAAACTATTTAAAAACATTAAAAATGAAAAAAATACTACTTTTACTTTTCTTTTTTACGGCTTTTATTCCCTCACAATTGCACGCACAAGAAACATCAAAAAAAGCGATTATCGTATACGGAAGTGATGATTGTCATCATTGTATTGATACAAAAGCTTACCTAAAAAAAAACAATATTGAATTCGTTTTTTTTGATATTGACAAAAATGCTGTTGCACTAAAAGAAATGCTCGCCAAATTAAAAAATGCTGGAATTAGTACTTCCAATTTAGGAATACCAGTAATTGATAAGCAAGGTGTAATTTTTACAAATAATGGTGTTTTCGAAGAGTTTTTAAAAAAACTAAATTAAAAGATGTCTAACAAACCTTCATTAAGCTTTTGGCAAATTATAAACATGAATGTTGGATTTTTCGGAATCCAATACAGTTTTGGTTTGCAACAAAGTGCCGTAAATCCTATATACGATTTTCTTGGTGCAAGTCCAGATGAATTGCCTTTACTTAATCTTGCAGGACCACTTACAGGTTTACTGATTCAACCTATTATTGGCGCTTTGAGTGATAAAACCTGGTTGCCAAAATTTGGTGGAAGAAGAAAACCATACTTTTTTATTGGTGCATTGGTTTGTAGTATTGCTTTATTTTTATTCCCATTTAGTAGTTCTTTATGGATGGCCGCAGGTTTATTATGGATTTTAGATGCAGGAAACAACACTGCAATGGAACCATATCGAGCTTTTATTGCTGATAAACTCGACGAATCACAACAACCAATGGGTTTTCAAGCGCAAAGTTTTTTTACTGGTTTTGGACAAACATTAGCTAATGTGTCTTTATTTATTTTTCCATTAATTTTTATTGGCACAACTGGAAAATTGCCTACTTGGGTATTTGCTTCATTCTTTTTAGGAGCAGTTTGTTCTATTGCATCCGTTTGGTGGAGTTCACATACAACTAAAGAAATCCCTCCAACTGAGGAAGAATTACAAAAAATCAAAGCTGAAAAAATCAATCTTTTAACACCATTTATTGACATTTTTTCAGCCGTAAAGGATATGCCAAAAGTGATGTGGCAATTAGCTTTAGTTTATTTATTTCAATGGTATGCCTTGTTCTGTTATTGGCAAAACTCATCTAAAAGTATTGCGCTATCAGTTTGGAATACTTCTCCAGAAAAGGATATGAAATTATATGGCGAAGCTGTAAGTTGGACAGGATTAGTAAATGGTTGGTACAATATTGTTACTTTTTTAGTAGCATTTTTGTTAGTTGGTTTTGCGAAAAAATATTCTGCAAAATATGTCCATTTCACCTGTTTGATTCTTGCGGCTATCGGATTTTTATTGTTTCCACATATTGAAAATAAATATTTATTATTTCCAGCAATAACTGGTTTCGGAATTGGTTGGGCAAGTATGATGGGAATTCCTTATTTGATGGTTGTTGCCAATATTCCAAAGGAGCGATATGGTGTTTATATGGGAATTATAAATATGATGATTGTAATTCCAATGTTTATTCAAACGTTGACTTTTGGTTATGTTTTAAAGAATTTTTTAAATAATGATCCAAGACAAGCTATAACTTTTGCAGGAATTTTATTAGTAATTAGTGCCATTTGTACTCTTTTTATTAAAGTAAAAAACAGTAATCAAAATACTTAATTTGAAAAATATAGCATACAATAAAGCCATTGAGTTATTGCATAAAGTCGCTACTCCAAGTGGTTTCTTAGCAAGTGCTGAAAAAACAACTAATTATCAGAGAGTTTGGGCTCGTGATGGTGTTATTTGTGGTTTAGCAGCTTTGGCATCTGGTGATGAAATGCTAATTGAAACATTTAAAAAAACATTAGAAACATTAGCAAACAATCAACATAGTAACGGAACGATTCCCTCAAATGTATTAATTGATGGTAGTTTTAAAGAAGTAAGTTATGGTGGATTAGCTGGAAGAGTAGATGCCGTTACTTGGTTTGTAATTGGAGTATGTCAATATGCTAAGCAAACAGATAATGCCGAGTTTGTTATAAAATATAAATCTCATATCGAAAAATGTTTGTCATTATTAGAAGCATGGGAATTTAACAATAAGCATCTTATATATGTGCCTTTATCAGGTAATTGGGCTGATGAATACATTACCGATGGATATGTACTGTACGATCAATTACTCCGAATTTGGGCTTTAAAAAGTTACAATTATTTTCAAAAAGAAGAGATAATTTCAAATAAAATAGACAAAATTATTGAGCAAGTAGAAATAAACTTTATACCAAAATCAACAGGAGAAAAATACCATCAAAGAGCTTATGATGAGATGAATTTTCAAGATTTCATGCCGTGTTCTTTTTCTCCTTCTGGATATAAAACACAATTTGATGCTTTTGCAAATTCATTAATTTTATTGCTAAATATTGGTTCAGCAGAATTTCAAAAAAAGATTATTGATTTTTCAAATTCGTTAGCGTCAGAAACTAATTTAGGTTTGATTCCAGCTTTTTGGCCTCCAGTTTTTCCAAATGATGAACATTGGAATTTATTAAAGAACAATTGCAAATATGAATTTAGAAATTATCCATATGAATTTCACAACGGCGGAAGTTGGCCAATGGTCAATGGCTTTTTTGGATTAGCATTACATTCAAAAGATAAAAATGCTGAGGCAGAAATTATTTTAGAAAGAATAAACCATGCAAATGCAAAAAGCGAGTTTTCGTTTTATGAAAATTTCAATACCACAACTCAAGAGCCAAATGGTGTCGCCTTTTGTGCTTGGAGCGCAGCAGCTAGTATTCTAGTTCATCAATCATTATATAATAATTTTAAAATATTTTTTTAATTGAAATCTATAGATATCATAAGTATAGGCGAAGTTTTAATCGATTTTATTGGTCATGAGGTGAACACTTCAATCAATAGAACCAAAGATTATCATCGTTTTTTAGGAGGTTCTCCTACAAACGTTGCAGTTAATGCCTCTCGTTTAGGATTGAATGCAGTATTAGTTGCATCATGCGGACAAGATGGTTTAGGAGATTATGTTGTTAGAAAGTTAAAATCTAATAATGTAAACACATCGCAAATTAGAAAGTCAGAATCGGCTCCAACATCTGTAATTTTTGTTTCAAAATCAACCGAAACACCAGATTTTATTCCCTACAGACAAGCTGATTGCGAAATTTTTGAAACTCAACTGCCAGATGAGATCATTGCAGATGCTAAAATTTTTCACACAACTTGCTTTGCTTTAAGTAAAAATCCTGCTAGACAAACAATTTTAAATAGAGCAAAAAAAGCTAAAGAGTTAGGATTAAAATTAAGTATTGATATTAATTTTTCTGAGAGAATTTGGCCAAATAGAGAAGAGGCAAAACAGGTTTTAAAGGAATATCTAGCAAATGATCCATTGGTAAAATTAAGTGAGGATGATTGTTACCGATTATTTTCAGAAGTAAAAACTGAGGACTATATATTCGAATATTTTCATAATCTAGGAGCTACAACCATCTGTTTAACTAAAGGGAAAAATGGAGTAGTTGTCTCTGATTTAAATCAAGGTTTGTTTTTTCAAGAAGCTATTCATATAGATGAAATAAAGGATACAACAGGTGCTGGAGATGCTTTTTGGACCGGTTTTTTATATGCTCAAATTGAAGGTAAAAACCTTAATGAGAGTATAACAATTGCACAAAAATTAGCAACCATAAAGCTCCAAAATGTTGGACGATTGCCAGACAATATTAATATAAAAAGCATAATAGAATAATAAAGTTAGTTTGAGTTTTGTTTAATGTAAAGCTGTGGTTTTAAATCACAGCTTTTTCTATTTATAATAATTTGAAATTTATTTAAAAGAAAAGCTATAATTGTTTCCATTTTCCATTCAGACTTTTACCTTTGTAGGTCAGAATAAAAAGAAAAGAAAATGCACAAAGACAATAAACGTAGAGAAGCACTTTTATATCACGCCAAACCTACTCCAGGTAAAATTAAGGTTGTTCCAACAAAAAAATATGCGACACAAAGAGATTTATCTTTAGCTTATTCTCCTGGTGTTGCAGAACCATGTTTAGAGATTGCTAAAGACGTTAATAACGTTTATAAATATACTTCGAAAGGGAATTTAGTCGCTGTTATTTCCAACGGAACTGCTGTTTTAGGATTGGGAGACATCGGGCCAGAAGCGTCTAAACCTGTAATGGAAGGAAAAGCATTATTGTTTAAAATCTTCGCAGATATTGACGTGTTTGATATTGAAGTGGATACTAAAAATATAGAAGAATTTATTGCTACTGTAAAAAATATTGCTCCAACTTTTGGCGGAATTAATCTAGAAGATATCAAAGCACCAGAATCTTTCGAAATAGAAAGACGTTTGGTTGAGGAATTAAATATTCCTGTTATGCATGATGATCAACACGGAACCGCAATTATATCTTCTGCAGCATTATTAAACGCATTAGAATTAGCAGAAAAAGATATCGAAAAGGTTAAATTAGTTGTTTCTGGAGCTGGTTCAGCTGCATTAGCTTGTGCTAATTTGTATGTCCTTCTTGGAGTAAAATTAGAAAATATCATAATGTTTGACAGTCACGGAGTTTTATCTGATGACCGTGATGATTTGTCCGACCTACAAAGAAGATATTGCAGAGGAGAAAAAGGAATTGATTTAAAAGAAGCGCTTCAAAATGCCGATGTTTTTCTAGGACTTTCAGCAGGAAATATTCTAACTCCAGAAATGCTATTGGGAATGGCAAAAGATCCTATTGTTTTTGCGATGGCAAATCCAACTCCCGAAATTGATTACAACCTTGCAATAGATACTAGAAAAGATATAATTATGGCAACTGGTCGTTCAGACCATCCTAATCAGGTTAATAATGTTTTAGGTTTTCCTTATATTTTTAGAGGCGCGCTAGACGTTAGAGCAACTAAGATTAACGAAGCTATGAAAATGGCAGCAGTTAGAGCTTTAGCAGCATTAGCAAAAGAAATGGTTCCTGAGCAAGTGAATATTGCTTATGGTGAAACTAGATTAAATTTTGGTAGAGATTATATAATTCCAAAACCATTTGACCCAAGGTTGATTACTATGGTGGCTCCAGCTGTAGCAAAAGCCGCAATGGATAGTGGTGTAGCTTTAAATCCAATTACCGATTGGGAAAAATACGAAAGTGAATTGTTAGAACGAATGGGTTCTGATAATAAAATGGTTAGATTGCTTACCAACAGAGCTAAAACAGATCCAAAGAGAATTGTTTTTGCAGAAGCTGACCAACTGGATGTTTTAAAAGCAGCCCAAATTGTTTATGAAGAAGGTATCGGACATCCAATTTTATTGGGAAGAAAAGAAGATATTTTAGAACTGAAAGAGGAAATTGGTTTTGATGCCGATGTGCCAATTTTAGATCCTAAAACAAAAGAAGAGGATAAAAGAAGATTAGAATACGCCGAAATCTTTTGGAAAGAAAGAAGAAGAAAAGGAATATCACAGCTCGATGCTCAAAAGTGGATGCGTGAACGCAATTATTTTGCTGCAATGATGGTAAACCAAGGTGATGCCGATGCTATGGTCTCAGGATATTCAAGAAGTTATCCTTCCGTTGTAAAACCATTAATGCAATTAATTGGAAAAGCACCTGGAATATCCCTAATTGCTTCTACCAATATGATGATGACTAATCGTGGACCTATGTTCTTGTCAGATACTGCAATTAACCCAAATCCATCTGCTGATGATTTAGCTAAAATTGCTTTAATGACTGCAAAAACCGTTAGAATGTTTGGTATTGAACCTGTAATTGCTATGGTTTCGTTCTCAAATTTTGGTTCGTCAAACTATGAAAGTGCTAATAAAGTTAGAGAAGCAGTAGCTTATTTACATCACTATTACCCAGATTTAATTGTAGATGGTGAAATTCAAACTGATTTTGCATTAAATCCTGAAATGCTTCAAAAGAAATTCCCATTTTCTAAATTAGCCGGAAAAAAAGTAAATACTTTGATTTTTCCTAATTTGGAAGCAGCAAATATTACGTATAAACTTCTTAAAGAATTATACAAAGTTGATTCTATTGGACCAATTGTAATGGGAATGGATAAGCCAGTTCATATATTCCAATTGGGAGCAAGTGTTGAGGAAATGGTTAATATGGCAGCAGTTGCAGTTGTTGATGCACAAGAGAAAAATAAACGAATTAAGAATTTTGACGTAAAAAAATAGCAGAAAATCGGCATTAGTTATGCCAATTAAACTTTTTTGTTATATTTGGAAAGCATAATAAAAACTATGATAGCACATATTCAAGGTAAATTAGTTGAAAAAACACCAACAGAAGTTGTAATCGACTGCAATGGTGTAGGTTATCATATTAATATTTCACTGCATACTTATTCATTATTACCAAATGCCGATTTTGTAAAATTATTTACGCATTTGATGGTAAAGGAAGATTCCCATTCATTGTATGGATTTGTAGAAAAATCGGAGCGTGAAATATTTAAAATGTTACTTTCAGTTTCTGGTATTGGAGCAGGAATTGCAAGAACAATGCTTTCCTCATTAGAACCAAAACAAATTATTCAAGCATTAGCCAGCGGAGATGTTGCGACTATTCAGTCCATTAAAGGGATTGGAGGTAAAACAGCACAACGTGCAATCCTTGATTTGAAGGATAAAGTGTTAAAAATTTACGATTTAGACGAAGTTTCTATGTCACAAAGCAATACAAATCGAGATGAAGCGTTATCTGCTTTGGAGGTTTTAGGTTTTGTTAGAAAAGCTTCCGAAAAAATAGTAGATAAAGTGATAAGTCAAAATCCCGATGCTACCGTTGAAGTTATTATTAAACAAGCATTAAAAAATTTATAATTGTTGAAAACATATTACCAAAAATATACTTCATTTATTTTTAAAACAGCGTGCTTTCTAAGTTTGCTGTTAACTGGGCAACTTTCTTTTGCTCAAGACGATGAAGTTAACGATTCAATAAAAGGATATAATACAGGAGCTATTAATCTGGCAAATCCTAAAAGTGTGGTTGAGGCATATACTTATGACCCAATAACTAATATGTATGTTCTTACAAAAACTTTTGAAGGTTTTAATATCAATTATCCCATCATTCTTACTCCAAAAGAATATGAAAAATTGGTGTTAAAAGAGTCAATGCATGAGTACTTCAAGAACAAATCAAAAGCAGTTGATGGTAAAGGTACCGAAGAAGATAAAAAGAATTTATTACCAAGATATTATGTGAATTCAAGTTTCTTTGAAACCATTTTTGGAGGAAATACTATAGATGTAAAACCAACAGGTTCTGTCGAAGTAGATTTAGGTTTTAGACACACAAAACAAGATAATCCATCCTTTTCTCCAAGAAATAGAGCTACAACAACTTTCGATTTTGACCAAAGAATTAGTATGAGTTTGATGGGAAAAGTGGGCACAAGATTAAATGTAAATGCCAATTATGATACCCAATCTACTTTTGCATTTCAAAATCTTATCAAATTAGAATACGCTCCAACAGAAGACGATATTATTCAAAAAATTGAAGTAGGTAACGTAAACATGCCTCTAAACAGTTCATTGATAAGAGGAGCACAAAGCTTATTTGGGGTAAAAGCACAATTACAATTCGGAAAGACTACAGTTACCGGAGTATTCTCTGAACAAAAATCACAAACAAAAACGGTTACGTCTCAAGGTGGTGGAACCATTCAAAATTTTGAACTTTTTGCTCAAGAATATGATGCCGATAGACACTTTTTCCTATCGCAATACTTCAAAAATAAATATGATTATTCTTTAAGAAATTATCCTCAAATTGATAGTCGAGTTCAAATTACGCGTATTGAAGTTTGGATTACCAACAGACAAAATAGAGTTACAACTAACAACAATAATCTAAGAAATATTATTGCTTTACAGGATTTAGGTGAAACATCTTTGAATGAGTCTGGAACTTTAAATCCAATTCCACCAACAGAAATAGTTGCTATTAATCCATTAGATAATCCTGGAAACACTTTTTTCTTAGCTCCAACTGATACTCCCTCTAAAAACTCAAACAATAAATATGATCCCGCTTTAATTGCTTTAGGTGGAGGTTTCTTAAATACGAACATTAGAGAAATTGTAACTTCTAATTCTGGTTTTAACAACTCGGTTGCTGTAAGTGAAGGAATAGATTATGCAAAACTAGAGAATGCTAGAAAGCTTAGTCAAAACGAATATACATTTCATCCACAATTGGGATACATTTCTTTACAACAGCGTTTGGCTAATGACGAAGTTCTTGCTGTAGCTTATCAATATACTATAGGAGACCAAGTATATCAAGTAGGTGAGTTTGGTAATGATGGAGTAGAAGCAACTCAAGTAGACCCTAGTGGAGTACCATCATCACAAGCATTAATATTGAAAATGCTTAAAAGTAGTTTAACCACTGTTGAAAAACCAATTTGGGGATTGATGATGAAAAACATCTATCAAATTCCAGGTGGTTATCAATTACAAAAAGAAGATTTTAAATTCAATATCTTATATACTGATCCATCGCCATTAAATTATATTACACAGGCTAATTCTACTACGCCACTTCCTGCTGGAGTTGAACAAACACCTTTGTTAAAAGTTTTTGGGATTGACCAATTGAACTATAACAATGACCCACAAAACGGAGGTGACGGATTCTTCGATTTTATTCCAGGATTAACTGTTGATCAACAAAATGGTAGATTGATTTTTACTTCTGTAGAACCTTTCGGTAAGTACTTATTTGAAAAGTTAAGAAGTGGAGCGGGTGAAGATTACAATGGTAACCCAACTTTAGTTTACAACGCCAATCAAGCGAAATACGTTTTTAGAACCTTATATAAAAGTACACAGGCAGCAGCTTTACAAGACAGTGAAAAAAATAAATTCCAACTTAGAGGTAAATTCAAATCTTCTGGTGGAGATGGAATTCCAATTGGTGCTTTCAATGTGCCAAAAGGTTCTGTAGTAGTTACCGCTGGAGGAAGAGTTCTTGTTGAAGGTGTAGATTATACTGTAAATTATCAAGCAGGTAGAGTTCAAATTCTTGATCCGGCATTATCGGCTTCGAATACTCCAATTGAAGTTTCTGTAGAGAACAACTCTGTTTTTGGTCAACAAACAAGACGTTTCTTTGGTGTAAATGTAGAGCACAAATTTTCTGAAAAATTCATTTTAGGAGCAACGTTCTTAAAAATGACAGAAAGACCGTTTACTCAAAAATCTAATTACGGACAAGAATCGGTAAACAATTCTATTTACGGAATAAATACGGCTTATTCAACAGAAGTACCTTTCTTGACTAGATTGGTAAATAAACTTCCAAATATAGATACGGATGTTCCTTCTGTGGTTTCTTTTAGAGGTGAAGTAGCTTACTTGCAACCAAATTCTCCAAAAGCAGATCGTTTTGAAGGTGAAGCAACTATTTATGTTGACGATTTTGAAGGTTCACAAACAACCATCGATTTGAAATCACCTTTTTCGTGGTACTTGTCTTCTACACCAGAAAAACCAACAACAGGAGTATTACCAAGTTATCCTGACTTTGGTGGAACTTCAAATGGATTAGATTATGGATTTAAAAGAGCAAAATTAGCGTGGTATTCTATTGATCCAGTTTTTTATACACAAAGACCATCAGGAATTTCTGAAGATGATTTATCACTTAATTCAACAAGAAGAATTTTCAGTCAAGAGTTATTTCCAAATACAGTAATCGCTCAAGGACAAACTCAAGTTGTAAATACTTTAGATTTAACGTATTTTCCAAATGAGCGTGGTCCATACAATTTCAATACAGCGACTGCACCAGATAACACAATACCAAATCCAGAAGATAATTTTGGTGGAATAGTTCGTGCTTTAAATTCAACCAATTTTGAACAATCTAACGTTGAATACGTGCAATTTTGGATGCTAGATCCTTATTTTACGGGTCCAGGAAGACCAATAGAAACACCTTCAACAAATGTTGGTAAAGTTTATATAAATCTTGGTGAAATATCGGAAGATGTTCTTAAAGACGGAAGGAAATTCTATGAAAATGGTGTTGGTAATAATCAAATAGTGGTTAATCCGCAACCGCTTTGGGGAGATGTTCCGGCTTCACAATCATTAATCTATGCTTTCGATTCTGATCCTGGAAATAGAACGGCTCAAGATGTTGGATTTAATGGATTGAATGATGCTCAGGAGGCAGCTAAATTTCCAGCGTTTTCTTCTTTTGCTGATCCAGCAGTTGATAATTTTACTTATTTCTTAAATACTACTGGAAATATTTTTGATCGTTATAAAAATTATAATGGAACAGAAGGAAATTCACCAATTGATGTTACAGATACTAATCGTGGTTCTACAACGGTTCCAGATGTTGAAGATATTAATAGAGACAATACTATGAATACTATCAATGCCTATTATGAATATGGTATTGATGTAAGACCCGGAATGGCAGTAGGTAATACTAGATATGTTACCGATGTAAGAGAAACTACAGTAACATTATCAAATGGAGAAACTACTCAAGCAAGATGGATTCAGTTTAAAGTGCCAGTTTCTCAACCTGAAAATACAGTTGGAAGCATTTCAGATTTTCGCTCTATAAGATTTATGAGACTTTTTATGACAGGTTTTGAAAGTCAAATTACGTTACGTTTTGGAGCTTTAGATTTAGTTCGTGGGGAATGGAGAAGATTTGAAAACACCTTAGATCCAACAGATACAGATACATCAGATGATGGTACCGATTTTGATTCTCAAGCTATAAATATTCAAGAAAATGGAGATAGATTACCTATTAATTATGTAACACCTCCAGGTGTTCAATTAGAAGAGTTATTTTTTAATAATACTTTAATCCCACAAAACGAGCAATCGTTAGCATTGAGAGTAGATGGCGATGGTTTAGAACCAGGAGATTCTAGAGCAGTGTTCAAAAATGTAAGTGTAGATATGCGTCAGTTTAAAAAACTGAAAATGTTTGTTCACGCTGAAGCACCAGCCGATGATGTTACTTCTTTAGAAGATGATGAAATGGTTGCTTTCATTCGTTTTGGTAATGACTTTACAGAAAACTTTTATCAAGTTGAAATTCCGTTAAAGAGAACGCAGTTTGGAGATAATTCTCCAGAAGGTGTTTGGCCAGAATCCAATAGAATTGATATTTCTACAGAATTATTAACTAAGCTAAAAATTTTAGCCTTAAATTATGTCTACACACCAGGTGAAATTTTTTATAGAAATGAAGATGATCCCGATATGAACCCATCAGCTTCAGGAAAAGTAAACAAATTAAAAATTGGTATTAGAGGAAATCCTAATTTCGGATTAGTAAGAACATTAATGGTTGGGGTAAAAAACCAAACAGATGATTTAAATACACCGCAACATCCTTTAAATCCTAGACGTATTAAAGGTGAAGTATGGTTTAATGAACTTCGTCTTGCCGAAATGGACAACAAAGGTGGTATGGCAGCAGTTGCGAGTTTAGATGGTAATCTTGCTGATTTTGCGAACGTTTCTGCTACTGGTAGATTAAGTACCATAGGTTTTGGAACTTTAGAGCAAGGACCAAACGAAAGAAGTCGTGAAGATATCTTACAATATAACGTTGTTACCAACATGAGTTTGGGTAAACTTTTACCTAAAAAATGGGGAATAAATCTTCCATTCAATTATGCTGTTGGTGAAGAGTTTATTACACCAAAATACGATCCTTTCAATCAAGATATCGAATTGCAACAATTAATTGATGTAACGGCTGATGAAGCAGAGAAACGAAATATTAGAAATAGAGCAATTGATTATACAAAGAGAAAAAGTATCAACTTTATTGGAGTTAAGAAAGAACGTGGTGAAAAACAAAAACCACATTTCTACGACCCAGAAAACTTGACACTTTCTTATTCGTACAATCAAGTTGATAGACACAATTTTGAATTAGAAAATTTCACAGATCAACAAGTAAACACTACTGCTGATTATACATTTGCATTCCAATCTAAACCAATTGAACCTTTCAAAAAAGTGAAAACGTTCAAGAAAAGTAGCTATTGGAAATTATTAAGCGATTTTAATTTCAATTATTTACCAGCAAATATATCTTTCAGTTCTAATATTATACGTCAATTCAATAGACAACAATTTAGATTAGTTGATGTTGAAGGACTTGGTTTGGAAGCTTTATACCAAAGAAATTTCTTGTTTAATTATCAATATGGATTTAATTATAACTTAACTAAATCATTGAAACTTAATTTTAATGCTACTTCCAATAATATAGTTAGAAATTACATGGACGAAAACAATAATCCAGATAACTCCTACACAATTTGGACAGATTATTGGAATATTGGCTCGCCCAACCAACACAACCAACAGTTAACAGTAAACTACGAATTGCCATTAAACAAAATTCCATTCTTGAGTTTTGTGAAATCTAGTTATACTTATACAGGTAATTTTAGTTGGCAACGTTCTTCATTGGCATTCTCATCTGTTATTTCTAACGGAATTGAGTACAGTTTAGGTAACACAATTCAAAATGCAGGTTCTCACAAATTGAATACCCAATTCAATATGGAAAGTTTTTATAAGTATTTAGGATTGAATAAAACCAAAAAACAAACCAAAACAACACAAGTTGGTCCTCCAAAGCCTGGTCAAAAAGTAACTAGTCAAGCTGCTACTCCAGCTAAAGATAGAAACATTTTTGTAGATGGTTTAGTTGGTGTTTTAACAAGTGTGAAAAACATTCAAATCAACTACACAGAAAATCAAGGAACTGCTTTGCCAGGATTCCTTCCAAGTATTGGTTTCTTTGGAACAGCTAAACCCTCTTTAGGATTTGCTTTTGGTTCGCAAGATGATGTTCGTTTTGAAGCCGCTAAAAATGGTTGGCTAACTTCTTTTCCAGAATTCAATTTAAATTATACTCAAATCCTAACTAGAACACTAGATTATACAGCTAATATTGATTTGTTTCCAGATTTCAAAATCGACTTGAGTGGAAACAGAACGTATGCTAATAATTTCTCAGAACAGTACGACGTTTCTCCTGATGGAACTTACAATTCAAGATCGCCATATAGCACAGGAAATTTTGCAATATCAACCGTTTTGATAAAAACCGCATTTAAGAATAGTGACGAATTTGGTTCAGAAGCTTTTGATGATTTTAGAGAAAATCGTTTAAAAATAGCAAACAGATTGGCCTCAAATTATTACGGAGGCGCACCTTATGCAGTCGATGCTGAAGGGTATCCTGCTGGTTTTGGCAAAAATAGCCAATCGGTTCTATTGCCAGCATTCTTAGCTGCCTACACAGGTGCAGGAGCTTCAGATGTTTCCTTAGGAATCTTGAGAAATTTCCCAATTCCTAACTGGAATGTAAAATATAATGGATTAATGCGTTATAAATACTTTAAAGATAAATTCAAACGTTTCTCTTTACAACACAATTATAAAGCATCTTATACAATAAATTCATTCCGATCTAATCTAGATTACCAAGAAGGTGTAAATCCACTAAACGGAAATTTATATGAAAGAACTCTTGTTGGAAATGTGAATTTAGTAGAACAATTTAATCCTTTAATTCGTTTAGATTTAGAAACTAAAAGTTCGTTCAAGTTTCTTGCTGAAATGAAAAAAGACAGAGCCTTATCTTTAAGTTTTGATAATAATCTATTGACAGAAGTAAAGGGAATTGAATATGTTATTGGAACAGGTTATCGTTTTAAAGATGTTATTTTTTCAACTAAATTGGCCGATAATCCATCTGGTGTTATAAAAAGTGATATCAATTTGAAAATAGATTTTTCTTACAGAAATAATAAAACTATTGTACGTTATTTAGATTACAACAACAATCAATTAGGTGGAGGACAAAACATTTGGTCTGCAAGATTAACAGCCGATTATTCGTTTAGTAAAAACCTAACTGCAATTTTCTATTACGATCATTCGTTCTCTCAAGCAGTAATTTCAACATCATTCCCATTGACAAATATTAGAGGTGGATTCACTTTAAGATATAACTTTGGAAATTAATTGAAATAGTGATAAAAATCATTTTAAAAATTTAAGAATAAACAATACATTTGACCTGAATTTAAACTTACAAACAAAATGAGCATACCAACTAATTTAAAATACACTAAAGACCACGAATGGATTTCTATGGATGGTGATGTAGCAACTATCGGAATTACACATTTCGCTCAAAGCGAACTTGGTGATATCGTTTATGTTGAAGTTGAGACACTAGACCAAACACTTGAAAGAGATGAGGTTTTTGGTACTGTTGAAGCTGTAAAAACAGTTTCTGATTTATTTTTACCAATGTCTGGTGAAATTATCGAATTCAACGAAGACCTTGAACGCAATCCAGAAACTGTAAATTCTGATCCTTACGGAGCAGGATGGATGGTGAAAGTAAAAGTGTCTGATGTTTCTCAATGGGACGAATTATTAGATAGCGAAGCTTACGCAAGTTTGATAGGTGCATAATAAAAAAATATTTTTGCTACTAGCTATTCTTTGGACACTTGTTGTTACATATTTGAGTTTGGCAACGTTTGAAGATGTTAGTAGCGATATAAAAGTTCCATATAAAGACAAACTCGCGCATTTTACATTCTATATGATGTTTGTAGTTTTGTGGGCGTTGTTTTTCAAACAAAGTAAATACAATTATAAGATTCTGTTTGCTGCTATCGGCTACGGAATAGTAATGGAAATTTGCCAAAAACTATTCACCACAACAAGAAGCGCAGATATTCTTGATGTTATAGCCAATACAACAGGAGCAATAGTAGGATTGCTAATAATTACTAAGATATTTAATAACAAAACCACTCATTGAGTGGTTTTGTTGTTTTATTGCAACAATTTAAATAAACTCTTTTAAATAAGTTTATTTAGAATACTAAGCATCATTACTTCATTATTTTCTATTTTCGCTACAAATAAATTAGATACAGATTTTTTGTACCTTTATCGTTTCTAATAATCAAGAAAATGAACATCAAGAACTATTTAGATTCTACTTATCTAAAAACACCCGAGCAAGCTGGACTTTCTGTTGAAGAAAACACCAAAGTAGTTCAAGGATTTATCCAAGAAGCTATAGATGAAGGCTTTAAACTTATCATGATTCGTCCTGATATGGTAGCTATGGCTAGAAAAATGATTAGTAAGGCTAATTCAATGGTTACAATAGGAACTGTAATTGGTTTTCATGAAGGAACTTATTCATTGGAAGATAAACTTACAGAAGCCAAAAAAGCTATTGAAGATGGTGCAGACGATTTAGATTTTGTATGCAACTATGAAGCGTTCAAAAGAGGTGAGATTGATGTAGTAAAAAAAGAAGTTCTAGAGGGCACTAAACTTGGATTGGAACATCACAAAATAGTAAAATGGATTATTGAAGTTGCGGCATTAAGTAATGACCAAATTATCCAAATTTCTTCTTTGATTAAGAAAGTTGTGATGTCTAATTTTAAAGAAGAATGTTATCATTCGGTTTATGTAAAATCATCAACAGGTTTTTACAAAACAGAAAATGGTTTGCCAAATGGCGCTACTGTACCAACCATAATAATGATGCTAGAAAATGGTTCGCCTCTCTCTATAAAAGCTGCAGGTGGCGTTAGAACATACGATGAAGCAGTAGAAATGATTAATCTTGGAGTTAAGAGAATAGGAACGTCTTCTGCCAAGGCCATTGCCAACGGACAAACAACAAACAGCGATTACTAAATTATATTCAAATAGGATGTTTAATAAAATAACGATAGCTTTTTTACTATTAAATGCATTATTGGTTACTGCTCAAAAAGGAAGTGAACAAATGCCAATTTTTCCAAACTGCGAGAAATTACAAGCTAAAGAACTTGAAAATTGTTTCAATACTGAAGTGCAAAATTTTGTTTACAATAATTTTCAAGTACCTACTAAGTTAAAAGACAACAACTACAAAGGAAGTATCATTGTGTTGTTTGAGGTTGACGATAAAGGAACTTTCAAAGTACAATACGTTGATGCCATAGATGAAGATTTAGTAAAAGAAAGTAAACGAGTTTTTGCGGCTATGCCAAAAGTGAGTCCGCCAACGTATAACGGAAAGGCAACTTATGCAAAGTATACAATCAAAATAGCAATTCCACTTCAAAGTGCTGCTGAAATTCAAGCAGAAAAGGAGAAAGAGATTGAGGCTAGCAAGCCAACGACTATTTACTCGCCAAAAGATAAAAATAAAGAATTAACAGAATTTGATAGTATTGTCTATAAAAAATTCAATAATCCTCAGTTTCAAAGTCATTTAAGTATTCCGTTGTCGCATAGTTTTTATGCGCAATTTGATCCGGCGATGAATCAAGTAGGTAGTAATAATCATACGGCATCCAAACCATATACTTATGCTGAAGTTTCAAAATATTACAATTTAGAAGCAGAAAATCAAAAGCTAATGAAGAACAAAACTTCATGGTGGGGAAAAAAGATTTGGAATGAAAATACAGTTGCCATTCAAGGAGATGATTATTGGTTTACTATGAATCCTATTTTCGATTTGCAAATGGGTAAAAGCGACCCAAGTGTTGCAGATTATACTTATGTAAATACTCGTGGAATTCAAGTGCGAGGTGGTTTGGGAAGTCAATTGAATTTTACCACAACCATTTTCGAAAGTCAAGGTCGTTTTGCTGATTATTTTAATAATTATGCAGTTTCGATAAAACCATCAGGAGGAAATCCGGCAATAATTCCAGGTGTAGGAATCGCAAAAGAATTTAAATCAGATGCTTTCGATTTTCCTATGGCCGAGGCAAATTTAACTTTCGCACCAAATAAGTTTATTGATTTACAATTGGGTTATGGAAGAAATTTTTTAGGTGATGGATATCGTTCCTTATTTTTAACAGATGGAGTAAGTCCTGTTCCTTATTTTAAAATAAACACTACATTCTGGAAAATTAAATATACCAACAATTATATGTGGATGAAAGATGTTAGAAATGATGCCACAGTTGATGGAACTTATGCAACAAAGTTTGTTGCAAACCATTATTTAAGTTGGAATGTTACTAAAAGATTCAATTTAGGTTTTTTCGAATCGGTAGTTTGGTCTAAACAAAACGATAGAGGATTTGACATGAGTTTCGTAAATCCAATTATCTTTTATAGAGCAGTTGAGTTTGCATCATCTTCAAGAAGCGGAAATGCTTTACTTGGTTTAACAACTAAGTACAAATGGAACAATCAAATTAATTTCTATGGACAGTTTCTAATTGATGAATTCTCATTTAATGAAGTGAAAGATGCTAATAAAAGTTGGAAAAACAAATTTGCCTACCAAATTGGAGTAAAATATTTCAATGCGTTTAATATAGAAAATCTGTTGGTGCAAGTGGAGTACAATCATATTAGACCTTACGTTTATTCACATAGCAATGCGTTAACAAATTATGGAAATAGCAACCAAAGTCTTGGACATCAATGGGGTGGGAATGCTAAAGAATTAATTGCAATTGCAAGATACCACAAAGGAAGATATTTTGCTGATGCCAAATTAACAATGGGTGTAAGAGGTTTTGATTTTGATGCTACTAAAAATTACGGTGGAAATATTTATCTAAGTTATAATGATAATAGACCTTTTGACAATGGAGTTACTGTTGGACAAGGAAATAAAACGAATATTGTAATAGCCGATTTACAAGCTGGTTATTTGATTAACCCAGCCACAAATTTGAAAGCTTTTGGAAGTATTATTTACAGAAATTTTAGCCCAACACTAGAAACCGATGTTTTGAAAAATCAAAGTACTACATGGTTTTCTCTTGGTTTGAGATGCGATATTTTTAATTGGTATTTCGATTATTAGAATTTTAAATAATTTTATGGTTTGTTTTTTGTCAAATCCTTTTTGATAAACTACTTTTGCACCATTAAAAAATCAATTTTTCAATTCCATTGAATTCTACAACTAATACACTTTCGCTCAAAGCAATCTTTAGAGATTTTAAAGAAATCACCAAGGCTGGTTTAGCAATAAGTGTTTTGTTTTCTTCAATTGCTGGCTATTTGTTAGGATTTGACGAAAGTCATCCGTTTAGTTGGACAACTTTGATAATGTTGATTATCGGTGGATATTGCATGGTTGGAGCTTCAAACGCATTCAATCAAGTGATAGAAAAAGATTTAGATGCATTAATGGATAGAACTAAGAATCGTCCAGTTCCTGCAGGAAGAATGTCACCAAATGTTGCTCTGTTTGTAGCAAGTTTGTTAACAATAACAGGATTAGTTTTACTCTATTTGATCAATCCAAAAACAGCAATGTTTGGAGCGATTTCAATATTTTTATATACTAGTGCTTACACACCATTAAAAACGGTTACACCATTATCGGTTTTTGTAGGAGCAATTCCAGGAGCAATTCCTTTCATGTTAGGATGGGTTGCTGCAACAGGAAATTTCGGAATAGAAGCTGGAACACTATTCATGATTCAGTTTTTTTGGCAGTTTCCTCATTTTTGGGCAATAGGTTGGTTTTTGTATGAAGATTATGAAAAAGCAGGTTTTTTTATGTTGCCTACAGGACAAAGAGATACTAAAACAGCGACACAAATTATATTGTACACATTTTGGCTAATAGTAGCATCACTTTTACCTTGTTTGGGGTTTACAGGGCAATTTTTTATTAGTCCAATTGCAGCAGTTTTGGTTTTTCTATTAGGTTTATGGATGCTTATCTATGCTTTCAAATTATACAAACAAAGAACACCAAAAGCAGCTAGAGTATTAATGTTAGTAAGTGTTTCTTACATTACTTTATTGCAAATAATATATATAACAGATAAATTTTTAAGATAGTTATGATGACAACTGAAGAACATAAAGAACGCACAGCAAGGTCATACAAGCTCTTGTTGATTTTTGCGATGATAAGTATGGTGATGATGTTTGCAGGTTTAACCAGTGCAATGGTTGTAAGTAAATCGAGACCAGATTGGCTTAAAGATTTTCAAATGCCAACCGCTTTTTTTATAAGTACTGCAATTATTCTTCTTTGTAGTGTAACCATTCACTTAGCAAAGAAATCAATTAAGAAAGATGATAGAAGCGCAACGACATTATTTTTGTTAGCAACTCTTGCCTTGGGATTGGGATTTATTTATTTCCAATTTGAAGGTTTTGCACAGTTATTTCAAAATCATTTATATCCAGTTGGAGGATCGGGCTCGATTACCATTTCTTTCTTATATGTTTTGGTTTATGTGCACATGGCTCACTTAGCTGGAGGGTTAATTTCATTATTAATTATAATTTATAATCATTTTAAACAAAAGTACAATTCGTCCCAATTTCTTGGTATTGAGCTAGGTGCAATGTATTGGCACTTTCTTGATTTCTTGTGGATTTATTTATTTTTGTTTTTATATTTCTTTAAATAAGAAAAATATGTAAATTTGGGAACTTTTTAACAACAACTTTTTATGGGATCGACAGTTACTACTGCAAATACTGTAGGGAAATCATGGGATGGCGGAAATAATGAGCCATTAGGAGCAAGTTACGGAAAATTAATGATGTGGTTTTTCATCGTTTCAGATGCATTAACCTTTTCTGGTTTTTTGGCTGCTTACGGTTTTTCTAGATTTAAATTCATTGAAACTTGGCCTTTAGCCGATGAAGTGTTTACACACTTTCCATTTATGCATGGGGTTTCTGCTCCAATGTATTATGTGGCATTGATGACTTTTATTCTTATCTTTTCTTCTGTAACTATGGTGCTAGCAGTTGATGCTGGTCACCAAATGAAACAAGGAAAAGTAGCTTTCTACATGTTTTTAACAATCATTGGAGGTTTAATCTTCGTTGGTTCACAAGCTTGGGAATGGAAAAATTTCATTCATGGAGAATATGGTGCTGTTGAAACAAAAGGCGGAAGCATTCTGCAGTTTGTCGATAGTAAAGGAAAGCGTGTCGCTTTAGCTGATTTCGCAGTTGTATTACCTGAAGAAAGAGAACAGCTTACAAGAGGTAAAGGAAAATGGTTTATGGAAGAAGGAACTTTGTCTACTTATTCTGTAAATGAAGTTTTAGAAGGCTTTAAAGCTCGTCCAGACTTATTGGTTAGAACTGAAGTAATTAATAGTGCTGAAACTTTAAAAACAGCTGAAGGGTTGAATGAAGATAAATCATTAAATAAAGAAAAACATAAATTTATTCTTTCAAGAGCCGAATCTGAAAGAAGACTAGCCGATGCAACATTGGTAGTTGAAGGTGCTAACTTGCAGCACAATGAATATGGAAGTAAGTTATTTGCTGATTTCTTCTTCTTTATTACTGGTTTCCACGGTTTCCACGTATTTTCAGGAGTAATTATCAATATCATTATTTTCATTAATGTTCTATTAGGAACTTATGAGAAAAGAAGAACATATGAAATGGTTGAAAAAGTTGGACTTTACTGGCACTTTGTCGATTTAGTTTGGGTTTTCGTATTTACATTCTTCTATTTAGTTTAATTTTTTAGAAATTATATATTATGTCACACGAGCACGTTTCTAATACAAAAAGAATTTGGAATGTATTTTTCCTTCTTTCTGCAGTAACAATAGTTGAGGTTGTTTTGGGTATTATTAAGCCAGAATCACTTCATTTGACCAATTTTTTAGGGATGAACCTTTTAAATTGGATATTCATTATTTTAACAATATTCAAAGCATATTACATTGTTTGGGCTTTCATGCACATGGAAGGTGAAACTCCTGCATTGAGAAGATCTGTTGTATGGACTGTAATTTTCTTAATTATATATTTAGTTTTTATTTTGCTTACAGAAGGAAACTATGTTTTTGAGGTATTTAAAAATGCTACAATTAAGTGGAATTTTTAACATTATATTAATTCAATAAAAAGGTACGCATTGCGTACCTTTTTTTTATTTTTGTATATTCAAATTATGAAAAAAAATGAAAAAGAAAATTGTTCTGTTTGTATTGTTCGTTCTTCCACTAGTTACTTATCTCTTTTTTGCATCAGGAGTTAATAGTTTTGTTAATCTTCCTACTATTACTAAGAATATTCCAGATATAAATACTTGGAAAACTTTAGATGATAAACCTGTTGCTCTTACCAATAAAATTACAATATTAGGCTTTATTGGTACTGATGTTGAAAAACGAAAAGGAAGCTTTTTTAATTTATACGAAAAGATTTATACTAGAAATAAAGATTTTAAAGATTTTCAAATGGTAATGATTTTTCCAGATGGAACTCAAGAGCAAGTTAAAGCATTAAAAAACGATATAAGTAAACTTGGAACTCAAGCTGGATGGAACTTTGTTTTTGGTTCGCCACAGCAAATACAAACATTCTATAATAAACTACAATTAGTAGGTAAATTAGATGATAATCTTGGAACACCAAATGTTTACATTGTAGATAAAAAAAGAAATCTTAGAGGTAGAAAAGGTCAAGATAAAAAAGGTAAGCCAGAATATAAAGAAGGCTATAATACAGTTCTGGTTTCAGAATTATACAACCAAATGATCGATGATGTTAAAATCATTTTGGCAGAGTATCGCTTAGCTTTAAAAAGAAATCATAACGCTTCAAGAAAAATATAATAGGCATGAAAAATAAATCTTACATCGGAATTTCATTTATTATTTTAGTATTTGGGATTATCTTTATACCAAAAATAATCGATCGCATTAAAGATGGCTCTGTTATAAAAAACGACAGAATGAGTCTCTCAAATGAAATTGTAAAAGAAGATGGTTTAATAAAAATAGGGCCAGTTCCTAAGTTTGAATTAACAGATCAAAATAACGCCAAAATATCAGACAAAAGTTATTTAGGTAAAGTTTATGTAATTGAGTTTTTCTTTTCAACGTGTCCTTCAATTTGTCCTATTATGAACAAAAACATGAAGGATATTCAAAAGGAATTTTCTAAAGAGACCAACTTTGGAGTAGCCTCAATTACTATAAATCCGGAAAATGACACTGTCGAAGTTTTAAAGGAACATGCAAATCAACTCGGCATCACTTCACCAAACTGGCATTTTCTAACAGGTGATAAAGAATATATTTTAAGTTTGGCAAATAAAGGGTTCAATCTATACGCTGCAGAAAATAAAAAAGTGAATGGTGGTTTTGAACATTCCGGACTTTTTGCACTTGTAGATAAAAATGGTAAAATAAGATGCAGAAAAGATAATCAAGGAAATCCAATTCTATATTATGATGGACTTGAAGCCAAAGGAGTAAAAGAAATTAAAGAAGACATTAAATTATTATTAGAAGAATAATCATGGATAACACAATAGAAAAAAAATTTAGAACACCAATCATAATTGTTTCAATACTGATTCCAATAGTAGTAGCAATACTATTTTCGGTTAAATTGAAAGATTTTGGAATCAATGTGGAGCCACTTTCTTTCTTACCGCCAATTTACGCGTCAATTAATGGTATTACGGCTATTTTATTGATTTTAGCAGTAAGAGCTATAAAAAATGGTAATCGTTCGTTACACGAAAAATTAATGACTACTGCAATTGCATGTTCTGTAATCTTTTTAGTAATGTATGTTGCTTATCACATGACTTCAGAATCAACTAAGTTTGGTGGAGAAGGTATTATCAGATACGTTTACTTTTTTATTCTACTAACTCATATTGCACTTTCTGTAATTATAATTCCTTTGGTTTTGTTTACTTACGTTAGAGCTTTATCACAACAATTTGATAGACATAAAAAGCTAGCAAGAATTACGTTTCCGTTATGGTTATATGTTGCTGTTACTGGCGTTGTAGTTTACCTTATGATTTCTCCATACTATGTTAATTAAAGAAAATAGAATAAAGAAAATAGAGAATAGAGTGAATTGCAGACAAAAATCTTTAAGAAATGTTCTTGTCTACGGATTATTTTTCATTCTCTTTTCTTTAAATACACAAGCACAATGTGCCATGTGTAGAGCATCATTAGAGAGCGAAGGAAATACTATGAAAGCCGAAGCCGTAAATGACGGAATTGTTTACTTAATGGTAATTCCGTACGTGTTGGTTGGTATCGTTGGATTAGTGGTTTATAGAATGTATACGAAAAAGAAAACTCAATAGTTTTTATTCCATTCCATCAATTTTGATGTTCAATTTGCCAGATGTAGTTATAAATGCAATTATAGCTTCGTTGGTCAATTCTACTTTTTCAAATTCAAAATCGTTCAAAGTTCCGTTTACGAATACACCTTTCATTGGCGAATAATTGCTCAAGTAAGGCAACAAACTTTTTTTGCCTTCATCTAAATTTTCTTTAATAGAATAGCGGCAGTTTTCTTGAATTTTTCTCAAAATTACGCCTTGCAACAGCCAATTAGCTGTTTTTGTCAAAAGACCTTTTGTGTTTAAAACATAATCCATTTGTTCAAAATAAATTTCTTTTGTAACTGAATTATAATTTGGAATTCCAGAAAGATAAATTGATCCATTGATGCTTCCAGTCATGTCAAGAGCAATAATCATTTTGCCATCTTTTGACCATAAATCAACTTTTTGAACCGTTATTTTTCTACTTCCAGAAGCAAATTCTTTTCCTTGAAAATTTTTAGTTATTATTCGAGAAGCACTTTCATAGGTAGAAATTGCCGCTACAGTAGCTGTTGTTTTGTCAGGAACAGTAGCAACCGGTTTGAAAGTAACAGATTCTTTATCAAAAACATTTTTTGGTTCTTGTCCAACCATTGTTAGCATGGTACATTTCAATCCTAAGTTCATTTTTATTTTATTTTTTTGCAATTGTGCATCAGTAACATAAACTTCAATTGGATTCATTTTAAACCAGGTTTCATATTGTTCACTTGTTTTAAAAGGTGTACCCAAAGTCTCTAAGACATTTAAAACATAAGGTTTGAAATCACAAGATTTTTCAATAGCATCATCAATTTTTTTGGCTACTTTCGATTTGAAAATAGACAAAGTAGGATTGATTATATAAGTTATCGGAACTTTTTTTCCAGCAACTAATATCGTTGGGCTTTCACTCCATTCAAAATCTTCAATAACAGAGCTAGTATTCATTTTCCAATTTGATAATTTGGCTGTACTAAGTAAAGTTATGGTTCCGTTTAAATCAATTTCTCTTGTGTCGTTTAGTCCCATGAACTCCGTTCCATATTTTATTTTTGACCAAATTTTCAAAGGCAAAACAGATTGTATTTTTCCGTCTTTTTCAATTAATTTTATGGTGCCTGTTTTCCAAATTTTCATTTCCGTTTTGTCATCATCAAGATTATTATCTTCATAAATCAATCCAGTTAAGGCTTTATTTAATTGGTTTTCGATTTCTTTTAATGAAACTTCCATGGGCATGCTTACGAATGAAGTTGTTGTTTTGTATGCCATTGGAGTATTTTGAGAGGGTTCTGGTTTTATAGTAGCTATATTATTTGTTGACGAACAACTAAATAAAGCAGAAAGTAGAATAAGCGAAATTAATACAAGAAAACAGTTTTTCATTTTTAAATCAAAATTAATTTGGGTGTGAATGTAACAAAAAAAGTAATTTAACGTCAGATAAGAAAATGTTAATTTAATTGTTTTGATGATAAAACGCTTAAATTTGCATTATTGTATTTTAACTATTGATTAAAATAAACATGAAAAACGTAGGTTTTAAAATAATTTTCCTTTTTGCTCTAGTTTTCGGATTTTCATCCCAAGCTCAATCAAAAAAATGGACACTCAAAGAATGTGTTGATTATGCATTAAAAAACAATATCAGTATAAAGCAATCTGAATTGGATCTGAAAATATCTGATGTTGAAAAAATGGAAGCAGTTGGAAACTTTTTACCAACTTTAAACGGTAATGCAAGCTTTAGTGTAAATACTGGTGCAAGTATTAATCCGGTTACAAACCAATTTCAAAATGAAACTTTTCAATCTTTTTCTGCAGGACTAAATTCAAGTGTAAATTTATTTAATGGATTAGTAAATTGGAAAACGTTACAGCGTTCAAAATTAAATAAAATTGCAAATTCGTATCGTTTAGACAAAATGAAAGATGATATTGCTTTATCTATAGCAAATTCTTACTTACAAATTCTGTTCAATAAAGAACAATTGAAGGTTCAAAAAAATCAAAATAGTATCACTAAAGAAAATATTATTCGTACTCAAAAATTAATTGATGCAGGGTCATTACCAGCTGGCGATATTTATGAATTGCAAGCTACAGACGCAACACAACAACAACAAATTATAGGAACAGAAAATACGTTGCTTATTTCAAAGATTGCATTATGTCAAACATTATTAATTGAAGAATATAGCACTTTTGATGTGTCTGATGTTCCAGTTGATGTTCCTGTTTCTAGCATAATAAATGAAACCCAAGAGAGTATTTTAGCCAAAGCAAAAGAGTCTGTTAAAGACATTAAAATTGCAACTTCTAATGTTGAAATAGCTAAAAAGGATGTTGCAATTTCAAAAAGTTCCTACTTGCCAACCCTATCAGGATTTATAGGATACAACACTCGTTGGTCTGAAAATCCGTTTTTTAATTTTATAGATCAATTATCATTATTTGATGGTACTGCAGTTGGAGCTCAATTAAATGTGCCAATATTTAATGGTTTTGCTACAAAAGGAAGAGTGAAGCGAGCTAAAATTAATCAAGAGCGTACAGAATTTCAATTAAAACAAGCAGAATTAGATTTAGAGCGCAATGTATATCAAGCATATAATGATGTAGTTAATGCCGGTAAATCGTTTGAAGCAGCTCAAAAATCACTTGAAGCAAGAAAACAAGCTTTTAATTTTTCTAAAGAACGATATAATGTTGGTTTAATGAATGCTTTCGATTTTTCACAATCTACCATAGCTTTTGAAAATGCACAATCAGAAGTTTTAAGGACAAAATATGATTATGTTTTTAAAACTAAGGTTTTAGAGTTTTATTTTGGAATTCCAATTATTGAAAATAAATAAAGTGAATAATATTGCTATTTGAATTTATTAAAGCGTTTTCAATTGGTTTAATTATTGAATTCATAACTTTAAGTATTCATGCAAGAAATAATACGTATATAAAAAATAAATAAAATCATGTCAAAAAAGAAAATTTACATAATAACTGGAGTTATTTTAGGATTAGTAGTTTTATTAATCGCTTTATCAAAAGCAGGAGTTTTTGGTGATAGAGATAATTCTACAGAAGTTGAAACTGCCAAAGTTGACGAAATAACTATTATAGAAACAGTATCTGCAACTGGAAAAATTCAGCCAGAAATTGAAGTAAAAATATCTTCTGAAGTTTCAGGAGAAATTATTGCTTTGCCTGTAAAAGAAGGTCAAGTGGTTAAAAAAGGTGATTTATTAGTAAAAATTAATCCTGATTTATATACTTCTGGTTTGAATCGTTCTGTATCAAATTATTCAGGAACTAAAGCCGGATTAAGTCAAGCCGATGCCTCTTTCAAAGAAGCTCAAGCCAATTATGATAGAAACAAATCGTTGTACGAAAAAGGAATTATTTCTCGTTCAGATTGGGATAAAGCTATTGCTTCATTTGAAGTGGCAAAAGCTAGTAAACAATCGGCATATTATAACGTTCAAAGTGCCAATGCAACTGTAAAAGAAGCAAAAGACAACTTAGGAAGAACTACAATTTATGCTCCAGCTGATGGAACAATTTCAATGTTGAATGTAGAATTGGGTGAAAGAGTTTTAGGAACCCAACAAATGACAGGAACAGAAATTTTAAGAGTAGCCAACTTAAATAATATGGAGGTTGAAGTTGATGTAAACGAAAATGATATCGTTAAAATCAACATAGGAGACGAAACTAATATTCAAGTTGATGCGTATTTGAAAAAAGAGTTTAAAGGAATTGTTACAAGTATTTCTAACTCTGCTAGTTCAACTACAACAGCCGATCAAGTAACAAATTTTAAAGTTAAAGTTAGAATTTTAAAAGAATCATATTTAGATTTAATTGAAGGAAAACCAGATACTTATTCGCCTTTTAGACCAGGAATGACAGCTACTGTTGATATTATTACTACAAGAAAAGAAAAAGTTATTGGTGTGCCAATTAGCTCTGTAGTTATAAAATCGGATACAACGGCAACTAAAAAGTTTGAAGTTGAAGATGGAGAAGAGGATAATAAAGTTAAAGCTAAATCAGACAAAAAACTAGAATGTGTTTTTGTAAAAGTAGGCGATAAAGCAAAAATAAGAGTGGTAAAAACAGGAGTCCAAGATGATACTAACATTGAAATCATCTCTGGACTTCAAAAAGGTGATGAAGTGATAGTTGGTCCTTATGTTACTGTTTCTAAAAATCTAAATTCTGGAGATAAAGTTAAAATCACTGCTAAGAAAGAAGAAGCAAAAAAATAGAACTTAAAAAGATTATCTTTTAAATGGGTTACATTCTTAATATTGAAACGGCTACTAAAAACTGTTCTGTGGCTTTAGCTAAAAATGGCGAAACTATTTTATGCAAGGAAATGGCTGAACAAGGCTTTTCTCATGCAGAAAAATTACACCTATTTATTGAAGAGATTATAAAGGAAGCTGGAATAACATTTTCTGATTTAAGTGCTGTTGCAGTAAGCCAAGGACCTGGTTCGTATACAGGATTACGAATTGGCGTTTCTGCTGCAAAAGGATTATGTTATGCACTAGAAATACCATTGATTTCAGTTGATACTTTGACGGTTTTAGCAAATCAATTGCAAATAGAAAAAGGTATTATTATTCCGATGATTGATGCACGAAGAATGGAAGTTTATAGCGCCATTTTTAATGTAAAAAAAGAAATGATTAGAGAAGTTCAAGCTGAAATTCTTACCGATTCTAGTTTTTCTGATATTGATGATGCTGTTTATTTTGTTGGTGATAGTAATGAAAAAGCAAAAAAGATATTATCAAAATCTAATTTTAATTTTGTTGATACTATTTTTTATCCTTCAGCTCAGGAAATGAGTGCTATTTCTTACAGAAAATTTTTAGATAATTCTTTTGAAGATGTAGCTTATTTCGAACCTTATTATTTGAAAGATTTCATGTTACAAACCAAATCTACTTAGAATTTTCTCTTACAAAAGGTTGGATTATTATTCCTTTTTTATCAAAAGCTGCTTTACAGTTTTCCAAAATATCTGAGGAAACTTCACCAAAATCTTCGTTTTTAGACCAAGGACGAATTGCTAAGTGAATGGCGCTATCAGACAAATCTTTTACAACAACTATAGGTTCTGGATTTTTCAAAACTTTAGAATGGCTTTTCATTACTTCTAAGACAACTTCTTTAGCTTCTTTGATGTTGGTTTCATAAGAAAGAGAAAATACCAAATCTACACGTCTCATTCCTTCAACAGAAAAGTTTGTAATAATTCCATTCGATAAAATCCCATTTGGAATATAAATGGTTTGATTGTTAGCTGAAATAAGTTTAGTTACAAATATTTGAATTTCTGTAACAGTTCCAATTACACCTTGTGCTTCGATAGTATCTCCAACTCTAAATGGTTTGAAAAGAATAATCAACATTCCACCAGCAAAATTAGATAAAGAACCTTGAAGTGAAAGACCAACAGCCAAACCTGCAGCTCCTAAAATAGCTACAAACGACGAAGTTTCTATTCCAAGTTTTGAAATGAAAGTTACAAATAACAAAACTCGTAATACCCAATTTAGAATATCGGCTAAAAACTTTGTAAGTGTAGGATCTAATTCACGTTGAGCCATTAATTTTTTAACCAATCGATTAATAAATCGAATAACATAAATTCCAACAAAAAGAATGATGAATGCTGAAATTAACTTTGGCGAATAACTAATTAATACATCAAAAAATTGCTTTGTGTATTCTTCTAAACTGTTGATGTGAAGTGTTTTTTCCATAATAAAAAAATCACACTAAAAAGTGTGATTTAAATTTTTACAAAGATAGCTTTTTTCTAAAATTAATCGGCATCTTCTTCAACTCTATTTGCTTCTTCTGCTGGAGCAACTGGTGCTTCTTCTTCTGCATCATTGGTAAACGAGTTAACTTTTTCTTTTACAGTATCAACAGCATTTCCAGCCATTTCTTCTGCTTTATCAGCAAGTTCACCTGCTTTTTCTTTTACAGTATCAACAGCGTTCTCAATTGCTTCACTAGCAGCTGGAACATATTCTGCTACTTTTTCTTTTGCAATTTCTGCATATTCTTCAGCTTTTTCTACTAAAGGTGCAGCTGATTCTTTTACTTTTTCAATTGCCTCTTCTGCAAAAACTTCTGCTTTATCTGCAACTTCACTTACTGATTGTTTGGCTGAACCAAATAGGTTTTTAAAAAATCCTCCTAATCCCATTGTTTTTGTTTTTTGTATTGGTTAAAATTATTATTGATTATTCAATTTCAAAAGTAAGTTTCAAATTTACTCTATATTCTGTTACTTTTCCGTCTTTTACAGCAGCACTATGTTCTTGAACATAAACTGAACGAATGTGTTTTAATGATTTTGCTGCTTGTTCAACTGCTTTTTGTGTTGCATCTTCCCAGCTTTTTTCTGAGCTTGCAAGTACTTCGATTACTTTTAATACTGCCATAATTTATTTATTTGGTTAAAGCAATAAAATTACAAAATTTATAGATACAATAGTATTTTGTTTTATAGAAATATTGCGACAATTAGCTGTGTTGCATAATTTTAGCCATGATATACACGTGAAGCAACTATTAGTCCTTCTTTTATTTCTAATACTTCTGCTACTAACATTGCTTCTTCGTTATCAACATTTCTTATATATTCCATAAATATTCTATCAGAATTTGCTGTTAGAGAAGTTACTTTATATTGTAAACTTGGTAATCGTTCAAAAGCATCTTTCCACCATGTTCTTAACGCGTCTTGTCCTTTAACTAGTCCATTTGTTTCTGGATGTCTAATTTTTAATTTCGGACTAAAATGTTCAGCATCATTATCGTATAATGATAGTAACTTTTCTAGGTTATGAGTATTGAATGCTTCAAACCAAGCATGTGCTATAGATAAGTTTTTTTGAGTTGTCATTTGGATAAAAAAACCAAGCTTTTGCCTGGTTAGATATTTTTTAAATTAATTATTTCTTGTTCCGTAAGTGGTCTCCAATTTCCTCTTGGAAGATTCTTTTTGGTTAAACCTGCAAAGGCAACTCGATCAATTTTTATTGTAGTATAATTGAAATTTTCAAATATGGCTCTAACAACTTTTACATTTGGAGTTCTTAATTTGATGCCAATTTCATTTTTAGGTTCGTTTTCAATATAACTTACTTCATCAACAAATAATTTGTGTCCGTCAAGGGTAACTCCTTTTGAAATTTTTTCTAAATCTTCAAATTTTAAGTTTTTATCTAAAGTAACTTGATAGATTTTTGGTGATTTTTGATTTGGTAAACTAAATTTTCTAATAATATCTGTATCATTTGTAAAAACTAATAATCCAGTGGTGTTTTTGTCCATTCTACCAATAGGTTGCATCTTGGATGTTGTTGCGCCTTTTATTAACTCTAAAACATTTCTATGATCGCCATCTTCATCATTAGAAGTCGTGAAGTTTTTGGGTTTGTTTAAAACAAAATATTCTTTCTTTTCAGGCATTAAAGTGGCTCCGTCAAAATTCACAACATCACCAGGTTTAACTTTGTGTCCCATTTCTGTTACCACAATTCCATTTACTTTTACATTCCCAGATTGAATATAAATATCAGCATCTCTTCTAGAGCAAGCACCAGAATTTGAGATGTATTTGTTCAAACGAATTTCATCTGATTTTATTGGTTTCGGTACGTTTGGAGAATCTTTCTTAACTGCGGGTTTTCTATTTTGAGAACGTTTGTCCATAGCAGGTTTAGAAGTTGTAGTAGATTTTTTTCTATCACCACTTGGTTTGCTTGGTCCAGTTCGTTTTTTATTATTAGAATTATTCATGCTTATATTTTTTGCAAAGATACTCTATTTGAGCTTAACTTTTGCTAAGATTATGAAAGCAAAGGGATTTAGAAGTCTTTTTCAATAACTTTAAACTTATTTTCAAGAATTTCAATAAGTACTTTTGGGTTGGTATTGGTATAAAAAAGTTGCTTACTTTTCTCATTTAGTTCTCTAAAACCTACTTTTTCATCTAAGATTTTTTTTGTCTGCTTAGCAACAGCCTCACCAGAATCAATTATTTTGATATTTGATGGTAGAATTTTTTTTATTTGAGGAATCAAGTAAGGGTAGTGGCTGCATCCAAGTACTAAGTAATCTATATTAGACGCTATCATAGGATTTAGATACTTTTTCAATAAAGCCTTCATTTCTTTAGAATTTATTTCGCCATTTTCAATTAGTTCAACCAAACCAAATCCAATTTGCTCTATGACTTGAATATCTTGAAATTGTTCAACATGTTTGTAAAACAGCTCACTATTTAATGTTCCTTTAGTAGCAAGAATTCCTATTTTTTGTGTTTTAGAATGTAACGCCGCTGGTTTTATAGCTGGTTCGATTCCTATGAAAGGAACATCATATTTAGCTCGTAATTCTTTTATTGCATTTGTAGTTGCGGTATTACAAGCGACTACTATGATTTTGCAATTTTTGTTAAGAAGAAACTCTGTGTTTTTACAACTTAAATGAATAATTTCCTCTTTAGATTTTTGGCCGTAAGGAGCATTTTTACTATCAGCTAGATAAATGGTATCTTCATTAGGAAGTAACTGATGAATTTCTTTCCAGATAGAAGTTCCACCAATGCCCGAATCAAATAGCCCAATAGGATTGTTGTTTGTCATAAAGCAAATGTAAAAAAAAACTGCTCAAATAAATTGAGCAGTTTTTAAATATTTTAGATTTTTAAATTGGATTAAAATCCTAAATCTTTTTTTACATCAGCTGTAATGTCTGTTCCATCAGCTAATAATAAATCACCAGCGTTTAGTACATAGTTAAAACCTTTAGCTTTTCCAACTTTTTGGATAGAAGCTTTTACTTTTTCTGTAATTGGTTTCATTAAGTCTGCTTCCTTCTTTTGTAAATCTTTTTGAGCAGTTTCTTGAAACTCGCCAATTCTTTTACCCATGTCTTGCATTTCTGTTTGACGTGTTTGGTTTACAGCATCAGTCACAGTTGCAGCTTCAGCATCATATTTTTTAATTTTAGCTTGATACTCATCTACCATAGTTTTGTAATCTGCAGTATACGTATCGCTCAATTTTTTTAATTGATTTTGAGCCTCAAGTACTGCAGGCATTTTGGTCATGATTTCGTTAGTATCAACATGTGCTACTTTAGTTTGAGCGCTTACTGTTTGAAAGCTAAATAAAGCTACTGCTGCTATTAAAAAAGTTCTAAATTGTTTCATCATTCTTCGTATTAATTATTGTTTTTATTTATTTAAGGTTTATTATTTTTTGCGTCTTCTTTTGCTTTTTTTGCAGCTTCTCTATCGGCTAATATTTTAAGTCTTTTATCTTCTGCTGCTTTTTTTCTATCGTCAATTAATTTTTGTCTTTCTTCTAGTGTTTTTTTCCTTTGAGCTTCAACTTCTGCTTTTTTATCAGCTACTGCATCTGTTTTTGTGTCTGCATCTTTGTTATCTGTATTAGGCTTATCAGAAACTGTGCCACTTTTTTTATTATTCTTTTCTTCTAACAATTGTTTTCTTTTTGCTTCAGCTTCAGCTCTCTTTTCTTCAGCTAGAAGTTTTTTGTCCTCAACCATTTTTAGACGAGCAGCTTTTCTTTCTTCAACTTGTTTTTGTCTTTCAGAAAGTAGCGGATTGTCATCAATCATTTCTTGCTTACGCTCTCTTTCTTCTTCAAGTTTCAATTGTTTTTTTGACATTTGCTCTCTTTTCTCAGCACGTGTAAGTGCACTAACAACTCTGTCGCTAATGTCATGTTTTTTTGCAGCAAAAAGCATTGTTAAATCAGATGATTTATCGAAAATATAATCGTATTTTTTTGCTTCAGCAATATCTTGAACAGCATTGAATACTTGATCTTGTATTGGTTTTACCAAAACCGCTTTTTGAACAATTAGTTCACCATTTGGACCAAATTTTTTCTGAGTATATTCTAATAATTCATTTTCTTGAAAAGCAATTTCTTCTTCTCTTTCTGCTATAAGTTCTTTAGTTAAAAGAACTTTTTCTGTTTTTAAAGCTTCTTTTAATTTGGCAATATCATTTTTTTTGGTTTCAATTTCTTGCTTCCATTTTTCTGCTTTTTGCTCTAATTGGTTTTTTGCTTCAGCATAATCAGGAACTTTTTCTAAGATGTACTCCATATCGATGTAGCCAACTTTGATTCCTCTTGTTTGCGCATTTACATTGTTTGTTACAGCTAATGTTACAAATAATGCTAGTAAAATGTATTTCTTCATAAACTTAAGTTTTAGAAATGTTAAGCAAATATACTAAAATTGTTGACCAATTATAAAATGTGTTTGCCATCCACTTTTTTCTGTTAAACCAGGAACTGCATCAAAGCCGTGTGCAAAGTCAATTCCTAATAATCCGAAGGCTGGCATGAAAACTCTAATTCCAAATCCTGCAGATCGTTGTAAAGAGAACGGATTATAGTCTCTAAAATTGTCAAAAGAATTTCCTGCTTCTAAAAAAGATAAGGCATATATTGATGCTTGTGCTTTTAATGTAATAGGATATCTCAATTCTAAAGAGAATTTATTATAGATTGAACCACCATTTACAGATGATAAAGATTGATTTGGATAACCTCTTAATTGTATTACTTCACGACCATCTAAAGCAAAGTTGGCTAAACCATCACCACCAACAAAGAACCTTTCAAAAGGAACAATTCCTCTTTCAGAATTATATGCGCCAAGATATCCAAATTCTCCTAAAGTTCTTAAAACTAGTGCGTTTTGATCATTACCATATAATTTAGTAAACCAGTCTGCTTTGAATTTTACTTTATAATATTCTAACCAATCAAATCGCTTTTGATCTATTTTAGATTGGTCAGGAGCTGCGTCGGCAACACCAAGTGCTCTTGTGTAAATTCCTGAACCTGCAAAAGTTTCTTTAATTAGTTCTCCATTAATAAGTAAAGGTGTTAAGTTTGGATCTGAAGGGTATTGACCATTAACAAAACGTAATTTATATTCTTCTAGATTTTTTAAATTACCGTAATCTATACCGTTAAAAAGTGAATAAGGAAGAGTAAACTTAGTCGACAAACTAAATTCTGAACCTTTTGTTGGATATATTGGATTATTACCTTTACTATTTCTTGTTAAACCAATATTGAAAGCCAGATTTCTTGAAGAACCATTTCCAAAAGTAAATAGACCAGTGTTATAATTATTTAAATCGTAATATTGAAAACTTACTGCATTTGAAAGTGTAAAATAATCGTCTGGTATAGTTAACCTTTTTGCAATTCCTACAGACAATGAAGTGATATTAAAACTTTTACTTCTGTCTACATCATTTGCATTACCTCCAAATAAAAACTGTTTACTCTGAGATAATGATGTAGAAAAACTTACTGGTTTTTTTCCACCAAACCATGGTTCTGAAAATGATAAACTATACGTTTGAAAGAAAGTACTGGCTTGTAAACGTAAAGCTACTTTTTGTCCATCACCCATTGGAAGAGGTTTGTAAGCATCTTTTTTGAACATGTTTTTCACTGAGAAATTGTTAAAAGACAAACCAAGTGTTCCAATGAAACCTCCACCGCCATAACCACCTTGAAGTTCAATTTGACTTGATCCTTTTTCAACTAAATTATACTCAATATCAACAGTTCCTGCAGTTGGATCGACATTCTTGAATTTTGGATCGATTGCTTCAGGATCGAAGAATCCTAATTGTCCAATTTCACGAATAGTTCTAACTAAGTCGTCTTTACTATATTTTTCACCTGGTTTAGTTCTTAACTCACGATAAATTACTTTATCATTTGTTTTATCATTTCCAACAACGGTAATTTTATTAAAATAAGCAATTGGTCCTTCTGTTACTCTAATTTCAAAATCGATAGAGTCATTAGCTGTTTTTACTTCTACTGGATTGATGTTAGAAAACAAATAACCATTATTTTGATAAAGATTAGTTAAATCTTCACCGTCTGGTTTAGTTTTATCTGCAACTCTTTTTTCAAGAAGAACACCATTATAAGTGTCACCTTTTCTAATACCAAGAATGGTGCTTAAAAGTTGATCTGAATATACGGAGTTACCCAAGAATTTAATATTTCCAAAGTAGTATTTTTTACCTTCCTCTACCTTAATATTTATTGCAAGCTTATTTTTTTTCTTGTCTAGCCAAACAGAATCACTTACAACTCTAGCATCACGATATCCTTTTTCTTTGTAGTTGTCAACAATTTTCACTAAATCTTCTTCATATTTAGTTTTTATGAATTTAGAAGCTTTAAACACTCTAATTGGATTAACTACTTTGGTGTTTTTCATAGACTTTTTAAGCTTTTTATTAGAAAACTCTTTATTGCCTTGAAATGCTATTTGTTTGATTTTTATTTTTTCACCTTTATCAATGTTTACAACCATGTTAACAGTGTTTGAAGTAGTATCTGCTATGGTTCTAATATTTACTTTAGTGTTAAAAAATCCGTCTTTTTTATATTTGTTTTCTAAATAGTTTTTGGTAGTTGTAATTAAATTTTCATTTACAATTTTACCTTTTGTAAGTGAATTTTCTTTAATCAACTCTTCAACTTTATTTTTTTTGACACCAACAAATTTAGCTTCACTTAATTTAGGTAATTCTACGATTTCTAAATCTAGAAATATACTATCTCCTTTAATTTCATTAACGTAAAAATCTATGTCGCTAAATAAACCTAATTTACCAAGTTTTTTTATTGCTGCACTAATTTCTTCTCCAGGAACTGAAATATTTTGACCTTTTTCTAATCCAGAAAAAGTAACAACTGTTTGCTGATTGTAGCTGATTTTACCTAATACGTTTACATTTCCAAGAATGTATTTTTTTCCTTGGTCAAACGGCAATCTATCTTGTGCATTTGATTGAAAAACAACTCCTAAGAATAAAAGTGTTAGTAAAGTTTTAATATGATTGATTGACACTTTAGGATTGTTTAATTTGTTCACTTGTTTTTCCAAATCTTCGTTCTCTTTTTTGATAGCTAATGATGGCTTCATATAAATGTTCTTCTGTAAAATCGGGCCACAAAACATCAGTAAAAAACAATTCTGCATAAGCTATTTGCCAAAGCAGAAAATTACTGATTCTATGTTCACCACTCGTTCTGATTAATAAATCTACATCAGGTAGATTGTGCGTGTAAAGATGCTCATTTATAATTGATTCATCAATAGCGTCTATTGAAATTATATTATTTTTAACTTTATCACTAATGTTTTTAACAACATTTAATAATTCTTCTCGTGAACCATAACTTAATGCTAAGGTTAAAGTCATTCGAGTATTGTTTTTTGTTTTTTCTATTACCTCATTTAATTCTTTTAGAATTGACTTTGGCATTTTAGATAGATTTCCAATAGAATTAAGTCGTATGTTGTTTTCTTGAAGTGTTTTTAATTCTTTTCTTAATGAACTAACTAGTAATTTCATTAAAGTGTCTACTTCAAGTTTTGGACGATTCCAATTTTCTGTAGAAAAGGCATACAAGGTTAAGTTTTCTACACCCAATTTTGCACATGTTTCAACGGTAACTTTTACAGATTTTGTTCCGCTTTCATGTCCTAGTGTTCTCAACAAACCTTTTTGTTTTGCCCAACGGCCATTGCCATCCATGATGATAGCAAGGTGTTTAGGTAAATTCTCTTTATTTATTGATTCTAATAAACTCATATTTTTTTAATCTGCACAATAGCATGGTTTTTCACCAAAGGTATAGGTTAATGTAAAACCTGAAAAAACATACCAATCTTTACTATTTATATTTCCAAATTTTAATGGTTCCAATCTTTCATTTTTTGGAAAGCTACCATCTAAATTATCGGTCATTGTATATCTTGCTCCAACTTCAACTCCTAAAATTAAATTAGGCATTATATTAGATTTTACTCCAACTATCATAGGTATTGCAAATGTACCTTGGTTTTTGTCAATTTTTGAAACACCATTAATTACATACAATTCATCATAATTGGTATAACTCAATCCTGAATAGACATATGGAGTTACTAATTTATCAAAATTATGAAGATTAAAATCGAAAAAATTAAACTCCAAACCTAAAGATAATTCTTTAATGTTATTTTCAAAGTCATACCCTCTTTTAAATCTTCCTGGTACCTCCGAATCTAAATCATTTGCTGTGATTTTGGATTGGGTGTACGATATTCTCCAAGAATGTCTCGGACTTTTATTCCACTTATAAATCAAACCATAAGCCAACTCATTTGGATTCACATAATTTGCTTTTCCAACGTCACCAATATAATTGCTACCACCAAGAAATACTCCAACTTCGTGAATCTGAGCGTTTAATTTTGTTAATCCTAAAATAAAAATAAATAAAAATATCCTTTTCATTAATTGAAAAATAGCGTGCAAATATAACAATTATAGCCACTAATAAAACATGATATTAGTATTTATAATAAATTAATATTTACACAGTTAAAGTTTAAAATAAAATTCATTTAAAATGAACTGCTATTTAACGGAAAAAAGTAGGAAGTAGTATTTTAAAAAGAGTATTAATTTCGTTTATCTTCACCCCAAAGAAGTTTATTTCTTAATGTTTTTAAGAAAGTTTCGTTTGGGATTTCAACCATATTAATCTTAAAAGGAGTTTTTCTAATAATTAATTCTGCATTGTTATTAAGAGTTGCAATTCTAGAATCTAGTGAAACTAAATATTGTTCCTCTCTACCTGAAACTTTCAATTTTATTTCGGTATCATCTGGAATTACTAATGGTCGTGCATTCAAATTATGAGGTGCAATGGGAGTGATTACTAATCCTTTAACTTCTGGAGTTAAAACTGGTCCGCCACAACTTAAAGAATAACCTGTTGAACCTGTTGGTGTAGAAATAATTAATCCGTCTGCCCAATAGGAATTTAAATGCTCACCATTTAATGAAGTGTCAATTGTAATCATCGAAGTAGTGTCTTTTCTGCTTACCGTTACTTCATTCATGGCAAAATTCAATTCATTAATTTGTTCGTTTTCTGGATTGCATTCTAAACTAAGTAAGGTTCTTTCAGAAAGAGTATACTCTTTTTTTAACACAATTTGTAAAAATGTCTCAATATTTTCTTTTTGAACTTTGGCTAAAAACCCTAATCGTCCTGCATTAATTCCAAGAATAGGAATTCCTGAATCTCTAACATAGGTAGCTGCTCTTAATATAGTTCCATCTCCACCAATACTAATAAGTAAATCAAAACTTGAGTTTAAACATTTATAATCGTTGAATGTTTTATATTCTTTTTTCAGAATTTCTTCATCATATAATATTTTGAGAAATTTTTCTTCAATAACTAATTCAACATTATTGTTATTAAAAAATAAAAAAATGTCTCGAATAATTGGTCGAGTATCGTTTTGATAATATTGTCCGAAGATAGCAACTTTCATTTTCTAGATGTTTAAATATTTATCCAAATAATCGGAACGTTCTCTTAAATTGTTCAAATAATTATCTTCATGATGCTCAGAAACTATTTCGTAATTATATCTTCTAAAGGTTTGAATAATGTCATTCATGCTTCCAAGAGCAATTTTAATTGTAATTTGAACACTTTCAACATCTGCTTCAGAAACAAATAACCCCAAAAGTTTACCATTATTGCTTTCAACAATTTGTGCAATTTGACTCATAGAATAATCTATAAGACTCTTTTTTACTACAATGATGCCACCTTGCTCTTTAAGAAATGGAGTTTCATGAAAAAACTTGACAATATCTTCTAATTCATAATATCCTAGATAAGAATTTTCTTCATCCAAAACAGGTACAATATTGGTATGGTTTTTAGCAAAAACTTCCAAAACATCTAACCATATCATATTTTTTCTAGCGAAGAATCCTTCCAAAGTATATTTGTAGTCAGCAACTTTTTTATCAATGTCAAAAGTCTCTACATCATCTGCAGCAATGCTTCCAATATAAATACCTTCATTTAAAACAGAAAAGTGAGAATAAGGAACATCTAAAAAAAAGTCTTGAACATCAGCAATAGTTTGCTGACTATCAATGGCTTTGTAATCGTTAGTTATATAATCTGTAATTTCGGTCATAGCAATTAATCAATATTTGTTGCAAAATAATCAAATTTTAGGACATAAATCCTTATTTTAACTTTGTATTTTTGTGAACAGAATTTCAAAAATGAAATTTTCAAAAAAAAGTTATGACAAAATTAAGTGTAAATATTAATAAAATAGCAACCTTACGTAATGCACGTGGAGGAAATGTTCCTGATTTGTTGCAAGTCGCAAAAGACATTCAAAAATTTGGAGCGCAAGGAATTACTATTCATCCTCGACCAGATGAACGTCATATTCGTTATCAAGATGCTCGAGATTTAAAACCGATTGTTTATACAGAATTCAATATTGAAGGCAATCCACAACACAATTTTATTGATTTAGTTTTAGAATGTAAACCAACACAAGTGACTTTGGTTCCAGATGCAATTGGAGCAATTACATCTTCTGCTGGTTGGGATACTGTAAAACATCAATCGTATTTGAAAGAAGTAATTCAAGAGTTTCAAAGGAATGGAATCAGAACATCAATTTTTGTTGATCCAATATTAGAAATGGTAGAAGGCGCTAAAGCAACTGGAACCGAAAGAATTGAGCTTTATACAGAAGAGTTTGCGCATCAATATGGTTTAGGAAATTTGAAAGGGGTTGAACCTTATACTAAAGCGGCAGTTTTAGCAAATGAATTAGTATTAGGTATCAATGCTGGTCACGACTTAAGTTTGGATAATATCAAATTTTTCAAGGAAAATATTCCAGGATTATTAGAGGTTTCTATAGGTCATGCTCTAATTTCTGAAGCATTATATTTAGGATTGGATAATGTCGTTAATATGTATTTGCAAAAATTAAAGTAAAATGTTGCACTCAAGAATAGAAGGAGAAGGGAAACCATTATTGATAATTCATGGGTTTTTAGGAATGTCTGACAATTGGAAATCTTTTGGAGCTTTATATGCTTCCAAAGGATTTCAAGTTCATATTCTAGATTTGAGAAATCACGGTAAAAGTTTTCGCTCAGAAGATTTTAGTTATGATATAATGGCTCAAGATGTTTTAGAATATTGTCAAAATCATAATTTGAATCAAGTATCTATAATTGGACATTCTATGGGAGGAAAAGTAGCCATGCTTTTTGCGACCAATTATCCGGAAATGGTAGAAAAATTAATTGTAGCCGATATTGGTCCAAAATATTATGCACCGCATCACCAAGATATATTGGCTGGATTGAATGCAGTAGATTTTACTTCAAAACCAGATAGAGCTTCTGTAGAAGAAACTTTATATCCTTTTATTCCAGATTTTGGGACACGTCAATTTCTAATGAAAAATTTATATTGGGCAGCCCCAGGACAATTAGATTTTCGTTTTAATTTGAAAGTTTTTAATGAAAAAATTGAAGTTATTGGAACGGCTTTGCCAGAAGAAGCTCAATTTGAAAAACCAACACTTTTCATACGAGGAGGAAATTCAAGGTATATTCTAGATACAGATTTACCTGAAATAAAAAAACATTTTCCTAACTTTGAATTAGCGACAATTCCAAATGTAGGACATTGGCTTCATGCAGAAAATCCGCAGTTGTTTTTTGAGGAAACTATAAAATTCTTAAAATAAAAAAAAACCTTTTCAATCGAAAAGGGTTTTGAAAAAAACTAATATAAATTTAGTTCTTAATAAGTTTTTTAACTGCAATTCCAGAATCGGTTGTGATATTCATAAAGTAAACGCCAGAACTCAATTCATTTATATCTATTTGAACTTCTGTAAGATTATTTACTTTTACAGTTTTAACAGTTCTTCCGTTAATGTCATTGATAGCAACATTTGTAAATGCATCATTAGCATTGTTTGAAATAGTTACAAAATTGTTTGCTGGATTTGGATACGCACTGAATTTTTGCGATAAAGATTCGTTTACACTTAAACCAGTTGTTGTAACTTTAAAATCGTCAACCATAAACATATAGGCATCTGCAGTAACACATTGAATACCAAAACGAACCGTTTGACCATTATAAGGATTCAATTGCGTCGAAGAAATTACTCTTTCTTCCCAAGCTGGATATGGAGCAGTTAATGCGGTTGGATTACCTGCTAAATATACAAATTGAGTAGGTAGTGGGTCACTTGAACCAACAAATATTGCCACTCTGTAACGTTCTAAACCATAAGAGCTAGACAACGATTTTGCCCAAAAGCTCAATACATTTCCAGAAGATCCTAGTGTAATAGGTGGACTAATCAACCAATCATTGTTTGCATTTACAGGCGCAGCAGGTACTCCTGCCCAACAAGCGGCATATTTAAGACCTGTTCTTGTGTCAAAATTTCTAAGATCAGCCCCAGTAGCATTATTAGTCACTCCTGCAACAGAAGGATTGAAAATCATAAATGCTTGAGGGGCATTTGCATTTAGCCATGCTGGTGCTCCATCTGGAAGACCACCAGTATAAGTGTTTAGTAAATCAACATCTATAACACCCCAACTCCCAAAATTAGAAATTGCAAAATCATCATAAGCTTCAAAGCTGTCTTCGTAAATAGTTGTTTGTGCATTTGAACTTATTGCACCAATCATTAAAAAAGAAAGTAATAGTTTTTTCATATCATCAAATTTAAGTTATATGCAAATCTAAATAAAAAATTTTATATTTAATTTTTTTTAATATATTTATAACTTAATTTTTTAATTATGAATCTAATATTAAGAATTATTTCAACATCCTTACTTGTCATGGTTATATCTTACCTTATGAAAGGAGTAGTGGTTGACGAGTTTTCTACAGCATTAATTGTTGCAATTGTGCTAGGATTGTTGAACTTTTTTGTAAAACCAGTATTAGTGTTGTTTACTTTGCCAGTAACCGTTTTTACTCTCGGACTTTTTTTGTTGGTTATCAATGCGATAATCATTCTATTGTGCGACCATTTTGTAGATGGATTTGATGTAAACGGATTTTGGACAGCCTTGTTCTTTAGCATCATTTTATCGCTTTCACAATCATTGGTTTATCAACTTACCGGAGAAGGAAAACAATAGTTTAAAAATCAATAAAATAAAATTGGTTGGGTTGTAGAAATGTTATAATTTTGCAACCCAATTTTAGTATGTATAAAACACGAAGAAATGAATATTACAAGAAATAATGTAGATGCATTAAATGCTGTAGTAACTGTTGAGGTTTCTAAAGCTGATTATGCTCCAAAAGTAGAAAAAGTATTAGCAGATTATCGTAAAAATGCAGCGATTCCTGGTTTTAGAAAAGGTGCTGTACCAATGAGCTTAATCCAAAAACAATACGGAAAAGCAATTTTGTTGGAAGAAGTAAACAAAGTTTTACAAGAAAATCTAAACAGATATTTACAAGAAGAAAAATTAGATATTTTAGGAAATCCACTTCCTGTTGTAACAGACAGTTTCAATTGGGATGCTGAAGATTTCAAATTTGATTTCGAATTAGGTTTAGCACCAATATTCTCTGTTGATTTAGCAGCTAAAAATGATGTGGTTCAATACAAAATCATTGCAGACGACACCATGTTGAACGCTCAAGTTGCAAGAATTCAAAAGCAATATGGTAAAATAGTTTCGGCAACTGTTGTTGCAGAAGGAAATGATGTTTCTGGAATTTTTACAAACGAAGAAAAAGGAATCAATAACAGAACAACTTTAGATATGGAATTGTTTGCTGATGCAAAAACAGCAAAATTGTTCTTAGGTAAAAAAGTTGGTGATGTTGTGATATTAAAAACTAAAGGTTTATTCAACGACGATCATAAATTAATGGATGTTTTGGCTATTGGTCACGATGATGTTCATGGTTTAGATATTGAAGTTACTTTTACAATTGATGAAGTTGTTGCAAGTGAACCAGCTGAATTAAACCAAGAATTATTCGATAAATTATTCGGACCTGGAGTTGTAAATTCATTGGAAGAATTGAAAGCAAAAATTAAAGAAGATGCTGAACAACAATTCGAACAACAAGCGAATCAAAAGTTCTTAAATGATGTTACAGAATCATTAATTGCTAATACAAAATTTGATTTACCAGCGGCATTTTTGAAAAAATGGATACAAACTGCTGGAGAAAATCCATTAACAGCAGAACAAGCTGAAGAAGAATATGCAAAATCTGAAAACGGATTGCGTTACCAATTAATCGAAGGTAAAGTAATGGCAGATAACAATCTTCAAATTACTTTTGAAGAATTAAAAGATTTTACTTCAGGTTTAATCAAAAAACAGATGGCGCAATTTGGTCAAATGAATCCTACTGACGAAGATGTTCAAGGAATTGTGGCACGAGTTATGGGTAATCAAGAAGAAGTAAAACGCCTTTCTGAACAAGTAATGAGTGAAAAAATGCTTAACCTATATAAAGAAAAAGTAAAAGCAAAAACTAAAGAGGTTAACTACGAAGAGTTCATCAAAGCAATGTATGGTGAATTAAACCACTAATTGTAAAAGATAATTTAGTATATTTGAGCGTCAAAGTCATTAGATTTTGGCGCTTTTATATTTTCAGACAGTTTGTCACTTAAAATAAAAGGTACGACATTTGCAATAGGTTTAAAACTTACATTAAATAACATATTAACAGTAATAAAATGAACTACGGAAAAGAATTTAAAAAATTCGCTACTAAGCATCATGGAGTAAATAGCTTGTACTACGATAAAATGGTAGCAAGTTTAACACCATATATTATTGAAGAACGCCAATTAAATATCTCTCAATTAGATGTTTTCTCCCGACTAATGATGGATAGAATTATTTTTATGGGAACAGGTGTTGACGATTATATGGCAAATATCATTCAAGCACAATTATTGTTTTTAGAATCAGTTGATGCTTCTAAAGACATTCAAATTTATATCAATTCTCCAGGCGGAAGCGTTTACGCAGGTCTAGGAATTTATGACACAATGCAATACATCAAACCAGATGTAGCAACAATTTGTACAGGAATGGCAGCTTCAATGGGAGCCGTTTTACTTTGTGCTGGTGCAGCAGGAAAACGTTCGGCATTACCTCATTCAAGAGTAATGATTCACCAACCTTCAGGTGGCGCACAAGGTGTTGCAACCGATATGGAAATCAACTTGAAAGAAATGTTGAAATTGAAAAACGAGTTGTATGAAATAATCTCAAACCATTCAGGTCAAACTTTTGAAAAAGTGCATAGAGACTCTGAAAGAGATTATTGGATGATTGCTGATGAAGCAAAAGAATACGGAATGATTGATGAAGTTTTAAGAAGATAAATTTAAGTAATTAGTGATTAGTAAATAGTGAAGAGCTATTTACTAATCACTTTTCACTAATCACTAAATAATGGCAAAAGAAAAATTAGAATGTTCCTTCTGCGGAAGAAAAAAACCGGAAACCAATTTATTGATTGCTGGTATTGACGCACACATTTGCGACCGCTGTATTGAACAAGCACATGGAATTATTTTAGAAGAATTAAAAACCAATTCCAATGCAAAAATTGCTACCGATTTAGTTTTGCGCAAGCCAAAAGAAATCAGAGCATTTCTTGACGAATATGTTATTGGTCAAGAGCAAACCAAAAAAGTAATGTCGGTTGCAGTGTACAATCACTACAAAAGATTAATGCAACAACAAGTTGCCGAAGATGTAGAAATTGAAAAATCAAACATCATTATGGTTGGACAAACAGGAACCGGAAAAACATTAGTAGCAAAAACGATTGCACGTATGTTAGATGTTCCATTAGCCATTGTTGACGCGACTGTTTTAACCGAAGCTGGTTATGTTGGAGAAGATGTGGAAAGTATTTTAACACGTTTACTTCAAGCAGCAGATTATGATGTTACCAAAGCAGAAAGAGGAATCGTTTTTATTGATGAAATTGATAAAATTGCTCGTAAAAGTGATAATCCATCAATAACTCGTGATGTTTCTGGTGAAGGTGTACAACAAGCCTTATTGAAATTATTAGAAGGAACTGTTGTTAACGTACCACCAAAAGGAGGAAGAAAGCATCCAGACCAAAAATTTGTTGAGGTAAATACTCAAAATATATTATTCATCGCTGGTGGAGCTTTCGATGGAATTGAAAGAATCATTTCAAAACGTTTAAATAGAACCGCGGTTGGATATTCAACTTCAAGAAATGTTGATAATATCGATAAGGATAATTTGTTGCAATACATCATTCCAAAAGACATCAAAGATTTTGGCTTAATTCCAGAAATTATTGGTCGTTTGCCAGTATTAACTCATATGGATCCTTTAGATAAAGAAACGTTACGTTCTATTCTAACCGAACCAAAAAATGCTTTGATAAAACAATACGAAAAGCTTTTTGCTATGGATGATGTAAAATTCACCATCACTAACGAAGCTTTAGATTACATTGTTGAAAAGGCTTTAGAATACAAATTAGGTGCGCGTGGATTGCGTTCGTTATGTGAAGCAATCTTAACAGATGCTATGTATGAATTGCCAAGTTCTGATGATAAGTCTTTAGAAATTGATAAAGAATACGCCGAACATACTTTGAATAAAAATTTATTGAAACGATTGGAAATTGCTTCATAACTAAAAAATAAAAACCCGATTCTGAAATTTCAAAATCGGGTTTTATTTTACAACTAATCTCTAAATTACTTCACTAATCCACCGCCACTTTTCACTTTTTCTGTTTGAATGTCGGTGTTTTCTTTTTCTAATTTCAAATTACCAAATCTGTAGGTTAACGAAATTCTAAAAACTCTAGAATCATTTTTCTCGTAGAATTTTGTTTCTAAATTGGTTGACGAAACTAAAGCGTTAATTTCATTTTGATTGAATAAATCAAATGCGTGAATTCCTAATTTTAATTTCTTATTCAAGAAATCTTTGTTCAAAGAAATATCAAATTGTTGAATTGGTTTTGTGATTTTATATATTTCCCAAACACCACCTTGAGGCAAAATAAAGTAAGTCATACTACTTTTAATATCCCATGGTAACATAATTTGGGCTTGAGCAGCATAGTTCCAAATTGGTTTAGACTTGAATGAAAAGTCATATCCTTCCGTCAAGTTTTTGATGTAATTGATGTTCAAAAAGATGTAATTCATTTTATCAATGTTGCTCATTCTATTTTTGAACTCTTCTTTTCCTTTAAAGAAATAATCTAACGGAATTGGGAAGTTGGCAAAAACACTCATTGTTTTAAAACGATCAAATTGTTGGAACGTTTGTGTACTTACCAATTGTCCTGGCTCGGCATTAAAAATGAATAAATTATGATCTTTAGAAACGGTATAATTTGTTCCTAATTGAATGAAATCCATCGCCGAAATCTTGAATTCATAATTGTCAAAAAATGACGGATTCAACAATAAATTTCCGGTTGAAGAATTGTATTGGTCAAAATTTGAACCATTCGGATCTAAAACACCATAACTTGGTTGAGCAATTTTTCTTGAATAGGATGCGCTCATATTTACACTTGGAGCAATTTCATACAAAGCACTTACATTAGGAAATAAATTTTTGTTATTAAAGTCTATATCTGTTCTTGTGTTGTCAACAATTCCAGTTCTATTTACATTAAAATCTTCATATCGAAGTCCTACGGTAAAGTTGAACTTTTTAATTTTTTTTCTAGCCTCAGCATAGAAAGCCAAATTTGTTTCTTCATAATCAAAATCAATAATGTCTGTAATTGGAGAATTCAAATTGTATTTTCCAGTGTTATTTACTTTGATAGTATTTAATTTTCCTCCAGTATTGATAGAAAGTTTTAGTTTTTCAAAAGGGATGGAAAAATCATATTTCAAATAATAATTTAGTAAACCAAAGTCATTGGTAAAATTATTATAACTAGAATTTACACCATCAAAAGCATTAGATTTAAAATTGGGATTTCTATTGAAAGTATTTGCAAATGCAATGATATCAAGTGTTCTGCCAATAGTATCCAATTTAGTTTTGTATTGTAAACTAAACTCTTGATTATTAGATTTTGTTTTATTAGTTCCGTTATTCAAATAATCTGAAATTTCACTTCCTGTAGTTTTTGCATCAAAAACATCTCTGTCATTGCTGTAAGAAGAATTGTAATTGAATAACAAGTTAGATTTTTCACTCAACTTATAATTAGTACCAATTCTCATGTAGAAGTTTCGGTTTGTAGTAAGAGACAATCTTTGCTGGTCTATGTATTTATCTGGATCGAATGAAGTAAAAGTTTGTCCATTTTTTGACTTTTGCTCACGATCAATATAATTATATCCAATCATGGTTTGCCAACTCAAATTTTTCTCTTTTCCGTTTAATAATATTTGCGGACTAGGTTTTTGGTATTTATTAAAATTATAATTTAAATTGAATGTTGCATTGATGCCTTTCATTCTTTTGTTGCTTGTAACTAAATTAATTACAGAACCACTCGCGTTGGCTTCAAATGATGCACCAGGATTATAAATCAATTCTACTTTTTCAATAGCATTTGCTGGAAGAGAAGATAAATAATTTTCCAAATCAGAACCACTCAGCGTGCTTGGCGAGCCATCGATATAGATAGCAACACCTTTGCCGTTTAAAGTCAAACCTCCTGTTGGTGAAGCGATAACTCCAGGTAATTTTTTAACAGCATCATAAGCATTTCCTGTGCTCAACATAGCGTTGTCTTTTACAGAAACTGTGGTTTTGTCGGATTCGACTTTAATTAGTTGCTTTTTGGTAGCTACTTTTACTTCGTCAAGAACTTCAATTTTTTTCTTTACAGTATCTTTTGGTGTTTCTGTTTCTTGAGCAAATAAGGCATTTGCAACTAATAAGGTAATGGATAAAAATAATGATTTCATTTGTTGATTGATTTGATTGATGATTTCCTAATAAGACTTTTATCATCAACAAATGTTACAGTTGAAATGAAATTTATTTTGCTTTTTTATAATTTACAATAAATACACCACCAATAATTAGTGAAGCAGCAATGATAATTCGAGAAGTAATGGTCTCATCTAGAATAAGCCAACCCAAAAATAAAGCAACAACAACGTTAACATAAGATAAAACGGAAACTTTTGTAGAAGACATTTGAGTGATAAGGTAACTATAAGCCACATAACCTACAACCGAACCAAAAATGGCTAAATAAACCATAGCCAAAACGCTGCGTAAACTCCAGTTATCTGTCGATATTGTTGGAGTTAAAATGAATTGAATTACAGTCAAAATGATTCCAGCAATTATCATTTGGACACTTACATTCATTAGCATGGTTAACGAATTTTCACTTCCTTTTTTGGTGATAATAGTTCCGATTGCCCACATTAAAACGGCAATTAAAATAGCAAAAACACCTTGTCGATACTCAGGATTTAATAAATCGGAAAGACTGTTTTGGTAGATTAGAAAGATTCCAAACATTCCTAGTAAGATTCCAAGCGTGGTTTTGATAGAAAGTTTTTCATTACCTAAAATCAAATTCAAAATCAGTACAAAAAATGGGGATAAAGTCGAAATTAAAGATGCTAAACCACTAGTAATATACTTTTCAGAATAGGTTGTTAATCCGTTGGCTAGAACAATCATCATTATAGCTAAAATAAAAGCTCTAAGAAATTGCCTTGGGTTTACAGGTTCTAACTTTCGTTGAAATAATAAATAAAAGAAAATAATAAAACCAGAAATTAAATTTCTAATTCCAGCAAGTAGAAAAGGAGGAATGGTTTCTATACCAATTCGAATGCCTAAAAAAGTTGTGCCCCAAAAAAAGGCAACACAGAATAGGGCTAAGTAAAGTTTAGTTTTCAAAAAAGGATTTGGGAATTACGAATTTCGATGCGAAGGTACTGAACTTTCTTTTTTAATCGAAGTTTCCACGCAACGTTTTCCGTAACATTTCATTCTTTTTGGTCCACAAGAAATTATGGATAAAGAGAGAAGGAGTAGGAAAGCAGTTTTTTTCATTATTTATGTTTTAAAAGTATCCTTTGTTTATTGGTATCCATTGTTTCCATTTACCATCAATTTTTTTATAAAAGCCAAAATAGTTATATCCACAATCTCTACTGCATAAATAAATCTCTGAACAAATAGCAATAGTATTATTTTTTAAAAAAATCGGTTTGCCTAATTCTAAAAATGAATGGTTTTTGAAATCAAGTGCTAATATTTCCCAGTTTTCCTCATCAGAGAATTCTATGTTTTGGAAATTTAATTTATTCCAATCTATAGTTTCATCTTTTTTTAACTCAGTTGATATTATTTTATAATCTGTTTTCGTTAAAACAAGTGAGTCATTTAGATCTATTTTATTAGGAAAAATATTTTTTTTCTTTTTTAAAAATTCCTTGATGTTTTGAGAAAGAATGCCATTTTTGGTAATATTTCGTTTTACAATTAAAGATTGATTTTTGGATAAATATCTTTCATTATTTATTACATCATTTATGAACTCCTGCTGTAAAGTATTATTTTGAGCATTTGTTGAGTAAAAAATTAATAAACATAATATTGTAATAATTTTTTTCATATAAATTATTTGGAATTCACACTAGTTTGCATCCCAATCAATTGTTCCAAATAATCACGTTCGTTTGACAATCTTGGAATTTTATGTTGTCCACCCAATTTATCTTGTTCTTTTAGCCAATCATAAAATAAATTTTCACGCGCAACATTTACTTTCAATTGGTTTAAAGTCATGTTGTTATAACGTTTGGCTTCATAATCAGAATTGACAGTTTGCAACGTTTCGTCCAATACTTTTTGAAATTGCGCTATATCTTCGGGATGTTTTTTAAATTCAATCATCCATTCGTGTGCGCCTTTTTCTTTTCCTTGCATGAAAATAGGAGCAACGGTGTAATCTTTAACTTCACAATTCAATACCGAACTTGTTTTAGCAATCGCAGTATCCGTATTTTCAACCATTAATTCTTCTCCAAAGACATTAATATGATGCTTTGTTCTTCCTGAAACTCTAATTCTGTAAGGTTTTAAAGAAGTGAATCGAACGGTATCTCCAATCATATAACGCCATAATCCTGAATTAGTTGTGATTACAATAGCGTAATTTTTAAACAATTCAACATCGGCTAAACGAACAATGCGTTGGTTTGGTGTTCCAAAAGTATCCATCGGTATGAACTCGTAGAAAATTCCATAATCCAACATCAACAATAAATCATTGGAATAATTCAAATCCTGAATCGCAAAAAATCCTTCGGAAGCATTGTAAATTTCATAATATTTAAAATCACTATTCGGAATAATCTTTTGATATTGCTCACGATAGGGTTCGAAATTTACACCACCGTGAAAATATACTTCCAAATTGGGCCATAATTCCATCAAATTAGAATTGTTAGTTTCAGTCAAAATTCGATTCAACAAAACCAACATCCATGAAGGAACACCTGCAAAACTGGTTACATTTTCTGTCTTGGTTTCGTTAATAATAGCAGTTAATTTGGTTTCCCATTCGCTCATTAACGAAACTTTATTGCTTGGTGTGCTGCTGAATTCAGCCCACATTGGCATATTTTCTATTAATATTGCTGATAAATCACCAAAAGAAGTATTGTTGTTTTCGTAAATCTGTGAACTGCCACCAAGACGCAAACTTTTTCCAAGAAACATATCCGAATTTTCATTGTTGTTCAAATACATACACAACAAATCTTTGCTGCCTTTGTAGTGGCAATCTTCCAGAGCTTCGTTGCTTACCGGAATAAATTTACTTTTAGCATTGGTAGTTCCACTTGATTTCGCAAACCATTTTATAGGTGTATTCCAAAAAACGTTTTGTGCGCCTTTTCGAGTGAGTTCAATCATCGGTTCCAATTCTTCGTAGGTTGAAACCGGAACTCTTTCGGTAAACGTTTTGTAATTTCTTATGGAATCAAACTCATATTTTTTCCCAATAACGGTTTCTTCACAATTGCGAATTAAGTTCATAAGTAACTCATCCTGAACTTCATTAGGATATTTAAGAAACAACTCAATCTGATGAATGCGTTGCTTTAAAACCCAAGATGCGATAGAATTAATTATTGGAAAAGGCATTGTAAAGTACGAATTAGGAAGTTAGAAATACGAAGTTAAAAAAATTAGAATCAAATAATTAAACCATTAAGATATTAAGTTTCATTAAGCGTAATTTTTTTAATTTATTTATAGTTAAAAATATTGTTTTTCATGCTTTATTGCTCAGTTTTCTAATTTATATACTTTTCAGATTTTGGAACAAATGTCTTTTTGCTATGAAAAACGAAGTTATGAAAAATAACGTTTCAAATTAAATAAAGATAGCTTTTTAAAAACAAGTTAAGAAAAAACAACTACGTTGGATTGTACTTTTCATACTTTAATGAAGTGTTTTTTATAACAAAGTCTACCGCTTCTTTTGCTTTTTCAATTTTTGTTAAGGTTAAAACATTCATTCTTTTTCGATGATCATCACTTAATATCATTAAAGAGTAAGCAGAAATTGATACATTTAAATTAGGTTCCCAATTGTGAAAATCAGCAATTTCATAGGAATAATTATAATTTGTCGATAATTTTCCAACTAGCAAGGAAAATCTTTTGAAATTGTTTGGGACTTCTTTTCTTAAGATTAATTGATTAAATAAAAAAACAGCTTTATAAAGTCTATTATTTTCTACCACTAATCCTTTTTTTGTTAGAAGAAGTAGTGTAAAAAAGATTATTAATAGGAAAAGAATAATCTTAATTAGAATGAAATCTACTAAAGCAAGTGAATTTAGCATAGCTAAAAAAGTCATTATTAAAACAAAAGTCACAATAACTAAATTTTGAAACTGAATGAAATTGAGATTTCTTTCTAAAATGATTTTCATTAAGCTGATATTTACTTCGATAAAATTAAAATGAATTATATTTTAGTCAAACTTCCTGCTAATATTGGTTCTTTATCATTTTCTTCACCAACAGAGAACGTATATTCTTTATTGTTATTTTTATATATGTTAAATGTTGGTCGATAATCTTTCAATAGTTTTTGCTCAAATTCACTAGGCGATTTTGGTTCTGTGTATCCTTTTACAATAAAGGAGTTTTCATCCAACCATTCCATTTCTAAGGTTTCTAGTTGTTCTGCTATTTTTATGGTGAATTTGCCATTTTGTAGCAAAAACTCAAAATCATTCAGCTCTCTTTTTTTAAATTCTTCATCCAAAGTAGCATAATAATAGCCGTCAGGAAGTAAATTAGATTCCGATTTTATGGTAAATGAACTTAACAATATAAAAGTTAATAAAACAAAGAAATTTTTCATAGTCAGATTGGGTTGAGAATTAATTATTTTTCAATTTGTTTTTCTAAATCATTAATAAAAATTTTCTTCGATAAAGAGTATAAATATAAATCTTCACCCCACATACTTTCTAATGTTATATTGCTTTTTCCAAGAGAAGAAATTTTATATGGTCTAAAACTTGTAAAATAATCAGCTCTTTTCTCAATTTTCAATTCAGTTTTATGGGATTCTAAATAATAATTTTTTTCTTCAAAATTATATTTACACGATGCTTCGAAAATTTGTAAAGCATTCATTTTAGTAAAGACACATAAAACATAATATTTTGGTTCTACAAATTGAAGTATTTCAGTAAAAGTATCTAATTCACGTATAGCACAACTAACGGTAGAAATTACATGAAAATTATTGTTTTGAAAATAATAATCAAAAAATTTTGTTTTGGGAAGTTGCTCAATATCATTCGGTCGATAAATTTTTATTTTCAAGACCTCTTGTACATTTATACTTAAATCATTTGACTCATACCAATTTTGAAAATTAATTTTTTCTAGTTGAATTTTATCTCTATTAAGTATTGATTTTTCTATAAAATTTAAACATTTAGTAACATCTTTTTCAGGAGAGTTAATCATTATGTTCAAGCTTGCAGATTCGTCTTTTTGATTAATATCTTTTTGCCAGGTATAAATTTTTATTGTAGAGTCTTGATTTAGATATATTTGAATGGATTCATTGTATTTTAAAAGTTCAGATAATTTTTCTGCATATTGACCTATTATTAGATTTTTATTAATATCCTCTGTATAATAATAAGTTGAAGAAACTAATTCAATATTTCCGTACTTTTTTTTGAAATAAGTGTTTTTGTGACCAAAAGCCACATTACTAATAATTAAGAGTAAAAATAATATTTTGATATTCTTAGTCATTTAAATCTTTATATATATCATCTATATTTACGCTAAAATAGTAAATTTATTGTAATTTTCGCTTCTTAATTAAAATCTATCATGCAATACGAAGGCGTTCTCACCAAAATGCAAACAGAGTTTTCTAATCCAATTCAATATTATTTGGTTTTTGAAAACAGTTTTTTGAATTTGAATCAGTTGTTAAACAAATCGTTAGAAATTAATTTTCTTGGCTATCAATGTTTGGAATGTGGTAAGAAAAAGAAAATTTTCCGTCAAGGATTTTGTTATGATTGCTTTATGAGTAGCGCCTCTGCAGGCGATTGGATTATGAAACCCGAATTATCGACAGCGCATTTAGATATTGAAGATAGAGATTTGGACTATGAAAAACGAGTACAATTGCAACCACATATTGTTTATTTAGCCTTATCAAGTGAGGTAAAAGTTGGCGTGACAAGAAAAACACAAGTTCCAACTCGATGGATTGATCAAGGTGCGGTGCAAGCCATTCCTATTGTTGAGGTTCCAAATCGATACTTGGCAGGAATTACCGAAGTAGCTTTGAAAAATCATTTTGCAGACAAAACCAATTGGCAAAAAATGCTGAAAAATGAGGTTCCAGCTGCCGATTTGATAAAAGAACGTGCCAATTTGAAATACCTAATTCCAAAAGAAGTACAAGAATTTTATCATCCAGAAAAAGAAGATTTATATGATTTGCATTTTCCAGTTTTGGAATATCCTAAAAAGGTAACCAGTTTAAATTTGGATAAATCTCCAAACTTCTCAGGAAAACTAACCGGAATAAAAGGACAATATTTAATCTTCGAAGACGGAACTGTTTTTAATATTCGAACTTTTGAAGGTTATGTAGTGAAGATTAGTTTGTAAAAAAAATGCCTTTCAAATCGAAAGGCATCTTAATTTATGGAGTTGTTGTAGTGCTTGCAGGTTTTTCTTTTTTCTTCAACCAACCATTTAATAAATCTTTGGCTTTGGTTTTAACTTCCTGTTTCACTTCTTCTTTTGTTGCTGGAACTTTAGTTTTTGTAGTATCGCCAGGTTTTTTGTTTTTATTGATAAGATTTTCTAATTCATTTTTACCTTTTCCAATCAATTGTTCCTTCTGTTGTTTCACTAAATTGTTTACTAAAGTTGTGGTTGCAGTTTTAACATCTGTAGTGATTTTTGGAGTAGTAAAAGAACCACCAAGAACCGCATTTACAGGAATGTTTTCCAATTTAGCTGCATTTGCCGGAGATAATTTTGCAATTAAATTGTTGACATCGGTTCCAAGATATTTTGCAGGAACATCAAATTTTAAATTGTAATTCATCAATTGGTCAAAACCATGCGTTCCGCCTACCGTTACTTTAATGTCTTGGTATTTTAAATCAAATGGTTTTACAGTAACTTTTCCATCTTTAAATGTTAAAGCCGCTTTTAAATCGTTTAAATTTAATTTCTTCAAATCGATAAAATTCAAATTGGAATCCAAAGCACTCAAAAGGGTAGAATTACTCGAATTTACAGTCGTTGACAACAATTGACCTAATAAATCTCCAGATAATGTTTTTAAATCAGGAGTCATCTCATTAGCGTCTAAATTTCCTGATAATTTGATAGTTGAATTTAGTTTTCCGTTGATGATTCCTGCAATTGGTGCAATTTTTTTCAACATGTCCAATTGGGTAAAACTGTCGGCAATATTTACTTGATTCAAACCAAGATTCATATTGAAAGTTGGTATTTTTGCTTTGGTAGAAACCATTCCGTTTACACCAATAGAACCACCAAAAATATTGGTTTTCACATTTTGTAAAGTCACCGCTTGGTCTTTTACAATCAATTTTCCAGAAACATCTTTCAAAGTTAAATTATCATATAAAACCGTGTTAGCTTTTGCTGTAAGCGAACAATCCAAGAACGCAGGAATTTTCATCGCCTCAGTTTTAGCTTTCGTTTCTGTTTTAGCAGTTGGCTCTGCAGTTGTCATAAAATCAGAAACAGCAAGTTGATTAGAACTTAGGTTGAAATTTCCTTGTAAATTCTGATTTCTGAAAATAAATCCGTAGAAATTTTCTAACACTCCAGTTACATTCATGTCGCTTTTTCCAGTAGTAGCTTTAAATTCTTGAAGATTAACACGACTCGGATTGAATTGAACAATTGCACTATTAATATTCATCGATTTGCCATTTTCATCCACATATTTGAATCCAGTTAAGTTGATGTTTCCAGCATTGTTGATGTTTTGGTACTGACTTTTTTCAACCGATTCCATATCAAATTTTGTAGTAACATCAGCTTTTAAAATTCCAGAAAGTGGTTTTTCTAATTTAATAGGATACGCTTTTGATAGATTTCCTAAATTAATTGTTCCTTTTAATGCGGCGTCAACCAAAGCGTTTGTAGCAACATTTTTTATATTTGCTTTAGCGTTAAAAACATCTTGATCAATAGAAAATGATAGTTTGTCTAAATTCACATAAGTATCATTCATTACACCAGTTTCATTGATGATTTTGGTGTCAATGATAATGTTTTTAACCGATTTTGGTAAATCAGGATATTGAAAAGAAGCATTATTAGAAGCAATAGCAATATTAAATTTAGGAACGGTTGTATCGGTCAACATTCCTTTAGCAAAACCAGCAACGGTAAAATCACCAGAAGTTTTCACATTATCCAAACTGCTTGCATAAGCCGAAGGAATTAGCCCTAAGAAGTTTTTAAAAGATGAAGTCGGTGTTTTGAAAGTCAAATCATATAATTGTCCTGCATCCACTAATTGGATAAATCCATTGAATTCTAATGGTAATTCATTGATTTTTGCTTTGTTTTCCTTGAAGGTATATTTGCTGTTTTTTAAGTCAATTCCGAGAATGGCATCCAAAGAAACACTAATATTATTCATATAATTTACTTTGTCCATATTCAACGAAATTTTTGCTGTTGTTTTAGTGTCTAAATCTAAAACATCATTTGTAAAATCGCCAGTTCCAGAATGATTGATGCTGTCAAGAACCATCGAAATTTTAGAGGATTCATCAAAATATTTGAACTTGAAATTTTCAACATCGTATTCTTTAATTTTTAAAGAAAGTGGTTTGCTTTTTCCATCGTCTGTTTTTTGGTCTTGATTTTTTAAAGCAATGTCGAAATTTCCAACGCCATCTTTATTGAAAATTATATTAATCAATCCGTTTTTAGAGGAAATGGCATCAATATTTAACGGTTCGTTATCGCCATTAAACAATTCCATCACCGACATTTTTAAATTTAATTCTTTGAATGAAACCAAAGTGTCACCTTCAAATGGTGCTTTGTTTACAATAGATAAATTTTCCATAGCTACATTTGCATTTGGAAAACTTTTAAACAAACTCAAATCAGCATCGGTAAAAGCTACTTTTGCATCAACACTTTCATTGATAGATTTTAAAATTTTAGCTTTTATTTGATCTTCAAATAAATACGGAATTGCAAAAGCTGATACAACTAATAACAACAATACAATTCCAACGATTTTTAAAATTTTCTTTACCATAATGATTCACTATTTATTCAACTAATTCAATGCAAATATCTTGCCTTTCTTAAAACAATTAACAAATTTAGTGTTTTAGGATGGTTTTAGTTTGTAAAATTGTCATAAAATGTTTCATTATTTCCTTGAAGTAGAACAACTTTTACAAATAAAAAATCCGTCTCATTTTTCAATAAGACGGATAAAAACAACTAACCCAATCGTTTTTTGATTAATTAATTTTCAACTCATAAGCCATTCTTGCTTGAACGCCTTTTTGGTTGGTCATTTGTTTTATTTGTTGAAGTACTTTATAATTTTGCTCTCCAATTTCTTCTTTTATAATAGCTTGACGCGATTGTGCAAATCCAAATTGTGCTAAAACGTCTTCAAAACTCTTTTCAAATTCAGGGAAATTTTGAATTCTATATTTTGATGTTTTTCCAAGTTTAGCTGCTTCTTTTATAGCTTCGTCCATTCCTCCAATTTTATCAACCAAACCAATTCTTAAAGCATCTTGACCACTCCAAACTCTACCTTGACCAATTGCATCAACTTGCTCGAAAGTTAATTTTCTTCCAGTAGCAACTCGATTTACAAAAGTTGAGTAAATCTTTTCAACACCTTCTTGAGCAAAACCACGATAGTTTTCATCTAATGGCATAAACGGACTGTAACCTGCGGCATTGGTATGCGTTTTTACTTGTTCGATGTCTAAACCAATTTTATCAGCTGCAACAGTAAAGTTTGGTAAAACTCCAAAAACTCCAATCGAACCAGTGATTGTATTAGCTTCAGCAAAAATCTTGTTTGCATTACAAGCAATATAGTAACCACCAGAAGCTGCATAATTTCCCATAGAAACCACAACAGGTTTTACTTTTTTAGTCAATTCGATTTCTCTCCAAATTAATTCCGATGTTAAAGCGCTTCCACCAGGTGAATCGATTCTTAAAACTATCGATTTTACATTTTCATCTTTTCTTGCTTCTTGAAGTGAACGACGCATCGCACCTTCACCAATAAGGTTTACATCACCTTCACCGCTACCAATTTCGCCTTGAGCATAAATAATAGCAATTTTATCTTTAGTTGAATAATCTTTTGATGTAGAAGCAACTTTTTCAGCATAATCCTCAATTGAAACTCTATCGTAATCATCGTCTGAATCAACTTTTAAAGCTTTTTTGATGTCATTATGATATACATCTTCATAAGCAATAACGTCGATTAATTTTTCAGCTTTTGCCATTTGTGGTGTTCTTGCTAAAAGTCCGTCAGCAACTTGATTTAATCGTGCAACAGAGATTTTTCTGCTAGCTGCAACATCGGTTACAACCGAATTCCATACTGAAGTCAAAAGTTGCGTAGTTTGTTCTCTATTGGCATCACTCATCTTATTTTCTAAAAATGGTTCTACTGCACTTTTGTATTTTCCATGGCGAATTACTTCCATTTTAACACCCGATTTTTCTTGTAAATCTTTAAAGAACATCAATTCGGCAGATAATCCTTTAAACTCTAATTCTCCAATTGGATTCAAATAAATAGCATTAGCTACTGAATTCAAATAGTAATCTTTTTGCGAATAAACATCGGCATAAGAATAAATAAATTTACCCGATTTTTTGAAATCTTCTAAAGCATCACGCAACGCTTTGGTTTGAGCAATTCCTAAATTTGAAAAATTGTTTAAAATTGAAATTCCTTCAATATCCGAATCAGTTTTGGCGTATTCGATTGCGTTGATTATATCGAATAATCCGTCATGTTTGTCCTTGTCGTTCAAAAAAGGCATGTCGTCATAATTGGTTTTACCAGCATAATCATAGTTGACTTTAGATAAATCTAACTCGATTACAGAATTGCTTTTAACCGAAACTGTTTCAGAATCTCCGCTACCAGCAATAACGCCAATCAAGATAATTCCGAAGAAAAAAATCATGCAAAAAATAAATAGTCCAACAATAGTGGCTAATACATTTCCTAAAAATCTCATAATATTTAATTTTTACTAATTAGTAGTTGAAAAAGGTAATTTGTTACAAACCATTTGATTAATTATAAAATAAAAATAGTTATCAACACAAGCCACAAATATACTTCAATTCTAAAATTCTTTTAGTTATTTTGCCAAATATGAATCAGCAACATCAAGTTATACTTTCGCTAGGTAGTAATCAAGGTAATCGCCTTGAAAACATTGAGCATTGTATTGATTTATTGCATCAAGAAGTTGGAACTGTAGTAAAGGTTTCCTCTTTATTTGAATCAGATTCTTGGGGTTTTTCTAGTGATTCGTTTTACAATTGTGCGGTTTTAATTCATACGCACAAAAATCCACAAAAGCTTTTAAAAAATATTTTGAAAGTTGAAAAAAAGTTGGGTAGAGTTCGAACCGAAAGCTCCGATTATCAACCAAGAGTTATTGATGTTGATATGATTTCTTTTGATGATGAAATTATTGAATCTGAATCATTACAAATTCCGCACAAACATCTTCAAGACCGACTTTTTGTTTTGTTACCAATGATGGAAGTGGTTTCCGATTGGACACATCCAATTTCTCAAAAATCAATTTCAGATATTTTAAAAGATTGTAAGGATGAAGGAAATTGTGTGAAGATTTCAAAATTGAATGCGCCTTTGCAAAAAATCAATTTTGACGATTTCAATTACATTGCAATTGAAGGAAATATTGGTGCAGGAAAGACAACTTTGGTTTCTAAATTAGCAGAAGATTTTAATGCTAAAACCGTTTTAGAACGATTTGCAGACAATCCGTTTTTACCTAAATTCTATAAAGATCAAAACCGATATGCTTTTCCGCTAGAGATGTCTTTTTTGGCAGATAGATACCAACAAATATCAGATGATTTAGCACAATTTGATTTGTTTAAAGATTTTATAATTGCCGATTATCATATTTTTAAATCTTTAATTTTCGCAAAAGTAACGTTAGCTGAAGATGAAGTTCGATTGTATAAAACGCTTTTCGATATCATTTACAAAGAAATGCCAAAACCCGATTTGTATGTTTATTTATACCAAAATACTGAACGATTATTGGCAAATATTAAACGTAGAGGAAGAAGTTACGAGCAAGAAATTCCGGCAGAATATTTAGAAAAAATCAACAACGGTTATCTCGATTATATCAAAACTCAGAAAGATTTGAATGTACTTATAGTAGATGTTTCTGAAAGAGATTTTGTAAAAAATCAAGAAGATTATATTTTCATTCTTGATGAAATTAAAAAGAAGTTGAATTAGCGCTTTAAGGAAAAATGACCTTTTATTTCTGGAGTGTTTTCATCCTTTTTAAACGTAAACCAATAATCGTCAGATGGTAAAAGTTGGTTGTTTAAAGTTCCATCCCAATTATTATCTATAGCATTCAGTTGTTTAATTAACTTTCCATATCGATTAAAAATAGAAACTTTTGCATTGGTATAATACATCAAACCCTTAATGGTCCAATTGTCATTAAATCCATCTCCATTTGGAGTAAAAAAATTAGGGATTGTAATTACTGCAAATTCTTTAAAATCTATACCACAATTATTTTTTCCTCGAACTATAGCATTATAAATTCCGCCGTCAGAAACGGTAAATACATTAGATGTTTGAAAACTCACACCGTCAATGGAGTATTCATAATCTCCAGAAGTTGAAACGATAATTGTTGCAGTTGTGCCATTAATCAAAACGTCATCAATAACAGGAAGGTCATTCTGAGTTATAGTAAATGTTTTAGTGTTTGAACAGCCTTGTGGTGTTAAATCTGTAATTAAAACAGAATAAATGCCAGGAGAAGCAATGGTAATTGTATTGGTAGTTTCAGATGTTGACCACAAATAAGAAACATTGTTTATTCCTGCGTTTAAAGTAAGTGTTTCGTTTTCACAAAGTGTAAGATTTTCATCAACAACTATAGGTTTTGTAATTACTTGAACATTTATAGCAATTCTACCAATTGAAAGACAACCATTGTTGTTTCCTTCAATGTAATAAGTAGTGTTTTGTGATAATGCTGGAGTTGTAAAACTGGTTCCTGTAACTAAAGGAGTTGTGCTAGTTAAAGACGAATACCAATTTATTACTCCTACTGAAGTAGAAGCATTAAGTGTCGTTGCTGTGTTTTCGCAAATACTTACATTAGTATTAGTAGTTAAAATAGGTGTTGTATTAACAGAAGCAGTTACAGCAGTTCTAATATTTGAAGTACATCCAATAGGAGAGGCATCTGCAAAATATGTAGTGGTTGAATTTAAAAAAGGACTAGTGAAAGTTGTTCCTGTTGCAATTGGCATTCCTCCTGTTGCAGAAGTATACCAATTAATTACTGGAACATTTGCAGTCGCTCCAAGAGTTACCACTCCAGGATTGCAAATTTCTGCGGCTGTTGTTGAGATAATACTTGGGATAGTTATTGTTGTGCTTGTAGAAATTTGAATTATTGGATCGCCTGGCATTCCTCCATATTCTACTATATACCCTTTTGGTTGGTAATCGCCACTTATTTCCCCAGTATTAGATAAGTCATTCCACGATCCCAAAATTCCAACTCCAGGCGCTGTTATATGAGCATAATCTTCATCGTTAGAGTTATTTGGTTCACCATTATTCCAGAATGTAAAAACCATGCTTGTTCCTGCTTCAGGTCCAGTCATCCATCTCCAAACACCTTCTTGTTGTTCGTCGCTACCTCCAATCCAACCTGCACCGGCTGATTGTTCTCCAGCAAGTTGCGCTTCGTCTGCTGCCGTTATTGTAGCTAAATAGCCTTGAATTCCATAATAAAAGTTGGTAGTAGCGGCAACTCTAGCATCAGACCAAGTTATTCCGATATTGGGAATATATTGATAATAATGTCCATTTGAAGGTAAGTAATTGGCTTGTCCAATAGAAATTGAAAAAGTCCTTATTCCAGTTGGGTTCGTTGAACTATTTGAATATTCTATATCTTCGATTGCAGCCTCCAAATCGGTATAGGTAGGTTGGCTAGAAAGTCCTGTTAAAGTTAATTTACCAGTATTTATATCCCAATTACTTGTAATAGTTGGATGAAAACCTGTTAAAGTTAATAGATCTTGACCAAAAATATAGCCTGATGAAATTTGAATGTATATAGTGTCTATACCTGGATCATCTGGATCAACAATAGTCATATTTGTAACTATCTTCATCGAAGTTCCAGGACAGTATATTTGGTTTCCGGATGCAGTTAAAATTGGTGCGACATTAGATGTTTGAGCTTTCGTAGAAGGCCCAATTAGTAATAAAAATAAAACAAATATTTTAATTATGTTTTTTATTTTCACAAGATTAAAGAGTGTTTATTTTTTGAAATAAATCCCAAACTACTATTCCTGTACTTACCGATATATTTAATGAATGTTTACTTCCTAATTGTGGGATTTCTATAACGCCATCACTTAGATTTATAGCTTCTTGAGAAACTCCAAAAACTTCATTTCCGAAAACTAATGCGTATTTTTTTTCTTTTTCAGGTTTAAAATCATCTAAGAATATTGCATTTTCAACTTGTTCAATAGCATAAACAGAAGTACCTTCTTTTTTAAGGTTTTCAATAACTTCAACAACACTTTTGTTATGTTCCCATGCGACGGTCTCAGTTGCTCCAAGTGCGGTTTTATGAATTTCTTTGTTTGGAGGTGTTGCGGTTATTCCGCAGAGATAAATTTTTTCAATTAGAAATGCATCAGAAGTTCTAAATACCGAGCCAATATTGTGAAGACTTCTAATATCGTCTAAGACAATGATTATTGGTGTTTTTTCAGCTTGTTTAAAATCTTCAACCGATTTTCTTTCAAGTTCGCTGTTTTCTAATTTTCGCATTTCTAATTTTTTTGGTAAAGGTATTCAAAAAAAAAGCTTCCGAAAATCGGAGGGCACTGAAAAACATCGTTTATTTTGATTAGCACCGTTTTTTAGAGAATAAAAAAACGCTTATAGTAGGATTTTATACATCCGTTATAAGCGTTTTACTTTTTGCAACTGTTTTTTATT
>NZ_JBIISA010000024.1:0-56271 GCF_044341265.1 Flavobacterium sp.
CAATATAAACTGACAAAGTCCTTATCAATTGATAAGTCTATTAACTTTGCAGGCTTGATGGTTCACTTTGTCAGTTTTGGTTGTTAGCATAAAATTACGAATAATTCAATGCACAAAGCTAAAGGCTGGGTTTGGGCTTGCTGTCTAGTTTCCATGGAAAATAAGCTGGCCATTTCAATTTTATCTTTCTAAAAAATGTTGTAGTTTTGTTTTGGTCTGTGTCGGCAGCAGCAACAGACGCAAAGCCGCAGACGTTAGCAGCAAGTGTAAAAAAAATCGTTTGAAATGAAAAATTTCCTTTATTTATTATTATCATTTTTTGCTATTAGTTGCTCAACTTCAAAAAGTTTAAATTTTGAAAGCTCGTTAATTTCAATAATTAAATCCGAAGAGTTTACAAAAAATTATAGATTATGTGAAAAGAAAACTGATACGATTTTGATTTATAATAATCTCGATAGTAAGATTGAAAAAAAGTTCTCAAACATAGATTGTGGAAAAACTATTATGATAGAAAATAATGGTTTTCCAATCGATATGAATAAACATGTAAAATTTGATGATCAAAAAATAATTTTATACAAGTTGGAAATTGTTGGCAAAAAAAGGATTTTTACATTTTTAAATAACCATTCAAATATGAATTTGAAAATTTCAATTAATCATCGAAATGTAATTAAACTTGTCGAGCGTGGATTCTTTTAAAAACACCAGCTGCTAACACCAGTTTTCGCCTATTGCTGGGCTTGCGCATGCTGTTTTGTTTTTCATGGACAATAATCTGGTGATTACAATTTTATCTTCCAAAGAAATTTAGTAGATTTGTTTTGGCCAGTGTTCGCAGCAGCAACAGAGCGAAAGCTGGGGAACGTTGGCAGAAATTTTATATGAAACACTACATACTTATACTTTTAACATTAACGCATTTATTTTCCTTTGGACAAATAAAGCCAAATAATAAAACTGATTTCAACACAATTTTTATTTGTATTGATAGTATTACTTACAAAAATTTATTTCAAAACAAGTTTCTAAAAGACACATTATTATTTTGTAAGGAAAGTCATCAAGAGACAAATGACAATTCATATACAGGCAAATACTTTATTGGAGAATCTTCTACAATAGAATTTTTCCAACCCAAAAAATCTGACAAAGTTGGAGACAATTTTGGTGATTGGGGAATTGAATTTAAAACTCGTAAAATCGGCATACTAGACGACATAATTGGAAAATCAAAATTGCTTAAATATCCAATTGATACTTCTACAACCACATTTTTAGATAGTTTAACTATTATTCCTTGGTATAAAACTTTAAGTTTCAAAACTTCTAAAAATGAATTGTCAATTTTAGAATATCAAAATGAATACTTAAAGTATTTAGGTTTTACTAGTGACCAAATGAACAAGTCAATGACTTATAAAGAGTATAATAGTATTTTATCAAATGGAAAAAAATATCCAAGACAGTTTTCAATGGTAACCTATATTAAACTTTATGCAGACAAAAAACTTATTGATGATTTACAAAAGTTTGGAATAATGAATAATTGTGAAAAAACAAAAAATAAAATTGCTAATAGTGAAACAACAATCGAATTTATCGAAGTACAAAAGTTGCCGAAATTTCAAATAAAGGAAATAACAATTTCACTTTTGACAGAACAGAATAATCGTATTGTAAAAATTAGCGATAATCTTTTCATAAAAATAAAAGGTAAAAAAGCTAAACTTATTTTTAAGGACAACAAATAAAAAAACTTCTGCCAACACATGCTAAAACTCATGGCTAATTTTTCGGTAAATTGTTCGTTTCTTTTTCCTAAATTCGTTTTGTGCTAGTGGAGAAATCTCGGTCGCCAAGCCGCCACGAGTTCTAGCATCGAACGTTAGCAGAAAAAGCTGTTTATGGCTACTCGCCATTTTTAGGTAATTAATAGGAATTTTGTTTAGACCATTCTCAAAAAATATAACATTCCCAAAATGAAAAGAATTGAGATCGTATTAATTAGTCTTTTAGTAGCTTTTATATTGTATTTTGCTTTTTACAAACCCAACAAAATCAGTATTGAAGGCAACTGGGACATACAAAAAATAGTGCTCGATGGAAAACAAATCTATCCTACCGAAGTAGATAAATATCTAAAATTTGAACAGCCATTAATTATTAATAATTGGTCAAATAGTATTTTAATTCCCGGAATGAATGAAGATGTTTCAGTAAAATATGAAATAAAAAAGAACTCCGATGACTCGTTTAAAATAGTCTTATCTTCAAATGAAAAAGCCCTAAATGGTGATTTTGCTATCAAATTGGACACTACTTTTATTACTATGAGAAATTATAAAGTCTTTTTAAAAATTGGCTCAGGTAAAACTACATTTCAATTAAAAAAAGAAATCAATATTATTCCAAAAAAACCTGAATTTCCAAGAAAAGGTCAAGTGTAAAACTTCAAAAAAACCGTCTCGTTTTCAAAACAAGACGGTTTTTAACTTATGAAAAAAAATAATTATAACGGAATGTTTCCGTGTTTGCGTTTTGGTGTGTCTACCACTTTATTTTCAAGCATACTGAATGCTTTTAATAATTTTCTTCTAGTATCTTTTGGTAAGATAACCTCATCAATAAAACCACGTTGCGCAGCTGTGTAAGGATTAGCAAACAACTCAGCATATTCTGCTTCTTTTTCTAATAATTTAGCTGCTGGATCGGCTGCTTCGCTAATTTCTTTTTTGAAGATAATTTCTGAAGCTCCTTTTGCTCCCATTACAGCAATTTCTGCACTTGGCCAAGCAAAGTTCATATCGGCACCAATGTGTTTAGAGTTCATTACGTCATACGCACCACCATAAGCTTTACGAGTAATCACAGTAACTCTAGGCACTGTAGCTTCGCTGAAAGCATATAATAATTTCGCTCCATGAACGATAATTCCGTTCCATTCTTGGTCGGTTCCAGGTAAGAATCCGGGAACGTCTTCTAACACTAACAATGGAATGTTGAAACAATCGCAGAAACGTACAAATCGAGCCGCTTTGATAGAAGATTTCACATCCAAACATCCTGCTAAAAACTTAGGATTGTTTGCAACTATACCAATACTTCTTCCTCCTAAACGAGCAAAACCTACAATAATATTTTCTGCAAAATCTTTATGAATTTCAAAGAAAGAATCTTCGTCGATGATGTTGTCAATTACATCATGCATATCATAAGGCTTGTTGGCATTATCAGGAACGATAGTATCCAATTTCTCACGAACTTCTTCGTTGGTTACATAAGGTAATTTTGGCGTAGTTTCTCTGTTGTTTTGTGGCAAATAACTCAATAATTTTTTGATGTCTTCCAAACACTCAATTCCGTTTGGAGAAGTAATATGTGCTACACCAGATTTAGTTGAGTGCGTACTTGCTCCACCTAATTCTTCTGAAGTAACTTCTTCATTAGTCACAGTTTTCACAACATTTGGACCAGTTACAAACATATAACTGTTTCCTTCAACCATCATAGTAAAATCGGTCATAGCAGGCGAATAAACTGCTCCACCAGCACAAGGTCCCATAATGGCAGAAATCTGCGGAATTACACCACTAGATTGCACATTTCTATAAAAAATATCGGCATAACCACCAAGCGAACGAACACCTTCTTGAATTCTTGCTCCACCAGAGTCGTTTAATCCAATCATTGGCGCACCACTTTTTAGAGCCATGTCCATTACTTTACAGATTTTCTCGGCATGAGTTTCTGATAATGAACCTCCAAAAACAGTAAAATCTTGTGCAAAAACATACACTACTCTACCATTAATTGTTCCGTAACCTGTTACAACACCATCGCCATAAACGATTTCTTTTTCCATTCCAAAGTCGGTCGTTCTGTGCGTTACCAACATTCCGATTTCTTCAAAAGAACCTTCATCCATAAGATATTCGACACGTTCACGAGCCGTTAATTTCTTTTTGGCATGATGTGATGCAATTCTTTTTTCGCCTCCACCTAATTTGGCTAAAGCAATTTTATCGTTTAATATTTTAATTTTATCTTCCATTTTATTTTATGTGTCAATGAGTTAATGTGAAAATTAGATAATTACTTTTTACTAATCACTTTTCACTAATCACTTATTATAGGTAATCTTAAGATTTTTTTATCAGCAACATATTGTTTTAAAGCTACCATCGCCGCAATTTCAGCCTCGATATCTAAATTAGCTTTCAGTTTTTCAGGACTGTAATACGCTTTTACAAAACCAGTATCAAAATCACCTGAACGGAAGGCTTCGTGTTCCATCACAAATTTTCCGAATGGTAAAGTTGTAGCAACACCTTCCACGTGATAATTATCGATAGCTTTAATCATTAACTCGATAGATTCTTCACGAGTTTTTCCATAAGTTACCAATTTGGAAAGCATTGGATCATAGTAAATTGGCACATCCATACCTTCTTCGATACCATTATCTACACGAATTCCTTCGCCTTCTGGTAACTTATAAGTACTTAAATTTCCAACATTTGGTAAAAAATCATTCATTGGATCTTCGGCATATACACGAAGTTCCATAGCATGACCATGAATTACTAAATCTTCTTGTTTGATTTCTAAAGCTTCGCCACGAGCCACTTTTATTTGCAATTCAACCAAGTCTAAACCAGAAACCATTTCAGTAACTGGATGCTCTACTTGCAAACGCGTATTCATTTCGAGGAAATAGAAATTGTGTTTATCGTCTAATAAAAACTCAACAGTTCCAGCTCCAAGATAATCACAAGCACGAGCTACTTTTACAGCGGCTTCTCCCATTTTTTTACGCATTTCTGGAGTTAAAATAGATGATGGTGCTTCCTCAACCACTTTTTGATGACGACGTTGAATACTACATTCTCTTTCAAATACATACAAAACATTTCCATGACTATCAGCCATAATTTGAATTTCGATATGACGCGGTTTGGTTACATATTTTTCAATAAAAACCGAACCATCACCAAAAGCATTGGTAGCTTCAGAAATAGCACGTTCCATTTGAGATTCAAAATCTTCTTCTTTCTCTACAATACGCATTCCTTTTCCACCACCACCAGCAGAGGCTTTAATCAAAATTGGAAAACCAACTTCCTGAGCTGTTCTTTTAGCTTCTTCCACATCAATAATAGCATGATCAACTCCAGGAACCATCGGAATATCATATTTCATAACCGCTTCCTTTGCGGCTAATTTACTTCCCATCATTTCGATAGCTTTCGATTTTGGTCCGATGAAAATGATGTTGTTTTTTTCACATTCTTCAGCGAAAGCGGAATTTTCACTTAAAAATCCGTATCCCGGATGAACTGCATCAACACCAAGTTCTTTACAAACTTCAATGATTTTATCACCGCGTAAATACGATTGACTTGAAGCTGCTTCACCAATACAAACCGCTTCATCAGCATATTTTACGTGAAGTGCATTTCTATCGGCAGTTGAAAATACGGCTACCGTTTTGATGCCCATTTTCTTTGCTGTTTTCATTACCCTTATGGCAATTTCACCACGATTGGCAACTAATATTTTGGTTATTTTTTTCATATATTGATTTTTTTTTGCCGCAAAGACACTAAGACGCTAAGTTATTTTTTATTTCAAGACTCTAATTATATTTTTGTGTCTTTGTGGCTTCGTGGCTAATTCCGTGTCCTATTATTCGAATTCAATTAACAATTGTCCTTTGTCTACAGCGTGACCTTTTTCTACAGCAATAGATTTAATTACTCCATCACGAGGTGAAAGGAAACTATTTTCCATTTTCATGGCTTCAAGAATTAGTAAAGGATCATTTTCTTTAACTGTTTGTCCAACTTCTACATTAATTTCTAGAATTAATCCTGGCATTGGAGCTTTGATAGCATTAACCACTTTAGTTCTGCCACGCTCAATTCCCATACTTTTGATTTGAATATCTAAAGCATCTTCAATAGCAACTTCATACGTATTGTTATTTACTTTAACAGTATACTTTTTTGCTAAAAAATCGGAAGAAACAATTTCGGCTTTATAAGGTTTGTGATTTTTCAAAACGTGGAATTTGTCTTTTTCCACACTAACGGCATCAAGATTTTTGAGGTCACTTTCTGATAAATCAAACGAAGTAGCATGATTAACAGAAAGCTTATAATTATTGCTCATATTGATTGGTTTTTATTGGAAGTAAATTTAGGAAAAGAAAACGTTTTCGGAACTGATAATTATCAGAAAATTGGAAATTTAATATAGCTTTAATATAAAAAAAGACTCCAACTTATAAGCTGGAGTCTTTTTTTATGGTTTTGAATTTAAAATTATACTTTCTTTTCTAAGTCAAATTTTAAATCAATTTCTACTGATTCTGCAATTTTACTTTTAACTACAGAAGGAATTTTGATATTATAATCTGCAGGTTTAACTTTAAAACTACAAGTTGCCACCAGCTTTTCACCAGATTGCACAAATGTGATCTTTGTCTTTACTTTTTTGGTAACACCATGTAAAGTTAAATCGCCTTCAACATCGAAAGTTGCTTTACCTGCAGCTACTTTTGCAGCATCAAAATTGGTAACTTTTCCTTTAAAGGTAGCTTTTGGAAATTTATCACTTTCAATATAATTTTCATTAAAGTGTTCTTCCATTAATGGCACTTTAAATCGAAATGCTTTCACCAACGCCAAAACAGCAATATCACCAGTAGATTTATCAAAAATACAAGAAACAGTGTTGTTTTTAGCTGCTACTTCCTCAAAAGCAGGCATTGATGCTTCAAATTTAATCTCTCCTGAACGTGTCATCATCTTTTGTGAAAACAAGCAAGTCGAAAACAATAATCCAGTAAATAATAGTATCTTTTTCATAGCGATTTTTTTTAGTTTGGAAATCCGTTAGCAGCCCATTTTTTGATTGTATTAATTCTTGTTTGCGGCATTCTTCCTGATTGTGGCATCACTGCACCACAAGATTGGTCGTCAATTCTACAAATCATGTTTCCGCTTTCTGCTGCATCTCTTACTTGTGCGTAGGTTTCCATTGTTGGTAATTCGCCTCCTGCAACGCTATGACATGACAAACAATTGTTTACAATAATGGGTTTTACATTGTCTGTGTATGTTGGATTAGCAACCTCTCCAGAAATTTCTGTATAGGTTTGTGACTCACATGAAAACCCTATAAAACAGGCAATCATCAATACTATTATAATTTTTAATGCTCTCATAATTTAGAATACTCTATACATGTTAAACCCAAAATAAATTCCTTTTCCTTCTGTAATTCCGTTAGCATTGGTAAAATAACTAACATCATTCATTGCTTGACTGTTAGAGAAAACCAATTGGAATATATGTCCACCTGTTTCAATATCCATACCAATTGATAGAGGATTATGATAAAAACTTGTTTCTCTTGCATTCAATCGAGCTGCATATTCCATATTCATACTAATTCTTTTAGACAATTTATATCTTCCGCCAAGTGCTAAAAGAAAATTATCTTTTTCTTCAAATAATGGCTCATATAAGTTTTTGTGAATGTAAATCGGATTTAGTTCCATCGAAAAACTATTAGAAAACTTTCTTGAAATTGGTAATTGCGTACTAAAAGCAAATCTGCTTGATGATTTTAACTCAGGAAATTCATCTTTGCTTAATTTAGAATTGATGTCCATAGTATTGTAACCAACAATTGTTACAGGAAAACCATTAACTTCTTGGTTTGCAAATTTATACTTTGCAGTAAACTCATAGTTTTTATTTAATGTATGACGAGAAAAACCAAGAGTTAGCCAATCGGTTGCACCATACAAACCTCCAATTTTAGTTAAGGCATTGTCTAAACCAAAAAAGTTGTCTAAACCATCTGTTAAATCGCCAAATCTATGTGCTACTAAAAAATACCACTCGCCTTTTGCAGCAAGTTTAGTCGATTGCATTGTGCATACTTGCAAACCTTTGAATGCTGCAATTTCAATCTCCTTTTTTCCTTTATTCTCAGAATCTAATTCATTCAATAAATCATCTTGTGCATTGGAAAATCCGAATACAAATAGAAAAAATACTGAAAAAGCAATTTTAGATAATTTCATTTTTCTTGTTCTTATTTTACGATTAAACATTGATCTAATTTTAATTCTTCTAAAAGGTCATCATAACCAGTTACACGTCCTTTAATGTTAACTTGACTTCCAATAGCAACTTTTTCAGCAACTTGTAATTGACAAGAAACCTTCTCATCTAAAGTGATTACATTTTCACCAACATTGGTGACTTTTCCTGAAATTTCAACTGTTTTGTTTAAATACTTGGCAGTTGCCGTTTCTGAATTATTTGAAAACTCACTAAAAACATCAGTTGCTGATGTAGTGAATTCGGATTTTTCAGTTTGTATATCTCTAGCTCCACCAGTCATTATATAATTGTATCCAAAATAACCTGCAGCTACAATCACAATTAGTCCAATTAATAACTTTACTTTTTTACTCATGTTTAAAAAAAAAAATAGAGTTCACAATTAAGCAAACTCTAATATTAATAGATTTTACTTGTATTAGTTAATGATAACCTTTTTCCAAGATTTTTCAGAATCATTTTGTAATTCTAAAAAGTAAACTCCAGATTGAAGTCCACTAACTTTTAGTTCAACTTCGTTAGATTCATCTGTAACTTCAATTGTTTTAACTAAAGCTCCTGTTTGACTATATACGTTTACTTTAGATAGATTGGTTTTAGTTTTAATAGAAAATTCACCAGAAGAAGGATTTGGAAAAATTGAAGTAGCATTTAAAGAAAAATCTTCTGTTCCTAAAATTGTGAAAGAACCAGTTGCAAATCCTCTATTTGTATTACCATGATTAGCTAAACTAGTAGAAGCACTACTTGATCTTGCCCATGCTACACTGATAGAATTTGTTGAAGCATAAGGTAACTGAAAATCGTTAGTATCAGAATTTGTTAGTGCTCTTTCAAGCGTTAAAGTTCTTATTCCTGTAGTTGTATTTTCATTATTTGACATTGTTGTCCAATCTTGACTTGCATCGGCAGCAGGAGAGGTAAATCCAACATAATTTCTATCATTTAATGAAGTAGTGTAAACAATTACATCACCACTTGACATTGAAAACCCAGAGGAAACACCTAAACCAAGAGCAAACCATCTATCTGACGGTCCTGTTAAAACCAACGTTACTTTGGAAGTTGTGTTGTTTAATGTAAATTGAGCAGTCATGTTTGATGCTAAATTGATAATTGGTGTTGCTTTTGATTGTGAAAATCCCTTGACACCAAATGCAAGAGCAAATAATAAAATAGTAATTTTTTTCATAGTTATTTATTTTAGCAAGTTTATAATTTCTTCGTAATTAAATTCTACGGCATACTCAAAAGCCGTTTTATTTTGATTGCATTTTAGTTCTTTATTAGCCTTTTCTTCTACTAATTTTTTGACCATTTCTGGATTATTAAATTGAACAGCCAACATCAATGCTGTCATTCCGTTTTGATCTTTTAAATCTATATTCGCTCCATTGAGAAGCAATTTATCTACCAATTCAAATTCACCTTTTACAACGCAAGCCATTAATGCTGTTCCGTTTTTTGAAACATAATTTACTTCTGCTTTGTTGTCAATTAAAAAGTTCGCCACTGCATCATTACCTCTATAACAAGCTAATATAAGCATACTTGAACCTTTATCATCAATGGCGTTAACAATGCTTTTATCTTTTTCAAAAAGTGATTTAATATCAGATAAAATGCCTTTTCTAGCCACATCAAAACAATTAACATCTTGAGCAAAAACAGCATTTATTGACAATAAAAAAATTAACAGAATCTTTCGCAATTTATCTTTTTTTATACAAATTTATTAATTTTATGATATATATCATTGTTTCAGTGTAAATAAATGTTTACGAAATAGAATTTTTCAACTCTTGATGATTATATATACGATATGAATTAGAATTTGTATTTACAAATTGATTAATTAATTTGAAATAGAATATAAAAAACTATTCAAAGTATAATTTGAATAATAAAAGAATTTATAAAACCAAAAGTCCAAAACCTCTCAAAGTAGCAATCGATTTGGAATACCAAAACAATTCGAAATCCTCAAAATGTGTTTCGAAATCTGATTTTAATTGAGTGAATGTAGACTTAGATTCACCATAAACTGAGATTTTTTCTAAAGTAATGACCAACCAATCTGCCTTATCTTTTTCTAAAGAAATATCAAACGTTTCGGTTTTGTCATGAAAAGTCAATTTGGTCATTTCCCACGAGTTTCCTTTTTTGGATTTTGTGAAAGTTTCTGAAGTTGGCTTTCCTCCTATCCAAACAATTTTTGCTGAAGGTTTTATGTTGAAATCCGTTTCTTTTTCAAGACAAGAAACAATATAATCGGAAGGGATTTTTGTATTTGGAATTTTAAAATCAAACCAATCTTGTAGGTCATAGTCGAAGCAAATTCCGTGCATATAATTAAACAACGATTTCTTTAATCCGAAACTAAATTTGTCGTGATTGATTCCTGTTTTATCTTTAAAATTGATGTCATTATTGGCAAAAGTGATTGTATTTTGCTCAGGAATTACACCAAATTCCTCTGGAAACATTCCAACAGGCGAATGTGCTGTCATGGCAAATTGATGCCAAAAACCCGATTGTAATATTCCTAATTCAAAAAGTTGACGCACCATTTCTAAACTATCAACCGTTTCTTGAACCGTTTGCGTTGGATAGCCATACATCAAATAAGCATGAACCATAATCCCAGATTCAGTGAAATTTCGAGTTACTTGAGCAACCTGTTCAACGGTTACACCTTTTTTGATTAATTCTAAAAGTCTATCGGAAGCAACTTCCAAACCACCTGAAACCGCAATACAACCTGATGCCTTTAATAAAACACACAAATCGGAAGTAAAACTTTTCTCAAATCGAATATTGGTCCACCAAGAAACTACTAATCTTCTTTTGATAATTTCTAGAGCAACTTCACGCATCAAAGCTGGTGGCGCTGCTTCGTCAACAAAATGGAATCCGTTTTCACCTGTTTGCGCAATTAATTCCTCCATTCTATCTACTAAAATTTTAGCAGCGATTGGCTCATATAATTTGATGTAATCTAACGAAATATCACAAAACGTACATTTTCCCCAATAACATCCGTGTGCCATGGTAAGTTTATTCCAACGACCATCGCTCCACAAACTGTGCATTGGATTGGCAATTTCAATAACCGAAATATAATTTTGAAGTTGCAAATCAGAATAATCTGGAGTTCCAACTTCGCTTTGTTTATAATCTTGACGTTTTGAATTATTAATGTAAGTTACTTCTTTGTTTTGAAGAAGAAAAGTTCGTTTGAATTCATTTGTTTCACTGAGATTCATAGAGATTTCACAGAGATTTTCAAAATTATTAATTACATACTGATGAAGTAATTCTATTGGTAATTCACCATCGTCTAACGTTATAAAATCAAAGAATTCGAAAACGCGATTATCTTTTAGTTCGCGGAGTTCCGTGTTTGGAAAACCGCCACCCATTGCGATTTTAATCTTTGAAAAATGGGTTTTAATAAATTGCGCACATCTAAAAGCACTGTATAAATTTCCAGGAAAAGGAACAGAAAAGCAAACTAATTTTGGTTGCACTTCTGCTACTCTATCTTTTAGAATTTTGAGTGTAATTTTATCGATGTAAGTTGGTTCACTTTGAAGATGATTATACAATTCATCAAACGAATTAGCGCTTCTTCCTAAACGTTCAGCATAGCGACTGAAACCAAAATTTTCATCGACACATTCCACAATAAAATCAGACAAATCCTCTAAATATAATGTAGCTAAATGTTTGGCTTTGTCTTGCATTCCCATAGTTCCAAAAGCCCATTCCATGTCGTCTAATTGAGAAAATCGAGAAGCTTCGGGAAGGAAATTTCCACTACAAATTTGACGTGCAAAGGAAGAATTTTTACCTTGAAGAAATGCAATTAGAGCATCGATGGTTTTGATGTAATCTTCTTTGAGCGAATAAATTCTTTCTGGGTTGTGGGTTGTAGGTTGTAGGTTGTAGGTTGAAAACATTGCTGTCAAACCTTCTTTAGAAAAAAGTTCTAAAATAACTTCAATTCCCAAATCCATTTGGAAAGCAGAAATTCCTTTAGTATTCAGAAAACCTTTAATGTAAGCCGTTGCTGGATAAGGTGTATTCAGTTGGGTAAAAGGTGGCGTTATTAGAAGAAGGTCTTTCATAAAATAATATTAGAACTACAAAATTACTTCATATTTTTTTATGATATAGTCAGATATCGTGAATTAATCCTTAAATATATAAATTGATTTGTCGTAAACAAATTAGAATTATTTTTATCCAAAAATATTATTAATTTTGTTTATCTATTTTTTATTTTATGAAAAACATTTCACTTTTCTTAGTTCTCTTATTATCTGTACTGTGCAATGGGCAAGACTTTCAATGGGCAAGACAAGTTGAGGGAGTAGAAGATGAAAGATGTGATGCAATTGAAGTTGATGATAATGGTAACTCTTATATCATTGGTACTTCAAGTACTTTGTTGTTTGATATTGATCCAACAAATGGGCAACAAATAATTGACAACACCGCTAATAATGGTGGTAGTTCATCGCAAACCCTTTATCTAATTAAGCTTGACTCCAATGGTAATTTTGTGTGGGGCAAAACATTTAATTCATTTTCTTACTACGATAAGGCAATCGATATTAAAATAGGAACAGACGGCAATCTATATTTGTTAGCGATGACTGGAGCTTTTGATTCGACAACAACAATTTACGCTAATTATATCACAATAATAAAATTAGACCAAAATGGCACTATTTTGTTTACCAAACAGTATGGTAATCTAAACAATCCGTTGTATTATCAAAATCATTCTGCAACTTCATTTGATTTGGATAATCAAAATAATATTTACATATCTGGGTATTTTGCATTTCATCTCCAACTACATCCCACCGATCCTTTGTTTAATTTAGATTCTGGTTACAAGGATTCTTTTTTAATTAAATTAGACAGTTCAGGAAATTTGTCTTATGCAAAAAAACTTAATGTTAATTACACTAATGACCATTTGGAAAGAGTAAATGTAGCTCCTGACGGAAATTTAAATTTATTGCTATCTAATGGAGATAATCAGAGCCTTTCAAGCTATGGTTATCATATCATAAAAATAAACAGCTCTGACGGCAATGAAATATGGAGAAAATATCTTGAAAATCAGATCCCTACCGAATTAGGAACTGATAATTTTGGGAATATCGTTATTGCTGGGCAAGCAAGAAATTCCTATGGACCGCAAATAGATGTAGATCCTTCTACCACTACCTATCTGATACCACCAAAAAAATACCTGCTATGGCTAGACGGTAATGGAAACTTTTTAGATGCCAAAAGTTATACGTCAACAGGAATTGGTCCCACAATGTTTTTCACAAAGATTACTTTTGATTCAGATAATAACACATATGTTGGTGGTAATTTTTATTTTCAATTTGATGCTGATCCATCATCAAACATTACTATGCTTGTTAATACAACTCTGACTTATTGTTCTGATATTTACCATTCAATATTCAGTATTAAGTTTGACAACAATAGAAACTTTCTGACTGCTTTTAAATATGGGCAGTACAGTACTTATTGTCCTAATTTATATGTCAATGACATCAAGATAAAAAATGGTTATCAGTATTATGTTGGCAATTTTGGACACGCCTACATAGATCTTGATCCTTCGGTTAATGATTATACTTTTCATGTTAGTCCAACCAATACACCTTATGGAGATGGGTATATCTTAAAGCTTGGCCCTTGTGACAGTTTATTGCCTAATGCATCAGGTAACCAATCTTTTTGCTCTTCACAAAACCCAACAGTCAGCAGTTTATCTCCTAACTCAAGTTCATTTAGATGGTATTCATCTCTAACTTCTACCATCCAGTTACTGCAAACAACTCCGTTAATCAACGGACAAACCTACTATGTATCAAAACAAATTGGCAGTTGTCCTGAAAGCGCAAGATTACCCGTAACTGTAACTATAAATCAATCTCCATTACCACCAATAACAAATAATCAAATATTTTGTGAAAGTGATAACGCGACAATTTCAACACTAATAGCTAATGGATTAAACATAAAATGGTATGCATCACTTACAGATACAACTGAGCTTCCTTCTAATCATTTGCTAACAAGTGTAAACTATTATGCAACTCAAACCATTAATAATTGTGAAAGTGATAGAATCGCTATAAATGTTACTGTAAATTCAAATTCACTTCCAACGGTAACATCACCACAAAAATTCTGTATTCAACAAAATGCAACACTAAACGATATTATAATTTCAGGTTCAAATATCAAATGGTATAATGCTTCAACTGGAGGAAATTTATTGCCAAACTCAACTATTTTGTTAAATAGTACAACCTATTATGCATCACAAACCATTAATGGCTGTGAAAGCAGTAGAGTTCCTGTTTTAGTCAATATACAAAATACTCCAACACCAACTGGACCAAGTTTACAAACCTTTTGTTCTACTCAAAATCCAACTTTAATTGATCTCACGATAAACGGAACAAATGTAATTTGGTACAATTCAAACACAGGTACAATTCCACTTTCTGGAACTACCAACCTTATAAATGGTGGAATATATTATGCCTCTCAAACCATAAATAGTTGTGAAAGTGTAAATAGATTACCAATAACTGTATCATTAATAAATACTTTAAATGCAAACAATTATTCAGAGGTAATTTGTGACAATTTGAATGATGGAAATGAAATTTTAGATTTAGCAACTTATAATTCGCTATTAATTTCTAATACTTCAAATTGCACGTTTGAATATTACAATTCATTGTCAGGAGCCACAAATCAATCAACGATAAACTTAATTACAGCAACAAACAACTATAACTTGATTACAGGAAATCATATCATTTATGTAAGAATTAATTCTAACAATGGTTGTCATCAAATAGTAGAATTGACTTTAACTTTAGTTAATAAACCTATCGTATTAATTGCTGATATAACACCTATTTGTACAGGAAACAATATTACAATTTCAGCTGGATTAGGCTTTGATACCTATAATTGGTCAACTGGCGAAATTTCACAATCAATTGTTATAAATCAAGAAGGAAATTACAGCGTTACCGTAACTAAAAATAACTTTGGTACGATATGTTCTACTACAAAAATTTTGAAGTCGTACTTTCAAACATCGCAACTATATCCAACATTGAAACAATTGATTGGACAGATAATGAAAATATCATAACGGTCAATATTGATAGTAATAGTTTGGGAGATTATGAATATTCATTAGATGGAATTCACTACCAAGATAGTAATGTTTTTAATGGCTTATTTAGTGGACAATATTCTGTTTATGTTCGTGATAAAAATGGTTGTGGAATTGTAAAAAAAGACATATATTTATTTAGCTATCCAAGATATTTCACTCCTAATTCTGATGGAATTAATGATATTTGGAAAATTAATTTTTCAGAAAAAGAGCCAACAATAAACATCAAAATATTTGATAGATTTAGTAAATTATTAAAAAACACAAGTGATAATGGATGGGATGGAACTTATAATGGGCAGTTAATGCCTTCTGATGATTATTGGTTCGTAATAACCAGAGCTAATGGCAAAGAATATAAAGGACATTTTACTCTAAAAAGATAAAACCTTAATTGAAAGTTAAAGACATTTCTATTAATTCAATTTTAAGTATTTTTACAAAAAAATTCAAACATGCCTAGCGACTGTATAACGTACCAAAATTCTGGATATTTCACTAAATTGATGATAGATTATTTTGATGAAACGTCAGAGTTGAAGCCGTTTTACAATCATTTTCCGAAAATTGAGAATTTCAAAAGTCAGATAGAAGAAAAAAGTAGCAACTTCAATAGCAATGGCAAAAGAGAAATTTTAGTTTCTGAACTTGAAAAACAATATCAAAATTTTGAAGTTTCCAAAACAACTTTATACAACATTAAACTTTTAAACAACGCTAACACTTTTACAATTACTACTGGTCATCAATTAAATTTATTCACTGGACCATTGTATTTTTTATATAAAATTGTTTCTACAATCAATCTTTGCAAACAATTAAAGAAAGAGTATCCTGAAAATAATTTTGTACCCATTTATTGGATGGCTACAGAAGATCATGATTTTGATGAAATCAATTATTTTAATTATCAAGGTAAGGTTTTTAGATGGAATCGTGAGAGTTCTGGACCTGTTGGACGTTTATCAACAGAAGGTTTAGATAAAGTTTTCGATTTATTTTCTAAAGAGATTGGAACTTCAAATAATGCCAATTTTTTAAAAAAGCTATTTGAAAATGCTTATTTAAAACATTCAAATTTAGCCGATGCTACTCGATATTTGGCTAACGAATTGTTCCAAAATGAAGGCTTAGTTATTATTGATGGTGATTCAATTGAATTGAAGAAACTATTTATTCCGTTTGTAAAAAAAGAGCTTTTAGAACAAACCTCATTCAAAAAAGTTACAGAAACCAACGAACTTTTGAAAGACTATTTCGTACAAGTAAATCCTCGTGAAATCAATCTATTTTACATAGAAGATAATTTACGTGAACGAATTATTTTTGAAAACAACATATATAAAGTAAATAACACAACCTTTGAATTTTCTGAAAGTGAAATTCTAACCGAATTAGAAAATCATCCTGAAAAGTTTAGTCCAAATGTAATTACACGACCTCTATACCAAGAAGTTATTTTACCAAATCTGTGTTATATCGGTGGTGGTGGTGAAATAGCGTATTGGCTAGAATTAAAATCAAGTTTTGAAGAAAACAACATCACTTTTCCCATGCTGTTGCTAAGAAATTCGGTTCTTTTAGCAACACAAAAGCAAGCTGAAAAAGCAGATAAATTAGAACTATCTTGGAATGATTTATTTTCTAATCAAAGAGTATTATTAGATTCAAAAACTAAAGAGTTTTCAGAATTTGCAATTGATTTTACAGAGCAAAAAGAACATTTGAAAAAGCAATTTGAAAACTTATACACCATTGCTAATCAAACCGACAAATCATTTATTGGAGCAGTAAAAGCTCAAGAAATCAAACAATTAAAAGGTTTAGATAATCTTGAAAAACGCCTTTTGAAAGCTGAAAAAAGAATTCATACAGAAAAGCTTAATCGAATAGTTTCAGTACAAAACGAACTGTTTCCAGGTCAAAGTCTTCAAGAGCGAAAAGCTAATTTTTCAGAATTTTATTTAGAATTTGGAAAAGATTTAATTTCCGAAATAATAGATAATTTAAAACCTCTTGAAACAAACTTTACCATATTAGAATTATAAAAACATAATTAAAATGAAAAAAACATTACTCCTATTTCTATTGTTTTTTGGAATTTCTTACGCAAACTATTCACCTACAGTTGGAATTCTTGAAAATGAATCTACAACTTATCCAACAATTAGTATTATTGGAACAGCAAGTTCGGGTTGGGGAACTGATATAGTCATGGCAACAACTGATGGAATAACGTATACCTTAACAGATTACACTTTATCAAATGGTGAATTAAAATTTCGTCAAGATTATGATTGGGCCACAAATTGGGGAGGAACAAATTTTCCTTCTGGTACTGGAATTTTAAATGGAACCAATAATATTCCTATTCAAGCTGGTATTTATACAATCACATTTAATAGAACAAATGCAACTTATACCTTTATAGGAACTACATTCCCAAGTATTGGAATTTGGGGTCCAGCGGTTAACTCTCAATTAGGATATACAGCGCCAGATGTTGATATGAATACAACTGATGGAATTAATTACACTTTATCAGGCTTTTACTTTTCAAGCGGTAATGCCTACTTTAGACAAGATAATGATTCTGCATTTACTTGGGGCAGTACTATATTTCCTTCTGGAACAGCAGTTGCAAATGGTCCTTCACTTTTCATTTCTGGAGGTGAATGGTTTGTTACATTTAATAGATTAAATGGAAATTATAGTTTTACTTATCCGAGTATTGGAATTCTTGGTACTGCTTTAAATGGATTTAATGTTGCAGATACCGACTTAATTACAACAGATGGTTTTAACTATTACATCTCTGATTTAGTTCTAAATAATGGAGAAGTAAAATTTAGAAAAGATAATCTTTGGACATCAAATTGGGGTTCAGCAGCATTTCCCTCTGGAACTGGGACTCAAAATGGATTAAATATTCCAGTAACTGCAGGAACATATTCTATAACTTTTGATAAATCGACCGGGAATTATACATTTATGCAAATGTTATCCAATACTAATTTCAACTTAAAGAATTTAACTATTTATCCAAATCCAACCAATAAAGACTGGAATTTTTCTTCAAAAGAAATAATTAAATCAATTGAAATTTTAGATGTTTTAGGAAAAATTATTTTTAATTCAAATATTAAATCTGAAAATATAACTATTGACACAACACAATTCAATAGTGGAATTTACTTTGCAAAAATTTCGTCAGGAAATTCAATTCAGACTATAAAACTTATAAAAAATTAGAAATAATAAATTTGCCTTAATAAATCCTCAATCAATTACTTGTGGATTTTTTTTTTCAATATAGAAACACTACTTTTGCACCCGAATTGAAACAAAAAAACAAATAAATTAAAATAAAAATGGCTACAAATAGAACATTTACAATGATTAAGCCTGATGCTGTTGAAAACGGACACATCGGTGGGATTTTAAACATGATTACAGAAGGTGGTTTCAAAATCGTTTCTTTGAAATTAACTCAATTAACTATTGCTGATGCTCAAGCATTTTATGCTGTTCACGCTGCAAGACCATTCTTCGGTGAGTTAGTTGAATTCATGACAAGAGGTCCAATCGTTGCTGCAATTTTAGAAAAAGAAAATGCTGTAGAAGATTTCAGAACTTTAATCGGTGCTACTAACCCAGCTGATGCTGCTGAAGGAACAATCCGTAAAAAATATGCTACTTCAATCGGAGAAAATGCAGTACACGGTTCAGATTCAGATGAAAATGCTGCTATCGAAGGTGCTTTCCATTTTTCTGGAAGAGAGCAATTCTAGTATTCAGTGTTCAGTCGCAGTTGGCAGTAATGTAAATTGTACAAAATACAAAATCTCGTTTCTTTATGGAAACGAGATTTTTTTTAACTATATTTTTCAAACAACGATTGAACAACTTTATCAATTTTTTCAAAACGTAGCTTTCTTTCAATCTTTTTTGGTGGAGCAACACGTTCCAGACAATCCTCAATAGAACAAGTTTCACAGGTCACACCAACTTTTCTTCTTTGAATAGTTTCATCTTCCAAAAACTGAATCTTACTTTGTGAATGTGTCGAAATCATAATTCCTAAAGCAATACTTCTGTAATACCCATTTCTAAAAGGATCTTTAGTCGCAGATGACAATACAAAATACTCATTATCGGTATGATTATAACTAGAAATTTGAGTGTCAAAAAGATGGTTTTTATCTGAATTCGGAATCTCACCTAACGTTTTAATAGAAACCCATCTTCTGCAATAATGCTCATTATTTTCATTAGCATGCGGTTCCAATAAATTAGTAATGTGCAATTCTTTTGTCAACTGAAAATCATTTCGCTCTGGTTTGTAATTGAACCGCAAGAAAAACAAATTCTTCAAATTAAAATCTTTTGACAAAATATTAGTCAAACGCTGGTAAAAGGTTTCAGGCGAATCGGTAAACTTCAAAATCAAATCGGTAAAATCAGTTGGATTAAAAGTCTTTTTCTCAAAAACAACCTTCAATTCTTTTACTAATTCTTTCCTCGGAATTAATAAAGCTCCTGCAAAATAAGACGCAAAAAAGTTGTTCAAAACCTGGTCAAAACTTTCAAATTTTATCCATGAAAAAGTGTACAATCTATCGCTTATTTCCATATAATTATAAGCAATTTCCTTAGCATAGATAAACATTCTTTGCGAAACATCAGCACTTTTAGAAATCAGCAAAGTCTTCGATTTTGGCACAAAAACAGAACGTAAATACACCAACTCTTCATGCTCCGTCAACTCTTCGTTGTTTATCGTATAACCATACTCATCAACCAGAATTTCTTCCAAATCAGCAACGCTCAACTTTTGGGTTAAATCCAATGAATAAGCTTTGGCAAACTTCTCAACTTGCAACTCAATTTCATCAAAATAGTTGTTATTAGCTTCCTGATAAGAACGTAAAGCCGCAAGAAAAAAGCTTTCCCTAGTTAGATTGTAATGTTTGGCAATTTCAAATAACGTACTGATAAAAGCATTCACTTTTACAGGAGCTTCCGCAATAATATCAATCAAATCACTTTCCTTAATTCCGAAAATATCTAATGGAATTTCTTTCAAAATTCTGGATTGCAAAATCTCACCAATCGGAGCCAAATTCTTATCCAACTTCAACGAAACCATCTGGTCGTAAGTCGAATCTAAAGCTTCCGACAAAAGCAAAATCTTGTCTCTTTTCGGATACTTCTTCCCTTTTTCTATCTCATTCAAATACGATTTAGAAAGTCCCGTAACTTTGGCCAAACCAAACAAAGAAAGGTTTTTATCGGTTCTGATTTGTCGCAATTTCAAACCAAATATCAGTCTAATATATTCTTCTTCAATCATAATTATTAAGGAGCGAATGGCTCGGGCTATATTGGTAATCCATATTCCTGCCTTCCGCAGTATCTTTTTTTACAAAAAAGGATACTTGCTCCAGTCAGGGCTATTAGAATAACTATTTGTGTACTTATTTCTTCAACAAAGATACAATAATTCATATAAAAACAACAGCTGAAAAAATATTTTTACATTTTAGCGAACGTTCGCTTGTTTTGTATTTATTTTTTTTATAGTATTGCAGCAACAAAAAACAACATCTTATGGAAACCGAAGTAAAAACAACTGTAGAAATTATAAATTCAACAAAACATCAAAACATTTTAACCGAAGAAGCCTTGACTTTTTTGAGTGCTTTACATCATCAATTCAATTCAAAACGTATTGAACTATTAAAAAATAGAGCAACTCAACAAGAATTATTTGACCAAGGTGATTTGCCAAAATTTCCAAAAGAAACCGAATCCATAAGAAATTCGGTTTGGTCAGCAGCACCAATTCCAGAAAAACTATTAGACCGCCGTGTAGAAATAACTGGTCCAGTGGACAGAAAAATGGTTATCAATGCTCTAAACTCAGGCGCAAAAATTTTCATGGCAGATTTTGAAGACAGTTGTTCACCAACGTTCGAAAATCTAATAGAAGGTCAACAAAATCTAATTGACGCCATTAGAAAAACGATTACTTTAGAACTCAATAATAAAACCTACAAACTAAACAAAGATGTTGCAACGCTACTTGTTCGCCCAAGAGGTTTACATTTAGAAGAAAAAAACTTAAAAATAAAGGATGAAAATCTCTCTGGTTCGTTGGTTGATTTTGGTTTGTATTTTTTCCACAATGTACTAGAACTTCAGAAACAAAATCTTGGAATTTATTTGTACTTACCTAAAATCGAACATTACACCGAAGCGTGTTGGTGGAATGAAGTATTTGAATTTTCACAAAATTATTTCAAAGTACCAATTGGAACGGTAAAGGCAACCGTTTTAATCGAAACAATAACGGCAAGTTTTCAATTGGATGAAATTATTTATGAATTAAAAAACCACATTGCTGGATTAAACTGTGGTCGTTGGGATTACATCTTTTCATACATCAAAAAATTAAAAAATCATGAAAACTTCATGGTTCCCGATAGAGATCAAGTTACCATGACAAGTCCGTTTATGAGTGCTTATTCTTTACGAGTGATTCAAGTTTGCCACAAAAGAAATATTCTAGCTATAGGCGGAATGGCAGCACAAATTCCAATAAAAAACGATGAAGAAGCCAACAAAATCGCCTTTGAAAAAGTAAAAGCCGACAAAGAACGTGAAGTGAAAAACGGACATGATGGAACATGGGTTGCTCATCCTGGATTGGTAAGTTTAGCCATGAAAGTTTTTGATGAAAATATGCCAACAAAAAATCAAATGCATATAAAAAGAAGTGAATTAAATATCACCGAAGCACAATTACTCGAACTTCCAAAAGGAACAATAACAGAAAATGGTGTTAGAAAAAACATCAACGTAGGGATTTTATACCTTGAATCATGGCTTATGGGAGTTGGTGCAGCAGCATTATACAACTTAATGGAAGATGCGGCAACAGCAGAAATTTCTAAAGCACAACTTTGGTTATGGCTTAAAAAACAAGCGAAATTAGACAATGGCGAAGTAATCTCTAAAGCTTTCTATGAAAAATTAATTTCTGAAGAATTAGTAAAAATAAAAGAATATGTTGGAGAAGAACGCTACAATTCGGGTCAATTTGAACTAGCAACCAAACTATTCTCAACCATGATTTTCAATGAGAAGTTAGATGATTTTCTAACATTAGAAGCTTACAATTTTATAAAATAAAACTGCCGAATGCTGTAACACTCGACAGTTTCTAATAAATAATTAAATAAATAACTATCTAAACAGTACAAAAGTATGAAAACAGAAGACAGAATTCAAGCATTAATCACAGATTGGACAACTAACCCAAGATGGAAAGGAATTGAAAGACCTTACACTGCCGAAAAAGTAATAACATTACAAGGTTCATATCAAATAGAACATTCCATTGCAAGACGTGGTTCGGAAATTCTTTGGAAAAAATTAAACAATCAAGATTGGGTTGCCGGATTGGGAGCATTAACAGGAAATCAAGCTATTCAAGAAGTCGAAGCCGGATTGGAAGCAATCTACTTAAGCGGATGGCAAGTCGCAGCTGATGCAAATATTGCTGGTGAAATGTATCCCGATCAATCATTATATCCTGCGAACAGTGTGCCAATTGTAGTTAAAAAAATCAACAATGCTTTGTTACGCGCAGATCAAATTCAAACCGTTAATAAAATTGAAGATAAAAAAGACTATTTAGTTCCTATTGTAGCCGATGCTGAAGCAGGTTTTGGAGGAAACTTAAATGCTTTCGAATTGATGAAAAGCATGATCGAAGCTGGTGCTTCCGGAGTACATTTTGAAGACCAATTATCTTCAGCAAAAAAATGTGGTCACTTGGGAGGAAAAGTTTTAGTTCCGACCCAAGAAGCTATCAATAAATTAATTGCTGCTCGTTTGGCAGCCGATGTAATGAACGTTCCAAGTTTAATTGTAGCAAGAACTGATGCGGATGCTGCAAATTTAATTACAAGTGATATTGACGAAAGAGATCATAAATTCATAACTGGCGAGCGTACTCCAGAAGGATTTTTTTACGTTAACTGTGGCGTAGAACAAGGAATTGACAGAGGACTATCCTATGCTCCGTATGCCGATTTAATTTGGATGGAAACTTCCAACCCAGATTTAGACTACGCTAGAAAATTTGCAGAAGGAATTCACGCTAAATATCCAGGAAAAATGTTGGCGTACAATTGTTCACCTTCATTTAATTGGGCTGCAAAATTATCAGTTCCAGAAATGGAAACATTTAGAGAAGAATTGGCTGCTATGGGATACAAATTCCAATTTATCACATTGGCAGGATTCCATGCGTTGAATACTTCTATGTTTGAACTAGCTTTGGCTTACAAAAAAAGAGGTATGGCAGGATATTCTGAATTACAGGAAAGAGAATTCGCACTACAAAAAGAAGGTTTTAAAGCTGTTAAACATCAAAATTTTGTTGGAACCAGCTACTTCGACGAAGTTCAAAATACCGTTACAGCAGGATTAAACTCTACAGTAGCCATGAAAGATTCTACTGAAACCGCTCAATTTTAATTGATTTAAGTTTGTTGTTTGAACGCTTCAGTGTCGCGACTGGAGCGTTTTTTTTATCTTAAAACTAAATCTTTTACAATTTCTTTTCGAAGTTCTTCGTTGAGCATCACAATGATTTTTTGTTTGCCATAACTCAATTCTTCTCTTAAAACAGCCGAAGTTAATTTGACATACAAAGTAGTTCCTTTCAAGATTACTTCCTGAGTGTAACTATTTACTCCATTTCCCATAAGTGATTTCCAAGCCTGTTCTACATCAATTTTATCCATACCAGCTTCTAGTTTATTAACTTGAATAAACTGTTGCAAAACCTCCGATATAGAACTTTCGTTGCTTGTTCTTTTTGCCATTTTAAAATTACTTTAAAGAAAAAGGTTTATATCTTTTATAGTTATATTCTAAATCATCTTTATTTTTTAGAACTAAAACAGAATCTTGAAGTTCAATAATTTCCTCTTTCCACTTACCATAACTTGTTGAATAATTAACAAAATAACTACCATTTTCATTAGATATTGAAATCTCTTCTTTCAAATTATTGGTTTTATAAGTCCCATCAAGTTGTGGCATTACTTTTTGACGAAAACCCTTTTTATCTTTCAACTGAAAATAATCAATTGTTTCGTTAATCTTGTAATCTTTCTTCTCACCGTCTTTTAAAATAACCTTTTTTATTTCCCAATAGCCATTTAATTTAGCAATATCTTCATCTGTAATAGACTGATTACAAGAAACTAAAAGCAATAACGACAGAAAAAGTGTAATTGTATTTTTCATAATTTTAATAAAACCTAAAATTACAACATATTTTAAATAATAAAAAAGTATTTTTGATTAAACCTTTTTGATAATCTATTGTCTTAATTGAAAACCTACCAATTATGAGAAAATATATTACACTTTTAGCGCTTTCACTACTAACTTTCAGTTGTAGTTCCGATGACGATACAAATAGCTCTAACAATACAGAAGAAACTATGTATTTCCCACCAAATGATGGAAGTAATACATGGGAAACAAAGTCAATTTCTTCTTTAGGTTGGAATCAAAGTGCGGTTCAACCTTTATTAGATTATTTACAATTAAAGCATTCCAAATCATTTATAATATTGGTAAATGGAAGAATAGTTTTAGAAAATTATTTTAACGGACATTCTGCAACAACACCATGGTATTGGGCAAGTGCAGGTAAAACATTAACAACAACTGTCACAGGAATTGCCGAACAAGAGGGATTAATCAACATCAACAACAAAGTATCTGATTATTTAGGAACTGGTTGGACAAGCGCTCCATTAGCAAAAGAAAACTTAATAACATGTAAGAATCTTTTGTCTATGAATTCAGGTTTGAATGAAACTTTGGGTGACGATGTATCTCCAGCAAATCTTCAGTATGTTGCAGATGCAGGTACACGTTGGGCTTACCATAATGTTTATGTAAAACTTCAAGATGTTATTGCTCAAGAAAGTGGACAAACTTGGACCAACTACTTCAACACAAAACTTAGAGATAAACTTGGCATGACTGGTGGTAGTTGGTTGAATAGTGGCGATGGATTAAGTGTTTACAGAAGTACAACTAGAAATATGGCACGTTTTGGACTAATGGCTTTAAACAAAGGAAAATGGAATGGCAACCAAGTAGTTAATGAAGCTTTCTTCAATAGCGCAACGACTACATCACAAAACATAAATCAATCCTACGGATATATGTGGTGGCTAAATGGAAAATCTTCTTATCGTTTGCCACAAACACAATTTCAATTTAATGGAAGTATAATTCCGAGTGCTCCAAGTGATATGTATTGTGCCCTAGGCAAAGACGATCAAAAAATTTATGTTGTACCAAGTAAAAAAATGGTAATCATTCGAATGGGAGATGCAGCAGACACAGTAAGTATGGCATTGTCTGATTTTGATGATGTTCTTTGGCAAAAAATAAGCGCTTTATATCAATAAAGCGCTTATTTTTTATTTAAATATTTTATCAAATACTCTTTTCAATGCATAAACAAATAATATAAAAGTTATAAGCTGTAAGCCCATAGCTATATCTGAGAATTTCTTTTCTATAAGTTTTGCTAAAACTCCTAATCCGAAACAAATTAAAATCAAAATTATTGGAGAGGATGTTTTAAAAAAAGATACAATTTTATTCATATTTGCAAAATTTGATTTTTAAGCAATTATTTAAAAAAGCTATCTACAAATTCATATTTATTAAAAACTTGTAAATCTTCAATTCCTTCACCTACACCAATATATTTAACTGGAATTTGAAATTGATCAGAAATACCAATAACAACACCACCTTTTGCAGTTCCGTCTAGTTTTGTTACAGCTAAACAAGAAACTTCAGTTGCAGCTGTAAATTGTTTGGCTTGTTCAAATGCATTTTGCCCAGTAGAACCATCTAAAACTAAAAGCACATCGTTAGGTGTGTCTTCAACCACTTTCTGCATTACTTTTTTAACTTTAGAAAGTTCGTTCATTAAACCTACTTTGTTATGCAAACGTCCAGCAGTATCAATGATTACAACATCGGCATTTTGAGCCACAGCACTTTGTAAAGTATCAAAAGCTACAGAAGCAGGATCACTTCCCATTTGTTGTTTTACTATCGGAACTCCTACTCTATCAGCCCAAATTTGCAATTGGTCAATTGCTGCGGCACGAAAGGTATCTGCAGCGCCAAGAACAACTTTATAACCTGCTTTTTTAAACTGGAACGCCAACTTACCTATAGTTGTAGTTTTTCCTACTCCATTAACTCCTACAACCATAATTACGTAGGGTTTTTTATTGGCTGGAATTTTAAATTCTGATTCTTCTCCAGATTTAGTTTCAGACAATAAAGAAGCTATTTCTTCACGAAGGATTTGATTTAACTCTTCTGTTCCAAGATATTTATCATTTGAAACTCTTGTTTCAATTCTTTTTATGATTTTTAATGTTGTTTCAACACCAACATCTGATGAAACCAAAATCTCTTCAAGGTTATCTAAAACCTCATCATCAACTTTAGATTTACCTGCAATAGCTTTCGTTAATTTAGAAAAAAACGTTGTTTTAGTTTTTTCTAAACCTTTATCTAGTGTTTCTTTTTTTTCGGATGAAAATATTCTTTTAAAAAAACTCATTTCTTCAATTTATGTATTAAAAATAAGGATGCTAGAAAAGATTTTAGTCCTTATCAATAAAATTAGAGACAAATATAAAAATAAAAAAGCTACTTCCATACGAAAGTAGCTTTGATATATATTTAATTAGGAATTATTTCTTTGATAAGAAAGCATCCACTTCTTCTGGAGTCATAATGCTTTCAACAAAAGTATAAGCACCTGTTTTAGGAGATTTTACCATTTTGATAGCTTTTGTTAATCTCTTAGAAGCTGTTTGTAACGTTGCAACGGTTTTCTTTGCCATGATTAAAATGTGTATTTGAAATTCAACAAATGTGAAATTTCTAATTATTTAATTTCTTTATGAACAGTCATTCTCTTTAAGATTGGATTAAATTTTTTAATCTCTAATCTGTCTGGAGTATTTTTTTTGTTTTTGTTTGTAATGTAACGTGAAGTTCCAGGAAGACCTGTTCCTTTGTGCTCAGTACACTCTAAAATTACTTGGATTCTATTACCTTTCTTTGCCATCTTGCTTTATTTTTATTGGATATGGAATTATTTAATAAAACCATTAGCTTTAGCTGTTTTTAACACAGCAGCTAATCCATTTTTATTGATTGTTTTAATTGTAGAAGCAGCTACTCTTAAAGTAACCCATCTGTCTTCTTCAGCAAGATAGAAACGTTTTTTAACTAAGTTTACAGAAAATTTTCTCTTAGTTTTGTTCATTGCGTGAGAAACATTATTTCCTACCATCGCTCTTTTACCTGTAAGGTCACAAACTCTTGACATTATGCTTATCTTTTATCGTTATTCAAATCGAGGGTGCAAAGAAACAAAAAAGAAACCTTATACACAAAAAAATATTAGAGATTTTTTAAAATTTCTTTTTGTAACATTTCAAATGCTTTATTTACTGCTCTATCTATCACTTTCTCAAGTGGTTGACCAAAATTAAATTCTTCTACTATTACTTCACTTGGTGTAGCTAAAGCTAAAAAAACGGTTCCAACCTCTGCATCAGCATCACCTTTTGATGGTCCAGCATTGCCAGTTGTAGCAATTGCGTAATCTGTTTTCATTAATTTTTGAATTCCAAGCGCCATTTCTTTTGCAACTTGAGCACTAACAACTGTATATTTATTTATTGTTTCCTCGGAAACTCCTAAAACTGAAACTTTTGTATCTGTTGCATAAGAAACTACGCTTCCTCTAAAATAATTTGAAGCACCTGAAACTGATGTCAAAACTTGTGCAATTTTTCCTCCAGTACAACTTTCGGCTGTTGCTATTGTTTTGTTTTGTTGCGTTAATAATCTTCCTAAAACGACTTCAATAGTTTCATCTTCATCAAATCCGACAATAATATCTCCAATTATTTTAGCCAACGATGTTACATTATTATCTATTGCTTTTTCGAGAATTTCTTTCTCAGTTCCACGAGCTGTTAAACGCAAACGAACTCTTCCAGGAGCAGGTAAATAAGCTAATTTTACAAAATCTGGCAAATTGTTTTCCCAATGCTCAATTCGTTCAGCCACAAGACTTTCACCTTGTCCATAGGTCATTATTGTTTTGTGTAAAATGTAAGGTCGTTTGTACTCTTTTACTATTTTAGGAATGATTTCGTTTTCGACAATATATTTCATTTCGTAAGGAACGCCTGGAAGCGAAATAAAGACTGTATTTTCTTTTTTCATCCACATACCTGGTGCAGTTCCGACTTTATTGAAAAGAACCTCGCATTTTGATGGAACAAGTGCTTGATCTTTGTTCATCTGTGATGCCGGACGCTTCATTACTGATTCAATCAATTCGATAACATGCGATTCAACTTCTTTATTTATAACTAATGTATCGTTGAAGTATTCGCAGAATGTATGTTTTGTAATATCGTCTTTAGTTGGACCTAATCCTCCAGTTATAACAACAAAATCGACTTTGTTTTGTAGCGACTTAAAAGTGTCTAAAATGTGTTGCTTATCATCACTTATTGATAGTAGTTCGTGGGTTTGAACTCCAATTTTATCTAATGCTTTTGCGATGTATCCGGAATTGGTATCAATGATTTGTCCTATTAGGATTTCGTCACCTATGGTAACTATGGCTGCTTTCATTTGAAGTTTAGTATTTGTTTTTCAACTGTCTAATGCAGTTACTTCGATCATATCAAAAAAATATTGATTTCGATTATTGATTTGATTAGCAAAGATAGTACAAATAAAAAAATGAATCACTTTTTTAGCCCAGATTGGAGTATGTATCCTTTTATTTTGTTGCCTAAAACTTTGAGTTGTGATTAAAGAAATGTTCTCGAAGGCAACAAAATAAAAGATACTGCGGAAAGCTGGAAAATGGCTTGCAGATAAATCCCAAGCCATTCGCTTCTTACTATTATATTTCGAAATCTTTTTTGATTTCTTTTATTGCTTTATCAACTTGATCTTGAATGCTATCAAAAGTAGCTTCAATTTCTTTTCTCTTGCCTTCTGCTCTTGTCCAAGCTTCAACTTGAAGTATTTCTTCATAAGCCATTGTCATCCCTAATAAGTCTAGAGTTGGCTTAATCTTGTGTGCATAAGCATAAGCTTGCTTGTGATCTTTATCTTTAATACCTTGCTCTATTTGCTTCAAATCTTGAGGCACTTCGGTTACAAAAAGTGAGATAATTTGCATTACAAATTCCGGATCATTATCCGAAAGAGCGTAAACTTTTGAGAGGTTATAATTTATTGCCATTATTTAACTTGTATTCTAAATGATTTTTTATTTTCTATGAATCCTTCTAATATATCGTTTGCTTTTACAGCACTTACTCCTTCTGGAGTTCCTGTAAATATAATATCACCTTTTTTTAATGTAAAAAATTGAGAAACATGTGAAATAAGTTCATCAATTCTCCAAATCATGTGACTCGAATTCCCTTTCTGAACTACATTTCCATTGCTATGTAACTCAAAGTTAATATTTTCTAATGAAATAAACTCATTTTTCGGATAAAATTCACCAATTACCGCTGAACCGTCAAAAGCTTTAGATTTTTCCCAAGGCAAACCTTTTTCTTTAAGCTTAGCTTGCAAATCTCTTGCTGTAAAATCGATTCCTAATCCGATTTCATCGTAATAATTGTGAGCAAATTTTGCATCTATATATTTTCCGACTTTATTTATTTTAACCAAAACTTCAACTTCATGGTGCACATCATCACTAAACTCTGGAATTACAAAAGGATGTTGTTTTAACAAAATTGCAGAATCCGGTTTTAAAAAAACTACAGGTTCATCAGGACGTTCATTTTGAAGTTCCTCGATGTGTTTAACGTAATTTCTTCCGATGCAAATTATTTTCATAAGTAGTAGTAACAATTTGTAAGATAAAAACCCTACTTTTAACTTAGTTTATTATTAAGTTTTCTTAGCTTAATTCCTGTCAATACTTTTTTAGTGTAAAGAGGAAAATCAGCACCTTGAATCCAACCATAGTAACCTGGTTCTTTTTCAAGCACTTCCTCTACTAATTGACCTTTGTTTTTTCCGAAAGTAAAAATTTCTTTTCCTTCATTATTCAAAGCAATAAAACCAGCAAAATCAACTGATTTTTTACGAGTAGTGAACTCAGATAACCATTTCATATCGTTGTCTAAATCGTCATATCTGTCTAATTGTGCTTTTAGAATTTCATAAGTTGCCATAGTATCCGCTTCAGCAGAATGGGCGTTCTCTAAATTGGTACCACAATAAAATTTTAAAGCCGCACTTAAAGTTCGCTCTTCTTTTTTGTGAAAAATAGTTTGAACATCTACCGAAACCCTGTTTTTCATATCAAAATCTACTTCAGCACGAAGTAATTCTTCAGCTAAAAGTGGAATATCAAATCTATCTGAGTTAAATCCAGCCAAATCAGAATCCTTAATCATATTATGAACTTGTGATGCTAGTTCTTTAAAAGTTGGCTCATTAGCTACTTTTTCATTAGTAATACCATGAACAGCTGTTGTTTGAGGTGGAATTGGAATTGTTGGGTTTACTAACCATGTCTTGCTTTCTTTATTCCCGTTAGGATATACTTTGAAGATTGAGATTTCTACAATTCTATCCTTAGCAACATCAATTCCTGTAGTTTCAAGGTCGAAAAAGCAAATTGGTCTGTTTAATTTTAATTCCATTTTTTAAAAATGTTAGCCGACAAATATAAAATAATGTTGTTACCGTTTATCGATTATTTAAAAAGTTTTAATCAAAAATTAAGAAACCCTTTCAATTTGTTATCATTGAAAGGGTTACGTTTAATTTTTATTTTAGTATTCTCTATTCACATCAAATGCTTCAAGATATTCGGCTACTCGTTTTACAAAACTTCCGCCAAGTGCACCATCTACAACTCTGTGGTCATAAGAATGTGATAAGAACATTTTCTGACGAATTCCGATAAAATCACCTTCTGGAGTTTCAATTACTGCTGGCACTTTTCTAATGGCACCAAGAGCTAAGATTCCTACTTGTGGTTGATTAATAATTGGAGTTCCAAATACCGAACCAAAAGTTCCAACATTTGTAACTGTATATGTTCCGCCTTGTGTATCGTCTGGTTTTAATTTTCCTGCTTTAGCTCTATTTCCTAAATCGTTAACAGCTTTTGCCATTCCAACAAGGTTTAACTGGTCAGCATTTTTAATTACTGGAACGATAAGATTTCCGTTCGGTAAAGCTGCCGCCATTCCTAAATTGATGTTTTTCTTTTTAATGATGTAATCACCATCAACAGAAATATTCATTCCTGGAAAATCTTTTAAAGCTTTAGCAACTGCTTCCATCATAATTGGAGTGAAAGTCAATTTCTCACCTTCGCGTTTTTCGAAAGCACCTTTTACTTTATCTCTCCATTTTACAATATTAGTTACGTCAACTTCAATAAACGATTGTACGTGAGCAGACGTTTGAACCGAAGCAACCATGTAGCCTGAAATCAATTTACGCATTCTGTCCATTTCTACAATTTCATCACCTCCATTTACAGAAACTGGAACAGCAGAAGTTGTTGTAGATTGAACAGGTTGTGTTATAGGTTGTGCAACTGGAGTAACAGTTTGTGCTACAACTGGCTGACTTGTTCTATTCTTTACAAAATTTAATATATCTTCTTTAGTAACACGACCATCTTTTCCTGAACCTGAAATACTTTCTAATTCAGCAACTGAAACACCTTCTTCTTTAGCAATGTTTTTTACTAATGGCGAAAAGAATTTATCAGAACCACTAAAATCAGCTGGTGCAACATTTTCTTTAGCTACTTCAACTGTTTTAGCAACTTCAGCAACAATTGGAGCAGCAACTTCAGCAGTTTTAGGTGCCTCTACGCTTCCGCCTTCTGTTTCAATAATTGCAATAGTTTGACCCACTTTTACCACATCATCTTTCCCAAAAAGTTGTTCTACTAAAACACCTGAAACTTCACTTGGTACTTCACTATCTACTTTATCGGTAGCAATTTCAAGAACTGCTTCGTCCATTGCGATAGTATCTCCAACGTTTTTTAACCAATTGGTAATTGTTGCTTCAGCAACGCTTTCACCCATTTTAGGTAATTTCAATTCAAACTTTGCCATATCTTTAAACTAAAGTTGTGTTTTTTTATAATGATTGCAAAATTAGTAATTTTATCTTCATTTTGTAAAGAATACACTAATTTTTTAATGTTATGATTTCTCCTCTATCAATTGAATTATTGCTTCCAATAAGGTAATTAGAATTAGAAATATAATTCTTAAATGTTAAATTCTTACTTTTATTTGAATTCATAAAATCTATAATTTCCTTATAACTAAATGATTTTGTATCAAAAATGATTTCAGTATTCAAATTTACATTGTTTTTGAATTCTGAAAAATCATTTAAAATTGTTTCTTTTTTGTTCAAATCCAATTGTAATGAATCTTTAGAAAAAATTATATATTCATCAATCGTTCTTTTTATTTCTTTAGATTGATTTTTCTTAATAAACGAAAAAACAAAAACACCTATTTTCATAAAAAAATCGAATATAACTGATTTCTTAAAATGTTTAGTATAAAAGAAATTCATAGCTTCTTGAAAGCGTTTCATATACTTTTCATCACGAATAGTGCTTTCTCCTTTATAATGTATTACAGTTGTTTCGTGAAAATAATAATTGGTTTTACCTTTCTTTAAAGCCATGTAACTCAAATCAATATCGTCAGAATACATGAAGCAATTTTCATCAAATCCGCCAATTTCATTATACAATTCGCGCTTCATTACCATAAAAGCACCAACCAAAATATCCACTTTTCCAGATTGATTTTCAGTTAAATGTTGGGCGTAATATTTTCCAAAAACATTTGAAACTTTGTACAATCCGAAGATTTTTGTGAAGGCAACCCATGGAGTTGGTATGCCACGCTTACTTTCGGGTAGAAACTTTCCAGTTCCGTCAATAAGTTTACAACCAATTATTCCGCTGTTTGGCTTCCAATTTTTAGTATCAAGTATTTTAATAAAAGTATCTTCGGCAACTACTGTATCAGGATTTAAAATACAAATATAGTCGCCTTTGGCTTGTGCAACTCCAATATTATTTCCTTTTGGGAAACCTAAATTTTCTTTGTTTTCAATAAGTTTCACGTTTGGAAACAACTCTTTCATCATCGCACAACTATCGTCAGACGAATTGTTGTCTATTACAATGATTTCGCCATCAATGTTTTCAAGTGCTTTTTGGACACTTAAAACGCATTGCTCTAAAAAATAGCGCACATTATAATTTAGGATGATAACCGATAGTTGCATTTGACAAATATAATCTACTTTTGCAAAAAAATTACAACTGTGAATTACCTTTCTGTAGAAAATATTTCGAAATCATTTGGAGAACGCACTTTGTTCAAAGACATTTCGTTTGGAATAAACAAAGACCAAAAAATTGCTTTTATTGCCAAAAATGGTTCAGGCAAAACTTGCATTATGAAAATTATTAATGGCGAAGACGAACCAGATTCTGGGCAAGTGGTGATTAGAAAAGAAATCAAAATGGCTTTCCTATCGCAAGTCCCTCAATTGCAAGATGAGTTGACCGTTGAAGAAAGTATTTTTGCGTCTGACAATGAAATTCTACACGTAATTGAACGCTATGAAAAAGCATTAGAAAACCCAGAAGATACTGAAGCTTATGAAAAAGCTTTTGATGATATGGACCGTCATAATGCTTGGGATTTTGAAACCCAATTCAAACAAATTTTGTTCAAATTGAAGTTGGAAGATTTCAAATTGAAAGTAAAAAACATGTCTGGTGGACAGAAAAAACGTCTCTCGTTGGCGATTATTCTTATCAACAAACCTGATTTATTAATATTAGACGAGCCAACCAATCACTTGGATTTGGAAATGATTGAATGGTTGGAAAGTTATTTTGCAAAAGAAAATATTACGTTGTTTATGGTAACGCACGACCGTTTCTTTTTGGAACGCGTTTGCAATGAAATCATAGAATTGGATAACGGAAAATTATACAGTTACAAAGGAAATTATTCGTATTATTTAGAGAAAAAAGAAGAACGATTGGCATCTGAAAATGCTTCTATTGATAAGGCCCAAAATCTTTTTGTAAAAGAATTAGCTTGGATGCGAAGACAACCTAAAGCTAGAACTACCAAATCAAAATCACGTCAAGATGACTTTTATGTAATCAAAGAAAAGGCAGAAAGTCGCCGAAAAGAAAATAAAATCGAACTAGAAATCAACATGGAACGTCTTGGAAGCAAGATTATTGAGTTGCATAAAATTTCAAAAAAATTTGGCGATAAAAAGATTTTAGAAAATTTTAGTTTTGATTTCCAACGTGGTGCTCGAATTGGGATTATTGGTAAAAACGGAACAGGAAAATCGACTTTCTTGAACTTGTTGACACAAACAATTCCAACTGATTCTGGGAAAGTCATTACTGGTGATACGATTAAAATTGGTTATTACACGCAAAGCGGAATTAATCCAAAACCTGGACAACGCGTTATTGATATTATTAAGGAATACGGAGAATATATTCCGTTGATGAAAGGAAAATTGATATCGGCTTCGCAATTATTGGAACGCTTTTTATTTGACAGCAAAAAACAATATGATTTTGTAGAAAAACTTTCTGGTGGCGAATTAAAACGATTGTATTTATGTACTGTTTTGATTCAGAATCCTAATTTCTTAATTTTGGATGAGCCAACGAATGATTTGGATATTGTTACGCTAAATGTATTAGAAAGTTTCTTATTGGACTTTCCGGGTTGTTTGCTTGTAGTTTCTCACGACCGATATTTTATGGATAAGATTGTTGATGATTTATTCGTTTTTAGAGGTGACGGAATTGTAGAAAACTTCCCAGGAAATTACTCTGATTTTAGAGCTTATGAAGATTCGAGTGAGCCAACAAATAAAGACGATAACAAAGAAAAAAACAATTGGAAAACTAAAACTATTTCTTCTGGATTAGATTTTAACGAGCAAAAAGAATTCAATAAAATTGAAAAAGAAATCAAAGATTTAGAATACCAAAAGAAACAAATCGAGCAACTATTCTCTGACGGAAAAGTAGCCGATAATGATATAGAAGCGAAAGCAAATGAATTGCAGAAAATAATTCAAACCATGGAGCAGAAAGAAGAGCGTTGGTTTGAGTTGAGTTCAAAAATGGAATAATAAAAAGTATTCAGTGCTCAGTGTTCAGTTGGCAGTTACGCACTGAACACCGAACACCGAACACTGAACACTAAATAATGTTACAAATTATAAAATCATATCTGAATTTCCTTTGGAACTCCAAAAATCAACATGGAGTGCATTCGCCATTTGTATTTGATTTGGTTACCAAATGTTTTTATGATAAGAAGAATTATCCTGAATATCAATCTTTAAATGAGTACCGAAAATTTCTCTTAAACAGCAAAACAAGTATCGAAGTCACCGATTTTGGTGCTGGTTCACGAGTTTTTAAAAGCAATACACGAGCCATAAACCAAATTGCAAAAAACGCTGGAATTTCTCCAAAAAGAGCGGAACTTTTATTTAGAATTGTAAATTATTTTCAACCAGAAAGTATTCTTGAAATTGGAACTTCTTTAGGATTAGCAACTTCGGCTCTTTCATTGGGAAACTCAAATGCGAAAATCACCACACTTGAAGGTTGCCCGAAAACATCTAATGTTGCAATAATTTTTTTTCAAAAGTTTGGTTTCTTTAATACAAAAGTAGAAAAAACAGAGTTTTCATCTTATTTAAAAAATAACTTGGCAATAACTCAACCTATTTCACTAATCTACTTCGATGGCAATCACTCAAAAAAAGCTACTTTAGAGTATTTTGAACTATTACTTCCAACAACTACCAACGATTCTGTTTGGATTTTCGACGATATTCATTGGAGTAAAGACATGGAAGATGCTTGGGAAATTATTAAAAACCATCCAAAAGTTACCATAACTATTGACACCTTTCAATGGGGAATTGTATTTTTTAGAACCGAACAAGAGAAAGAACATTTTGTAATTAGAGTATAAAAAAAATGACAACCATCACTGATTGCCATTTTCCTGAATTAATAATAAACAAAAACCTCTATTCTTTAGCTTCTGATGTTTCTCTACTTTTTGCACCCATTCTGTTTAATTTAAACATTGGTCCAAATTTCAATTTTATTGAAGCTATCGAACTATTATCGTCAGATGTTAATCCTTCTTTTTCAACTGTATTTTTTCTATTATCTAATGCTTCATACATTAGTTTAATTTCATCATAATCTTCTCTTGAAAAATCTTCTTTGTTGTCTTTGTAAGATTGGAAAAAAGTTTCATATGTTTTCAAAATATTATCTTTATTTACCCATGCAAAACTCATATCGTTACCAATTTTTCCAGCACCAAAAAGTCTATCTCTTAAAAGCTGACTTGGATTTGGAATATCCGAAATTATTGCTGCTTTTTTAGTTTCCATACTTAACTTCAACTCATCATATTTTGCAACAGTTATGTTAATTTTTTCCTGAGATGCAGTTTTTGTAGCTTCATCAAGTGCAACTAAAGATTCATTTGCATTAGCACTTTTTCTATCAAAATCAGTAGCAATTTGATCCCAATTTGCCATCATTTCATCTGTATCAGCCATTTTTAATGAATCTACATAGCTTTCAAGTTCACTGATTCTTTTATCTGCAGCCTCTTTTTCCTTATTTTGACAAGAAACCATTCCTATTAGAACCATCGAAAGGATTCCAAATTTTAACATACTTTTTTTCATAATTTATAAGTTTTAATATTTATGTAAAATTACTTCCAACATCCATTTGTAATGTTATATAATTAAATGTTAAACTTATATAAATGTCATTTTTTAGTTTTGAATTTGTAACTTTATACAGTTTTAAACTACTAATCATTTATTAGTCCAAATTATCATGTCAAACACTCTTATAAAAATCTCAGACATCAAAAGAGATTTCATCCTCGGAAACGAAACTATTTATGTATTAAAAGGAATTGATTTGCAAATCAATAAAGGTGAGTATGTTGCTTTAATGGGACCTTCTGGCTCAGGAAAATCAACATTAATGAATATTTTAGGATGTTTAGACACACCAACATCAGGAACCTACATTCTTAACGGAAAAGATGTTTCTCAAATGCACGATGATGATTTGGCAGAAGTTCGTAACAAAGAAATTGGTTTTGTTTTTCAAACTTTTAATCTTTTGCCAAGAACAACTGCTTTAGATAACGTTGCTTTACCAATGATTTATGCAGGTTATCCAAAATCCGAAAGAAATAAAAGAGCCACCGAAGTACTTACTCAAGTTGGATTAGACGATAGAATGGATCACCAACCCAATCAACTTTCTGGAGGTCAACGTCAGCGTGTAGCAGTTGCAAGAGCTTTGGTTAACAAACCTTCAATCATCCTTGCCGATGAACCAACAGGAAACCTTGATAGTAAAACATCGGTAGAAATCATGAAACTTTTTGGAGACATTCACGCATCAGGAAACACTGTAATTCTTGTAACTCACGAAGAAGACATTGCTAAATATGCTCACAGAATCATCCGATTACGTGACGGAATTATCGAAAGTGATAAATTAAACGAAGGTCATTTATAAATCTTTCTTTTAGTTTTAATGGATTTAGGAGCGAATCGCTTGGGCTTTATCTGTAATCCTTATTCCTGCTGTCCATTCTGTCTCGTCCCAAAAGACGAGACGCCATTCCCATCAGGGCTAGTTGGCAATCCATATTAATTTTTGTTACCTTTGAAAAACAATTTTGATTTTTTTGACAAAGACATAAATCTCACAGTCAAAAAATCTAAAAATCTAAAAGTCTAAAATGAAAGTATATACAAAAACTGGCGACACCGGTACAACAGCCCTTTTTGGCGGAACTCGAGTTCCAAAACACCACATCAGAATTGAAAGTTATGGAACTGTTGACGAATTAAATTCACATATTGGATTAATTCGCGACCAAAAAATAAATTCACACTATAAAGACGTATTAATTGAAGTTCAAGATCGACTTTTTACTGTTGGAGCAATATTAGCAACACCACCAGAAAAAGAAACGCTAAAAAATGGAGAAAAACGTTTGCAAAATTTAGGGATTTTAGAAACTGACATTGAATATTTAGAAAAAGAAATTGATGCAATGGAAGATAGTTTACCACAAATGACACATTTTGTGCTTCCTGGTGGTCATACAACGGTGTCATATTGTCATATAGCGCGCTGTGTATGCCGTCGTGCCGAACGTTTATCAGTACATTTAAATGACATCGAGCCAACAGATGAACTAGTAATTAAATACCTAAACCGACTTTCTGACTATCTTTTTGTCTTGGCACGAAAGTTGTCCTTTGACCTAAAAGCTGATGAAGTTCAGTGGATACCTAGAAAGTAATTTGCTTTCTAAAACCAACAAAAACAAACGTTCTTAACTTTAATTATAAAATAAATCAATTTTTACTTGACTATTTCAGTTAAAAATTTATTTTTGCATAAATTATAAAATCGAAAGCAGATGTATTGGACATTAGAATTAGCATCTTATTTAAGTGATGCACCGTGGCCTGCAACCAAAGATGAACTTATAGACTACGCAATTAGAGCTGGTGCTCCGCTTGAGGTAGTTGAAAACCTTCAGTCTATTGAAGATGAAGGCGAGATATATGAATCAATGGAAGAAATTTGGCCAGATTATCCAACTGACGAAGATTATCTTTGGAACGAGGACGAATATTAAAAAAAATAAACTAACACAACAGAAAAAAGTCTCCTTTGGGGCTTTTTTTTTGTTTAAATTTGCACACCCAAATTAGGGATAATAAAAAAACAAATACAAACCCATTATGAGTTTCATTAATAATATACTTAAAATTTTCGTAGGTGATAAATCTGAAAAAGATGTAAAAGCTACACAACCTTATATTGCTAAAATTAAAGCACTTGAACCAGCATTAATGGCTTTATCTCACGATGAGTTAAGAGCAAAAACTACCGAATTCAAAGAAAAAATTAAGCTAGCTCGTGCAAAACAAGATGCTGAAATTGCTGCAAAAAAAGCAGATGCTGAAAACACCTTAGACATAGATTTAAGAGAAGATATCTATAATGCTATTGATGCTCTAGAAAAAGAAGCTTACGAAATTTCAGAAAAAGTATTAATGGAAATTCTTCCTGAAGCTTTTGCAGTTGTAAAAGAAACTGCAAGACGTTTCAAAGAAAATACTACAATTACAGTTACTTCAACAGAAAAAGACAGAGAACTTTCTGCTACAAAACCATACATTACTCTTGTTGGCGATCAAACAAATTGGGCAAACCAATGGAATGCTGCAGGAAAAGAAATCACTTGGGACATGATTCACTACGACGTTCAGTTAATTGGTGGTATCGTTTTACATCAAGGGAAAATTGCGGAAATGCAAACAGGAGAAGGAAAAACATTAGTGGCTACTCTTCCACTTTACTTGAATGCGTTAACTGGAAATGGAGTTCATTTAGTAACTGTAAATGACTACTTAGCAAAACGTGATAGTACTTGGAAAGCACCTTTATTTGAATTCCACGGAATAACAGTTGATTGTATCGACAACCATTCGCCAAATTCTGATGCAAGAAGAAAAGCTTATGAAGCTGATATTACTTATGGTACAAACAATGAATTTGGTTTTGATTACCTAAGAGATAACATGGCACATTCGCCAGAAGATTTGGTTCAAAGAAAACACAATTATGCCATTGTCGACGAGGTTGACTCTGTATTGATTGATGATGCAAGAACTCCATTAATTATTTCTGGTCCAGTTCCTGATGGTGATCGTCATGAATTTAACGAATTGAAACCAAAAATTGAAAATTTATTCAATTTGCAACGTCAACTTGCTAATGGATTTTTAGCAGAAGCCAGAAAATTGATAAAAGAAGGAAATACTAAAGATGGTGGTTTTCAGTTGTTGAGAGCTTATCGTTCGCTTCCAAAAAACAAAGCACTTATTAAATTTTTAAGTGAAGAAGGTGTAAAAGCACTTTTACAAAAAACTGAAAATGAATATATGCAAGACAACAACCGCAAAATGCCAATTGTTGACGAAGCATTATATTTTGTAATTGAAGAAAAAAACAATCAAGTAGAATTGACTGATAATGGAATCAAATTCCTATCACAAGATACTGATGAAAGCTTTTTCGTTCTTCCAGATATTGGAACTGAAATTGCTGCTATAGAAAAACAAAATCTTGAAAAAGATAAAGAAGCTGAAGCAAAAGAAAAATTATTTCAAGACTTCGGAATCAAATCGGAACGTATTCATACACTTACACAATTACTAAAAGCTTATACTCTTTTTGAAAAAGATGTAGAATATGTTATCATGGATAACAAAATTCTTATTGTTGATGAGCAAACTGGTCGTATTATGGATGGTCGTCGTTATTCAGACGGATTACACCAAGCCATTGAGGCCAAAGAGCAAGTAACCATTGAAGCTGCAACGCAAACATTTGCTACAATTACACTTCAAAACTACTTCCGTATGTACAGTAAATTAGCTGGTATGACAGGAACTGCTGTTACAGAAGCTGGTGAGCTTTGGGAAATTTACAAATTAGACGTAGTTGAAATTCCAACAAACAGAGGAATTTCTAGAAACGATAAAGAAGATTTAATCTATCGTTCTGTTCGTGAAAAATTTAATGCTGTTATTGAAGATGTAACTCAATTATCTGCATCAGGAAGACCTGTGTTAATTGGAACAACATCGGTTGAAATTTCAGAATTATTGAGTAGAATGCTTAAAATGCGTGGAGTTGCTCACAATGTATTGAATGCCAAAATGCACAAAAGTGAAGCAGAAATTGTTGCTGAAGCTGGAAAACCTGGAGTAGTAACCATTGCGACCAATATGGCTGGTCGTGGAACCGATATTAAATTAACTCCAGAAGTAAAAGCTGCTGGTGGTTTAGCAATTATTGGTACTGAACGTCACGATTCGCGTCGTGTTGACCGTCAGTTACGTGGTCGTGCTGGTCGTCAAGGAGATCCAGGAAGTTCACAATTTTATGTTTCTCTTGAAGATAACTTAATGCGTTTATTTGGTTCAGAAAGAGTTGCAAAAGTGATGGACAGAATGGGATTGAAAGAAGGTGAAGTGATTCAACATTCTATGATGACTAAATCTATCGAAAGAGCTCAGAAAAAAGTGGAAGAAAATAACTTTGGTACTCGTAAACGTTTGTTAGAATATGATGACGTTATGAATGCACAAAGAGAAGTAGTTTACAAACGTCGTCGTCATGCTTTACATGGAGAACGTTTGAAACTAGATATTGCAAATATGATGTATGATACTTGCGAAGTAATCGTTGGTGATAATAAAGCAAGTAATGATTTTAAAAACTTTGAATTCGAATTAATTCGTTATTTCTCGATAACTTCACCAGTATCAGAAGGTGATTTTGCAAAATTATCAGAAATGGAATTGACTGGTAAAGTTTATAAAGCTGCAATGCAATATTATACTGAAAAAACTAAAAGAAGTGCAAGAGAAGCATTCCCAATCATTGCTAATGTTTATGAGCAAGAAGGAAACACATTTGAGAGAATTATAGTTCCTTTTACAGATGGTATCAAATCATTAAATGTTGTTACCGATTTGAAAAAAGCATATGAATCTCATGGAACACAATTAATTGCTGATTTTGAGAAAAACATCACATTAGCAATCGTTGATGAAGCTTGGAAAAAACACTTACGTAAAATGGATGAATTGAAACAATCTGTTCAACTTGCTGTTCACGAACAAAAAGATCCTTTACTGATTTATAAATTAGAAGCTTTTAATTTATTTAGAACCATGTTAGATGGCGTAAATAAAGAAGTTATTTCGTTCTTGTTTAAAGGTGATTTACCACAGCAAAACAATAATATACAAGAAGCAAGAGAGGTAAAACGTAAGCAAGATTACATTGAATCTAAAGATGAAATCCCAAATAGCGAAACCCTAGCGGAACAAAACCGTGAAGCTGGACAAACGCAACAACGTCAAGTAACAGAAACTATCGTTCGTGATCAACCTAAGATTAACAGAAACGATAATGTTACTATCAAACACGTTATGAGTGGAAAAACAGAAAGCTTGAAATACAAAAAAGCTGAAAGTATGATTGCAAGTGGTGAATGGGTTATCGTTAACGAATAAGTAAATTTGCTCAAAATACAATCCTCAATTGTGAAAGCAGTTGAGGATTTTTTTATATTTGAAAAAAATAATTATATGTTTGAAAACAAAACATTATCCGATCAAGAAAACCCAAAAAGCATACAAGAGTATGTTGTTTCTAGCCTTATTGCTGAACAACCTAAACGACTAATTATTGCTGCTTTATTAGAAAAAGGAATCGAGGAAGAAGAAGCAAAAAAACTAATTGCTGATGGCGAAGACAAATTAATGGATGAAGAAAGAGCAGCAGCTAACAAAGATATACTATATGGAGCCATTTGGCTTGTAGTTGGAATAGCAATCACATTTTCAGGAGTTGGATTGATAACCTACGGAGCTATAATTTATGGTTTATTTAGATTATTCAAAGGATTAAGTAATACAAATATTTTATAAAAAAAACATGCAAAACATCATCGACCGCTTTATAAGCTATGTCATTATCGATACAGAATCGGATGCAAATTCTCCGACGACACCAAGTACTAAAAAACAATTAGATCTTGCCAATTTATTAGTTAAAGAATTAAATACTATTGGATTAACCGAAGTTACCATTGATGAAAATGGCTACGTTATGGGAACATTACCTAGCAATGTTGACCATGAAGTTCCAACAATTGGATTTGTTTCTCATTATGATACATCTCCAGATTTTACTGGTAAAGATGTAAAACCACAAATTATAGAAAACTATGATGGTGGTAATATTGTTTTAAATAAAGAGCAAAATATCATTCTTTCTCCAAGTTACTTTAAAGATTTATTATTGTATAAAGGACAAACTTTAATTACAACAAACGGATTAACACTTTTAGGTGCTGATGACAAAGCTGGTTTAACTGAAATTGTTACCGCTATGGAATATTTAGTGCAACATCCTGAAATTAAGCATGGAAAAATAAGAGTTGGATTTACACCAGATGAAGAAATTGGTCGTGGTGCCGATATTTTTGACGTAGAGAAATTTGGTGCAAAATGGGCTTACACTATGGACGGAAGTCAAATTGGTGAGTTAGAGTATGAAAACTTTAATGCTGCTGGAGCAAAAATCAAATTCAAAGGAAAAAGTGTACATCCTGGTTATGCTAAAGGTAAAATGATAAATTCAATGCTTATAGCAAATGATTTTATAAACCAATTACCAAAGAATGAAATTCCACAAGAAACAGTAGATTATGAAGGATTTTACCATGTTGTAGGCCTTTCAGGAAGTATTGAAGAAAGTGTAGTTGAACTAATTATTCGTGATCATGACGCCAATTTATTTCAAGAAAGAAAAAATAAAGTTTTAGAAATTGCTGAAGGAATTAATAAAAAATTCGCTCAACAATTTGGTGAAGATATTTGCATTGCAGAAGTTAAAGACCAATACTACAACATGCGCGAAAAGGTTGAACCGATGATGTTTATTGTAGATTTAGCCGAAGAAGCTATGAAGCAATTAGGAATCACACCATTAATAAAACCAATTCGTGGAGGAACAGATGGCTCAAGATTATCTTATATGGGATTACCTTGTCCGAATATATTTGCTGGTGGACATAATTTCCATGGAAAATATGAATATGTTCCAGTAGAAAGTATGCAAAAAGCCGTTGATGTAATTGTAAAAATTGCAGAACTAACAGCTACAACAGATTTTTCAGATAAATAATCATTTTTTGTATGGACGAAAAAAATCCTTGGATGAAATATGATTATTGGGATGATGAAATTGAAATAATTAAATCAATTCTCAATAAAACCGAATTAATTGAAACTACAAAATGGGGTGGAATTGTTTATACCATAAATAACAAAAACGTCATTGGAGTTGGAGCTTTCAAAAATTATTTTGCCCTTTGGTTTTATAACGGAGTATTTCTAAAAGATGAACTAAATGTTTTAGTTAATGCCAATGAAGGTGTGACCAAAGCTCTTCGTCAGTGGCGATTTACTTCTAAAGAGGAAATCAACGAAAAACATATTTTAGCTTACATCAATGAAGCTATTGCAAATGAAAAAGAAGGAAAATCGATTAAACCAACTAAAAAACCAAGAATTGTTTGTGAATTTTTAGATACCGAATTAGAATCAGATAAAGAACTTTCTATTGCTTTTGAAAAATTTACATCTTCTAAACAAAATGAGTTTCTTGAATATATTGAAACTGCAAAGCAAGAAAAAACTAAACTTGCAAGATTTGAAAAAATCAAACCTATGATTTTAAATAATATAGGTTTGAATGATAAATACAGATAAAATAGTCAAAAAAAAATCCCAAACTTCATCATTTGAAATTTGGGATTTTTTTAATCTTGGAATCTAAACTTATGCCTTCTTATTCAAAGCAGCACTCATATCAAGAGATATAGCAGATTTTTCCATTTTTAATTTTCCTGACATTGTTTCGATAACAACAGTAGTTTCAGCTAATTCAGCAATTTTACCATGAAAACCACTTTTAGTGACTATTTTATCACCAACTTTTAAACTACTTTCAAACTCTTTCTCTTTTTTAGCTTTCTTTTGTTGTGGTACTATCATAAACAAATAGATTACAACAAACATTAGAATAAACGGTAAAAACTGACTTATCTGTTCCATATTTTTTATTATTTAAATTTATATTAAACCTCTTCCGGCTTTATTAACTCTATTATTTTTTTGGAAATCTTTTACAAGATTATCTAAAATTCCATTAATAAAAAGACTACTTTTTGGTGTTGAGTATTCTTTTGCAAGTTCTAAATATTCATTAATAGTAACTTTCAAAGGAATTGATGGAAATTTCAAAAACTCACAAATAGCCATTTTCAAAATAATAGTATCCAATTCGGCTATTCTTTCGACATCCCAATTTGGAGTTTTATCAATAAATTCTTTTGCTAATTCACTTTCGTTTAAAACCGTTTTTCTGAACAAGGCGGAAGCAAAATCTTTATCTTCATCGTCTTTATAAATTGCAGGAACTTTAATTAAATCGGCATCAGCCAACATGTGTCGCAATTGCTTTTGAATTTGCGTATTGACAACAGGAATATCATCTACCCACGTCAATTTAAAATCCTCTAAGTAAGAATATAATTTTTCGTTAGGCGCAATCAATTCAGAGAACATATCCACCACAAAAAAGCGCTCTTCTTCAAAAGTAACCGCTTTTTTAGCCATGTAATTCTGATACAAATCACTTTGCTTTACATCTTGCAAAAGCAACAAAATCGTATCATCATTAGCTTGCCAGTTGTTGATTTTTCTTTTTTCAAGAGCAATACTCAACGAATTACTTTCTTCTAAAGCAACAAGAATAGGATTATTAACAAAACGTTGATTTGGATTTCGCTCTTCAGGTGTAGCAAGATGCTTTTTCTGAGCAATTTCGATATATTCTATTTCCTTTTTTCGAATTTCGACTAAAGAAGACAACATTATTAGATATAAATCTAAAATATTTTCTAGACTAGCTTGCAAAAATTTTTCTTGTTTTTCAAGATCGTCAGAACCACTTTGGTGCATAGCATAAATAGCTTGCATCACTTTTATACGGATATGTCTTCTGTTTAACACGGATAAGAACTTTTAAAAATTAACAAAGCGAAAGAAATTGCTCTTTCGCTTTGCAAAAATAAAACTATTTTTTTTAAACACTTAACTATTTAGCGTTTTCTTTTTTTCTTTGTTCGATTCTAAGTTCTGCAATTGCCATTGCCGCTTTTTGAGGCGTCAAATTGTTTGCTTTAGCATAATCAAAAATTTCTAAAGTTGTATTGTAGATATTTTCTGTTCTACGCATTGATTCAGCTTTGTCATAATGAGCAATTTCTGCATAAACATTGATAATTCCACCTGCGTTGATTAAGAAATCTGGTGCGTAAACAATACCTCTTTCTTGCAAAATTGGTCCATGAACGTTTTCATTTGCCAACTGATTGTTAGCTGCTCCAGCAATAACTTTAGCATTTATCTTGTAAACTGTGTCGTCATTGATTGTTGCTCCAAGTGCGCAAGGTGCATAAATATCAACATCCGCAGTATATAAATCGCTTCCTGTATAAATTGAAGCGCCATACTTTTTGCTAACTTCTTCAAGACGTCCTTCGTTGATATCTGCAATTTGAACCAAAGCTCCTTCTTTAGTTAAATACTCAACTAAAGTTTCACCAACGTGACCAATTCCTTGAACTAATATTTTTTTACCGTCTAAATTATCTGAACCAAATTGGTATTTAGCAGCAGCTTTCATTCCCATGTAAACACCATAAGCGGTTACCGGAGAAGGATTACCTGATCCACCACGAGATTCTGAAATTCCTGTTACGTATGGAGTTACATCGCGAACCGTATCCATATCGGCAGTAACCATACCAACATCTTCAGCCGTGATATATCTTCCTGATAAGGAATGAACAAACTCACCAAATTTACGCATCATTTCTGGTGTTTTTTGAGTTTTAGCGTCACCTATAATAACTGCTTTTCCTCCACCAAGATCTAAACCTGTAATTGCAGATTTATAAGTCATACCACGAGAAAGACGTAAAACATCGTTTAATGCTTCCCATTCGTTTGCATAATTCCACATTCTAGTTCCACCCAAAGCTGGTCCTAAAACTGAATTGTGAATACCAATTATTGCTTTTAATCCTGTATCTTTGTCGTTGCAAAAAACAATTTGCTCGTGATTATCAAATGATAGTTGTCCGAAGACCGGATCCATTTTTTGAAGCTCTTTTGGAGTTGTGATTTCTGTAGTCATAAAAATATATTTGGGTTGCGACTTTATCAATAAGTAATCGCAAATTTAACTTTTTATTCAAAATAATTCATGAATTTTAGTTTTAATTAGCATATTGTTAATAAAATTAATTTTTACTGAATATTTTAAAAATGAATTATTTCTATCATTTTAACAATTATAGAAGTATTTCTGCAAACAATTAAAGAATTAAAATGAAAGAATTACAATATTTAAATAAATATTTTGTCAAATATAAATACCGATTTTTATTAGGTATTGTCATCACAATTGTTGCGCAAATCTTTAGATTGTTTACTCCAAAATTGATTAGTAAGTCATTTAAAGCCATTGAAGACTTTCATAAAAACAACATAAGTAATGAAATAATTAAAAGTCAATTGATAGAAAATATCCTTTTAATTGTTGGAACTACAATAATTGCAGGGATTTTAACTTTCTTGATGCGTCAAACTTTAATCGTAATGTCGCGTCATATCGAATTTGACTTAAAAAATGAAGTTTTCAAACACTATGAAGTTTTAGATCAAAACTTTTACAAACAAAATCGCACAGGAGATTTGATGAGCAGAATTAGTGAAGATGTTGCCAAAGTGCGAATGTATGTTGGTCCTGCTGTTATGTACACTATAAATACTTTGATTACTTTTACAATTGTGATTATCTATATGTATAATGTTTCACCAAGATTAACATTATACACTCTTCTACCCTTGCCTATTTTATCGTTTATTATTTTCAAATTGAGTGTTGAAATCAATAAACGAAGTACTATTTTTCAGCAATATTTATCTAAAATTTCAAGTTATACACAAGAAGTTTTTTCAGGAATTAGAGTTATAAAAGCTTATGGTTTAGAAAAACAACATCAAAACAACATTATTGATTTAGCAAAAGAAAGCAAATCAAAGAGTATGAGTTTGGCAAACGTTCAATCGTTTTTTGGACCATTGATGGTGACTTTGATTGGAGTGAGTAACTTGGTTGTGATTTATTTTGGTGGAATGATGTACATCAATGGCGAAATTGATAGCATCGGAAAAATTGCCGAATTTATTTTATATGTAAACATGCTAACTTGGCCTGTAGCTACAATTGGTTGGGTTTCATCGTTAGTACAAGAAGCAGAAGCATCTCAAAAAAGATTGAACGAATTCTTAAAAGTAGAACCTGAAATTAAAAATACCAATCCAAATCATTCAGTAATTAAAGGTGAAATTGAATTTAAAAATGTAAGTTTCACATACGATGATACCAATATTGAAGCTTTGAAAAACGTTTCTTTTAAAGTTGATAAAGGACAAACTCTTGCTATCTTAGGTAAAACAGGTTCAGGAAAATCGAGTATTCTAACATTAATTACTAGAATGCACGATGTGAAAGTTGGTAAAATTTTAATGGACGGAACTCCTTTGGCGGAACTAAATTTATATGATTTAAGAAACAGCATCGGAATTGTTCCACAAGATGCCTTTTTGTTTTCAGATACTATAAAGAATAATATCAAATTTGGAAAAGAAAATGCTACTGACGAAGAAGTATTTGAAGCCGCAAGAAAATCGGTAGTTCACGATAATATTATAAATTTCAATCAGCAATATGAAACTATTCTTGGTGAAAGAGGAATTACCCTTTCTGGAGGACAAAAACAACGTGTTTCTATTGCCAGAGCGATTATAAAAAATCCTGAAATTCTACTTTTTGACGATTGTCTTTCGGCAGTTGACACAGAAACAGAAGAGCAAATTTTGAATAATTTATTGGAAATTTCTAAAGATAAAACCACAATAATTGTTAGTCATAGAGTTTCCTCAGCAAAAAATGCTGATATAATTATAATTTTAGAGGAAGGAAAAATTATCCAACAAGGTTCTCATAATCAATTAGTAAACCAAGAAGGCTATTATAAAGAACTTTATTACAAACAACTTTCTGAAAAAGAAGTAGAATAATTCTTGCATCGTAACATTTTTTTTATCATTTTCGTAAAAGAAAAACTACACTAATTGACAGAACGAATATGAGAGAACACGACATGTTAGAAAAAGATGAAATTTTTTCTAAAGTATTGAGAGCAGGAAGAAGAACTTATTTCTTTGATGTAAGAGCTACAAAAGCTGAAGATTACTACATCACCATTACTGAAAGTAAAAAATTTACCGAAGAAGATGGATCATTTCACTTTAAAAAGCATAAAATTTATTTGTACAAAGAAGATTTTACAGCTTTCAAAGAAATTCTAGACGAAATGACATCGTTTGTATTAAACAATAAAGGCGAAGAAGTAATTTCTGAAAGGCACCAAAAAGATTTCAAAAAAGAATACTTCTCAGAAAAAACAGAAGGCGAAGAAGAACCAAAAACAACTAGCTTTACCGATATTGATTTTGATGATATTTAAAATAAAAACAGACTCCAAAAGTTGAAAGATTTTTGGAGTTTTTAATTTCTAGCCATTTTTAAAGTTATGAAGTACTTAATCCTTTTTATGTTGGTTTGTTTTAATGCGTTTGCTCAAAACAATGTTGTTGTAAATAAATACAATAGCAACGGTTATAAAACGACAACCAACAACACTAAATTTGGTGTAGTTGATAGTACAGGAGTAGAAACTATTCCATCAATTTATGACCAAATTGGTGCATTTTCTGAAGACAAAATATGGGTGAAATTAGGAGATAAAATGGGTTCGATTTCAAAAACAGGAAAAGAAATCATTCCGCTTGTTTATGACTATGTTGGTAATTTTATAAACGAAAGAGCGGTTGTCGTAAATAAAGGAAAATACGGTTATTGCGATGCAAATGGTAAAGTAGCCATTCCATTAATTTATGATATTGCGGACCAATTTAAAAACGGTATCGCTATTGTAAGAAAATCAGGCAAATGTGGTATAATTGATGTCAACGGAAAAGTTTTACTTCCTCTAATTTATGATACCATTGACGGATTTGATAATGGTGTAGCAAGGGTTTATAAGAACAACAAATGGGGTTATATTGATACTAACTTTAAAGAAATAATTCCTTGTATCTATGAAAGAGCCAACTTTTTTAGAGATGGATTATGTCTTTTATTGTTAAATGGAAAGATTGGCTTCGCTGACAAATCTGGAAAAATTGCAATTCCTTTTATCTATGAAATGGCCGAAAATTTTAAAAATGGTACCACTACAGTAACTTTAAACGGAAAAACTTTTACCATAGACAAACAAGGAAATAAAATATAAAACACTTACACTATGCAAAAAATTCTAGCTTTTTTAAACAAGTATGCTTTTCATTTGAATCTAATAATCATTTTATTTTGGTTGTATATTATTTATGAAAATTACCAACATATTCAACAAAACGATTCCTTTGAAGAACGAAAATTCTACTTTGTTGTTCCGGTATTATTTATTTTACTTTCAGTTTTTAATATGTATATGGCTAACAAACGTAGAAAACAAAACTAAGCAATTCGCAAACCGTTTTCTACTTTTAAATCGGATGATAAAAGGACTACTTCATCTTCATTTACGGAACCTAAAACTAAACATTCACTCATGAATTTTCCAATTTGTTTCTTTGGGAAGTTCACAACTGCTATGATTTGTTTTCCAATTAATTCTTCTTTTGAATAACGCTTAGTTATTTGTGCTGACGATTTTTTAATTCCGATTTCAACACCAAAGTCAATAGTTAATTGATAAGCAGGTTTTCTGGCTTCAGGAAAATCATTTGCTTCAATAATTGTTCCAACTCGCATTTCTACTTTTTCGAAATCATTCCAGGTAATTGATTCCATATTATTTAGATACTTTCTTAAGGACAACTTCTAGAGGTTTATTGGCTTTTCTTCCAAATTGAGTTACATACTCTTGTGCTTGATTGGTGCATAAAACAAACATATCAAAAAATCCTAAATCAACGATTTGAGTTTCAAAAAATCCACCATTTTCTGTACCATCAATGTCTTCAATCTTTACTTTCACTTCGTCAGCAGGAAATGAATTGATTATTGACAGAAAATAATTGTCTTTAGCATAAGGAAAAAACCAACGTTCTTTTTTATTTTCTGCTGGAACTTCAGATTTTACTTCTTCTTCAATCTTATAATTGAAAGAAAAAATTAAGGGTTTATTTTCTTCTTTCCAACTGTATTTATTATTTATATTTATCAGTTCATTTCCTTCTAAATCAACCAATGTCAATTTCAAACCTTTAATATTTTGCTTCACTCCTTCTTCATGAACATCTAAAACTAAATAAGACGTAAAGTCATAGCCACAATGTTGCGCCTGACTCATATCTTGTGCCTGAATTGAAAAAGTTGCCAATAAAAAAACAATTAAATAACGCATTGAAGGTAAATAAAGTTCAAAGATAGTAACTCAAAAACTATTCCAATAAAAAATCCGCCAAAAGACGGATTGATTTTTAGTTAGCAGTTAAATAACTATATATTTTTTCTCTTTGCTCATCTGAAATTTCAGCTTTTTTCTGCATGTCTAAAAGAATTGGCTTCCATTGTTCTGCATTAAAATCTTTTGGTTTAAAAAGATCATGACATTTTGCACAATTGTTTTCGTATAAACTTTTTCCTTCGGCCAAGTCAGATGCGCTATCTGCTTGCTTCGCTTCAACTGTTGGAACTTTATATGTTTGTGTTAATGGTGGTGGCGTTGGTGGTGGTGGAACTGATTTAGATCCTCCACATGAGTAAAGCACAATTGCAAAAAGAGCAACTGCTAAAATTTTTGTTTTCATAGTATTGAATTATTGGTTTTGTAAAGTAAAAATAAAAAAAATCCCGACAGAATATCTATCGAGATTGTTTTTTTACATTTAATTTACAATATTTACTTAACGTCCATTAGTTCTACGTCAAAAACTAAAGTTGCATTTGGTGGAATTACACCTCCAGCACCACTTGCTCCGTATCCTAAATATGATGGAATTACAAAACGTGCTTTATCTCCAACTTCTAACAATTGAATTCCTTCATCCCAACCTTCAATAACGTGACCTTTTCCTAAAGGAAACTCTATTGGTTTTTTTCTTGGGTAAGAGGAATCAAATGTTTTACCATTTTCTAATTGACCTGTGTAATGAACAGAAACAGTTTTTCCAGCTTCAGCTTTTTTACCGTTCCCTTTTTGAATGATTTTATATCTCAAACCACTTTCTGTTTTATCAAAACCAGCAGCTAATTTTTCCATTGCTTCTTCAGCTTGCTTTTTAGCTTCTTCTAATTTTCTTAATCTTGAACCTTCAAATGTTCTAAAAGCTTCAATAGCATTCCATTTTTCAGCCTCTTCTCCTACTCTAACTATTTCTAAAGATTCTATTAAATCACCTTGAGCTACAGCATCAACTACATCTTGACCGTCTACAACATGACCAAAAACTGTATGTTTGTTGTCTAACCAATTTGTTGGAACATGCGTGATAAAAAATTGAGAACCATTACTTGCAGGGCCCGAATTTGCCATAGATAAAACTCCAGGTTTGTCATGTTTTAATGAAGGATGAAATTCATCTTCAAAGCTATATCCAGGACCACCAGAACCAATTCCTTGAGGACAACCACCTTGAATCATAAAATCTGGAATTACTCTATGAAATTTTAATCCATCATAATATGGTTTTCCCATTGGTTTTGCAGTGTTTTCTAATTGACCTTCTGCCAATCCTACAAAGTTTCCAACTGTTCCTGGTGTTAAATCGTGTGTAAGTTTTACTAAAATTGAACCTTTAGAGGTATTGAATTTAGCATATATTCCGTTTTCCATTCTATTGTATTTTTATTTGAAGTGCAAAATTACAAAATTTTAATTGTTTCGATTTAAATAGTACATTTGATTTTAAAATATTTTGAAATGGAAAATAAATTGGATTACATAAACATAAATAAACAAACTTGGAACAATAAAACCGATGTTCATATTGCGTCTGAATTTTATGATATGCAAGGTTTTTTGGATGGAAAATCTACTTTAAATTCTATTGAATTAGAATTACTTGGAGATATAACAGGAAAACGTATTTTACATTTACAATGTCATTTTGGTCAAGACACGATGACATTTTCGAGAATGGGTGCGATAGCTACAGGTGTTGATTTGTCTGATAAAGCCATTGAAAGAGCACGAGAATTTGCATCAAAATTGAATTTAGATACTACATTTGTATGTTGTGATATTTATGATGCTCCAAAGTTTATTGATGAAAAATTCGATATTGTTTTCACAAGTTATGGAACTATTGGATGGTTTCCTGATTTAGATAAATGGGCAAAGGTTATTTCACATTTTTTAAAACCTGATGGAAAATTTATAATGGCTGATTTTCATCCTGTCGTTTGGATGTTTGACAATGATTTTAAGGAGGTTTTTTATAACTATTTCAATGTCGAGCCAATTATTGAAGACGAATCTGGAACTTATGCTGATAAAGAAGCTGAACTTTCAACACAAACGATGACTTGGAATCATCCAACTTCTGAATTATTAAATTCTTTGATTAATAATGGTTTGGAAATTAATTGTTTCAATGAATATGATTATTCGCCTTACAATTGCTTTAATGAAATGGAAGAATTTGAGCCAAATAAATTTAGGATAAAACATTTTGGCAATAAGATTCCGATGGTATATTCTATTTTAGCAAGTAAGAAATAAAAAAAGAACCGCTCAATTACTTGAACGGTTCCCAGGGTTTAAACAATTGTATATTAAATATAAATCTACAATTTAGTAATAATAAATTCTGATCTTCTGTTGGCTTGGTGTTGGTCTTCTGTACAACTTGATTGGTTTGTTGGTTCACATCCACAATCGTTTACTAGTTGCGACTCACCATATCCTTTTCCTGTTAGTCTTGATTTGGCAATGCCTTTTTCTACTAACCAAGCTATAGTTGATTTAGCTCTTCTGTCAGACAAAGCCATGTTGTATTTAGCTGTTTGACGACAGTCTGTGTGTGAACGAACATCAATCTCCATCGTTGGGTTTTGCTCCATTACATCTAAGATTTTAGCCAATTCTACTGCTGCATCTGGTCGGATGAATGACTTATCTAAATCGAAGTAGATGATCTTGATTTTGAAAGCTTCTGCTAAGTTGTCTCCAACTTTAACTGGTTTTACTGCTTTCTCAAGTTCTACTGGAACAAATGATTTTCCAGATTCTTCTTTTGTAATGGTTGAAGTCTCTAAAGTATTGTACTCTGGTTTTTCTGTTTTGATGTAGTATTTTGTTCCACAATCAACTTTTCCAAAGTCAAACTTACCATCTTTATCCGAGATTACTTCTTGTAGCTTTTTGTAATTAGCATCTGATAATGTTACGCGTGCTCCAGAAAGTGGTAATCCTGATTCTTTATCCTTTACAACTCCAGTTAAGAATTGCTCACATTCTAGTTTCTTAGTTTCTTTAAATCTGTAGATATCATCACCACCTTGTCCACCATCTCTATTTGAGGTAACATATCCTATTCTTGATGATGTATCGATAAGGTAAGCAAAATCGTCTTTCGAACTGTTTAATGGTTCTCCTACGTTTTCTACTTTCTTGTAGCTTCCATCAGCTTGTTCTTTAGCAACAAATACATCTAATCCTCCAAGTCCTGGATGTCCATCTGAGGCAAAATAAATTTCGTTCTCATTAGTTACCATCGGAAAAGTCTCTCTTCCTTCAGTGTTGATTACATTTCCAAGATTTGTTGGCGTACCATAACTTCCATCTGATTTTATTTCAACTTTAAACAAATCTGATTGTCCTAAAGTACCTGGCATGTTTGATGCAAAATATAATGTTTTCTCATCTGCACTTAATGCCGGATGTGCCACACTATATTCATTGCTATTGAATGGTAACTCCGTTACATCACTCCATTTATCGCCATCTAAGGTTGCTTTGTATAATTTTAATAAAGTCGATTTTCTAGCATCTTTTCCTTTTTTTCCGTCAAGGAAATTGTTTCTTGTAAAGTAAACTGTTTTTCCGTCTTTGGTAAAAACAGGTGTTGATTCGTGGAACTTTGAATTTAAATTTGCTCCAAATCTTCCTGGTTCAGATAAAGCACCTTGGTCGCCTATATTGGCACTATACAAGTTTGTAAAACTCTCACCTGTCCAAGAGTGTCTCTTGTTAGATAATCCTCCGGTATCTCTTGCTGAGGCAAAAACTACTTTAGTACCTGAAAAAGCACTTCCGTAATCAGAATACTCTGAATTGATTCCAGCATTTTCTAAGGTATAACGTCCAGAGTTTTTCTTGATTTGTGCCAAATAATCTTTCTGAGCTGTAGCTAATTTAGCACGTAAATCATTACCGCTTTTTTGATTAAATTTTACCAACATTTCATCGGCTTTTTTATAATCTTTTATTGCTTTTAATGATTGCGCATAACGATAGTAGTATTCTGGCTCTACATCTTGTGTGAAAGCGAATAACTCGCCATACCATTTTGCAGCATTGTCTAAATCGGCTTTAAAATAGTACGAATCACCAAGCTTTTGTAACATCTCTTGCGATTTGTATCCTTTAGCAAAAATACGCTCGTAGGTTTTTATAGCATCAACATAGGCAAACTTGTCGTATTGTTGGTCTGCTTTAGCTTCTTTTAACTTCTGACCTGACATGCTCATTGAAGCGATGCAGGCAACTACTAAATATATAATTCTGTTTTTCATTTCCTTTGTTTTTAGAAGAATCTTGGTGA
>NZ_JBIISA010000026.1:0-55548 GCF_044341265.1 Flavobacterium sp.
TCATAGTTTATTATTTCAGAATAATATTTAGCTATTTCAGATTCTTTGTAAGCATAATTTTTAAAAATTTCAGAGTAATCTAAATTACTTTGAACTTGATAATCATTAAGTTTTAATGATTTGTTTTTTAGTAATGTTATTGTTTTGTTGTTTAGTTTAATAAAGGCATCTCTTAAATCGGTGTCTCCATAAACTCCTCGGTCATTTTTAGTTAAATTTTCATTGACATCTTCAAGCTTTTTGTAAATTCTTTCCAAAGTTGTTTGAACTCTATCGTCTGGACTTGCATCAATAATTGAGGTTGAATATTCCATCAAAGATTCTTTGACAAATAATTCGTTTCTACCAAAGTCAGTTATGTAGGCTTTAGCATTTCTGTAGTTCTGAGAAGTTCCTGTTTGATAAGAAAATAGAAATCCCAAAAACAATAATCCGTAATAAACTGATTTTAAGTTGGTAGTACTTAAAAAAGAATATTTTTTCATACGATTTTAATTATAATAAATTTGACACAATAAAAATAGATAATTATTTGTAACACACAAATGTATGTATCTATAAAATGCAAAAAAATACGATAAAACGATTAAATAATTATAAATTATAATAAAAATACTACAATTAATTATGCTTTTTTATTTGTTGTATTTGACTCAGCTATAATAACAGTTTACATTTTTTTTACCCTACTAAAACGATTGAGTTTATAAGTTTTTTTAAAAATCAATGATTAAGTTTTGACTAATGCTTAAATTTGTGTGCCTTATTTTGGTAAATATGTAATTATCTAACTAAAAAATAAACACAATAATGAGTATTATTATTAAAGTACACGCAAGACAAATATTAGATTCAAGAGGAAACCCTACAATTGAGGTTGACGTTGTTACAGAAAACGGAGTTTTAGGTCGTGCAGCTGTTCCAAGTGGAGCATCTACAGGAGAACATGAAGCAGTTGAACTTCGTGATGGTGGAAAAGCTTACATGGGAAAAGGTGTTCTTAAAGCTGTTGAAAATGTAAATACTAAAATTGCTCCAGAATTAATGGGCGTTTCTGTTTTTGAACAAAATCATATCGATCAACTTATGATTGAGCTAGACGGAACTTCAAACAAAGGAAATCTTGGAGCTAATGCAATCTTAGGAGTTTCTCTTGCGGCTGCAAAAGCGGCTGCAAATGAATTAGGATTACCTTTATACAGATATGTTGGTGGAGTTTCTGCTAATACTTTACCAGTTCCAATGATGAATATTATCAATGGAGGTTCTCACTCAGATGCACCTATCGCTTTCCAAGAGTTTATGATTATGCCTGTAAAAGCAACTTCATTTACTCATGCAATGCAAATGGGAACTGAAATTTTCCACAATTTGAAAAAAGTATTACACGATAGACATTTATCAACTGCTGTTGGTGATGAAGGTGGTTTTGCACCAAATCTTGCTGGCGGAACAGAAGATGCTCTAGATACAATTAAAAAAGCGGTTGAAAACGCTGGTTATAAATTTGGCGACGAAATCATGATTGCTTTAGATTGTGCTGCTTCAGAATTTTATGTAGACGGAAAATACGACTATACTAAATTTGAAGGTGCAACAGGAAAAATCAGAACTTCTAAAGAACAAGCTGAATATTTAGCTTCATTAGCGGCAAATTATCCAATTATCTCAATTGAAGATGGAATGTATGAAGACGATTGGGAAGGATGGAAATACTTAACAGAATTAATTGGTGATAAAACTCAATTAGTAGGTGACGATTTATTTGTTACTAATGTTGAGCGTTTATCAACTGGAATTGAAAAAGGAATTGCCAATTCAATTCTTGTAAAAGTTAACCAAATTGGTACGCTTACAGAAACAATAGCAGCAGTAAATATGGCTCACAATGCAGGTTATACTTCAGTAATGTCACATCGTTCTGGAGAAACTGAAGATAATACTATTGCTGATTTAGCTGTAGCTTTAAACTGTGGTCAAATAAAAACTGGTTCTGCATCACGTTCTGATAGAATGGCGAAATACAATCAATTATTACGAATAGAAGAAGAATTAGGAAATACTGCCTACTTCCCTGGATTGAAAGCATTCAAACAGAAGTAAAAACTAACTTTAATAAATTAAACCCGGCTGATTTGGTCGGGTTTTTTTGTTATACAGCAGTTGACAAATTTCAAATGTTAATTTTGAATTATTATTTGTAATAAAATTAGTATATTTGATTGTTAATTATGATGATATGAAGAAATTAGTACTTTTTTTGTTATTTATTACAGGAATTGGTTATGCTCAGATTGTAAATATTCCTGATGCGAATTTTAAAGCGAAGTTGTTGAGTGCAAATGTGAATAATGCGGTAGCTTACAACTCTTCCTACAATTATATTTATAACGATCCAATTATTTCTTGTACAGCAGTAAACGATGTGATAAATAGTACGAGTGGTGTTAAAATTGATACGAATAATGATGGAGAAATTCAATATGATGAAATCCAGCTAATTAAATATTTAAATATTAATGGTTCACAAATTAATGATTTGACAGGTATTGAAGCATTTGCAAACCTTCAAGTTTTATTTTGTAATAATAATGTACTATCAAGTTTAAATTTAGTTCAAAACACACATTTACGCTATTTGAATTGTGGTAGAAATCCAATTTCAAGTTTTACTGCAATACAAGCACCTTCAGTATATGAGTTGATTTGTTACGATACATTGTTAACTTCTATCAATATTCCTTCAAATAGTAATTTAAAAACTCTTGATTTTGGAAGATACTTGACGAGCAGTCCTTTCGTAAGTAATTTAAATGTCAGCTCAGCCATAAATCTTCGTTATTTAACTGTTACTAATAGTCAGTTAACAAACATCAATCTGACGCAAAATAGTAATTTAAAAAGTTTTCAAATTGCGAATTCTCCAATCACATCTATAAATGTTTCTTCAAACATTAATTTGAGAAGTCTAAACCTTTATAATGTACCTGTTTCAGGTATTGATATCTCTCAAAATATTAATTTACAGGATCTTACAGTTAGAAATTGCAGCTTTAATAATTTGACACTACAAGCTAATCCTAATTTACTGTTTTTAACTCTAGAAAATTTACCTATAACTAACCTTGATGTGTCACAGAATTTGCTTTTATGTAGTTTAACATTAAGAAATACTCAGGTTAGTACATTAGATTTATCTCAGAACATTAATTTGAATTCTCTTTTTTGTACATTCAATCCGATTTTAACTTATTTAAATATTAAAAATGGCAGATCTCAATTTGGTCATTTTGGTTCCAATTTAAGTAATAATGCAATGTTACAATTTGTGTGTTGTGATCCGATTGAATTATTTAGAGTTCAAAATTCGGTTGGGCAAAATTCAACTGTTGTTTCTTCTTATTGCACATTCGTTCCTGGTGGAAACTACAACACTATAACAGGAAATTTTAAATTTGATGCAAATAACAATGGTTGCGATGCTTCCGATTTGCCTCAACCAAACATAAGAATTGATATAAACGACGGTACAAATCAAGGAGCAACTTTTACAAATAACTTAGGAAATTACAATTTCTATACACAAGCTGGAAGTTTTGTTTTAACTCCAAATATTGAAAACTCAACTTGGTTTAGTTTTTCTCCAACTACAGCAATGATTCCATTTGCGGATAATAACAATAATACGACTACACAAAACTTTTGTATTTCAGCTAATGGAATACATCCCGATTTAGAGATTGTTATTGCGCCAACAACACAGGTAAGACCAGGTTTTGATGCTATTTATAAAATAGTTTATAAGAATAAAGGAAACCAAACATTATCGCAATTGTATGGCGTAAACTTTTTCTTCAATCAAAATTTAATGGATTTTGTTTCTGCTACAACAGCACCTGCAACAATTGGTTCGGGATCGTTATCATGGAGTTATGCTAATTTACTTCCGTTTGAAAGCAGAAGTATTTATGTTACGTTAAATATCAATACACCTACTGATGTAAATTATCCTGTAAATATTGGTGATGTGTTAAATTTTACGGCGATAATAAATCCAATTTTAGGTGATGAACTTCCATTGGACAATACTTTTGCTATAAATCAAACTGTGGTTGGTTCATATGATCCAAACGATAAAACCTGTTTAGAAGGAACTACCGTCTCACCATCAAAGATTGGTGATTATCTGCATTACAACATCAATTTTGAAAATACAGGAACAGCAGCAGCTACTTTTGTGGTAATAAAAGACATTATTGATACTGCAAAATTTGATATCAATTCGTTGCAAATTTTAGATTCTTCTCATCCAATGACGACAAGGGTTTCTGGTAATAATTTAGAATTTATTTTTGATAATATTAATTTAGCAGCATCACAACATGGAAATGTAGTATTCAAAATAAAAACTAAAAGTACACTAGTAACTGGAACTACAGTAACCAACAATGCCAATATTTATTTTGATTATAATTTGCCTATTTTAACAAATACAGCTTCTACAACTTTTCAATCTTTAAATAATGGACAGTTTACAATTGATAATTCTATTGTAGTTTCACCAAATCCAACAAATGGTTTTCTTTTTGTAGTTTCTGACGCAATTGTAAAATCAATTCAATTGTTTGATGTTAATGGACGATTATTAGAAACTAAATTAATGGAGAATACAAGTGAAATTATAGATATTTCTGAAGAATCAAAAGGCATTTATTTTCTTAAAATTACATCTGAGTTAGGTTCAAAAGTAGAAAAAATTGTAAAAAAGTAGTTAACAATATTAATTAAAATTAACGTATTTGTTTTTTTGTAAATTCGATATTAAATTTCTAACTCTAAGCTTGTATAAGAACGAATTCTATTTCAAATTCGTCGAATTCTAATTTTTGAAGATTATTGCAAAAAGGAAATAGTATATTTGATAATCTATTTCTTTATGATGAGACAAATACTATTTTTATTTTTTCTGCTAATATCTTTTTCTGCTTCTTCACAAAATGGAGCAGTGGACAGCCTGAAGTTAGTTTTAAAAAATTCTAAAAACGATATTGATAAAGCTCAAATTCTGAATGCGATTTCAGATGAATATAAGACCAGTGACCCAAAATTGATGGTTATATATGCTACGCAAGCTTTAGAATTATCAAAAAAAATTAAATACAAAACCGAAGAAGGAAAGGCTTACTTAAACCTTGGAAATTCAAATATAATAACAGGAAATTATTCCAAAGCACTTCAAAATTTCTATTTAGCTCAAAATATTTTTGAGTCAGAATCTGTTAAAAATGATGAGAATACAAAAGGATTAGCCAAAGCTTATGGCAGCATCGGAATCGTTTTTTCGGAACAAAGTAATTATGCAAAAGCACTTCAGTTTTACTTAAAATCAGTAAAAATTTATGAAGATTTAAAAGACGAATCAAAATGTGCAAGATTATATAACAACATCGGAATCGTTTATAAATCACAATCTGCAGATTTTAAAGCATTAGAATATTTCATAAAAGCTCAAAAACTTCAAGAAAAGTTAGGTGATCCCAATATTGGAATAACATTAACTAATATCGCAAATTGTTATCTAAAGCAAAAAAATTGGGATAAAGCCCTAAGTTATTATTCAAAAGCCAAAGCTAGTTTAGATAAAAATCCAAATCCTCGTGCTCTTGGTGAATGGTACAATAATGTTGGATTATTTTACAAAGAGAAGAAAGACTTAGTAAAAGCAAACGAAAACTGGAACGAAGCTATAAAATCATTTCAACTTATTGATGATAAATTTGGTGTCGCAGATACTTACATTCATTTGGCTCAATCAAACCTAGAGCAAAATAACTTATCTGTAGCTTTATCAAATGCAAATAAATCACTTTCATTATCTAAAGAGATTGGTGTCTTAGAACAAATAATGATTTCAGAAAAGTTGTTGAGTGATATTTATGAAAAACAGAAGAATACAACTTTAGCATTATCGCATTTCAAACTTTATAATCAAGCAAAAGACAGTTTGATTAATGAAGAAAACACCAGAAAAAGTGTTGAAACCGAAATGAATTTTGATTTTGAAAAACGCGAATTACTTCACAAAAAAGAAATTGAAAAGAAAGAAGTATTGTTAGAGGAACAATCAAAGCAAAGTAAGTTACAATTGTTTTTTGCAGGATTGTTCGGGTTATTACTTTTCGGAATTGGATTCTTGATTTATAATAGAATGCAATTAAAGAAAACATTGACGTTGCAAAAAGAGTTAGCAGAATACGAACAAAAAGCATTGCATTTGCAAATGAATCCGCATTTTGTATTCAATTGTTTGGGCTCAATTTCAAGTTTTATTGTTCAAAATGGAACCGATACAGCCGTAAAATATTTGGCAAAGTTTTCTAAACTAATGCGATTAACTTTAGAATATTCGAAAGAATCACTAATTCCAATTGACAAAGAAATTGAAAGTTTGCAAAATTATCTGGAACTAGAGCAGCTTCGCTTCAACAATAAATTCAATTTCAAGATTACTAAAAGCAATGAAATTGAAGATGATATGGCCGTTCCGCCTTTATTGTTGCAGCCATTTGTAGAAAATGCTATTATTCATGGAGTAATTCCGAAGAAAAATATTGGAACAATTACTATAGATTTCATCATTGAAAACGAAAGTCTAATTTGTACAGTAGAAGATGATGGAGTTGGAATTGAACAATCAAAAACTGCAAAGGAAAATACGGTAGTTGTACATAAATCAATGGCATTAGACATTACTAAAAAAAAAGATTGCAAATGATTTCATCATCTACCAATCAAAAAGCAGATTTTACAATAGAAGAAATTAAAAACAACAATCAAGTAATTGGTACAAAAGTAATTTTGAGTTTGCCAATTCAATATATTAAGTAATTATTTAAGTTACTATTTACTAAAGAAAATATGATTACAGCAATATTAATAGACGACGATATCAATTTACGCAACGGAATGAAAGGATTGCTTTCGCTCTATGCGCCAGAAATTACTATTATTGGTGAAGCAGATAGCGTTGCGAGTGGAGTAGAAGCTATCGAAAAGTTGCATCCGCAAGTGGTTTTCTTAGATATTCAGTTGAATGATGGAACCGGATTTGATATTCTAGAGAAGTTAGCAACCAAAAATGGTAAAACTACATCACATATAGTTTTTATAACAGCTCACGAGCAATATGCAATCAAAGCATTTCGATTTAGCGCTTTAGATTTTCTTCTAAAACCTGTTGATCCAGACGAATTAAAAAAGGTGATTGAAAAAATAAAAAGTGTTTTAGAAAAAAGCGATAATTATGCTCATATAGATTTATTGTTGGAGAATATTAGAAAAAAAGTAGATAATTTCAAACGCATCGCTTTGTCAAATTCTGATGGAATTCATCTTTTTGAAATTAGTGATATTATTAGATGTGAGAGTGAAGACAACTATACCAAGTTTTTTATAAGAAATAGCAAACCTATTTTAATATCTAAAACCTTGAAAGAATATGAGGAAATGTTAACCAATCACGGATTTGTTAGAGTGCATCAAAGTCATTTAATCAATTTAGCTTTTTTGAAATCTTATATAAAAAAAGAAGGAGGTTACGTGATTATGGCAGACAACAGCACAATTCCAATTTCGCAACGAAAGAAAGAACAACTACAAGAGATTTTGACAAAACAATTGAATAATTAATAAATGCACAAGATGAAAAAGATATTTTACCTTTTACTGTTGATTACAGGATTTACAAATGCACAGATTGTAAATATTCCTGATGCGAATTTTAAAACAAAGTTGTTAAGTGCTACCACAACCAATTATGTGGCATATAGCATTTCTTCAGGTTTAAGTGTTAAAATTGACACTAATGACGATGGCGAAATTCAGGTAAGTGAAGCTTTGGTTATTGGCACTTTGGATCTCAATAACTCTTCTATATCAAGTTTGAGCGGTATTGAAGCTTTTTTAAATTTAACTAATTTATCTATTCGAAATAATATGGTTACAAATATTGATTTTATCAATAGTTTAATTAATTTGAATTGGTTTGATGGTGCACAGAATCAAATTCAAACTGTCAATTTTACAAGAAATAATGGGTTTAATTATTTTGATGTTAGTAACAATCTTATTACATCGGTTAGTTCTTTAGTGCCAATTTATATTAGTGAGAGTTTAATGAGTAATAATTTAATTACCCATCTTGATTTGTCAAAAATTTTATTATCGGGAACTTTACACTCCTATAATAATAACCCATTAGTGAGTATTGATTTGAAAAACAACTATATAGAAGACGTTAATGTTATAGGAGGTATGACTAATCCGACACTTCAATTTGTTTGTGTTGATGATGCTCAAGAGACTGCGATAGATCAATATTTAATGATTTCAGGAATGACTAATATTGTTGTAAATTCCTATTGCACTTTCACACCAGGAGGAAATTACAATACAATTATTGGACAAGTTTTGTTTGATTTAAATTCTAATGGTTGTGATGCTACTGATTTACAACAACCAAATATCAGAATTAATATTAACGATGGTGCAAATCAAGGAGCGACTTTTACTAATAATTCAGGAAATTATAATTTCTATACACAAGCTGGAAATTTTGTTTTAACTCCAAATATTGAAAACCCAACTTGGTTTAATTTTTCTCCAGCAACAGCAACAATTCCATTTGCAAATAATAACAACAATACTTCAACTCAAAATTTTTGTATTTCAGCTAATGGAATTCATCCCGATTTAGAGATTGTTATTGCGCCAATAACACCAGCAAGACCTGGTTTTGATGCTGTTTATCAAATAGTTTATAAGAACAAAGGAAACCAAACCTTATCACAATTGTATGGCGTTAACCTTTTCTTCAATCAAAATTTAATGGATTTTGTTTCTGCTACAACAGCTCCTGCAACAATTGGTTCTGGTTCATTGTCTTGGAGTTATGCTAATTTACTTCCGTTTGAAAGCAGAAGTATTTATGTTACTTTAAATATTAATACACCAACTGATGTAAATTATCCAGTTAATATTGGCGATGTTTTACAATTTACAACTTCTATTTTGCCAATAGCTGGCGATGAAACTACTACAGACAATACATTTTTATATAATCAAACAGTCGTTGGTTCATACGATCCAAATGATATTACTTGCATCGAAGGGACTTCAGTTTCTCCATCTTTAATAGGTGAGTATTTACACTATGTAATAAATTTTGAAAACACCGGAACAGCAGCAGCAGAAAATGTTGTAGTAAAAGCAACTATTGATACCACAAAGTTTAATCTGAATTCCTTACAATTACTAAACACATCACATCCATCTTATGTAAAAATTACCGGAAATATTGTTGAATTTATTTTCGAAAATATTGCATTAGATACTGGTGGACACGGAAATATATTGTTAAAAATAAGAAGCAAAGGAACCTTACAATCTGGAGATAATGTTTCCAATAGAGGAGATATTTTCTTTGATTACAATGCGCCAATCGATACAGGAATAGCAAATACAGTATTTCAATCTCTGAATAACAGCGCCTTTGAAAAAGATGATTCAGTTGTGATTTTTCCAAATCCAACACAATCAATAATTAATATTAAATCTGACAACAGCATCAAATCATTACAATTATACGATGTGCAAGGAAGATTGTTGCTAACAAAATTAACAGATGAAACTTCATCATCAATTGACATCTTAGATAAATCAAATGGAATTTATTTTCTAAAAATAACTTCTGATAAAGGAATAAAAGTGGAGCGAATAGTTAAAGAATAAAAATAAAGCTATGAAAAAGTTAATAATTTTAGTACTACTTATAACAGGATTCGCAAATGCGCAAGTTGTAAATATTCCTGATGTGAATTTTAAAAATAAATTAATTGATTTAGGATATGATACAAATTCTGATGGAAATATTCAGCAAAGTGAGGCTTTGTCAGTATACGGATTGTCTATTAGTAATTCTAATATTTCTGATTTAACAGGAATACAATCTTTTACTAACTTAACTTCCATGGATTGCTCATACAATCAATTAACGCAATTGAATGTCTCAGGATTAACACAATTAATAACATTACAATGTAATAATAATCAAATCTCTAATTTGAATGTTACAAATTGTGTGAATCTTAGCAATTTTGTTTGCTCCAATAACTTACTTACTTCTCTTGATTTTTCGGGTGTTACAAGTTTGAGTTCATTTCTTTGTAGTTACAATTCTATTACAAATTTTAATTTTACAAATCTTGTAATTTTTAATGATTTTTTTGCCGATCATAACCAAATATCAAACTTAGATTTGTCTATGGTGAATATTACTGGTAATGGCGAATTTTCATATAATCCATTACAAACCATAAATATTAAAAATGGTTTTTCCGAAAATTTATTATTCTATTTTTATTTTTCTCCTCCAAATCCAGCTTTACAATTCATTTGTGCTGATGATAATGAGTTAGTTAATGTAAATAACTATTTAGCGTCTTCTGGTTTAACTAATGTAGTTGTAAACTCCTATTGCTTTTTCACTCCTGGAGGAGATTATAATACAATAAATGGACAAGTTTTATTTGACTCAAATTCTAATGGTTGCGATTCTGGAGATTCTTCATTACTAAATGTAAAAATGAAGTTTGCAAATCCTGTTTATTTAGGTTGGACTTTTACAAATTCATTAGGTAATTATACTTTCTATTCTGATGCTGGTAATTTTCAGATTTATCCAGATATAGAAAATCCGTCATGGTTCAATGTTTCTCCAGCAACAGCATCGATTTCATTTGTGAATAATAACAACAATACTTCAATTCAAAACTTCTGCATTTCAGCTAATGGAATTCATCCCGATTTAGAAATTGTCATTGCACCAATAACACCAGCAAGACCAGGTTTTGATGCTGTTTATCAAATAGTTTATAAGAACAAAGGAAACCAAACATTATCTCAATTGTATGGTGTAAACTTTTTCTTCAATCAAAATTTAATGGATTTTGTTTCTGCTACAACAGCTCCTGCAACAACTGGTTCTGGTTCGTTATCATGGAGTTATGCTAATTTACTTCCTTTTGAAAGTAGAAGCATTTATGTTACGTTAAATATTAATACACCAACTGATATAAATTATCCAGTAAATATTGGCGATATTTTACAATTTACAACTTCTATTTTGCCAATAGCTGGCGATGAAACTACTTCAGACAATACTTTTTTATTCAATCAAACAGTAGTTGGTTCTTACGATCCAAATGATATTACTTGCATTGAAGGAACTTCGGTTTCTCCATCATTGATAGGTGAGTATTTACATTATGTAATAAATTTTGAAAACACCGGAACAGCAGCTGTAGAAAATGTTGTAGTAAAAGCCACTATTGATACCACAAAGTTTAATCTGAATTCGTTACAATTACTAAACACATCACATCCTTCTTATGTAAAAATCACTGGAAATATTGTTGAATTTATTTTCGAAAATATTGCATTAGATACAGGTGGACACGGGAATATATTATTAAAAATAAGAAGTAAAGGAACCTTACAATCTGGAGATAATGTTTCCAACAGAGGAGATATTTTCTTTGACTACAATGCACCAATCGATACTGGAATAGCAAATACAATATTTCAATCGTTAAATAATAGTGCCTTTGAAAAAGATAATTCAGTTGTGATTTTTCCAAATCCAACACAATCAATTATTAATGTAAAATCTGAAAACAGCATCAAATCAATACAATTATACGATGTGCAAGGAAGATTGTTGCAAACAAAATTAACAGATGAAATTTCTTCATCAATTGATATTTCAGATAAATCAAAAGGCATTTATTTTCTAAAAGTAACTTCTGATAAAGGAATAAAAGTGGAGCGAATAGTTAAAGAATAAGTTAAGTTTTTTAGTTAATTAAAGCGTGCTTCGGCGCGCTTTTTTATTGCAACTATACCAACCTTGCAATTTTTATAATAAAATTAACGAAAACGTTAACGTATTTGTTTTTTAATTCATTTAGAATTCCATAATTTTGTTAAATTATAAATTATCACGATTAATTTCCACACATATTATGTCAAAAACAGCAATATTAGAATATGATGGCCAAAAGTATGAGTTTCCAGTAATTGTAGGAAGCGAAAACGAACCAGCTATCGATATTGAAAAACTACGTGCCTTGACTGGCGCTATCACTTTAGATCCAGGTTATAAAAATTCAGGTTCTTGTAAAAGTGATATTACTTTCCTTGATGGAGAAGAAGGAATTTTACGCTACAGAGGTTATGCAATTGAAGATTTAGCTGAAAAAGCTGATTTTCTTGAGGTTTCTTATTTAGTGATTTTCGGAGAGTTACCAACAAAAGAGCAACTAACTCAATTTGAAAATGATATTCGTAAGTATACTTTGGTAAATGAAGAAATGAAGAATATCATTGATGGTTTCCCAAAAACAGCTCATCCAATGGGAGTTCTATCTTCATTAACTTCTGCTTTAACAGCTTTTAATCCAAAAGTTGTAAATGTAGAAAATGAAAAAGAGATGTATGAAGCTGTATGTAAAACAATGGCTAAATTTTTAGTTATTGCTACTTGGACTTACAGAAAGATGATGGGTTATCCTTTAAATTACTATGATAATACTAAAGGTTATGTTGAAAATTTCATGCATTTAATGTTTGAATTGCCAACAGGTCCTTACACGCAAAATCAAGTTGTAATTGATGCTTTAGATAAATTATTTATTCTTCATGCAGATCATGAGCAAAACTGTTCTACATCAACAGTAAGAATAGTTGGTTCGTCTCATGCAGGTTTATTTGCGTCAATTTCTGCAGGAGTTTCTGCGCTTTGGGGTCCACTTCATGGAGGAGCTAATCAAGCAGTTTTAGAAATGCTTGAAGACATTCAAAAAGATGGTGGTGATGCAGATAAATATTTAGCAAAAGCAAAAGATAAAGATGATCCATTCCGCTTAATGGGATTTGGTCATAGAGTTTATAAAAACTTTGATCCAAGGGCTAAAATCATTAAAAAAGCTGCTGATGAAGTTTTATCTACATTAGGAGTTAATGATCCAATTCTACAAATTGCAAAAAAACTTGAAGAGTCTGCTTTAGTTGATGAGTATTTTGTATCAAGAAAATTGTATCCAAACGTAGATTTCTATTCTGGTATCATTTACCGTGCATTAGGAATTCCAACTGATATGTTTACGGTTCTTTTCGCAATTGGTCGTTTACCAGGTTGGATTGCACAATGGAAAGAAATGAGAGTTAACAAAGAGCCTATAGGTAGACCTAGACAAGTTTATACTGGGCATCCATTAAGAGATTTTGTTCCTATGGAAAAAAGATAATTTTTTAATTATTTTATTTATAAAAAACTCCTTGTCACAAGCAAGGAGTTTTTTTTGTGTAAGTATCTAGTTGTCTTAGTTTTATATTGTAAGAAAAATATATTATATAAATCATAAAAGATGTATTTTATCGAATAATTGTGTAAATAATCGGTTTTATTAAAAACAATCATATATTTTTGAAATAGTAAAATTTACTTCTTGTTTATAGCCCCAAATTAAACAATGAATCTGAGTTTATTCATTTATTAACTTAAACCTACACAGTTATGAAAATTAAAAATTACTCTTTTCTTACGTTTTTAGCTTTATTAAGTTTCATATCAACAAGTAGCGGACAGATTACCAACAATACTTTTACAGGTGTAAGTGCTGGTACCAACAATACAGGTAGCTACAACAATGGTTTTGGTTATAATGCATTGATTAATAATACTGGAAATAGCAACAGTGCATTTGGTATCAATACATTGGTTGTTTCTAGAGGTGGTTTTAATAGTGCTTTCGGAAATGATGCTTTAAGTAAGAATTTTTCTGGTGAGTTAAATTGTGCTTTTGGTACAAGAACATTAGAAAATAATATCACTGGTAATAGCAATATTGCTATTGGTCACAGATCTATGGGAGATTCTTCCGATCCCGGTTCATACAATACAGCTATTGGGTATGCAACTTTATTAAAAAATCAAGGAAATGGAAATATTGCTATTGGATATTTCACACCAAGACACTTATTAACAGGTAGTAGTAATGTTTTTATTGGAAATGAAAATGGAACAAATTTAGTAAATGGTAGTGGTAATGTTTTTTTAGGTAAAGTATTTGTTAATAGTTCTCCATCAACACAAATTATAACTGGTAATGATACTGAAAAAACTGTTATTTTGGCTGATGGAGATGGTGTTCAAAAAATGCTTATTTCTCAGAAAGGCAATGTTGGTTTAGGATTAGGGAACAACGTAATTCCAGCTAATAGATTAGATGTAAGTGGAGGTGTTGTTATAGGTAAAAATTTTACTCCAAGAGGAATTCCTTTCCCAATAGCAGGTTCTTTAGCTCCAAAAAATGGATTATTAGTTGAAGGAAGAGTAGGAATTGGAACTAGATCTCCAAATAATAAAGTTGAAATAAAACATGGAGTATTTGGTAATTCGGGTCTTCGTTTTACAAACTTGAATAGTACTTTCATTCCAAATACAAGAAATACATCAAATGCTTTTTTAAGCGTTAATATCGATGGTGATGTTGTTTTACAAGAATTACCTAATTCAATTACAAGTAATTTATTGTCATCAAATGGGAATATTATGACTAGTAATGTAAACACTTTGATTGCAACAGCTCCAATTGTAAATTCGATTAATAATACTATTAATTCTAACAATCAATTGGTAACAACAGTAAACGGAGTTGAAAGCGCACCAGTTAACTTACCAGTTCCAACTTTTACAGAATTAGATGCAAGCACAACAAATGAATTGCAAACTTTAACTCAATCTGGAAATACTGTAACATTATCTAATGGTGGAGGTTCATTTACATTACCAACTTTTACAGATACTGATGCTCAATCACTTTCTTTGGTTGGTAATAATTTATCAATTTCTAATGGTAATACAGTAGTGCTTCCAACTTACACCGATGCACAATCACTAACAATTGCTGGAAATACATTGTCAATTTCAAACGGAAATACAATTACTTTACCAACTTTTACGGATACTGATACAGACGCTCAATCACTTTCTTTGGTTGGAAATAATTTATCAATTTCTAATGGTAATACAGTAGTTCTTCCAACTTATACAGATGCGCAATCACTTACAATTAATGGTAATACATTGTCAATTTCAAACGGAAATACAATTACTTTACCAACATTTACTGATACGGATACAGATGCACAATCACTTTCATTAGTTGGAAATGCATTGACAATTTCAAATGGAAATACAATTAACTTACCAACAACTACAGTAATACCAGGAAGTAATGTTACTATAACTGGTAATGGTATGCCAGCTACACCATATCAAGTAAGCTCAATAGATACAAGTCTTTACGGAAATAATGGTGTTATCAATCAATCAACCACGACTAACAACAACAGAGTTGTAAATATGAACGATAGAAATATTTGGTTCAATACTGCAACAAGTCCAAATCACGGAAAAATGTACATTGGTTCTAGTTGGATTTATCCAAACAATACTGGAAACTATAAATTGTTTGTTGAAGGAGGAATATTAACAGAAAAAATAAAGGTAGCTTTAAGAAGTACTAACAATTGGGCAGATTATGTATTCGCTGATGATTACAAATTGATGCCATTAAAACAAGTAGAAGAATTTATAAATAAAAATAATCACTTACCTGGTGTTGATTCTGCTGAGGATTTGGCTAAAAATGGCTTAGATTTATCTGCTATGCAAGCAAAACAAATGGAGAAAATTGAAGAATTAACATTATATATAATCGAGCAAAATAAAACTTTAGAAAACCAAAGTAAAGCTATAGAAAATCAGAATAAAGAGATTGAGGAATTAAAAAATCAAATGAAGGCACTAATTCAAAAAAAATAATGAGTCATGATTAAAATATTTAAAATAGTTTTAATTGCTCTGTTGTTTTTTAATTCAAATTCATTGGTTGCTCAAGTAAACGAATATCTTGAGGCAGAAAATAAAAGAGTATCAAGAACAGAACAAACAGAGAAAGAAGTTGAACGATTTATTTCGGATAATTTCAATAAGTATAAGTTAGCCGTTGAGGTTACAGATGAGGTTATTAAGCATCTTAGAGAAGAAGAGGATTTTACAGATATACAATTAGAAAAAGCACTAATAGATGCTAAAAGATATGAGTTAAGAAAATTATTTTTCTCAAGAAATCGTGAAGCAGTAGCTGATTACAAAGCAATTGAACTTCCTGCATCTGTGGCTCAAAATTGTGTTAATGGTGATTTTGAAGATGGAACTGCTGGATACACTTTCTGGGCAGATTTGCATCCACAACCTGGATCTGGAACTTCTTTTTTTCAATCGTGTGCGACACCAACGGTTTTAACAACTACTAATGTGTTAGCTCCAACAACAAACAATTTTAATTCAAGAGCAACTGTTATTGATAGTGGTGCTTCGGGTTATCAGCAATTTGATCCAGTTTTAGCAGGTCTTGGTGTTAATGTTCCTACTTTAAACACTAATGGAGGAACAAAAGCAATAAAGCTTAACAACACTGGCGGAATGGGTTCGTCAGATTTAACCACTGTTTCTAGATACTTTCCAGTTATAAATCAATCAACAATTGACTTCAATTTTTCGTTGGTTATGGATAATAAACCTGGACATGCACAAGATATTCAGCCTTATTTTAGAGCAAGAGTTTTAGATCAATATGGAAACGTAGTTGATGAGTTTTGTATTATTGCTAATCCCAACAATTGCTTATTTTCAACAATTAATGTGAATTCTGACAGAAGAGTACTTTATACAGGTTGGATTTGTGCAAGATTAAATGTTGGTGATATTTTAAATCAACCAGGAACAATTGAGTTTTCTGTAAGTGATTGTCAACCATCTGCTCACTTCGGAACAGTTTATATAGACAACATTTGCGGATTTACATGTGCTTCACCTCAATTAGGCGCAATAAATACTAATCCAACTAATATAAATTGTCCAAGTCCAACTAGCATAGTGCCAATTGAAGTTTGCGGTACTTATGCAGCTCCAGCAAATGCAGTTTTAAATACCATTTCAATGCAAATAACCCAAGGTGGAGTAGTAATTGCTACTTTAAACACACCTTCGCAGCTTACAGCAAATACTTTTTGTTTTAGTTTCTTGCCGAGTGTTTTTGGAACAAATCCATCAGGAAATTTCGAATTTCAGGTAAATGCCGACTTTAATGTTAATTGTACAGCAGGAACATTTTTATATGAAATATCAGATAATTCTGCCAATGTTGGACCAGATGTAACTTTTATTGATTGTTGTATTCCAACGCTAACTTTAACATCGCCAACGGATGATAGTAACAACTTAGCTATTCCAGCAATAAAGAAACGTGAACGATCCGATTGGATTAAAGCATCCAATATTATTTCTGTCGGTGATAATGTTCAAGGAAATGGTGTCGTTTATCACGCGGAAAATTATGTGGAATTAAATCCTGGTTTCGAAGCCGAATTAGGGTCTCAATTTGCAGCTTATCCTGAAGGATGTTCTAGCACTTTTGTATACAGACCAGGTGAGGAACAATCTGTTTATCAAGAAATCCCAGAAGAAAATATTAATTTAGTAAAACTGGTAAACGGATTTTCTATTATTCCAAATCCATCAAGTAATTTCATTGAAGTTGTTATGAATGACGGTAATTTCAATAAACTAAGTATTGCAACAATAGATGGAAAAATAGTTTATGAAAAACAAGTGGATACAATAAACAGAACACAAGTTGACGTCAGTAAATATCCAACAGGCATCTATATTGTTAATGTAATTTCAGATGATGGACAAGTACATACAGAAAAGTTAATTAAAAATTAAAAGTAAATACTTATAAACAAAAGCTTCGTTAATCAACGGAGCTTTTTTATATTTGTACAAATGCCAAAAGCAAATTATATGTTACAATTAAATGTAAAAAACGAAACTTCAAGATTAAGAGCCGTTGTATTAGGTTCCGCAGTAAATAACGGACCAACTCCAACAGCAGACGAAGCCTACGATCCAAAATCATTAGAACACATTCTAGCAGGAACATATCCAGTTGAAGAAGATATGGTTAATGAAATGGAAGCCTTCAATAAAGTATTTCAAAAATATGATGTGAAAGTTTTTCGTCCAGAAATGATTGAAAATTACAATCAAATTTTCACACGAGATATTGGTTTTGTAATCGATGATGTTTTTATAAAAGCCAATATTCTACCTGATAGAAATCGTGAATTGGATGCAATTCAATATGTAATTGACCAAATGAATCCTGCTAAAGTCGTTCGTCCGCCAGAGGATGTGCACATTGAAGGTGGTGATGTAATGCTGTGGAATGATTATATTTTTATAGGAACTTACAAAGGTTCTGATTATAAAGATTACATTACAGCAAGAACTAATATGCAAGGAGTTCAATACATAAAAGATTTGTTTCCAAACAAAATTGTAAAAGAATTTGATTTAGTAAAATCTAAATTAGAAGCGCGTGACAATGCACTTCATCTTGATTGCTGCTTTCAACCAGTTGGAACCAATAAAGGAATTATTTACAAAAGTGGTTTCCGTGAAGAAGCAGATTACGTTTATTTAGTAAAATTATTCGGAAAAGAAAACCTTTTTCACATTACACGAGATGAAATGTATCACATGAATTCCAATGTATTTTCAATCGCACCAGATGTTGTAGTTTCAGAAAAAAACTTCACAAGATTGAACAATTGGCTAAGAGAACAAGGTTTTACAGTGGAAGAAATTCCATACGCTGAAATAGCAAAGCAAGAAGGATTGTTGAGATGTTCGACGCTACCTTTAATAAGAGATTAGAAAAGTCATCGGTTGTCAGTTTTCAGTTATTAACTATGTAAATTGTTGATATGAGTAGTTATCAGGATTTGGATATTTATAAAATTAGTTTGGCATTGTTTTATGAAGTTCATCCAGCATCATTACTTTTGCCAAAGTATGAAATGTATGAATTAGGAAGCCAAATTAGACGCTCTTCAGATTCAGTAAATTCAAATGTAGTTGAAGGTTACGGAAGAAATCGTTATAAGGCAGATTTTATTAAATTCTTAGTGTATTCTCATTCAAGTTGTTTAGAAACAAAAGGGCATTTAATTAAAATAAAACATTTGTATAAAGATTTAATTCCTGATATTGAAAGATTTATAACTGACTATGATAATTTAGGTGCAAAAATATTTAACTTTATAAAATATGTTGAAAGCAATTGGAAAACCTAACAACTAATCACAAAGATTGTTAACGGATAACCGACAACTGACAACAGAAAACTAACAAAAAAATGAATCAAACTACAAACTCAATTCTGATGATTCGTCCGGTAGCGTTTAGAATGAACGAGCAAACGGCCGTAAACAATCATTATCAAAAAGTCCTTGACGGATTAACTCCAGCGAATGTTAATGAAAAAGCACAACAAGAGTTTGATACTTTCGTTAACAAATTAAGAATGGTTGGAATCGATGTTACGGTTGTTGACGACACTTTAGATCCAGATACGCCAGACAGTATTTTTCCGAACAATTGGATTTCTTTTCACGAAAATGGTGATGTAGTTTTATATCCAATGTTTGCTGAAAATCGTCGTGCCGAAAGACGTGAAGATATTTTAGATATTCTTGAAGCCAAAGGATACGAAATCAATGACGGAATTATGGATTATACTTCTGCGGAAGATGATGGATTTTATCTTGAAGGAACAGGAAGTATCGTATTAGACAGAGAAAACGGAAAAGCTTACTGCGCACTTTCTCCAAGAGCAGACGAAGAATTATTTATAGAGTTTTGCGAAGATTTCGATTTGAATCCAATCATATTTGAAGCATTTCAAACGGTTAATGGCGAAAGAAAATTGATTTATCATACCAATGTTATGATGTGCATTGGAGATACGTTTGCCGTAATTTGTGCAGATTGTATCGATGATAAAAAAGAACGCAAAATGGTTCTAGACAGTCTTCGTTCTGACGAAAAAGAAATTGTTCTAATTACTGAAGACCAAATGAACAATTTCGCAGGAAACATGTTAGAATTACAAGGAGCAGACGAAAGAAGATACTTAATCATGAGTTCTTCAGCTTATAATGCTTTAACTAAAAAGCAAATTGCACAATTAGAAGAACATATCACAATTCTTCATTCAAGCCTAGACACCATAGAAGCATGCGGTGGCGGAAGTGCAAGATGCATGATGGCAGAAGTTTTTCTTCCTAGAAAATAAAAATAATTACGAATATGAAATTACGGATTACGAAAATCATAAAACTCGTAATTCGTAATTTTTAATTTATAATTGAATTAAATTCCTCTAATAATACTCAAAACCGCACTAATAATATATTGAATACCAATAGCAACGGTCAAGAAACCAACAATTCTAGAAATCGCCACAATTCCTGATGCACCAAGATATTTAGCCAAATAATGTGCACTTCTCAATACCAAAAATATTAGAAGAGAAACCACGAAAATAGCAAGTGTAGAAGACAAAATTTCAGGTGTAGTTTTATGATCTTGATTAAATGCTATTAATAACGAAATCGAACCTGGTCCAGCCAACATTGGCATTGCAAGCGGCGTTAATGCAATAGAGGTTCTGCTTTGTAAATCTTCTTCCACTTCTTTGCTAATCCCTTTTCTCTTCTTCGGATTGGCATTTAGCAAACCAAATCCCGAACTCGCAATCAAAATTCCACCAGCAATTCTAAGTGCCGAAATCGTAATTCCAAAAAAACTCAAAACATATTCACCAACAAAAAAGGAAATCAACAAAATGATACACACATTTATCGCGGCCAATAAGGAAACTCGCGAACGTTCAGCCTTGTTATAATCTTGTGTTAAACCCACAAAAAACGGAATCGCACCAATCGGATTCAATACCGAAAACAGCGCACCAAGCAAAACAAAAAAAGTATTCAAGAAAACATCCATTTTTTGAAAAGTTTAAATTTTCGACAAAGATAAATAAAGAAGTAACGCATAAAGTTAAAATAAAAACAATTATCCGTAATTTTGTACCATGAAAAATAAGAAAACACTTGTTCTTGGTGCTTCCACCAAACCCGAAAGATATGCTTTCAAAGCCATAACAATGTTAGTTGATAAAGGTCATTCGGTTATAGCCATCGGACAAAATCAAGGCGAAGTTGCCGGAATTTCAATCAGAACCAAAAATATTCCTCTAAAAAATATCGATACTGTAACTTTATACCTAAATCCGGTGCGCCAACGCGAGTATTACAACTACATTATCGAAACTAAACCTAAAAGAGTAGTTTTTAACCCAGGAACCGAAAACCCAGAATTTTATCAGTTACTAAAAGCCAATTCCATCAAAGTAGAAGAAGCTTGTACCTTGGTTTTATTGACAACTAATCAGTATTAATGTCAGACTGAGCTTTGTCGAAGTCAGGAGCGAGTGGTTCGGGATTTATCAGTGATGGTAATTCCTGCTTTTCGTTGCAATCTTTTATTTTGTTGCCTGAGGCGTTGTATTGAGTTTATCGAAATATTCTCGAAGGCAACAAAATAAAAGGATTTCCACTACAAATGCGAAGCATTCACTGAACTCCAATAAAAAATATTAAAATTGTGAAGTAATCAGGGCTAGAGAGGTTTTCATTTTAATTTTTGGTCAAGTTTTCTAAAACAATATTCAGTTCTTCAAATCTGTCAATAGTCATAAAATGTCCTCCATTAACTATTTTTATATCAGATTTTACAAATTGAATAGGTAAAATTCTATCCGCAGTACCATGAATGTGTTTTAGATTTTTGTGGATATGAGTGTTCTTCCAGTTTACAATTTTATCAATCGCCCATTTTAGAAAAGTTTCATCTGTATCTTTCAAAATTTCAGCCAAAAGAATTTTATTATCCTTGCTATTAATTCCGAAAAACCAAAAACTCAAAAAATTAGATGATTTCATTAATTTAGTTGGAATCAATTTGTGAAGATTTAAGAATCCGGCAAGTCGATAATAAAAAGGAATTTCACTTTTATTTTTAGCGGAAGCAATTAAAATTATTTTCTTTGATTCAATAATCTTCCCAACTTCTACAGCCATAATTCCGCCAAAAGACAAACCTATTAAAATTGGTTTTTCCGAAGTAATTTGTGAGGTCAATCTTTTTGCGTAATCTTCAATTGATTCATTCTCAAACGGATTAATCCAATCAATATAAGTCGCATTGTATTTTGAAAAATCTAAATATTTAAAAACTCTTTTGTCAGCTCCAAGACCACTAAAAATATATAGATTTTCCATTCCTAAAACTTAGTCTGACTAGTTGCAGGTTTGCTAATAATCAATAATCCAATAAAAGTAATCAATCCGTTAACGATAATCAATTCGTTATCAATTACATAATCTCCAAAAAGAGCAGCTGAATTTTTAGCAATTAAAAAACAAACCAAAGGCGAAATCACACAAATAAAAGGAACCAATTTGTCATGAACCGTTTTCGATTTCATAAACAATCCAAAAGCATACAATCCTAAAAGTGGACCATAAGTATAACTAGCCACTTTAAAAATCATCGTCACCACCGATTTGTCATTCAACGAGTTAAAAATAATTATCACTAAAAACATCAAAATCGAAAATCCAACATGAACCAAGTGTCTAGTTTTAACTAGTTTTTTATTTCTAGTTTCAATTTCTTCATTGGAATTTGGAATTTCACTATTGGAATTTTTACCTTCTTTATCCATTCCGAGAAAGTCAACACAAAAAGAAGTTGTCAAAGCAGTCAAAGCCGAATCGGTTGTAGCAAAAGTTGCCGCAGTCAATCCTAACAAAAACACAACTGCAGGGACAATATTCAAATGATTAAAAGCAATTTCAGGAAACAATAAATCAGTACGTTTCACACCATCAACCATCGGAACAGCGATTCCGTTTTTCTCAGCGTATAAATAAAGTAAAGCACCAACACTCAAAAAGAAAATATTAATCACCACAAAAATTCCGGTAAACGTGAACATGTTTTTTTGAGCTTCACCAATGTTTTTGCAACTCAAATTCTTCTGCATTAAATCTTGGTCTAATCCAACCATGGCGATAGTTACAAAAATTCCTCCCAAAATTTGTTTCAATACAAAGTTTCCTTTCAGGTAATCTTCATAAAAGAAAACTTTAGAGTAATTACTGTTTTTTACCGCTTCAAAAGCTTCTGTAAAACTATAATCTAAACTATTGCAGATAAAAATAATCGTCAAAAAAACAGATGAAACTAAGAAAAAAGTTTGCAATGTATCAGTGATAATAATTGTTTTCAATCCGCCACGATAGGTGTAAGCAAAAATTAGTGCTAAAGAAATTAAAACCGTTACTGCAAAAGGGATATTATAGGCGTCAAAAACAAAACGTTGCAATACAATTACAACCAAATACAAACGAAATGCAGAGCCAATGGTGCGACTTATCAAGAAAATTGTAGCAGCAGTTTTGTAACTCACAACGCCCAATCTTTGCTCGATGTAACTATAAATCGAAGTCAAATTCATGCGATAATAGAGAGGAAGCAAGACCGTTGCAATTATGATAAAACCAATCGCATTTCCCAAAACAAATTGAAAATATTTGAACTGCAAATCAGGGTTTCCGACTTCACCAGGAACGGAAATAAAAGTTACGCCAGAAAGCGCCGTTCCAATCATTCCGAAGGCTACCAAATACCATTTAGAATTTTTATTTGCCTTAAAAAAAGCATCGTTACTACTGTCTTTTTTACTAATAAGATTCGAAATAAGAATAAGAATTCCGAAATAGATAATGATAATTGCTAAAATAGTTCCTGAAGACATAAATTGTTTTTTTGGTTGTGCTAAAATAGAAATATTTGAGAAGAAAGATAATAGAAAATAGAAAAAAGACAGAATAAGCATAAATCCAAATCTAATAATCCAAAAATCTAATAATCTAAAAATCTATTTTGTTACTTTTGCCAAATGGAATTTTCATCAAAACTTCTCGAAAAAGCGGTAAACGAAATGGCGCAATTACCAGGAATTGGTAAGCGAACTGCCTTGCGATTGGTATTGCATTTATTGAAACAGCCGAGTGAGCAAACGCATTTTTTATCGCAGGCATTAACTTCAATGCGAGATGAAATTAAATTTTGTAAAAATTGCCACAATATTTCTGACATTGATGTTTGTGAAATTTGCTCGAATGCTTCAAGAAATCATAAAATAATTTCTGTTGTTGAAGACGTTAGAGATGTTATGGCGATAGAAAATACGAACCAATTCAAAGGAATTTATCACGTTCTTGGTGGGAAAATTTCTCCAATTGATGGTGTCGGTCCAAGTCAATTGAATATCAATTCTTTAGTTGAAAAAGTAAAATTAGGTGCGATTGAAGAAATAATTTTTGCTTTAAGCTCTACAATGGAAGGTGACACTACCAATTTTTATATTTTTAAACAAATAAAAGATTATAATATAAAAACTTCTACAATCGCAAGAGGAATAGCGGTTGGCGACGAATTAGAGTATGCCGATGAGGTCACTTTAGGAAGAAGTATTTTACAAAGAGTTCCGTTTGAGAATTCTTTGAAAAATAATTAGTCAATATTCTATTCTAACTTTTTTGTTTTTACAATTGAAAAACTATCTTTGTTTGCTAAATTATTTTTGATAATGAACTACAGAATACTCTATATATTATTTTTTATTGGAATCGTATTTACCTCATGTGTACCTACAAAAGATTTGATTTATTTACAGAATAAAGGAAATACTGATTCATCTACTGTTGTAGCTTCTAACATTAAGCCCTACAGGCTTCAGACCAATGATATATTAAATGTTACTATAAAAGCATTTGATGAAAGACTTGTTGAGATGTTTAATAATTCTAGTAGAGCACAATTATCTCCAACTATTGAATCATTATTTTTTAATGGTTATACTATTGACGATCATGGTAATATTAGAATTCCAATATTGGGTGAAGTAAATGTTCTAGGTTTTACTGTTGAAGAGGTTAGAAAAAAAATTGAAGAACAACTTTTAAAAGATTACTTCAAAAAAGAAGCCCAACTTTTTGTTAATGTAAAGTTAGCTGGATTCAGATATACAGTTAATGGTGAAGTTGTGAATCCAGGTTCCAAAATATTGTATCAAGATAAAGTTAATATACTTGAAGCAATAGCTAATTCTGGAGATATTACAGTTACCGGCGATAGAAAAGATGTAGTAGTCATTAGACAATTTCCTCAAGGAGCTGAAACATTCAAAATTGATTTGACGGATGCTAATGCTATGAAATCAAATGTGTATTATCTTCAGCCTAACGATTATATTTACATAAAACCATTGAAACAAAAAACTTGGGGTACGGGTAAGACAGGTATAGAATCTTTAGGAAGTATCATAACTATTTTATCATTAGCAACCACCACTTTTTTATTACTTAAAAACTAAAATCACCAATAATGTTAGATATAAAAGATTTTTCTTTTTTTGAAAACCAAAATAGCTTTGACTTTAAAGGATTTTTAATAAAAACTGGTAGTTATTGGAAATGGTTCATATTTGGATTGGCAGTTGCATTGACAATTGCTTATCAAATAAATATAAGAAAGCAAAAAATTTATTCTCTCGATACTACAATTGCTGTCAAAGAACAAGAGAATCCGTTGTTTACTTCAAATACAAGTTTAGTTTTCAATTGGGGAGGAACTTCAGATCAAGTGCAAACAATTGCAACTACACTAAAATCTCGATCTCACAACGAATTAGTTGTAGATAAGTTAGATTTTTTCATAGACTATCAACAAGAACAAAAATATTATACAAAAGATGTTTATGGTTCAACACCTTTCTTTGTAAAAATCGATAAATCTAAAAATCAATTGCTTGGTGTGCCAATTCAAATAGTTTTTGTGTCTCCATCCGAATATCAGCTAAAAGTTAATTTTAAATCAAATTCTGCTTCTGTAATAAATTATAATACCAATGCCAAAGATGTTCAATCAGTTGTTAGTGGTGATTTTATTAAAAATTACAAAGTTGGGCAAAGAATTAATCTTCCTTTCTTGAATTGTGTTGTTGAAATAAAAGATAATCCTGGGAAATATACAAATGATAAATATATTGTCAAGATGAATAATTTTGATGATGTTGTTTCTAATTATAAAAACATAAAAGTAGCTGTTGATGAAAAGGCAGGTTCCATATTGAAGTTGTCAATGCAAGGAACAAATAAAGCTAGAATTGTTGATTATCTCAATGCAACCGTTAGAATGTTGATGAAGAAACAATTAGAGAGTAAAAACTTATTTGCAGAAAATACTATAAAATATATTGACACGACTTTGACTCTTATGGAAGGTGATTTAAGGGATTCTAATAATGAGTTAAAGGATTTTAGTAGAGATAAGAATATTGTAGAAATAGAAAGAAGAGGAGAAACATACCAAAGCCAGATAACTGAACTTGACATAATTAAAGATGGAGTTGATAGAAAAATTAACTATTACAATACGTTAAGTGGTTATTTAAGAAATAGTAGTGACTATTCCAAGTTGCCAGCACCATCAGTAGCTGGAATTGAAGATCCAAATATTCTTAAAAACGTATCCGATTTAATAACACTTTCTGTAAGAAGATCAGAAATGGCCTATTCTGTAAAAAGTGAATTAATGTTTGACAATATTGACAATGAAATTTCTGCTGTAAAGAAAGTTTTATTAGAAAATATTAGTGCAGCAAAAGCAGCTATCCAATTTGAATCTTCTCAAGTGAGAAACAAAATGAGTCAAGCAGAAAGTAACATAAGACAATTACCAGAAGACAGCCAAAATTATCTCAAAATAATGAGAAAATTTAATCTTAGTAATAGTGTAATTGATGCTTTTCTACAAAAAAGAAATGAGGCTCAAATTGTTAAAGCAGCAAATTTATCAGATGTACAATTTATTGATCCAGCAAAAGACATAGGTGGTGGTTTAATTGGTCCAAGAACAGGTGTAAATTATATTATCGCCATATTTTCTGGTCTAATAATCCCATTGTTAATTGTGTTTTTAATATTTTTTATTAACAACGCTATACAAAATACAGATGATATTAGTTCATTAACAAATATTCCACTTATTGGGGTTGTTGGTATGAAGCATACTGACACAAATTTATCTGTTTTTGAAAAACCTAAATCAGCATTATCAGAATCCTTTAGGGCAATTCGATCCTCGCTCCAATTTTTGTATAAAAAACAAAAAGTTTCTGGAAGTAAAGTGTTAATGCTTACATCCTCCGTCAGTGGTGAGGGAAAAACCTTCTGTTCAATCAATATTGCAACGGTATTTGCATTAAGTGAAAAGAAAACAGTTATTGTAGGATTAGATTTAAGAAAACCTAAGATTTTTGACGATTTTAATCTTAAGAATAATATTGGTGCAGTTAATTATTTAATTGGTCAATCAACATTAGAAGAGATTACTCAAAGTACAAAAATTCCTTATTTAGATGTTATAACATCTGGGCCAATACCACCAAATCCATCCGAACTTATTATGGGTGAAACTATGAGTGAGTTAATGGAGGAATTAAAAGAAAAATACGATTATGTTATTCTCGATACGCCACCAGTTGGATTGGTAACTGATGCGGTAGAATTATCAAGTTATGTTGATGTAACATTATATGTAATGCGTCAAAATTTCACTAAAAAAGAAATGGTTAACTTGTTGAATAATAGGGTTAAAAGAGATGAGTTGCACAATGTTAGTATTGTTTTAAATGGATTTGAGAACAAAGCTAAATATGGTGCTGGATATGGTTACGGTTATGGCTATGGTTATGGTGCTTATTCTAACGGATATCACGAAGAAGAACCATCAGGAAATGTTTTAGTAAAATGGTATAAAAGTATTTTTCAAAAGAAAAAATAAATAATGAGTAATACTTTTCAAAAAATATTAATTACAGGAGGTGCTGGTTTTATAGGATCTAATTTGTGCGATTATTTTATAAATAAAGGATACCATGTAACTTGTTTGGATAATTTTGCAACTGGACATAAACATAATATTGAACATTTGTTATCTAATGATAGATTTGAATTAATTGAGGGTGATATAAGAAATCTAACAACTTGTTTAAAAGCTACTAAAGAAAAAGATTTTGTTCTTCATCAAGCAGCTTTGGGTTCTGTGCCAAGATCTATACAAGATCCAATCACAAGTAATGAAGTTAATGTTACAGGTTTTTTAAATATGTTGGTCGCTTCTCGTGATAATGGAGTTAAGAGATTTGTTTATGCAGCAAGTTCTTCTACATATGGAGATTCAGAGGCTTTGCCAAAGGTAGAAGAGGTAATTGGAAAACCGCTTTCACCTTATGCAATTACTAAATATGTAAATGAATTGTATGCTGACGTGTTTAGTAAAACCTATGGGTTAGAAACAATAGGATTGAGGTATTTTAATGTTTTTGGGAGGCGTCAAGACCCAAATGGAGCTTATGCTGCTGTTATACCGAAATTTGTTATGCAATTTATGCGTCACGAAAGCCCAGTGATTAATGGGGATGGAACCTATTCTAGAGATTTCACTTACATTGATAATGTGATTCAAATGAATGAGTTGGCAATGACAACACAAAATAAAGAGGCACTTAACACAGTTTATAATACAGCATTTGGTGATAGAGTAACTCTTAATGAGATGGTTAATTTATTGAAAGAAAATTTATCAAAACATGATGCTTCAATTTCAGAAGTATCAATTGTTTATGGTGCTAATAGAGTAGGAGATATACCACACTCTTTGGCAAGTATAGAAAAAGCGAAACGATTACTAAATTATAATCCAAAATATTCCTTTTCATTGGGATTACAAGAAGCAGTGGAATGGTATTGGAATCATTTAAAATAAATAGAATGAAAATAACAAATATTTGCTGCATAGGAGCAGGTTATGTTGGTGGACCAACAATGGCAGTTATAGCACAAAAATGTCCACATATTAAAGTCACTGTTGTTGATTTAAATGAAGAAAGAATTGCAAGATGGAATGACGAAAATGTAGACAATATTCCTGTCTATGAACCAGGTCTTGGAGATATTGTTGCACACTCAAGAGGGAAAAATCTTTTCTTCTCTACAGAAGTTGATAAATCAATTGAAGAAGCTCAAATCATATTTATTTCGGTTAATACACCTACCAAAACTTATGGTTCTGGTAAAGGTATGGCAGCCGATTTAAAGTATATTGAACTTTGCGCAAGACAAATTGCAAGAGTTTCAAAAACTGATAAAATTGTTGTTGAAAAATCAACTTTACCAGTAAGAACTGCTGAGGCTATTAAAAGTATTTTAGATAATACAGGTAATGGAGTGCAATTTCAAATATTATCCAATCCAGAATTTTTGGCAGAGGGAACAGCAGTTGAAGATTTATTGAGTCCAGACCGTGTACTTATTGGTGGTGACACAACAGAAGAAGGTCAAAGAGCTATTCAATCTTTAGTTGAAGTTTACGCTAATTGGGTTCCAAAAGAAAGAATTTTAACTACTAATGTTTGGTCTTCAGAGTTGTCTAAATTAACAGCTAATGCTTTTTTAGCACAACGAGTTTCTTCTATTAATGCAATGTCTGAGCTTTGTGAGAAAACTGGTGCTAACGTAAATGAAGTATCCAGAGCTATTGGTATGGATAGTAGAATTGGTCCAAAATTCTTGAAAGCTTCTGTAGGATTTGGAGGTTCTTGTTTTCAAAAAGATATTTTAAATTTGGTTTATATTTCTAAATCTTTCGGATTAAATGAAGTTGCCGATTATTGGGAACAAGTTATTATCATGAACGATCACCAAAAAAGAAGATTTTCTAAAAATATAGTAAGTACTTTATACAATACTATTGCCGATAAAAAGATTGCATTTTTAGGATGGGCATTTAAAAAAGACACAAATGACACTCGTGAATCAGCAGCTATTTATGTTGCTGACGATTTGATTAATGAACAAGCAAAAATAGCAGTTTATGACCCTAAAGTTGATTATAAGCAAGTAATTTCCGATTTGAATTATCTTGAGACACGAACTGACGAGCAAAATAGAAAGCATGTAACGTCTTTCAAAGATGTTTATGAAGCTTGTTCCAATTCTCATGCTATCGCGATATTGACAGAATGGGATGAATTCAAAACTTATGATTGGCAAAAAATCTACGATAGTATGCAAAAGCCAGCTTTTGTTTTTGATGGTAGAAATTTATTAGATGCAAATAAAATTAAAGAAATAGGTTTTATTTACCAAGAAATAGGTTCGTAAATTTTAATTGTAAACCACTTTTAAATGGATATAAAAATAGGTATAATAGGGTTAGGATATGTTGGATTACCGCTAGCTAGATTGTTTGCGACCAAATACCCAGTCGTAGGATTTGATATAAATCAAAATAGAGTATCAGAACTTAATAAAGGAAATGATTTTACTCTTGAGATTGAAAAAGAATTGTTGCAATCTGTACTTGTTGAAAAACCATTGAGTAAAGTAGGTTTGTTTTGTACTACTCAATTAGAAGATATTAAAGATTGTAATTACTACATAATTACCGTTCCAACTCCTGTTGATAAATACAATCGACCTGATTTAACTCCTTTATATAAATCAAGCGAAACAGTTGGTAAAGTTCTTAAAAAAGGAGATATTGTTATTTATGAATCTACAGTTTATCCTGGACTTACAGAAGAAGAATGTGTTCCAGTATTAGAACGTGTTAGCGGATTGAAATTTAATGTTGATTTCTTTGCAGGCTATTCTCCAGAACGAATTAATCCAGGAGATAAAGAACATACTGTCGATAAGATTTTGAAAATTACAGCCGGTTCAACTCCAGAAATAGGTATAAAAGTAAATGAAATATACAAATCGGTTATTACTGCAGGAACACATTTAGCTCCTTCAATAAAAGTTGCTGAAGCGGCCAAGGTAATCGAGAACTCTCAAAGAGACATCAACATTGCTTTTGTAAATGAGTTGGCTAAAATTTTTAATATTCTTGATATTGATACTCAAGCTGTTCTTGAAGCAGCCGGTACAAAGTGGAATTTTTTAAATTTTAAACCTGGTTTAGTTGGTGGACATTGTATCGGTGTTGATCCTTATTATTTAGCTCAAAAAGCGCAAGAAGCAGGTTATCATCCTGAAATAATTTTGGCAGGAAGACGTCTTAATGATAGTATGGGTGAATATGTTGCTTCTAGAATTGTTAAGCTTATGATTAAAAAGCGTATTCCTGTAAATCACTCTAAGTTATTGATGTTGGGAATTACTTTTAAAGAAAATTGCCCTGATGTGAGAAATACTAAAATAGTAGATGTCATCAAATCATTACAAGATTATGGAATAACAGTATCAGTATATGATCCGTGGGCCAATCCAAGTGAGGTTAAGCATGAATATGGGTTAGAAACAACAGAAACCTTGCCTACTGATAAATATGATACCATAGTTTTAGGCGTTGCTCACAATGAATTTTTAAATATAGATTTGGAACAATTTAAAAACCCAAACTCTGTTGTTTATGATGTAAAAGGAGTTTTGAAATGTTCAATTGATGGTAAATTATAATACTTAAATATATTCAGCATAAATATGAAAAAAATAGTAATCACAGGCGGAGCAGGATTTATTGGTTCACACGTTGTAAGACGATTTGTTAATAAATATCCTAATTATCACATATATAATCTTGATGCGTTAACTTATGCTGGTAATCTTGAAAATATTGCTGATATAGAAAACGCTCCCAATTACACTTTTGTAAAAGGCGATATAGTAGATGCTGATTTTATCAATGCTTTGTTTGCTGAGCATCAATTTGATGGTGTCTTGCATTTGGCGGCTGAGTCACATGTTGATCGTTCTATTACAGATCCTTTGAGTTTTGTAAAAACCAACGTCATCGGAACAATGAACCTTCTAAATGCTGCTAAAACCATTTGGAAAGACAACTTTGAAGGTAAACGATTCTACCATATTTCTACCGATGAGGTTTATGGTTCTCTTGGTGCTGAAGGTTTATTTACTGAAACAACAAGTTACGATCCAAACTCTCCTTATTCTGCTTCTAAAGCAAGTTCTGATCACTTCGTTAGAGCTTATGGAGAAACTTATGGATTGCCTTATGTAATTACAAATTGTTCCAATAATTATGGGCCTTATCATTTTCCAGAGAAATTGATTCCGCTTTTTATAAATAATATTATCAATAACAAACCACTTCCTGTTTATGGAGACGGAAAATATACTCGTGATTGGTTGTTTGTAGAAGACCATGCAGTAGCTATTGATTTAGTATTTCACGAAGGAAAAAATCATGAGACTTATAATATTGGTGGTTTTAACGAATGGCAAAATATCGATTTAGTAAAATTATTATGTGTTCAAATGGATTCTAAATTAGGTCGTCCTGAAGGAACTTCTGAACAATTGATTACTTATGTAAAAGATAGACCAGGACACGATTTGCGCTATGCAATTGACGCTACCAAAATCAATAAGGAATTGGGATGGAAACCATCTGTAACATTCGAACAAGGATTAGAGCGAACTATCGATTGGTATTTGGCTAATGAAACTTGGTTGAAAAATGTTACTTCTGGCGAATATCAAAAGTATTACGACAAACAATACAACTAAATTTTATGAATCCCTATCTATACATATTTGGTACCTTGTTTTTTACAGTTTATGGTCAAATTGTGTTAAAATGGCGATTGACAGGTTTGAAAGTTATTCTTCCTGAAGGATTTAGGGATAAAATGATTTATTTGATAAAATTAGTACTCGATCCATTTATATTTTCAGGATTTGTTTCTGCTTTTGTTGCTTCCTTATTTTGGATGGCAGCTATGACAAAGTTTGAAATCACCCAAGCCTATCCATTTATGAGTCTTGCACCAGCATTAATTTTTGTAATTGGGATTTTATTTATGGGAGAAACGTATACCATTGGTAAACTTTTAGGATTAATTTTAATAATGATTGGAATTGTAGTAACTGTTAAATATTAATGTATGGAAAATTCAATTCAAGTTTCAATAGTAAGTCCTGTTTATAGAGCTGAAAAAATTATTGATAAATTAGTTTCTGAAATTCAGAAAGTAATGATTGAAATGAAGGTTTCCTACGAAATAGTTTTAGTTGATGACAGAAGCCCTGATAATTCTTGGCAAAAAATGGTTGCTCTTTCAAAACTTCATAGAGAAGTAAAAAGCGTTCGATTGAGTAGAAATTTTGGTCAACATCCTGCAATTATGGCAGGATTGTCTCTTGCAAAAGGCGAGTGGATTGTTGTAATGGATTGCGATTTACAAGACCAACCAAAAGAAATCATAAAGTTATTTCAAAAAACTCAAGAAGGATATGATATAGTTTTAGCCCAAAGAGGAGACAGAAAAGACGGTTTTTTTAAAAAATTATTCTCAAAATTATTTTCTATAATATATAGTTATTTAACAGAAACAAAATTTGATAATTCAATTGCTAATTTTGGAATTTATAACAAAAAAGTGATTCATCAAGTTAATGAAATGAATGATTATATAAAGTCATTTCCTCTATTTGTTAATTGGGTTGGATTTACATCTACATCTGTAAAAGTAGAACATGCAGAGCGTGAATCAGGAAAATCTAGTTACACTTTTTCAAAGCTTCTTAGTTTGGCTTTTAATACAATAATATCATTTTCTAACAAACCTTTAAAACTATTTGTGAAATTTGGATTATTGATATCTTTTTGTTCCTTTGCTTTTGGAGTTTATACGATAATTAGATATTTTGCAGGACAAATTTTAGTTTTAGGATATAGTTCGCTAATGGTTTCTATTTGGTTTTTATTTGGAATACTGATTACCGTTATTGGTGTGGTTGGTATTTATATTGGTAAAATCTTTGATCAATCAAAAGGTAGAGCATCGTTTATAATAGATAAAAAAATTAATTATGATGAATAAGAATATTTTTGCAGATGAAATTATTGTTGGGAGAAATTCTATTATTGAATCTTCAGCAAAAATTAGAGGAATTAATGGTAATGCCAAGCGAATAGTTATTGGTGATAATTGTTATATTGGAGAAAACGTTCAAATTATTTGTGACGATTTTTCTATTGGAGATTACTCTAAAATTCAGCATGATACCAATATTCATGGATATTTACCATGTCACATTGGTCACAATGCCTGGATTGGTCAATATTGTATTATTGATTCTATCGGAGGTACAACGATTGGTAATAATTGTGGAATTGGTGCACATTCTCAAATTTGGAGTCACATAAAATATGGGGATACTTTAGAAGGTTGTCGTTTTTTAACTGAGAAACCAATGGTAATTGGGAATGATGTTTGGTTCGTTGGGCATTGTATTGTTTCACCAATTGTTGCACAAGATAAATCAATGGCTATGGTTGGTTCTGTTATAACTAAGGATATGGCTTTTAATGAAATTTATGCTGGATCACCTGCTAAATCAATTTCTGATAAAATTGGCTTTCAATTTTTAGAAGTTTCTACGGAAACAAAATTTAAAAAAATGAATAATTATCTGAGAGAATGGAATCCTAATTCTAACTCAATTAAAATTATTAGTGATGAAAGAGAAATTGATATTGATAATAAACTCGTTTCTTACTTTAACGTTTCCGATAGAACTTATACAAAAAGACTTTCAGAAGAAGAAATCAGTTTTATGAAATTTTTGCTTCCAGCAAGAGGAAAGTTTACCCCAAAATAAATTTATATTTATTCATTTTCAAAAGCCAATTAATAAACACTATTTAGTTAAACTTTACATTTGTAATGTTTTAATCTTATGAAAATATAGGGAAATATACATATATATATAAGGTTTTATATTATTGAAATCCTAATTAATTTATTGTACAGATTTTTTTTAAAACTTTTTGCTTATTTTTTATATTTTATTTTCAAAACAGTTTGCCATTTTTTTATATGCGTATTTCGTCGATTATTATTGCTTATTATCGAATACTTGCATAGTTGTATTTTCAGTGAAAGAAAATGTACTATTTTAGTCGATTAAAATATCTAATTATATTTATAGTCAAATAGTTAGCTTTAAAAAAAATTGAGCAAATAATATAAAAAGTCACATAAACACTGATGTTGCATAGAAAAAAAACTACATTTATTACTCTCCTTGCCGTTTTGATGGTTCTGTTAGGAATAAACAAAACTCAAGCTCAGGTAAATGCTTACACTCTAACACAATCGGTTACTGGATACACTCCATTATCTGGAGCTACAACAAATGCTTTCGTAGCACCATGGGATAATCAAGCGGCAGTTCAAGTCCCGTTGGGTTTTACTTTTACTTATGATAGTGTCAATTTTACACAATGTTATATTAGTCCAAATGGTTTTATAACCTTTGGAACTGTTACTCCATCAGCGACTAATTATGTTCCTTTATCAGACAATACAGCATATAATGGAGCAACTAGTGGAGGTGTTGTTTGTGCCTTAGGTACCGATTTAATTTCAAGTGCAACTAATCCAGCAGATATAGTTTATGCAACTGAAGGTACATCACCCAATAGAACTTTTGTAGTGCAATGGACTAATGCAAATAGAAAGACAGCTGTTGGTGATTTTGATTTTCAAATTCGCTTGTCAGAAACTTCTAATGAAATACTTATATTGTATGGTAATTGTGATACATCTCTTTCTGCTTTAACGGTAAATGTCCAAGTAGGTTTGAGAGGACAAAATAATGATATTGCACAAGGAAATGTTTTTAATCGTTTTCAAGGAAGTAATCAGCTTTGGGATGTAACTGGGGCAACTATAAATGGTACGGTAAATACACATACACTTTTTACCAATTCAGCAGCATATCCTCCTTTTGGATTTCAATATTTGTATGTGCCTGGTCCACCTTGTGTAACTCCGCCAAGTCAACCAACAGATTTAGTTATTGGTGGAACAAGTATTACTAGCAATTCTTTTGTAGGTAATACTTTTACAGCTGCAACACCTGCACCTTCAAAATATTTAATTGTTAGAAGCACAGTAAATACACCGCCAACATCAGCAACATTTATTAATAGAAATACATACTCTGTAGGTTTTAATTATGGAACAGCTCCAATTTATAGAGTGGTTGCTAATTCTAATTTATTAACGTTCAATCAAACAGGATTAACCTCAGGTACAACTTATTATTATTGGGTTATTTCTTATAATGATAAATGTGCTGGCGGACCATTTTATAATTTGACAAATCCACTTTTTGGTTCAGCAACAACCTGTTTTCAGTCTACAACAGCTTCGGCTGCAACAGCAGTAGGAGGAAATGATTTTACTGCAAATTGGTTAGCTGTAGCTGGTGCCACAGGATATGCAATTGATATATCAACAAGTAGCATTTTTGCAACATTTCTACCAGGTTATAATAATTTACTTTTGAGTTCAGCAACAACCTCACTTAATATATCAGGTTTGTTGCCATTTACAACCTACTATTACAGAGTAAGAGCGCTTGGTCCAGGTTGTATTGTAAATAGTAACACCATAACGGTTGCAACAACATGTGGCTTTTATACTATTCCTTATGTGCAAAATTTTGATTCCACACCAGTTGGATCGGCTCCAACATGTTTTTCTGTTTTAAACATTAATGCCGATACTAATCAATGGAGAACACAAACAGTTAATTTTGCATCAGCGCCTCGTTCATTTCAAATTGATAAGAACATAACAAGTGATATGAATGATTGGTTTTTTCTGCCAGGTTTGAATTTAACAGCTGGCGTTTCTTACCGACTAAAATTTAGTTATAATACAGGAAATACAAGTTCTAATTCAGAGAATTTGGCTGTTTTTTATGGTACTAGCCAGTCAGTGGCAGGTATGACCAATACATTAACTACGTTAACAGGAATTGATAATAGTTTCTATGAAACCACTCAGATAGATTTTACGCCAGTTAGTTCAGGTATTTTTTATATAGGATACAGAGGATATAGTATAGCCAATCAGACCTATATTGCCATTGATGATATTAGTGTAACTTTATCACCATCTTGTATTGAGCCTACTGAGGTTGTCTCTTCTGCTATCACAGCTACAACTGTCACTCTTAATTGGGTTCCTTCAACAGCACCACCAGCATTGGGATATGAATATTTTCTTTCAACTACAGCAACGCCACCAACTATAGCTACCGTAGCTACAGGATCAGTTGGTGCAGGTATTACAACATTAAATCTTACTGGATTAAACCCAAGTACAAGTTATTGGGTTTGGCTTAGGGGTAATTGTTCAAGTTCCGATAAGAGTATTTGGTCAATGGAAGAAACTTTCAATACAGAGTGTTCGCCTCCTCTAGTAGTATCAACTGTTCCTGTTACGAGATGTGGATATGGAACTGTAAGTTTGGTAGCTAATCCTAGTGCTGGTTCTGCAATTCGTTGGTTTGACGCTTTATCTGGAGGTGCTCAAGTTGCCTCAGGGAACACATTTGCTACTCCAGCTTTAAGTACAACAACAACCTATTATGCAGAAGCAAGAGCTTTTGGTGCAATAGCAAAGTTAGGACCATCCAATCCAAACACTCAATTGGGTGTGAAAGGACTTCAAAATTATCAAGGCTTTGTAAATTTTACAGTTAATTCAAATACCTCCTTACAATCGGTAGATATTTTTCCAATTGCATCTGGACAATCAGGTCAATTGGTGATAAGAAATTCATCTAATATTACACTTGCAAGTTTTAATTTTACAACTACTGTTTCTGGAGGGAATACACTTCAACAAATCAATATGAATTATACTTTAATTCCAGGGATGTATAATTTGTATTTTAGTACTTTGCCAGCCTCTGGATTGAGAATGAATACTACAAACGCAGCCTATCCATATACTTCATCTGTGGCTAGTATCGACGGTAATAGTGTTGATGGTAATTTTAATTTAGGAGCTTACAATTGGAAATTCACAACTGAATGTCTATCAGCAAGAGTACCAGTTACTGCAACAGTTACTTCTCCACCAGCTTTGAGCTTAAGTACAACTTCTTTAACTATTTGTGAAAATGAAACAACTTCACTTGTAACTGTAGTTGGAGCAGGAGCTTATGATAGTTTAGTGTGGTCACCAGCTACAGGTGTTTCTGGAAATGTTGTTTCAGGCTTTACTTTTAATCCTACAGTAACAACTACATATTTATTGTTAGCTAATCAAACTTCTGGAAGTCTTTGCGGAAACTTAGCTTCAATAACAATTAATGTAAATCAAGCGCCTCCAATAGTGTCTATCCTTCCTGTTAATCCATCAATATGTGAAGGAACTATTCAGCCACTTTTTGGTAGTACTAGTATTGCTACTCCTGCTATTTTAATTAATGAAAACTTTAATGCACCAACTAACAATTGGGTAGTTGCTAATACTTCAACAGGTGGAGACACTAATGCTTCTCAATGGACTTTAAGACCAAGTGGATATAACTATATTAATGGTTTTGGTTGGAATGTTACTTTTAATAGTAATGATAATTCGCAATTTTATTTAGCAAATTCCGATTCGCAAAGTGGTACAGCTGGAACAGTTACTAGAACAACATTAACATCGCCTTCTTTTAATTTAGCAGGATTTACTTCTGCCAATCTTAGTTTTTTTCACTATATTAATGCCATTGCTTTTGATAAATTTGAAGTACAAATTACATCTGATAATGGAGCTACTTGGACAAATTTAAGGTCTTATACCGTTTTGCAAGGTGGCCCATCAGCTTTTTCTAATGTGCTTGTTGATTTAGTTGCTTATTTAGGTATGCCAGATTTAAAAATCCGATTTAATTATGAGTCAAATTGGGGTTATTGTTGGGCATTAGATAATGTAAGAGTATCTGGAACACTTTCAGCTGCTTTAACATGGACACCAATTACAGATTTGTATTCTGATGCAGCAGCAACTATGCCTTATGTTGCAGGTACACCAGCAAGTGTTGTTTATTCAAAACCAACTAATTCAATAACTTATACAGCAACTTTAACTGGTTCTAACGGATGTTTGAGAGTTGTTACAAATACAGTAACGGTTTCTCCTCCAACAGTTGCAGGTGTACTTTCAAGTGATCAGTCTATCTGTACAGGAGTTCCAGCAAGCAATTTGGTTCTAACAGGTAGTGTTGGTTCTATTTTGCGTTGGGAATATGCCAATGATGCTGCGTTTACATCAGGTTTAACTAATATTGCAAACACAACAACAATATTAACACCAGCGCAAATGGGTGTTTTTACTACCATTCGTTATTTTAGAGCAGTAATTAGAAGTGGTGCTTGTAGTCAATTATATAGTAATGTAGTATTTGTTGCTTTTTATAATACCACTTGGAATGGAACTACCTGGAGCAATGGTCCGCCAAATGCCACAACACGTGCAATATTTGCTGGGAATTATACTTCATCAGGAGATTTATTTGCTTGTTCTGTTAGAATAAATTCAGGTGCTGTAACCTTTAACGCTAATCACTCTTTAGTAGTAACCAACGATGTGGTTGTTGTCGGTGGCGGCTCTCTAATTTTTAATAATAATGCAAGTTTAGTTCAAGTTAATAATGCTTCAATAAATACTGGAAACATAACTTACAGACGTTCGGCAATGCCTATGAGACGATTTGATTATACTTATTGGTCTTCTCCAATTGCTAATCAAGTATTGTCTACTTTTTCTCCATTAACGCCAACCGATAAGTTTTTTGTTTTTAATCCAACCATAGCTAATTGGTCTAATGTAGCTGCGGCTTCCAGTATGATTGTAGGTAAAGGATATTTGGTAAGAGCTCCTCTTTCATATAATCTAGTTACAACAACTGTTTATAACGGAAGTTTCGTTGGAGTGCCAAACAATGGAATAGTTACAAGTCCTGTGTTAGTTTCAGCAAGTGATTTTAATTTAATAGGAAATCCATATCCAAGTGCGGTTAATGCAGATTTGTTTTTATCAGATCCTCTTAATGTTGGAGTAGTAGATGCTACTATTTATTTTTGGACTCACAATACGCCAATTGCGGCAGGTCAATATACTTCTAATGATTATGCTATTTACAATTATTTGGGAGGAACAGGAACTAGTTCTGCGCCAAATACTGGTGTAAACTCATCAGTTCCTAATGGCAAAATTGCTTCAGGACAAGGATTCTTTATTAAAGCATTGTCTAATGGTTCAGCAACTTTCTCAAACGCTATGAGAATTGTTGGAGACAATAACCAGTTTTTTAGAATGCAATCACCATTGAACCCATCAACGTCAGAAACAGTGGTTTCAGAGAAACATAGAATTTGGTTAGATGTTGTGGACCAGCAAGGTAGTTACAAACAAACCTTAGTTGGCTATGCTACCAATGCAACAATGGGAATTGATAGAGGTTATGATGGTGAATATCTAAATGTAGGGAATTCAGTTGCTTTATATTCTTTAGCAAATTCTACTACTACTTTGTCAATACAAGGTCGTTCTTTACCATTTTCAGATTTAGATGAGGTGCCTTTAGGATTTTATGCTGCAACTACAGGAAGTTTTACAATTAATTTATACGACTTTGATGGATTGTTTCTTAATCAAAATATCTATTTAAAAGACAAAGCACTCGATATCATACATGATTTGAAACAGTCATCTTACACTTTCCGAGCTGATGCAGGAACTTTTAATGAAAGATTTGTTCTAGTTTATCGCAACCAAGCTTTAAATATCAATTCGTTTTCATTTAATGCTAATGATGTTATAGTTTATAAACCAAATCAAGATCTTCATGTCGATTCAGGTAAAACTATTATGAAATCAATTAAAGTATTTGATATTAGAGGAAGGTTATTACTTGAAAAAGAAGCTATTAATGCTAATAAAACTTCTTTTAATGTTGGTTCAACTAATCAAGTACTACTTATTGAAATTACTTCAATAGAAGGGACTATGATTACTAAAAAATATGTAAATTAATTAGGTTAATTTTACTCCAATACAAAGCGCTATTACTTGATTAATAGCGCTTTTTCTTTGTAATACAGTGCTTTAGTTTATTTTTCTATAGATAAAAGACCTATTTTATGGATAAACTACTTTGCAATTGAGATTTAACGAGTTTTGGTGCTATTCATCGAGAATATTTTAATTCTCATTAGTACGGATGTAGTTTTGCTTCAGAAATTTAAACAAAAGCAATGAACACAAATACTACATCAACTTCTTTCATCTCTGAAAACAGAAAGTTTTTAGTTGTTTTATTTATCGTATTTTTATTGTCAAGCGCAGGTATGTTTGGTCAAACAAAAACAGAGGTTACTCCAGTTTGCGAACCAACTACAACTACTATTTGCACAGATACAGTTCAAGCTATTGCTTTTGAATCTGATGTAGATTTCATGAATTGGTTTATGGGTTCTAAACAAGGGCAAACTATTCAAAAAGCAAATGAAACTGCAACTACAGTTTCTAGAAAAAAACAAATTATTTCTTCTGGTGTAACTCCTAATAAAGTGCTTTACAGAACTTTTATGAAAAGAGTTATCAGTCAAGAAACAGCAATCGCGTAAGTTAGGTTAGAATTAGAATAAATAGGTTAGTTAGAATAGAAGCTTCTCATTTTTGAGAAGCTTTTTTTTGTTTTAATAATTTATTAAAAACAATAAATTTCACTTCATCATTTTTTAATGTTAAAATAGCGTAAAAATAACAATGTGGTAATGTTTAAATGAAATTGTTTAAAAGCATATTTTATCAAAATAATTCTTACTAAATATGAAGTGTTTTTTTTAAATCGCTATGTTTTTTATCGATTATATTTTACATTTCGTCGATTTGTCAGCTAGACAGTTAGTTATATTAAAATTTTACAAAAATTTAATGTATTTTTATCAACTTATAATAAAAGAATATTACCCTAAATACAAATGCTATGATGATATCATTACAAGAAAAAGTAACGAATGCCTTTTTAAAATCAAACACAATTAAAGCTTTAATGCTTTTATTAGTTGGTTTTCTAGGTGGTAACAATGTAAATGCGCAGGTTTCGGCTTATACAGTTGATCAGCTTCAAATTACTCCTGCTTTTGCTGCTTTAGTTGCGCCAACAAATTTATTCGCTACTAGTGGAAATATTGATAGTGGTGTTGCTGCTGTCACTATTCCTTTTACTTTTAGATTTAATGGTCTTGATTATACAACCGTACAAGTATCGATGAATGGTTTTGTAACTTTTGGAGCTACTGCTCCACAACCGTTAGAAGTTGGGCCTATTTCTAGTACTGATCTATATGAAGGGGCAATTTCTGTATTTGGTTGTGATTTAGATATGATGAGTGCATCAGCAGCTAATAATGTTTCTTATTTAACTTCTGGTCTTCTAGGAAGCAGAATATTAAAAATACAATGGAGATCTATAAAAAGGTCTAATAATTTAGGAACTGCTGCCCAAGCTGACGCTACGAATTTAACATTTCAACTATGGTTATATGAGGGAACTAATGTTATTGAAATGCATTATAACCCTTATACAGCTGCTTCATCATTTCCTACTACACTTCCAGCAGCAGTTGGAACAGCACCGCAGATTGGTTTAAGAGGAGCAAATAATTCCGATTTTAAAAATCTTAGTCAGGCAACTACCGGAAATTGGCCAGGAGTAGCTCCATCTCCTGTGGGAACATTTCCATTAGGGACTGCAAATAACCAAACAGTTCTTACTCGAACATCAGCATTGATTGAGTTATCTTCTAATCGCCTGTTCCGCTGGACACCAGTTACGTGTTTTGCACCAGGAGGTCTTAACGTTACAGGTTTAACATCTTCAACGGCTACTATCAATTGGTCTGCAACAACACCAGCGCCAGGAGATAGTTATCAATATTATGTTGGTACCTCTGCTACACCATCAGGTGCTACAGGATCTGTTGGTCCTTTGGTAACAACAGCTAACTTAACAAGTTTAACTCCAGGGACACAATATTATTATGCAATTCGTTCGGTATGTAGTACTACGCCATCTAATGTTAGTGCTTGGTCAACGGTTGGTACATTTACAACTTTTTGTACACCGGTAAATACTCCTTATTATGAGCCATTTGATGGTCCATCTCCAAATATAACTTCACCATACCATGCTACTGTAGGTTTATTGCTTCCAGTTTGTTCTTCACAACAAAATGTAGGAACAGGAAATCCATGGGTTACTTCTAGTGCAGATTATTACCCAGTTTCTGGTATGGCTGAAAACATATTAATGTATAATGGTCAGAATCCAGGAAATTCAAATCCAGCAAATGTTTGGTTCTACACAGGAGGTATTAATTTATTAGCTTCTCAGTCATATACAGTAGATTACTTATATGGAGGTACAGATGTTCCTTCTACAGTGACAAATAGATTAGAAGTTGCTTATGGTACATCACCATTGGCTGGTTCGATGACTACAATTTTAGATACCAATAGCAATATTAAATCTTCTCCTTTTCAAAATAAAATTACTTTTACTCCACCAGCAGATGGTGTATATTATATAGGTCTTAGAGCTTTTTCAGATCAAAATAACGGTCAAATGTTTATTGACGATTTGCAAGTGTATGAATCAATTTGTTTAAGACCAACTGCTGTTTCAGTTTCAAGTATTACAGGTTCATCTGCATTCTTAAGTTGGACGCCACCAACACCTGCACCAGCTTCTGGTTATGTGTATTATTTCAATACTACAGGTATAGCTCCAACAAATGCTACAGTGCCTTCTGGAACTACAGGTTCAACTAACGTTACTTTAACAGGATTAGCAGGATTAACTACTTACTATTTCTGGGTTCGTTCTAGTTGTGGTGCAGGAGATTTTGGTGAATGGGTTGCTTTGAATAATGCAGGAAATCCATTTTTTACAACGCCAGTACAAATTAACTACTGTGCTTCTGTAAGTACAACAAACCAAAACTACTTTACTAATTTTGCTACAACTGGTGCTATATCAGATGTTTCAAATGCAACCGGTTATGCAACTGGAGGTTATGCAAATTATACGTCACAAATTATTACGCAAGCACGCTTAGGTTCTGTAAATGTTAATACTACATATAATAGTATGGCTGGTGGAGTAGGTATAGCGATGTGGGTAGACTGGAATCAAGATGGTACATTTGATATTACTGAGCGAGTATATAACTCTGGCGCATATTTATCAACGCCACCTACAATAAACTTTACTGTTCCTAATACCGCTTTGCTTGGTTTAACAAGAATGCGTATTGTGGTTGACTGGAATGCTATAAGTCCAAGTGCTTGTAATGCAGCAATGACAAGAGGTGAAACCGAAGACTACGGATTTGAAGTAGTTACGGTGCCACCAGCATTAGTAATTGATAATATTGATGATACAGTTTGTGCTTGTAGTCCATCGAATCCAATTGTTGTTACAACTGGTTTTGCTGATTACCAAACTTTTTCTTGGTCGCCTTCAACTGGTGTAACTGGTTCGGGAACTCCTGGAGATCCTTTTATTATTACTTCTTGTACAACACAAACTTATACCTTAACAGCATCTCAAACGGCTTCACCATTCAGATTTAATAGAGTGCGTTTTGTTTACAATGCAAATCCATTGCCAACACCAATTACAGTTACTCCAGCAACACCAACTGTTTGTCAAGCAGGGCCTGCGGTTCAGCTTACTGCTACCGGTGGTATCGTTGCAGGATTTCCAATATTAAATGAGAATTTTAATGATGCAACTAATGCTTGGACAGTAGCAAATAACGGAGGTAATCCTGCTGCATTGTGGACATTAAGACCAAACGGTTACAATGAACCATTGGGTGCAATTCAAAGTAATGACTCCTCTCAATTTTATCATGCAGATAGTGATACTGGTTCTTCTGGCGGAGTTTTGGTATCAAATACCTTTTTGACTTCTCCAGCATTTAGTACAGTAGGTTATACTCAAGCTTCATTAAGTTTCTGGCACACCTATAATTTTTTCGCTGGAGATAGTGGTACGGTGCAAGTTTCAACTAATGGATCAACTTGGACTAACTTAGCAGTTTATACAACAGACCAAGGTACTTATACAAATTTCCAAAATGTTATTATTCCACTTAATGCTTATTTAGGTCAAGCTACTGTTTATATTCGTTTTTGGTATAATGCTAATTATGACTGGTCATGGTCTGTAGATAATGTACTTGTTTCAGGAAGTGCTTCATCAGCTGTAACTTGGAATAATTTAGTAGGACCAGTAGCAAATGGAGTAGCAGTTCCAGGTTTATTTACTAATGCTCTTGCTACTTTACCTTATATAGCAGGTACAGGTTCAGCTTCTGTATTCGCAATGCCAGCTGCTTCTATCACTTATACCGCAAGCGCAAGCACACCTTCACCTGTTTGTACTACTGTTACTAACGTTCCGGTAACTGTTTCGCCAATTGTTGCAGGAACTGCTTCTGGAAATCAAACTATCTGTTACGGAGCACCTTCAGATTTAACTTTAACTGGTACTACAGGTACGGTTACTGGATGGCAATATTCGGCAAATTTAGCTTTTACAACACCTGTTGCTATACCAGCAAGTGGTTCAGCTACATTGACATCTGCTCTAATGGGTAACTTGTTTGCAACAAGATATTACAGAGCTGTAGTTACAAACGGAAGTTGTACAGCTTTTTCAAATGTAATTACTGTAACTTATAATTCAACAACTTGGGATGGTTCTGCTTGGAGTCCTAGTCCGCCAAATGCAACAATGACAGCAATTTTCGATGGAGATTATACTTCGACAGGAAATTTGAGTGCTTGTTCTGTATATATTTCAAGTGGTGATGTTACCTTCTTAGGAGGTCATACATTAGAAGTTCAAAATATTGTTGATACTTCTGGAGGAACTTTAACCTTTGAAAATAATTCAAGTTTAGTTCAAGTAGTAAATGGTATAACTAACAATGGTAACATTACTTACAGAAGAAATACTACACCAGTGAGAAAATTTGATTATACTTATTGGTCTTCACCTGTAGCTCCTCAAACATTAGTTGGATTATCTCCACTAACACAATATGATAAATACTATTCATTTAGTCCAGCAATTAACAATTGGATAAGTGAAACAAGTACAAATTTAATGATTGCAGGTAAAGGGTACATCATTAGAGCTCCAAATACACATGATGCAGTTACACCTTCTATATTTAATGGTCAGTTTTTTGGTACTCCAAATAATGGTGTGATTAGTACACCAATAGTTATTGGTGCTGCAGATGTTAACTTGATTGGTAATCCATATCCAAGTGCTCTAAATATTGATACATTCTTCGATTTCAATGGTATTACTACTGGTACTGGAGTAATTGAGAAAACTATATACTTATGGACACATAACACTATTATTACAAACAATAATTATGTAAATAGTGATTATGCGGTTTACAACTATATGGGAGGAATTGGTACAACAGGTGCGCCAGGAGCAAACAATGCTGTTCCAAACGGAAGAGTAGCCTCTGGACAAAGTTTCTTTATAAAAGGTTTATTGAACGGAAATGCAGTTTTCAATAACTCTATGAGAGTAGTTGGAAACAACAATCAATTCTTTAGATATAATAATCAAGCAACAGCTGTAAATTCAGGTAATAAAAGCCGCGTTTGGTTAGAAGTATTTAACAGTCAAGGAGCATACAAACAAATAATGGTTGGATATGCTGGTGGTGCAACCAATGATTATGATAGTGGATATGACGGTGAAATCTTAGATTCTGGAAGCACAGTGAATTTCTATTCTACATTAGGAATTAAGAAATTAGCGATTCAAGGTCGTGGTTTACCATTTAATGAAAATGATATTGTTCCATTAGGATTTAAGAGTACTCAAGCGGGTAGTTATGAAATAAAACTATCAAACTTTGATGGCATTTTCGATACTCAAAAAGTATATCTAGAAGATAAATTATTAAACGTAATACATAATATTAAGTCAAGTAATTATACGTTTACAACTAATGCAGGAACTTTTGACAATCGTTTTGCATTACGTTTTACAGACAGTGCTTTACAAGTAGATGATCAATTGTTTACAGAAGAGTCTGTAGTAATTTTCAAAGAAAATCAAACGATAAACATTACCTCTTCATTGACTCCAATGAAATCTGTTCAAATATTTGACATAAGAGGAAGTTTATTGTTCTCTAATGATAAAGTAAATGCAACGGAATTTAAAGTTACCAATCTTCATTCATCGCAACAAGTTTTATTAGTTGTTGTTGAGTCTGAAAATGGTACGAAAGTTTCTAAAAAAATTATCTATTAGTTTTTTATATAATGCAACCATACAAGTTTTCTTAATTTGTATGGTTGTTTTTTTAGCTTAATTCATAAGCTAATTTTAAAATGTTTATATAACTTTATTTATATATTGACCCTTTTTAATTAACCAATTTTTTTAAATTATGATGAATGATTACTTTTCTCTGAGTTATCGAAATTTAGCTAAGCTCAGATGGCAAGCATCATTAGTAGTTCGGAATGCTCCCAATTCTAGTGGTAAATTGCGAACCTCATGGATTATGAGTTTGTTGTTAGTTGCTATGTTTATGTTTAATTATAATGCTTGGTCACAAGTTGCGAATTATTCCTTTTCTTCAACTACTTCAACTTACACACCACTAGTTGGTGGAACAGTTGTTAATACAACTGCTGGATTATCAACTTCAATGTCAACCAATTCGGATGACGGAGCAATCTTAGTTACATTGCCGTTTACCTTTACATACAATGGCACAGCTTACACTCAAGCTACGATGTGTACAAACGGATGGGTCGGTTTAGGAAGTCAACTTACTGTCACTGCTGCGCAAGGTAGAGCAGGAGGTAATTTATTTACTAATACAGTTCCAAATAACGTTCTAGCTGCTTGGTTTGGTGATGGTAATGCTAATTTTCCATCGCCTAATCCAGGTAGTATGAGACATGGTTCTTCAGGAACAGATGTTTATACATTTGAGTATAATCAAGTAACTGGTAATGGGTTCACTGCTGGTACTACAATTTTAATATCTTATCAAGTTAGAATTTATGGACCAGCGTCCACAAATCCTGGTAGAATTGAATTTATTTATGGTCCACGAATTGGAACAATTTCTACAGGTAGAGCAATTGGAATTGCTGGAATTAATACAGATTACATCAATGCAGTAACAGGAAATAGTACTGCTACGACTACAGCAAGTGCTTTTCCTGCGGTAAACACAACTTATGTTTTTTCACCACCTAATCTATGTACAGGTACTCCTGTAGCAGGTTCAGTGGCACCAGCTTCACAAAATGTTTGTACGCTTTCAATACCAAGTGCTTTAACAGTTTCTGGTTTTACAACTGGAGTTGCTGGAATAACTTTTCAATGGTTACAATCTTCAACTGGTTTACCTGGTTCATTCGTTTCTGCTATTGGAGGGTCTGGAGCTTCTACAATTACATACACACCACCAGCATTTACTGGAACAACAATATATTATGCATGTCGTGTAACGTGCTCTAATGGTGGAGGATTTGCTGATACAGCACCGGTGGTTATAAGTACACCTGCTTCGCCTGCAACGCAAGTATCTGCTACTGTTTCTAGTGCTATTACAAATACAGGGTTTACAGTAAGTTGGACGAATGGAAATGGCGGAGCAAATGGTAGAAGGCTTGTTATTATCAGTCCTTCGACTATTGTTGATCCAGTTAATGGATCGGCAGCGGTTTATACTCCTAATACAGTTTATTCTGGTTCAGGTCAGCAAGTTGTTTTTGACGGAACTGGTACATCTGTTTCTATTTCAGGTTTAACTTGTGGTACTTCTTACAACGTAAAAGTATATGAATACATTCGTTGTGGTTCTGGTCCTTATGATTACTACTACAATTTGACTACTGGAACTAATGCTATTTCTGTGTCTACTACTTCACCAGCATTAGCTACATTGCCAGTAAATAACAACTTTACTGGATTTACAGGTTCAAATTTAGCAACTGTTTTCCCTGCATGGAATGAGGCCTTGGGTACTGCTCAAAACTTAAACCCATCCGGAACAACTTCAGCTTGGACAAGTAGTACTGGTTTTGCTGGTGTTACAACTGCCAAAATTAATTTATATTTAGCTACTAGAAATGAGTGGATTATTTCACCTAAAGTTAATTTAACTGCTGCTAGTAGAATTAAATTTAAAGCTGCCATTACAGAATTTGCTTCAGTAGCCGTTGATGCTTCTGGAGGAATGCAAGGAACAGATGATAAAGTAAGAGTTTTGATTTCAACCGATGGATGTGGTCTTGTTTGGACTCCATTATATACTTTTGAAGCATCAAATACTACTACATTGACAAATGTTTTGACTGATTTTACATTAGATTTATCAGCATACACTGGTCAAACTGTTCAGTTAGCATTTCAAGCAACTGATGGTCCATTAGATGAAACACCAGATTATGATTTTCATATTGCTGATGTTAAAATCGAATTGACTCCAACATGTTTCGAGCCTACAGCATTAACAGCAACAGTTCCTACAACATCTGGAATTACATTAAATTGGACTGCTCCAACATCAGGAGTACCGGTTTCTTATGAATATGAAATTCGTTCTTCTGGAACTCCAGGAAGTGGAGCAACTGGCTTAGTATCTTCTGGTTCAGTTTCAGCTCCAACAACTAATGCTGTTATAACAGGTTTATCATCATCATCATCATTTAGTGTTTATGTAAGAACTTTTTGTGGCGGAGTAGATAATAGTGCTTGGACTTCAGCAACTAATTTCAATACATTGTGTGCGCCATTTATAGCTCCTACTACAGCCCAAACATTTGATACTTTTGTACCAAATTGTTGGACTTTAGCAACAGGTACTTTAGCAGCTTCATCAACAGTTACTCCAGCTACAAATGGATGGTTTACAGAAGCTGGTTTTGGTAATACTGGAACTAACAAAGCGGTAAGAATTAATTTATACAGTACTAAAAATGACTGGTTGATTTCTAATGAAATTAATTTAGGAACTGGTGGGTACCGTATTAGATATAACATGGCTGTGACTAGTTATTTAGGTACAGCACCACAAACTACTTTAGCAACTCATAAAGTTGATGTAGTAGTATCTACTGATGGTGGAGCAACATGGTCAAATGCTAATGTTGTTAAAACTTACACTGATGTTGGTTCTTATAGTGCTACAGGTCAAACAGAATATATAAATATTGGAAATTACACAGGAAATGTGAAAATTGCTTTTGTAGCAACTACTACTTCAACATCTCCAGATATTGATTTTCATGTTGATGATTTCCAAATAGAAACTATTCCAACTTCTATAGCAAGTTTTTCTCCTAGCCCAGTTTGTTCTGCAGGTGGCGATACAATAACTATTTCTGGTTTTGCACTTTCTGGTGTAAATTCAGTTCAATTTAATGGAGTTAATGCAGCTTCATTTACAGTTGTTAATAATAATACTGTTACTGCAGTTACACCAGTTGGTGTTACTTCGGGTTTAATATCAGTAGCAACTGCAACTGCAACTGCAAATAGTGCCTCAGCTTTAGTTGTAAATCCAACTCCAGCTGTAGCTCCTATTATAGCTGCAGGAAGTGCTACAGCATTATGTATGCCAAATACATTGGCTTTAACAAATGCTACTGCTTTAGGTGTTTGGGGCGTTGTTAATGGTACAGGTACAGCAACTATTAGTGCTAGTGGAGTACTTACAGGTACTTCAGCTGGAACAGTTACAGCTACTTATACAGTAACAGATGCAGGTTGTCCAACGACAGTTTCTTATGCAGTTGATGTAAGAGAGCCAGTTGCTATTTCTACTCAACCAGTAGATCAAACAGTTGTTTCATCAGGTGGATTGTTTAGCGCAACATTTAATCTAGTTGCTTCAGGAACAGGAATTTCTTACCAATGGGAAGAATCTACAGATGGAGGAACAAATTTCAATCCAATAACAAATGGTGGAATTTATAGTGGAGCAACATCAAATAGTTTATCTATAACTAATGGTGCTGATACTATGAATGGTAATTTATACCAATGTGTAATTACAGGAACTTCTCCATGTGATCCATTAGTTTCAAATTCTGTTTTACTAAATGTAGGAAATACAGGTATTGCAACACAACCAAGTAATAGTAATTTATGTGGTTCAGGAACTGCTACTTTTACAGTTGTAGCTTCAGGAACAGTGGTTGAGGAAGATTTAGCTGCTTTACCAAGTCCGATATATTCTTACCAATGGTATGAAGATACAGGTTTAGGAGGAGAAGCTATTGTTAATGGTGGTGATTATTCAGGGGCTAATTCAGCTACTTTAACAATTGCTAATAGAACAGTTGCTAATTCAGGAACGAATTATTATGTTGTAATTAACGGTCCAGCTAACGATCCAACATCGATTACTGTTACATTAAATGTAAATACAGCTCCGGCAATTGATACAAATCCAACAAACCAAACAGTTTGTTTTACTGGAGGAACTGCTACATTTACAACAGCAGCTTCTGGATCATTTACAGGTTACAAATGGCAATATTCATCTGATGGAACAAATTACAACGATGTTGTAGCAGGAACTCCAACTGGCGCTTCTTATACAGGTGCTGCTACAAGTTCATTATCTGTTACAACAACAGCTGCAACTCCAGTAGCTGGTCCTCATTATTATAGATCAGTTGCATTGGGTTCGTCTCCTTGTTCAGATACAAATTCAATAGGAGCTGAGTTAATCATAAATAACCCAACAATAACTGCTAATCCAGTTGCTACAACGGTTGTTGGTGGAGGTACAGCTACCTTTAATGCTACAGCAACAGCAGCTTTACCATTAACTTATCAATGGCAAAGAGCAACAACTTTAGGAGGAACTTATTCTAATGTTGTTGATGGTACTCCAGCAAATGTTACTTACTCAGGTGCTACATCAAGTACACTTTCTGTAATTACAACTTCATCTACAGCTGCAAGTACAGCTAATTTCTATAGAGTAGTATTAAATCCAGGAGGATGTTCTAGAACTTCTACTGGAGCACAATTAACAATTAATAATTATTGTGCTATTCCTGCTGCTACAAGTACTGCTTCTTTTTTTGATGCTTTCACTACTACAGGAGGTGTTACAAATATTAATAATACAGCTTCAGGATTTTCTGCTGGTGGTTATGGAAACTTTTTAGCTCAAAGCGTTTCTCAACTTCAAGGTCAATCAGTTAATTTTGCTACAGCATTAACAGGAACTACTGTTGGTGTAGCTGTTTGGGTTGACTGGAATCAAAATACTATTTTTGAAACTACAGAAAGAGTTGCAAATACAACAGGTTACATATCTACATTTTCTGGAAGTTTTGTTGTTCCAGTAACAGCAACACCAGGAAATACTAGAATGCGTATTATGATGGATTTCAATAATTCAAATCCAACTAGCGCATGTCCTGCAACAGGAGGAAGAAGAGAAGTAGAAGACTATACATTTACTGTATTAGTTCCACCTCCTTGTTCAGGTACTCCAACTGCAGGTACAGCAACATCTTCTGTTGCTAACGTTTGTTTTTCAGGTACTGCTAATTTATCAGCAACTGGATTTAGCACAGGAGTAACAGGTATTACAATGCAATGGCATAATTCTGCAGGGCCAATATCTGGAGCCAATAGTGCTACATTCACAACTCCTACTTTATCATCTCCAGAATCTTATTTCTTGAGAGTTACATGTACTAATTCAGGTCAGTCGTCTGATACTAATATTATTAATATAGGCGTAAATGCTCCGTCGGTAGTTTCTACTTCGGCTGGTTCACGTTGTGGAGCAGGAACAGTTGTTTTAGGAGGAACTCCATCTTCAGGAGCAACATTAAATTGGTATGCTTCTGCAACTGGTGGAACATCATTAGCTACAGGTAATACATTTACGACACCAAGTATTTCTTCAACAACAAATTATTATGTTGAGTCAAACATTGGTGGTACATCTTCAAATGTTGGATTAGTTTCACCTGCTGGTGCAGGAACTCCTTCTACACAAACTGTAGCTTGGAATGTAAACTTCACAACACTTTCAGCTACAACCTTAACTTCTGTAGATATTTATCCATTAACATCGGGTGTTAATGGTGTAATCACAGTTAGAAATGGTTCAACTGCCTCAGGAACAGTTATTAAAACTATCAATTATACAACAAATGTTAGTGGAGGAAATACACCACAAACAATTTTAATTGACGCTCCACTTACAGCTGGTAGTTATAATTTATATACTGATACGCTTCCTACAGGAGGAATAAGAAGAAATAACTCGGGTGCTGTTTATCCATATACTTCTGCATTAGCTAATATTACAGGAAATGGATTTGATAACACCTATTTTATGGGATTATACAATTGGATTTTTGGTAGTGGATGTGTTTCTTCAAGAACTATGGTAACTGCTACTGTAAACACTCCACCAGCATTGTCAATTAGCGCTGCTAGTGAAACAATTTGTGAAGGTTCTTCAACTAACAACGTATCTATAACTTCAACAGTTGGAGATTATGATAATTATGTTTGGTCTCCTTCAACAGGAGTAAGTGGAAATTCAGGTTCAGGTTATGTATTTAACCCAACTGTTACTACTGTTTATACATTAACTGCTACTAATAGCGCAGGATGTATTAATACAGCTACTTATACAGTAAATGTTAATCGAAATCCAGCTCCAGTTATTACTAATTCTGGAAATGCAACTACAGCTTGTTTAGGTGAAATTAAAACGCTAACTGCTTCAGTTGCTCCAGCAATTCCAGGTTCAGTAACATTATCATTTGGTAGTAATTTAGTCTCTGAAGGATCTGCTGAAGCTACTTATCCATTAACTATTTCTGGAATTCCTGCTGGTGCAGTGGTAACATCTGCTCAATTGTTGTTGAATAATGTGGCAGCAGTTGGAGGATCTTGGAGAAGTGAAATTAGGGTAGCATTATCTGGAGCTCATACTTTAGCTCCTACACAAATTTCTACATTAGGTTCGGTAGGTGCTATTACACCAAACCCAGTTATTAATTTAACAGGATTTAATGCGACTAGTGGTATTGTGAATTTGTTATTAACAGAAACTTTAGACGACTTAAATGATGATGCAACTTTTGGTTCAGCTTCATTAGTGATTAATTATTTAATCCCTTCTGGAATAGTTTGGTCTCCATTAACTGGTTTATATACAGACGTTGAAGCTACTGTTCCTTACACAGGAACAGCTACTAATACAGTTTATACAAAAATTGATGCGCCTGTTTCTTATACAGCTACAGCTTCAACACCTGCAGGTTGTTCTAGAGGAACTACAAAATCATTTACTATTGCAACTTCAGGTTGTCCAACAACAACTTCGTTAGTACCTGCGACATGTGGAACTACATTGTCTGGTTGGTATTCAACAGTAACAGCTACTTGGTATAATTTTGCACAAGGCTATAAGTTTAGAATTACTAAAGTAGATTTAAATACGAATGCACCAATAGCTAATCCAATTGTTATTGAAAGACCTGTAAATAACATTTCTTTAGCTAACGTACCAAATACTACTTATAATTCAAGATACATGTTTGAAGTTTCTGTTAAACTTAATGGTGCTTATCAACCGTTCTATGGTGCACCATGTTATTTAAACACACCAAATCCAGTTTCAACAATTGGAGCACAATGTGGAAGCACGTTAACAGCAATGAACCAATGGATTAATGCAGCAGCAGTTTCTAGTGTTACTGCTTATAGATTTAGAGTTACCAGAGTAATTGCAGGTGTTCCAACAGGAACTTCTCAAGAAACTACTCAAGGTATGAATAGATTTAATATGACTCAATTGTCAGGTATCTTGTTTGATAGTACTTACAGAGTAGAAGTTTCATTAAGAAATACTGATGGTACCTTCTTACCTTATGGTACACCATGTGATATCAATACTCCAGCTTATCCTACTACACAAGTTAGAACGGTTCAATGTAATAACTATCAAGTTACAAGTAACTCAGAGTTAATTATTGCAGACGGAGTAAATGGAGCAACCATGTACAGATTTAGAGTTTACAACGGAGTAGATTATGATACGTTCTTTGATAACACATTAAATCGTTTTACATTAAACAACTTCCCTGGATTAATTCCAAACGGAGAAAGTTATTCTGTACAAGTTGCGGTTAAGTTACCAAATGAGCCAAATTTTGGTCCATACAATAAAGTGTGTACCATCAAAACTCCAATGCAAGCAAGAGCTATTGCATCAGATGTTCAATTAGAAGTAGTAAATGTTTTTGAAGCTTTAGCTTATCCAAACCCATTTGCAGAAAACTTCAAGTTGGATGTAAAAACTAATAGCGAAGCAAGTATTCAAGTTAGAGTTTATGACATGATAGGAAAACTAGTAGAAGACAA
>NZ_JBIISA010000025.1:0-56051 GCF_044341265.1 Flavobacterium sp.
GCTTTAATAACATCTATAAAACTCTATAATTACAGCTAAATATACAAAAAAAAGAGCAGAAAAACTAAGTTTTCTACTCCTTAAATTATTATACTTATTACTTAAAGGACTTTTTCAGTGCCCTCCTATATAGCTCATCTTTTTTACAATTATTTTTAATTTTTATTGATTATCAATTTGTTAGATGTTAGAAAAGAAGTCATCACTAACTTTGAAACATTACCCTTATTTGTACTTTGATACATATTTATAACAAAAAACCACATCTACTCGATGTGGTTTCGTTTTTTATTAAAAAGAGATTTATTTATTTGGAATATTCTAATAAATAATAACTGGATTTCTGAATAGGTTTGCCTTTACCTAAAACCTCATTTATAGAATATTTAGCACTCTCATAACCTAATTCATTAGATTTTACTAAATGATACAAAGCTAGGTTTTTGGTCTTATCATCTAATTCATTAAATGGCTTACCGTTGTTAGTATTACTTAAAATTAAAAAAATATGAAAATGTGCTTCAGGAGAATTATATTTATTTGCCATAATTGTTGAATAATATAATAATCCTTGATAATTTGCATCTAAAATATAGTTTCCAGCCACATTATTATATGCTTTTTCATCTCCCTTGCTGATGGCTAAATTAAATAAACTATCAGTCAACTTAATGTTATTATTCATCTTTACATATTGAGGAACTTCATCATGGTCTTTAACTATAGGTTTTTGCTTTTCTTTGTTAGAACAAGAAGTAAAGGTTATATATATGACAATTGCTAAAATGCTTGTACCTATTTTCATAATTTTGTTTTTATTTCTTCAATGTTGCTGTTATTTGAGATGCTATTAAAGCTACTTGTAGATTTGTTTTAAAACCAACTTGGTTGCCGTTTCTGAATGTTAAAAATCCACCGTCATTTCTAAAATTTGAAACGCCTGTAATTTGAGGTTGTCCATTTCTCCAACCGTAATTTACATACCCATCAGGAGCAATAACAGTTACACCATTTAGTTTAGAGACTTTTTCAGCAAAAGTTACTTCTGTTTTAGTTCGTACACCACTATGAGTATCGTATTCTTCCGAGGCAACATTACAAGCGTAAAATGTTAAAGTGATAAATTTACCGTCTTTCCTCGCTTGTTTCCATGCTTCACTTTTTTGTGACATCATCGCATCAAATTCCTCTGCTGTAGTTATCCATTTTTTCTCTCCTTTATCATCCCAATACTCAATACCACTAGGAGTTGCATGACCAAAGACATTAAAAATACCATCGCCTTCTGTAAACTTAAATTCAGCTGGTACACGGTGAAAGGCAGAACCTTTTGGAGCAGAGTTACCAAACAAGTCTACAGGAGGTTCATCATTATCAGCACTATTTTCATCATCGTTCGTGCTACCACCCATTTGTGCTACTAAAGATTTAAACATACTTTGAGCATCAGCACCAGTATAGGTAGTGCCATTTGCATGTTCTATAACTTCTCTACCATCGGGATCAATAAAATAGACTGGATTGTTAATTGCGTATACATAAGGAGATACTGGATAGAATTTTTCAGCTAAAGGATCCATCCTTAACCACATCTGCACACTTTTCGCCTCGTGCGAGCGCATCAGCTCGCCTGTGCGATGCACTATTTTTAAATTTGGCTGGTATGTTAATTGTAATGCTCCCATTGATAAAGCCAAAAATACATTTTATTTTTCATTTGAGGATTTCAATTGAAAAAAAAATATGCGTTTGTTTTTGATTGGATTTGAAGTAATTAAAATCACTTTTGAGCGTGATTTTAGCTTAGTTTGCTTCGTAAAACTCGCAATGACAGCCTCGTTTTATCGCTAGGTTATACTTTGCTTGTTTTTATATCAAAGTCGTTTTATTTGGTTTATTTCTATAAAACATCCTTTTTTTATCCATCTAATAAAGTGGGCTCTAGTGGGCTTATGGTGGGCTTATCCTCGGGACATCTACGGGACATCCTCGACTGAAGTATCAATCAATTTTTCCTTCAGATGAAAAAAAAATCGTTTTTGTTTATCCAATAATCCAAAGCAAAAAAGCCGGAACATTAAATTTAAAAACTAATTCGGCTGATTGGGTTCAACTTTTGGCTCGATTTTTTTGGAAGATTGCCCTTTCCGATGGGTTCTATTTTACTGTAAACGCTCTGGGCAATCTTCCGAAAAAATGAGCATAGTCCCGTCTTTTTCTGACGGGACGATTAACCACTATCTACTTCCCTTTAGTGATGATTTGTGCAAAAAAACGAGCAAAGAAAGACGGCAATCTCGTCCCAAAAGACGAGACTGGCTTTTTTGTGAAGCTTTTTTTGTGCAAAGTCATTACTAAATAAATAAAACTTTCGTAGTGCGGTGGCAGTAGCGTTGGCAGTGGGTGGGAGCGTTGGAGAGGGGCTATTTTACATAATGAGCTTATAGTTTCGAGGCGCAGCGTACCCGTAGGGCTTGAACTATAATGGCTTATTATGTAACATAGCTTTGGGAGTGGTTGAGCGTGGGGTTTCGGCTCTTGTTTTTTGAGCGTGGGAAGTAAGCGGATAAAAAAAGGTTTTTTTGTGTGCGATGGGCTTGGGAAAACAAAAAACCTTTTTTTATTGGCTTACTGTGGGGAAAAACAAGTGCCGATGCGGTGGCAGAACCACTGGAGCGTTGGGAAGCGTTGGACTGGGTGGGTGCAAATAACTCTGCGAAGCAAACCGCTTTTTTTTATTTGGGTTTTATTTAATCGGGTGGTAATTATTAACGGCGTTTTGTAGTAGTTCAAATTCTGTTTGTTTGTATTGGATTGTGGTTGATGCTCGACGATGTCCGCTAAATACTTGTACTATTCTCGTATCGTTTTCCTTTTTTAAAAAGTTTGCTATAACGCTTTGCCGTATCTTGATTGGCTTTATTTGTTCTGTCTTTGGTTTGGTTTCGTTTATCATTTTTCCTATGCCGTGAGGATTGATTTTTTCACCGTATTGACCGAGTATAAAACCGGTTTCTGTTTCCTTTTTATTGTTGTATTGTAGTAGTTTAACTCTGTCTTTTTCTAAATAATTGTAGATTAATAATATTTGTTTGGCTTGTAGTGGTAAAGTTCTACTTTGTGGACTTTTGGCTGTTAGTTCTTCGCTTGCTTTGATGAAGATTTCGCATTTTTCTAAATTTATATTTTGAACTTCTAATTCTGCTATTTCTTTAACGGTTAAGGCTTGATAAATCAATAAACTAATAATTACTTTGTTTCTGTTTTCTAAATATTTTTTCTTTTTGATTTGGTAAGTTTCAAAAAAGGTTTCTAGTGTTTCTGGGCTGTAGAGTGTGTCGACTTGTATTTGTTTATCAATTTTATCTTTTAAAAATAATTCACTGCAAGGATGATCATTTCTTTGTCCTGTTTCAAGTAGATAATTGAAGTATATTTTTACTCCATACAAGCAATGGCGTAATGTTTTTGGGTGTAAATTGTAGTTTTTCCGTAAGTGTTCTATGTAGCTTAAAACTTCTTTAAATGTGGCTTTTGGTGCTTTATTTTGGTAATAATCTGTAAACCTTTTTATTAAAAATAAATTGCTGTAAAGTGTGCTTTTGCTATATTTCTTCTGTAAATATTCTTCTAATTTCATTATTTAAAAATTTAAAAATTGAATGATTAAAAGATTGTCAAACAACTTAATTTTTAAATACTTAAATCATTAAATCTTTTAATTGTGAAGCCGTGATATGTGTGTAAATTTCTGTACTCTCGATGTGGCTATGTCCTAAAAATGTTTGAACCTGTTCGAGCTTCATTCCGTTTTGTAGTAAGTGTGTTGCGATGCTGTGGCGTAAATTATGTATGCCGATTGTATTTAATTCAGTTTCATTTAAGTTTAATTTTGCTTTAAGAATAATGTTTTTTAAAGTGCTGTTAAACGTCCATTGTTGCATTCTCCGTTTTTTGCTATTGATAAAAAGTTCTTTTTGTTTTTTATCCGTTGAAAAAATAAACTCTTCTAATTCTGTTTTGATTTTATCACTTATAGGAACTAATCTGCGTTTGCTGTTTTTACCTTTTTGAACGATTACTAAATTCTCACTAAATCTAATATCTTCTTTGTTTAAGTCGCTCATTTCTTGTACTCTTAACCCACAACCATAACCAATATTTAATATCGTTCTTTCTTCTAAATTGGCCACTTTGTAGAGTTCTTGTATTTGGTCCTGGCTAAATATAAATCGTGCTACATTTTCGCTTACTGCCGTAAATTTTAGATGTGATGCTGGATTACTTTTTATAGTTTCAATTTCTAATAAATAACCAAAATATTGCTGAAGGTTTCGCATATGGTCGTATATGCTTTTTTGCTTTAGTGCTTTTCCTGTTCGTTGGCTTTTCTTGGCTTTTAAATAGTCGTTGTATTGTGCTATTTCTTTTGGTGTAACTTCTTTTATAGCAAAGATTTTATTGTTTTCTAAATAACTAAAAAATTCTCTTAAATATAAATATCTGCTTTGTGTAGTTTCGGGATTTAATCCTAAAATGTCTAAATGTTTTTTGTAGTTTACGGCTTGTTCTTGGTAAAATTCTGTATAGATTTTGTGTTTACTTGGTGCGCCCATCTTCTTTTTAGTTTAAAGTTTCAAGTTTTTTTAGTTTCAAGTTGTTACGATGTTTTTAAGGTTTATGATTGTTTTGCTTACTCAATATTTTAGTTTTTGGGTCGCTAGATTTATTTTTATTGATTATCAATGATTTGTATTTATTTTATTGACTTCTAGTGACCCATTAGCGAACCATTGGCGACCCGTTGTGGTTCATACTTTGTTTTTAAGTTCATCTATTTGATTGTACAAAAAGTCCTTTATTTCTGCTCTTAACTTTTGATGATTGTCCCAATACGCTATTTTATATTTAACGCCTTTATTGTTGTAACCTCCTGATTGTTTGATATATTCTAGTTCTAAAAGTGTATTGATAAAGCGTTGTAATTGTGTTTTAGAGATATTAAAAATTTGTCTTATTTCTCGTTGTAAAAACTCTTGATTTTCGGTTTTAACGTGCTTTTTTAGTCGTTCAAAAAATTGTCTTAAACTTCCATCAAGTTCATCAACTTTGAGTATTATGCTTTCAAAAAGTACTTCGGTTGCTTGTTCTATGTCTTCGATTTCGGTTATTAATTGGTTGTTGTTTGTGAGTTTTCTTTGGTATTGATTTAAGAATGTTACTTGTTTGATTACGGCTTGATACATTTCGTTTAATCGGCGTATTTTATGCACTTTCTCTGGTAGATGTAATTGTGTGGCATACGGATTAATGACTTCATATATTTTTAAACTTCTAATGATTTGCTGTATAAAGTGGATTGTTTTTTGGCTTTGGTTTGGATCTATTTCTCCTGCGTTTCGTTTGTTTTGGTATTCTATTATTCTTTTTGTTTGTTCTTTGCTCTCGTCAACGGCTATTAAAAAACTTCTGCTCATATTGTCCTCGTAAGTTTCGCCTTTGGTTGTTGCTGATAGACTGGAGAACTGACCTTTTACAATCTTGTGAGAAGATTTGTTATTTCCTTTTTTGTCTTTGATGGTTACAGAACTTCGTAATACTTGATTGCTTATAAACTCTCGCAGTGCATATAGTGCATCTTCTTTTAAACCGTCTAAATCTTCAATAATTACTACCTTTTGGAATAAATCAAACTCGCCCCAATTGTATAAACTACTTTCTGTAATTCGTGTAAATCGTAGTACATCTTCTTGAGGCATTAAATCTGCTATTCTGCTTATAATATGTGTTTTTCCGCTACCGCTTGAGCCTTGAACTAGTGCGTGTAATGGGCTTTTGTTTAAATAACTGATAATTATTAAGAATAATAACATTCTGCTGTTTTCTTCTCCAACTATTCCTGCTTTGCCGATTTCTATATTTAAGTTTTTTAGTAGATGTTTTCGTTTTAAGAAGTCGATAGCGGTTGGAAGTTGGGAGCTGGAAGCTGGAAGTACTTCGGTTTGTGGGATTGCTTCGCTTTGGCTCGCAATGACTGGCTGTCTTTTGTCTAAAAGTTCAATAAATAGTTCTTCGTTGTGTAGTTGTAGTGTTTCGTTGATGTCTTTGTTTATAGGTTCTAACACACTTATTTTTATTCCTGGTACTTCTTCTAAAAGTAGGTTGGCATATTTTGTAATGGCTTCTTTTCCTGCTGTATCATTGTCAAAAGCAAAGATTATTTCTTCTAGTTGTTTGAGTTCCTTAATGGCTTTGATGTGTTCTTCAGTTAGTCCGTTAGTTCCATAACACGCTAATAGGCTGTAATTTTCTGCTATTTGATTGACTTGTAATAAACTCGCTCCATCAATAATACTTTCGGTTAAAATGAGGTGTTTGGTGTTAGGTTTTGGGTAATGGGGATAAAGTCCTTGTCTATTTTTTAAGTAAAAATGTTTACTTTCTTTTTCGTTTAGTGTGCTTCTAAAGTATAAACTCACTACTTTATTTTCTTTGTTTTTTAAAGCAAAAACAATACACCATTTACCAAAAACGTTGTAAGCGGTTTCTCCTGTTCTGCCTTTGTTTCCTTTATCAATTAGTAATCCATATTCTAAACATTGATTGATTAAAGTTTCTTCTTTTCTTGCTCCGTGATGGAACTGCCCACCATTGTAGCCGACTTCTATTTTTTTATTGTCTAAACTTCTGCTTTGTAGATATTCTTTGGCTGGTTTGCTGTTGCTGATGGCATTTTTAAAGTATTGGTACATATTACCCAAAAATTGCTCTCTACTTAAATCTTGCTGATACCTTTCGTTTTTGTTGGGTTCTTTGTGTCCTAAAATTTCAACCGCTTTGTTAATGGCTTCGTGTTTGGTGCAGTTTTCTTTATGCAGTATAAAATCAATCACATCAATACTTTTGCCGTGTGTTTTGCAGTTGGAACTAAAACAATATGCTGTTTGTGTCTTGTAATACACTTGAAAACTTGGGGTTTTGTCTTCGTGGAACGGACAATTTAAACGACTTTGTTTGTCAGTCTTTAAGCCGTAGTAATGCAATACGTTTGACATTGAGAGCTGCTCTTTTATTTGAGTGATTTCCATTGTTTACAAGGTTAAAATTATTTTTATCTTTTTTAGACACTGCAAATATAGAAATAAATATCTTTTTTAGATATTTAATATTTAACAAAAAAGATAAATATTGCTTATTATCTCTTTTTTAGATATTTTTGTGCTGTTGTTTTAAAATTCAAATCAATGAGTGTAGCTGATAATCTTAAACTATTTAGAGAAAGTAAAAACCTGATGCAAAAAGAGGTTTATACTGAAATTGGGTTAAAGCCTGCCCATTACAATAAACTTGAAAAAGGATTAGTTGAGCCTTCTATTGATATTCTAGAAAAGCTATCTGCCTTTTACAATGTTACTATTGATGAGATTATACATTATAGTAACGCAACGCCTAAAGAAGTAACTATTGAAGATAAAACGGCAAGCGAACAAGTTAAATTGATTGCTCAATTAAACGAAAAAGATAAAAACACCGTTATGAATATTATCGATACGATGCTTACTAAACAGAAGTTTCAAAACTTTTTTGAACAAAATTTGCAACCTAATAAATAAGAAAAAATGAAATATATTTTAGAAATACCCGAAAATAAAATAGCTTTTGCCGAAGAATTTTTTAAGTCTATTTCTTTTGTGAAAAAAGTAAAAGCTATTGCTCCTAATGAAATTACCAATACTGCTATTTTAAAAGGAATTGAAGATTATGAAAGTAAAAAAGTAGTTCCTACACCACTTAATTTAGCCGAACTTAAAGCAATGATTAATGCGTAATTTAGTCTTTATGCCAAAAGCTTGGCAAGATTTGGGCTGGTGGATGAAAAATGATATTAAAAACGTTAAGAAAATCTACAACCTTTTAGAAAACACTTGCAAAACTCCATTTGATGGAATAGGACAACCCGAACCATTAAAAGCCAATTATAGCGGTTACTGGTCTCGAAGAATAAACCTCGAACACCGCATTATTTATAAAGTGGAAGATGAACAAATTGTTGTCTTTTCGCTTTATGGTCATTATCAAGATTAAACAATAAAGCCCCGATTTCGGGGCTTTATTGTTTTATTAAGTATATTTTAAAAGTTAATTTTTATCAATTATAATGTATTTTCCTAAATAGTCATCCTCGCCAACATAATAGTTGTTTTTAAAAAAAAAGTACATAATAGTTTTTTTCTCGTTCAAATCCAAACTTGTTTTTATGTAAAGATTTTTATTAGAATTATCCCTTTCACAATAAACATCTTTTAGGTGGTTAAGCCCTTCTTTTTTAAACTCATCAACGATTGTATTGTTTAACTCAAAAGAACTTATAGAATTAACCTCTAGTTTTTCCCTTGACAATAAATCATTATTTATGGCTTCTATCAGAAAACTATCAAAGTCTTTAAACTTTTTATATTCTTTTTCTTTAATAGAATAAAGTTGTCTCAAACTTGTTATAAATACAATATTGTTTTTCTTTATAAAAATCATTAAGGATTCATTAACCATTGGTAATTCAAAATCTATATCATCTGACAGGTTTTGAATAAATTTATTGTCGTTAATCAACTCATTTTTACAACTTAAAACAAGAAAAATTAACGCAATAGAAAGTATAACATTTAATTTATCTCTGTACATTTTCAACTTGTTTATTGTTTGGTGGATTTTCTAATTCTTTTGGATCTATTTTTTCTCCTCCATATGTTGTTCTGTGTTTTTTCCCTAGAATATCATTAGCTCTGTTTTCATTATGAACAGCTCTGATTTCGGCTGGATCTTTCGCAGTAGAATCTGGATGTGCATCTATCATATTACCAATATCATAATCAAATTGATGTCTCATTTCATGCACAACAGTTTCAAATGGAGTTTTTCCTGTAACATCAAAATCAAATTGAGTCTGTGTTCCTGTAGGTATTCCCAAAGCCGCTTTATCACTTCTCAAATCGTTAACTGAATTATCCCTATTTGGACTTTTCTCTACATAATGTTTCTCATCACTAGTTTCTAGTTTATGTAGTTGAGATTTTAATACTTTGTCATTTGAACTCTCTATTTTTCTGTAAGCAGATAAAACTGTATACATCGTAGGACTTAAACTCTCTTTTGCTGGATTATATCTTTTACCATTCTCATGATAGAAATTTCCTTTTCTATAAGTTAACTGTTGATCTTGTTTACGAGTTTCTCCTCTAACAATAAATATTATTTCTCTACCATCAGGGTCTATCGCATTTATCGGATTATTAGCAACGTAAACATAAGGAGATATATTCGGATATTTCTCCGCTAATGGGTCAATACTTAACCACATCTGCACACTTTTCGCCTCGTGCGAGCGCATCAGCTCGCCTGTGCGATGCACTATTTTTAAATTTGGCTGGTATGTTAATTGTAATGCTCCCATTGATAAAGCCAAAAATACATTTTATTTTTCATTTGAGGATTTCAATTGAAAAAAAAATATGCGTTTGTTTTTGATTGGATTTGAAGTAATTAAAATCACTTTTGAGCGTGATTTTAGCTTAGTTTGCTTCGTAAAACTCGCAATGACAGCCTCGTTTTATCGCTAGGTTATACTTTGCTTGTTTTTATATCAAAGTCGTTTTATTTGGTTTATTTCTATAAAACATCCTTTTTTTATCCATCTAATAAAGTGGGCTCTAGTGGGCTTATGGTGGGCTTATCCTCGGGACATCTACGGGACATCCTCGACTGAAGTATCAATCAATTTTTCCTTCAGATGAAAAAAAAATCGTTTTTGTTTATCCAATAATCCAAAGCAAAAAAGCCGGAACATTAAATTTAAAAACTAATTCGGCTGATTGGGTTCAACTTTTGGCTCGATTTTTTTGGAAGATTGCCCTTTCCGATGGGTTCTATTTTACTGTAAACGCTCTGGGCAATCTTCCGAAAAAATGAGCATAGTCCCGTCTTTTTCTGACGGGACGATTAACCACTATCTACTTCCCTTTAGTGATGATTTGTGCAAAAAAACGAGCAAAGAAAGACGGCAATCTCGTCCCAAAAGACGAGACTGGCTTTTTTGTGAAGCTTTTTTTGTGCAAAGTCATTACTAAATAAATAAAACTTTCGTAGTGCGGTGGCAGTAGCGTTGGCAGTGGGTGGGAGCGTTGGAGAGGGGCTATTTTACATAATGAGCTTATAGTTTCGAGGCGCAGCGTACCCGTAGGGCTTGAACTATAATGGCTTATTATGTAACATAGCTTTGGGAGTGGTTGAGCGTGGGGTTTCGGCTCTTGTTTTTTGAGCGTGGGAAGTAAGCGGATAAAAAAAGGTTTTTTTGTGTGCGATGGGCTTGGGAAAACAAAAAACCTTTTTTTATTGGCTTACTGTGGGGAAAAACAAGTGCCGATGCGGTGGCAGAACCACTGGAGCGTTGGGAAGCGTTGGACTGGGTGGGTGCAAATAACTCTGCGAAGCAAACCGCTTTTTTTTATTTGGGTTTTATTTAATCGGGTGGTAATTATTAACGGCGTTTTGTAGTAGTTCAAATTCTGTTTGTTTGTATTGGATTGTGGTTGATGCTCGACGATGTCCGCTAAATACTTGTACTATTCTCGTATCGTTTTCCTTTTTTAAAAAGTTTGCTATAACGCTTTGCCGTATCTTGATTGGCTTTATTTGTTCTGTCTTTGGTTTGGTTTCGTTTATCATTTTTCCTATGCCGTGAGGATTGATTTTTTCACCGTATTGACCGAGTATAAAACCGGTTTCTGTTTCCTTTTTATTGTTGTATTGTAGTAGTTTAACTCTGTCTTTTTCTAAATAATTGTAGATTAATAATATTTGTTTGGCTTGTAGTGGTAAAGTTCTACTTTGTGGACTTTTGGCTGTTAGTTCTTCGCTTGCTTTGATGAAGATTTCGCATTTTTCTAAATTTATATTTTGAACTTCTAATTCTGCTATTTCTTTAACGGTTAAGGCTTGATAAATCAATAAACTAATAATTACTTTGTTTCTGTTTTCTAAATATTTTTTCTTTTTGATTTGGTAAGTTTCAAAAAAGGTTTCTAGTGTTTCTGGGCTGTAGAGTGTGTCGACTTGTATTTGTTTATCAATTTTATCTTTTAAAAATAATTCACTGCAAGGATGATCATTTCTTTGTCCTGTTTCAAGTAGATAATTGAAGTATATTTTTACTCCATACAAGCAATGGCGTAATGTTTTTGGGTGTAAATTGTAGTTTTTCCGTAAGTGTTCTATGTAGCTTAAAACTTCTTTAAATGTGGCTTTTGGTGCTTTATTTTGGTAATAATCTGTAAACCTTTTTATTAAAAATAAATTGCTGTAAAGTGTGCTTTTGCTATATTTCTTCTGTAAATATTCTTCTAATTTCATTATTTAAAAATTTAAAAATTGAATGATTAAAAGATTGTCAAACAACTTAATTTTTAAATACTTAAATCATTAAATCTTTTAATTGTGAAGCCGTGATATGTGTGTAAATTTCTGTACTCTCGATGTGGCTATGTCCTAAAAATGTTTGAACCTGTTCGAGCTTCATTCCGTTTTGTAGTAAGTGTGTTGCGATGCTGTGGCGTAAATTATGTATGCCGATTGTATTTAATTCAGTTTCATTTAAGTTTAATTTTGCTTTAAGAATAATGTTTTTTAAAGTGCTGTTAAACGTCCATTGTTGCATTCTCCGTTTTTTGCTATTGATAAAAAGTTCTTTTTGTTTTTTATCCGTTGAAAAAATAAACTCTTCTAATTCTGTTTTGATTTTATCACTTATAGGAACTAATCTGCGTTTGCTGTTTTTACCTTTTTGAACGATTACTAAATTCTCACTAAATCTAATATCTTCTTTGTTTAAGTCGCTCATTTCTTGTACTCTTAACCCACAACCATAACCAATATTTAATATCGTTCTTTCTTCTAAATTGGCCACTTTGTAGAGTTCTTGTATTTGGTCCTGGCTAAATATAAATCGTGCTACATTTTCGCTTACTGCCGTAAATTTTAGATGTGATGCTGGATTACTTTTTATAGTTTCAATTTCTAATAAATAACCAAAATATTGCTGAAGGTTTCGCATATGGTCGTATATGCTTTTTTGCTTTAGTGCTTTTCCTGTTCGTTGGCTTTTCTTGGCTTTTAAATAGTCGTTGTATTGTGCTATTTCTTTTGGTGTAACTTCTTTTATAGCAAAGATTTTATTGTTTTCTAAATAACTAAAAAATTCTCTTAAATATAAATATCTGCTTTGTGTAGTTTCGGGATTTAATCCTAAAATGTCTAAATGTTTTTTGTAGTTTACGGCTTGTTCTTGGTAAAATTCTGTATAGATTTTGTGTTTACTTGGTGCGCCCATCTTCTTTTTAGTTTAAAGTTTCAAGTTTTTTTAGTTTCAAGTTGTTACGATGTTTTTAAGGTTTATGATTGTTTTGCTTACTCAATATTTTAGTTTTTGGGTCGCTAGATTTATTTTTATTGATTATCAATGATTTGTATTTATTTTATTGACTTCTAGTGACCCATTAGCGAACCATTGGCGACCCGTTGTGGTTCATACTTTGTTTTTAAGTTCATCTATTTGATTGTACAAAAAGTCCTTTATTTCTGCTCTTAACTTTTGATGATTGTCCCAATACGCTATTTTATATTTAACGCCTTTATTGTTGTAACCTCCTGATTGTTTGATATATTCTAGTTCTAAAAGTGTATTGATAAAGCGTTGTAATTGTGTTTTAGAGATATTAAAAATTTGTCTTATTTCTCGTTGTAAAAACTCTTGATTTTCGGTTTTAACGTGCTTTTTTAGTCGTTCAAAAAATTGTCTTAAACTTCCATCAAGTTCATCAACTTTGAGTATTATGCTTTCAAAAAGTACTTCGGTTGCTTGTTCTATGTCTTCGATTTCGGTTATTAATTGGTTGTTGTTTGTGAGTTTTCTTTGGTATTGATTTAAGAATGTTACTTGTTTGATTACGGCTTGATACATTTCGTTTAATCGGCGTATTTTATGCACTTTCTCTGGTAGATGTAATTGTGTGGCATACGGATTAATGACTTCATATATTTTTAAACTTCTAATGATTTGCTGTATAAAGTGGATTGTTTTTTGGCTTTGGTTTGGATCTATTTCTCCTGCGTTTCGTTTGTTTTGGTATTCTATTATTCTTTTTGTTTGTTCTTTGCTCTCGTCAACGGCTATTAAAAAACTTCTGCTCATATTGTCCTCGTAAGTTTCGCCTTTGGTTGTTGCTGATAGACTGGAGAACTGACCTTTTACAATCTTGTGAGAAGATTTGTTATTTCCTTTTTTGTCTTTGATGGTTACAGAACTTCGTAATACTTGATTGCTTATAAACTCTCGCAGTGCATATAGTGCATCTTCTTTTAAACCGTCTAAATCTTCAATAATTACTACCTTTTGGAATAAATCAAACTCGCCCCAATTGTATAAACTACTTTCTGTAATTCGTGTAAATCGTAGTACATCTTCTTGAGGCATTAAATCTGCTATTCTGCTTATAATATGTGTTTTTCCGCTACCGCTTGAGCCTTGAACTAGTGCGTGTAATGGGCTTTTGTTTAAATAACTGATAATTATTAAGAATAATAACATTCTGCTGTTTTCTTCTCCAACTATTCCTGCTTTGCCGATTTCTATATTTAAGTTTTTTAGTAGATGTTTTCGTTTTAAGAAGTCGATAGCGGTTGGAAGTTGGGAGCTGGAAGCTGGAAGTACTTCGGTTTGTGGGATTGCTTCGCTTTGGCTCGCAATGACTGGCTGTCTTTTGTCTAAAAGTTCAATAAATAGTTCTTCGTTGTGTAGTTGTAGTGTTTCGTTGATGTCTTTGTTTATAGGTTCTAACACACTTATTTTTATTCCTGGTACTTCTTCTAAAAGTAGGTTGGCATATTTTGTAATGGCTTCTTTTCCTGCTGTATCATTGTCAAAAGCAAAGATTATTTCTTCTAGTTGTTTGAGTTCCTTAATGGCTTTGATGTGTTCTTCAGTTAGTCCGTTAGTTCCATAACACGCTAATAGGCTGTAATTTTCTGCTATTTGATTGACTTGTAATAAACTCGCTCCATCAATAATACTTTCGGTTAAAATGAGGTGTTTGGTGTTAGGTTTTGGGTAATGGGGATAAAGTCCTTGTCTATTTTTTAAGTAAAAATGTTTACTTTCTTTTTCGTTTAGTGTGCTTCTAAAGTATAAACTCACTACTTTATTTTCTTTGTTTTTTAAAGCAAAAACAATACACCATTTACCAAAAACGTTGTAAGCGGTTTCTCCTGTTCTGCCTTTGTTTCCTTTATCAATTAGTAATCCATATTCTAAACATTGATTGATTAAAGTTTCTTCTTTTCTTGCTCCGTGATGGAACTGCCCACCATTGTAGCCGACTTCTATTTTTTTATTGTCTAAACTTCTGCTTTGTAGATATTCTTTGGCTGGTTTGCTGTTGCTGATGGCATTTTTAAAGTATTGGTACATATTACCCAAAAATTGCTCTCTACTTAAATCTTGCTGATACCTTTCGTTTTTGTTGGGTTCTTTGTGTCCTAAAATTTCAACCGCTTTGTTAATGGCTTCGTGTTTGGTGCAGTTTTCTTTATGCAGTATAAAATCAATCACATCAATACTTTTGCCGTGTGTTTTGCAGTTGGAACTAAAACAATATGCTGTTTGTGTCTTGTAATACACTTGAAAACTTGGGGTTTTGTCTTCGTGGAACGGACAATTTAAACGACTTTGTTTGTCAGTCTTTAAGCCGTAGTAATGCAATACGTTTGACATTGAGAGCTGCTCTTTTATTTGAGTGATTTCCATTGTTTACAAGGTTAAAATTATTTTTATCTTTTTTAGACACTGCAAATATAGAAATAAATATCTTTTTTAGATATTTAATATTTAACAAAAAAGATAAATATTGCTTATTATCTCTTTTTTAGATATTTTTGTGCTGTTGTTTTAAAATTCAAATCAATGAGTGTAGCTGATAATCTTAAACTATTTAGAGAAAGTAAAAACCTGATGCAAAAAGAGGTTTATACTGAAATTGGGTTAAAGCCTGCCCATTACAATAAACTTGAAAAAGGATTAGTTGAGCCTTCTATTGATATTCTAGAAAAGCTATCTGCCTTTTACAATGTTACTATTGATGAGATTATACATTATAGTAACGCAACGCCTAAAGAAGTAACTATTGAAGATAAAACGGCAAGCGAACAAGTTAAATTGATTGCTCAATTAAACGAAAAAGATAAAAACACCGTTATGAATATTATCGATACGATGCTTACTAAACAGAAGTTTCAAAACTTTTTTGAACAAAATTTGCAACCTAATAAATAAGAAAAAATGAAATATATTTTAGAAATACCCGAAAATAAAATAGCTTTTGCCGAAGAATTTTTTAAGTCTATTTCTTTTGTGAAAAAAGTAAAAGCTATTGCTCCTAATGAAATTACCAATACTGCTATTTTAAAAGGAATTGAAGATTATGAAAGTAAAAAAGTAGTTCCTACACCACTTAATTTAGCCGAACTTAAAGCAATGATTAATGCGTAATTTAGTCTTTATGCCAAAAGCTTGGCAAGATTTGGGCTGGTGGATGAAAAATGATATTAAAAACGTTAAGAAAATCTACAACCTTTTAGAAAACACTTGCAAAACTCCATTTGATGGAATAGGACAACCCGAACCATTAAAAGCCAATTATAGCGGTTACTGGTCTCGAAGAATAAACCTCGAACACCGCATTATTTATAAAGTGGAAGATGAACAAATTGTTGTCTTTTCGCTTTATGGTCATTATCAAGATTAAACAATAAAGCCCCGATTTCGGGGCTTTATTGTTTTATTAAGTATATTTTAAAAGTTAATTTTTATCAATTATAATGTATTTTCCTAAATAGTCATCCTCGCCAACATAATAGTTGTTTTTAAAAAAAAAGTACATAATAGTTTTTTTCTCGTTCAAATCCAAACTTGTTTTTATGTAAAGATTTTTATTAGAATTATCCCTTTCACAATAAACATCTTTTAGGTGGTTAAGCCCTTCTTTTTTAAACTCATCAACGATTGTATTGTTTAACTCAAAAGAACTTATAGAATTAACCTCTAGTTTTTCCCTTGACAATAAATCATTATTTATGGCTTCTATCAGAAAACTATCAAAGTCTTTAAACTTTTTATATTCTTTTTCTTTAATAGAATAAAGTTGTCTCAAACTTGTTATAAATACAATATTGTTTTTCTTTATAAAAATCATTAAGGATTCATTAACCATTGGTAATTCAAAATCTATATCATCTGACAGGTTTTGAATAAATTTATTGTCGTTAATCAACTCATTTTTACAACTTAAAACAAGAAAAATTAACGCAATAGAAAGTATAACATTTAATTTATCTCTGTACATTTTCAACTTGTTTATTGTTTGGTGGATTTTCTAATTCTTTTGGATCTATTTTTTCTCCTCCATATGTTGTTCTGTGTTTTTTCCCTAGAATATCATTAGCTCTGTTTTCATTATGAACAGCTCTGATTTCGGCTGGATCTTTCGCAGTAGAATCTGGATGTGCATCTATCATATTACCAATATCATAATCAAATTGATGTCTCATTTCATGCACAACAGTTTCAAATGGAGTTTTTCCTGTAACATCAAAATCAAATTGAGTCTGTGTTCCTGTAGGTATTCCCAAAGCCGCTTTATCACTTCTCAAATCGTTAACTGAATTATCCCTATTTGGACTTTTCTCTACATAATGTTTCTCATCACTAGTTTCTAGTTTATGTAGTTGAGATTTTAATACTTTGTCATTTGAACTCTCTATTTTTCTGTAAGCAGATAAAACTGTATACATCGTAGGACTTAAACTCTCTTTTGCTGGATTATATCTTTTACCATTCTCATGATAGAAATTTCCTTTTCTATAAGTTAACTGTTGATCTTGTTTACGAGTTTCTCCTCTAACAATAAATATTATTTCTCTACCATCAGGGTCTATCGCATTTATCGGATTATTAGCAACGTAAACATAAGGAGATATATTCGGATATTTCTCCGCTAATGGGTCAATATTCATCCAGCGTCCTAGTGCTGGGTCATAATTTCTTGCGCCATAATCGTACATGTTCAACCCCAGCTCGTCTTGTAATTCCTTACCGTTGTATTTATACTGATAACTCAATCTAACAGCAGGACGTATTTTTAGTCCATTTGATCCGTTTATCCAATCATAAGTTTCTTTAGTCATATTAAATCCGTTTTGTTTCAATCCAAAAGGATAATAATTGTTTTCTTCAACAATTTTCAATGAACTTGTAGCGGTTTCGTAGGTATAACTCAATCTAATATTGCCCAAATGATCGGTGTAATTATAAATATAATTATAATTGTTTACACCTGAAACGACGGTGTTTTTTACATAGCCTTCTGCCGTTGGGAAAAAATCCAATAACACTACCGCACTACCGGTTTTACTATACTGAAAACCATCTAAATAATCGGTAGTAGTTATCAGAGCTCCATTGGTCACACTCTTTTGTTTTTTTGTACCATTAGCGTTGTAAAGATAATTAATTTTTCTATTGGTTCCTTTAAAAACAATTTCTGAAGGCAAGTTTAAATGATTATACTTGATACTTGTTATTGCTTTATTTTGGTCTGTAATCATATTGCCGTTAGCGTCATAACTGTAATCATCAACAGTATCATTTGTTCCGTTACTATCGTCAATAAAACCTTTACTATTATTGGTTGCATCAGTTACTTTCATCAATCTGTTGCTGTTGGTAGGATAAAAGTAATTCAAATTATCGGTTTGTAGTTGGGTGATATCATCTTCATATTCTCCATTTCTTTGTAAGGCTGTAATGTTTCCGTTTTTATCATAACTTAAACTCTCGTTGTAGCTGTTGGTTACTGCTACTGAATTGCCCGGTTTTTGATAAACAGCATTGTTCAATCTATTCAAATTATCATAAAAATAGCCGTATTTTCTTAATGTGTTGTCATTAGATGTTCTCCAATAGGTTTCAGAAATATTGCCATTGTAAAGTGCTTTTCCTGTATAATTGGTTTCGTGTTGTACCGTGTTGTAATTGATTTTGAATGCAAATAAATCCAACGGATCGGTTCCTTGTTGTAATGGGTTTGGTGAACCATCTACTTTATTTATACCCGTCATCCAACCTCTAATGTTGTAGCTGTAATCTACTTTTTGAAGACTTGTTGCACCTGTAACATCAGTTCCTCCTATATTTTTGCTTATAAGTTGCCCTAGTTCGTTGTAGGTGTTTTTTGTCATCAATTGTGGCGTTCCAGAAGTGCCAATTTGATGGGTTTGAGTTAATAACCTGTCTTGATTAGTATAAGTAAAAGCGTCTTTTACATAAAGCTCATTTGCATCTGTCGAAAGCCTTTTGTGTTTTGTTTCTGTATAAAGTACTTTTCCAATAAAATCCAACTTTGTATCTACTTGGGTGTAACCTCCTAAATAATTAGTCGTTCTTGTTCTTATCGCTCTAGCTTTGCTGTCGTAAAGGGTAAAACTTATTTCTGCTTTTATTGGTGTTGTGGTGCTCAATTCTGGTACTCTTACCCAGCTACCAGTAGGCAATCCTGTGGGTTTATTAGTAGTGTTGTTGTAGAAAACAATGCCGCTGTTATCATTAAGTACTGTACCAAAAACAGTTGGTGCAGTTGGAAAGGCATAATTATCATAATAATTCACCGTTAGCAATTTGAAACTTGTTGGAGCAACTGCATTGCTATAATTGGTAGTTACACCATCAATAGTAGTTGTGGCTGTTGTTTTACTTTCGTTAAGTGTTGTGGTTAGTATATTTTGTGCGTCTTGCAAGGTTTTTCTTCCAGCGCTAGTTACTGTTGTAGATTGCTGCCAACCAGTATAGACAGGTCTGCTAAAAGCATCATATTTGGTAATCATCCAGCCCACAATTGGGGTGGCTGGTGGTACAGTTTGTAAATCTGAAAAAGGAGCCAAGGCAGGACCAGTTGCCACAACACGATCTAATTTATCATATACAATAAATTCCCATTGTTTGCCAGGTAGTTTTTTCTCAACAAGACGATTTCTGATGTCGTATTTGTATTGATAGCACAAACCATCAAGAACAGCTGTTGTTATAGTTGCTGTTGCATTAACTAATGGTGGGATAACAAACGTTAAATTTCCAAATTGGTCATATACATAATAAGTGTCATGTGCATCACCATTGTTATAAGTTCTTTTTAAAACTACTTTGCCTTCTTTGTCTTTAAACTCTTCGGTGGTATTGTTAGTGCTATCTACAGTTTTCCAATTTTCGTCTTTAGTTATGTTTTTGTACAATTGAAATTCAGAATAATTTGAAGGTGTCAATGTTGTTGGAATATCATAAAGAACTTTTGAAGTATTCCAAGTAGCATTAACAGTAAATAATTTTACCGCATCTGCATTTGTATTGGTTTGATAATCAAATTTAATAGTTTGATTGTTTGCCAAAGCCCAATTGTTTCCTGGTGCGGCTTGTTGCAATACTCGGTTTAATGGCGATGCCTCTAGGAGTTTTTGGCTGTAAGGGTTTAAGGTATTTTCGTAAGCTGCTGTATTATAAAACGTGGCTACATCGGTTAGCGCACTGGTTTTATAGTCTTGCGAAGCCATAGTTGTAGGCACATAAGGCAGATATTCTTTGTCTTGCCTGGCAAAGGCATCATAGGTTATGGGTGTAACAATGTCTTTTCCTGAGGCAGATTGTCCATGAGCCACTTGTTGAATAGGACGACCCAAGCCATCAAAATAACTCACATTAACTACTTTTTGCAACGCAGTTGGGCTAGGTGTGGTAGATGTGGGTACTCTGTACGTAGTGGTTTTAACGTAATTTTCTGTGGTAGTTTGACCAATAACCATTATTGGAAACAACGCTAAAATGTATAGTATTTTCTTCATGGTTATTAGTTTTGAGTTCTGTAATTGTATTGGTTCTCAGAAAGTATGTTTCCGTTTTTATCTTTAACAGTACTTAATCTTCCAAATGAATCATATTCATAAGTTATGGTATCGCCTTTTGGGTCGGTTATGGTGCTTACACCAACAAGCGGTTTGTAGGTAAAGGTGGTAATCATAGCGTTAGCCAAGTTTTCATTTGTTCGTAACGAGTTTAATGCTGTAATAACACTTGCCTCTGTACCTGTATTCGTAGCCGACTGAATAGCGGTTATCAAATTAGCAGGAATGCTACCATAAGCCATGTTTTCTAGTTTGGCTACGGGTAGGGTTTGGTTGTAGCCGTAGATGTAACTTATTATTGTACCATTTTCTTGTTGTACTTCTAACGGTTTGCTAAATTCATCATAGGCATTGTAGCGCACTCTTGCTTCAAGGGCATTGTTTCCTTTGGATGTGGTGATGGTTTGGGGCAAATAGGAAACATTACCAGCAAAAGCGGTTGAGTAGTTTATTTTGCTCGAAGACAATAAGGCATTATCTCTATAAGTTTCTATTTTTTCAATGGTCGAAATATTATTTTTAGAAGTTGGTGTATCAACCGTTGGTAAATAAAAATACTTTGTTTTCATAACTTCACCAAAGCTGTTACTAATAGTTGACTCGCTTATTTTCTTATTGATAGGGTTATACGCATAGGTTTCATCGGTTTGTACTATTTTTTGAGTATTGCCTTCATAAAAGTAATTTTTGGTGGTTTTGGAGGTGAGTTTAGCCCAGCCGAATGATTCTTTTAATAATTCTATATTAACATACTCGTTTGGTTGAATAAAGCCTGAACAACTGCCAAAATTAAAAGGACAAGTACTACATAAAACGCCTAAATTATAGTAAACATCATAATTGATTGCATAGGGAGCATAAGGATTATAAAACAAATTAGTGCTATTGAAACTTAAAACATAAAAATATAATCCATATACTTTATCAGTTTCAGAGGCTTCTTCAATTGTGTATGAATAGGTATTATCATTTATAATTTTATTAGAAGAATCATAAACTTTCTCATTTTTAAGTAATCCTCTTTTAAAATCTAAATTTTCAGAAATTAGAAATGGATAAAAGTTATTTCTTGTTTCTGGATAGTCCCTTGGAGATGTATATTCATAACTTGTATATCCTTTACCTATTTCAATTACTTTAACTGAACTATAGCCTATATCTGCGCCTTGTGTTTGGATTGTTTTAATATTGTTGTAAGATGTTAACTTTTTTAAGTTGAATATTGGTGTTAAACTATTATAGCATCCAGGCAAACAAGGAGAAACATCGTGTACTTTTTGTAGCTTATAGTCGTATTGAAAAATAGGTTTTTTTGTAACTAAAGCCCCATTTGAAATATTGTTTTGATGGTAGTTATAATTAATAAGTTTTGCAGGTGTTGCCGTCAATGGTGAATCAAAGACATTTTTTGCTACATTATCCTTGAAATACGCTATTTTATCAATTCGAACGCCACCACCAAAATCATATTGATAGGTGTTATTATTTACTTTATATATTGCTTTTATTGTTGCGTTAAAAGTGGTAGGAAAATTTAAATCAACAGATGTAAATGTAACAAAATATGCCCCTGGCGATAAATTATAAAGTATAGCGCTACAGTTTCCATCTGCACAAGTAGACTCGTCAATTCCTCCAACTGATGTATAAACATTGTTTTCATACTTATATATTATAAATCGGAAGTCTGACGAATTGACATTAAGTGTTGATACTAAATTTATATCTTGTGATTCGGTTAACGTAAAAAAAGGTTTGTACACATTTGAGAGGTTATTAAAGCTGACCGTTTGATCAAAAACATCCCAATTTTTAATATTATCATTATAATTGGTTATTGCTTCATCTCCTTCAAATGAATATGTATTGGATTGAAAATCAAATATAGCAGAGCCACCCGAAGGGTAAACAATTTTTTGTAGTACGTCAGTAGCTGTATAATCAGGATTTACTTCATTATAGTAAAAGTTAGATAAATAAGATGGAACAATAGTCAAATAGCCAAATACGTCGTTTTTAAAAATTTCATTATTATATGAAAGCGGTAAATCTTTATATTCAAATTTATAATCTTCAGTTTTTAATTGTGTTTGGTCTTTTGTTTGAATAGATTCTAAGAATAATCTATTATATTTTGAAGTTCTATAAACATGATTTAAACTAACTTTTTTGATAAAAATATCTTGCCAATTTTTTATAACAAATTCTTTCAAAATTAAAGAATTTTGAGCGCTAATTAACTTGGAATCTAGCCTACCTAATTGATAATTAAATTCAATTATGGCAAAATCTATTACCTTTATGGTACTTATTTTTTTTGTGAATACTTTTGTTTGTTGAGTTGTTACCACTGATTTTGGTGCTAAAGAGTTTAATGAACCTGAACAATTAGTTTCTTGAGTATGAATATAATCAGTCATAAAAATACTTTCTGTCAAATTCTCGGGAACATAATTCTCCTCAGTATGAGAAATTGTAAACTCGATATTTTGTTGTGAGGTATATATGAAATCAATTAATAGTTTGTTATTTGGGCTAAATATTTTTGAAAGATTATAGGCTGATGCAAATTCATCATCTTCACTAATATTACTAATAGGTGAAGAAGCTGGCACAAAACTAGTTGATGTATTAATAGTTGTGTTTTTTGATTTTTCAATAATATCAAATAAATATCTATATCCTAAATTATCAAAAATTTCAATCGTATTTACTACAAATGTTTGCGGATCATAATTCAATTTAATCTGAATATCATTTGCTAGGCTTAAATTTTTTACGAATAATGTGTTATTGCCAAAATTTTTTTCAATTATAAATCTTCCTGTTTTGCCCATAAAATTAAATTGCCACAAGTCATACTGCGTATCCATTTTATTTTTTTCAACAATATCAAATAAGTATTCATTCATTTCATAGAATGTAAAAGGCAGTGAAACTCCAAGAACTTGAAAACCAAACATTTTATGATAAATATTTTTATAATAGGTGTTATTTTGATAAACACCAATTTTATGACCGCCATTTGCACCACTTCTAATGGAATAAATTTCATCTGGTAAACCTCTAACAGTCCTACTAATAGTCCCTCCTGCAAGTAAAGACCAACCTAATCCTGTATCACTAGAGACTGTTTCAGGTCTAATACTTCCCGAATGATAACTCAAAGCTAAATTAAAATTAATATCTTTAGAAAGTGTTGGAGTACTAAACAATGGTATAGAAATATCAGGTACTCCAGTATAATTACTTACAGGTACTTCTTCAAATTTCATAAGAGCAGCAACTGTTGGTGAAGGCGGTATTACTGTAGGTAAATCAGTTTTTATTTCAGGATTCTGAGCAGTAGCCTTAAAAAATGTTAACCCTAAAAAAAAGATTATATAGTTTAAATTATTTTTCATCATTTCTTAATTTTTTGTAATTCCTTTAATAATTTTCACTCCATCACTTTGCACATTGGTTTTTATATTGACGATATAAATTCCTTCGGGTTGTGCGGTTAAGTCTATGGGTATTGTTCTGCTTGTAATTTCGATTTTTTGGATGACTCTTCCTGATAAATCTACTATGGTTGCAGTTCCTGATTCGAAGTCGTAACCAATGACTATGTTGGTATATCCTAAAGTTGGGTTTGGAGATGCTTCAATAGTTAGTTTTGGTTTTTCTTTTTTGGTTTCATCTTTTACTTTGACTACCCAAAAATCTTTGTTTCCAAAGCTGTTCTTTTTGTCACCAGATGGAGGTGTTTTTTTTTGTGGTGAGCTTGCTCCTTTACTATTATTATTTCCATCGCCTAGACTTGGTGCATTTAACACGTTTCCTAATTCACCACCACCTAATTTTAAAGGTGAATCTTCTTTTAAACCTATTGCATCTTTAACCTGATTAGTTGCATTAGTGGTTGTGTTGTTAATTTCCTTATTAATAGAATCGGTTGTTTGACTAATTGTTGAGTTGACTTCACTTTTTGCTTTATTGAACTGTTGGTTTTCACCAGTCATTCCACCTAGCATACTTGAATTTTTTGAAGAACTAGAATTTCCGTAAATAACAGATGGTGTCATTTGTGGGTTGGAAGTTCCTGCAAAAAGATAACCGCCATCTCTGGTTTCAATTACTCTTTTTAAAACATCTTCACCATTGCTACCAACCGTTTTACTCCATAGTTCTTGTCCTTTTTCGTCAATTTTAAGCGCTATGTAGTCATCTGTTCCTGATTTTGCTTTAGCATTTTTCAGTTTCAATTTGGCATCACCGTTTAGTTCTCCTTTTGCAAAACCACCAATTAAATAAGTATGATCATCGTTTTCTACTAAAGAGGTAAGAATATCATACTTACCAAAGTTGTAAGTTTCTTGCCATGTAATTACACCATTTTCGTCTAATTTCAACACCCAAAAATCAGTTCCTTCGCTATTGGTTCTGCTTTTTTCTTCGCTTGCATTTGAATTGGAATTACCTCCTAGAATATAACCTTTATCAAAAGTTTGATGTGCTACATATAATTGGTCGTCTTTATCACCACCAATTGTTTTTTGCCAAATGATTTCACCTTTAGCATCAGTTTTAAGAATCCAATAATCTCCAATTCCTTTGTTATCGTCAGCTTTGTTTCCTGATTTTGGTGAGTTGGAATACCCTCCAATAATAAAACCTCCATCAAAGGTTTGCTCAATGCTTCTTAATTCGTCGGCATAAATCCCACCATAAGTTTTTTGCCATTCGATTTTACCTTTACTATCTAACTTTACAACCCAGTAATCTAAATTTCCGAAATATTCTGATGTTTTATGAGTATCTCCGTTAGGATTTGTAACCGTCTGTTGTTTTTCTTCAGGTTCTGAAGCTGATGAGCCACCTATAATGTAACCCCCATCTTTAGTTTGCACGATGGTACTAAGTTTTTCTTGCGCACTACCACCAATTGTTTTTTGCCATTCTATGCTACCTGTAGCTGTAAGTTTGATAATCCAAAAGTCGTCTTGACCTTTTGAATCTGCTTCTTTGTTAAATCCTTTATTTGAATTTGATATTCCTGCAAGTATGTAACCTGCATCATTTGTTAGTGTAATACTTTGAAGAAAATCACTTCCTGTTCCACCAAAATTCTTTTGCCAATCTAATTCACCTTCTTCATTCATTTTCCAAATCCAATAATCGAGGTCTCCATTATTATCTTCGGTTTTGTTTCCTGATTTTTTAGACAATGAACTTCCTGCTAGGATAAATCCATAATCAGGAGTTGGTTTTGCATCCATTAAATAATCTGCATGTTTGCCACCATAACTTTTTTCCCAGAGAATTTTTTGGGAATAAGAGTAGGTGTTTAAAAAACAAAATGCAATTGGCAATAGCATTTTTGACAGGTTGTGTTTCATAGGTGAGGTTATTAAATTATTTTATAAATCTATTTAAACGGATTGGAAATTATTTTGCTTAAAGTTTACTAAAACTCAAAGCTATTGTAAATTGATTTTATGATTTTACGGGAAACCGTAAAATGGATAATTTTAAAAAAAAAATGAATTGATTATGCAAATCTATAAGAACGTAAACAATAAATAAGTAAGCAAAAAGTGTACATTTTAGAAAATAGTTAACACTTTTTTTGTATGATTTTTACTTCATAAAGCTAATCATAATTATTTATAAAAAAAGCTTTTTTTAAAATATTTTTTTAATAAAAAAACGTTTGTACAACATAATCTACAAAATATGTTGATTTTTATTGACGATATAATAATATTAAAAACAAACATTAATCCTTGATTTTAAAGGTCTTTTAATGATTGAAAACCAAAATTATCTGCGTCCAAAAATATTTTATTTGGTTGTATTATTTACACGTAGTTTTACTTGATTTTAATTGAAAAAAGAGTTTTTGTGTTGAATAAACTTTTGAAGTAGTTTGAATTGTGATTTACTTTTTTGCCTAACATTATATAAAGCTTTTCTAAATCCTTTTCAGGAAGGTGTATTGCAATAGAATAGATATTTTCAGCAATCATAGTATGTAAAATATTTAACAAAAAAGTGATTTGTAAAAGCTACTAAAAATTTCATAATCAATCAACAATTGGTTAGATATTTTACCTGAATCGTGTACGTAAAAAGCTTCTGATTTTTCAGAAGCTTTTTTTATTTACAAAGAATTCCTAATAATCAAATTGTTCTTATTCTCGATTTGGACTTTTTTATTTTCTAAAATCATTTCCGCAAGTTGTTTTCCCATTTCATTAAAATCTGTTGAAATGGTTGTGATTCCGTTTTCTACAACTTTTTTTAAAGGTGTTTCATTATAGGAAATGATTCCGAAGTCTAAGCCCAATTTTAAATTTTGAGTTTTGGATTTTTCTATGACTTTTACTAAATCTCGATCGTCTGGAATTACAAATACTTCACCATTTTGTAACGTTCTTTCTTCAAATTGATTGATAACTTCATGATTCAAATGATAGTCATTACAGAATTTTTCAAATCCAATTTTCATTCCTAATGGTTCCCGAAATCCAGGAAAAATTAAAATTAACTTTTGGTATTTGTCAATTAGATGTCTTCCTTTTAATAAAGCTTCATAGATATCTTTTACAAAATTTTGATGAATAGAAGGATAATCTTTCAGATCTGAATTCGTTTGGTCTAAAATATAAACATCTTGTTTGGGAAGTGTTTTTATTAATGATGCCGCACCTACTAAATTTGTTGGCATAATGATGTATTTTGAATAGTTTCCATTACTTTCATTAATCAGTTTCTTAAACATTTCAATATTAAAATGATGAAAGAAAATATCAATCTGAGCCGCATTATTCATCTTTTCCAAAAAGGAATTGTAGATGTCTTCTTTAAAAATATTCAATTCATCAAACAATAAAAAAATTCTTTGCTCAAAACTAAATTCAACACTTTTTACATAATATCCCTTTCCTAAAATAGCGTAAATAATCCCTCTTTTTTTAAGTTCATCATAGGCTAACAAAACAGTATCTCTTGAAATAGAAAACTCTAAACTTACCTTGTTAACAGAAGGTAATTTGTCATTTTTTTTTAATCGATTTTCAGAAATAGCCGCTTCAATTGAAAACACTATTTGTTTATACTTAGGTAAATTGGAATGTTTGTCAACAGTAATAATTTTCATGTGAAATAAATTAACTGGTGGCAAGTTACATAAAAACTGGTAGGTACTGGTATGGTTTAGAAATGTATTTTTTTACTTTTGATACAATATTAATAAAATAGCGATGTTAAAAATTCGTAATTCACATTTTAAAGAATCTAAAAAAGACAAATCATTTGGTTATTTACCTAGTGATAAGGAAGTGTTTTGTTACAATTTGTCCAATAAAAATGGTTTTGAAGTTGAAGTGATTAATTATGGAGCAGTAATTTCTTCAATAAAAATTCCCATTTCCAAAAAGGAAAAAGTTGATATTGTTCTAGGCTTTGAAACTTTAGAAAATTATATTCAATCATTTAATTTACCTAGTGCTCCATATTTAGGTGCTATAGTCGGAAGATATGCAGGAAGAATAAATAACGCTGAATTTATTTTAAACGGAAATAGAGTAGAACTTACTAAAAATCATGGTTCTCATCAACTTCACGGAGGAATCAATGGTTTTAGCAAAGCATTATGGAATGTTAAGAATGTTACGACAAATGCAATTACGTTGGAATATATAAGTCAGGACAATGAAGAAAATTTTCCAGGACAATTAACAACACAAGTGACTTATATCTTAACTGAAGATAACGAATTGAAAGTAGATATGTTTGCAAAATCTACTGAAGATACCGTAATAAATCTCACACAACATAGCTATTTTAACTTAGACGGACAATCTGAAGATATTGTGAATCAAGATTTATTTGTAAATTCATCCAAAACTTTGGAAACCAATATTGATAATATACCAACAGGTAGATTTTTTGAAGTTGCTAGAAGTCCATTCGATTTTAATTTACCAAAAGAATGTCCAACTAAAATTGATAACACCTTTGTTTTAAATGATAACGATACTGTTTCGGCTATATTAATAAGTAAAAAGAATAATTTGAAAATGTCGGTTTTTACTAACCAACCAGCAATTCATATTTATGTTGGTGGAAATTGTTTTAATCAAATCAAAGGAAAAGAAAATGCGAGTTACCATCCATTAAGTGGTATTTGTTTTGAAGCACAAAATTTTCCAGATGCACCAAATCACGAACATTTTCCAAGTGCAGTTTTGAAAAAAGACGAAACTTATCATCATAAAACCACATTCAAATTCGAAAAAATATAAAGTTATGAAAAAGCTATTTATTTTAATTTTCAGTTTTTTATTAGCATCATGTTCCTCAAGTGATGATACTCAACAAACACCAACACCTAATCCAATGCCAACGGATGATTTTATTCGTGCAGCTGATATGTCATTTTTACCTTTAATTGAAAGTGAAGGAATAACATATAAAAATAATGGTGCTGTACAAGATGCATTAACAACTTTAAAAAATGCAGGTTGCAATACCATTAGAATTCGTCTATGGAAAAATCCAACCGTAAATCAATCTACTTTTAATGAAGTTAAAACATTTACAACAAGAGCCAAAAATGCAGGATTTAAAGTTTGGCTAACGGTTCATTATTCTGATACTTGGGCTGATCCTGCACATCAAACTACTCCAACAGAATGGCAAAGTTTAAATTTTAATGATTTAAAAACAGCAGCTGAAAATTATACGTCAACCATTTTAACAGAAATCAATCCAGATATTATCCAAATAGGTAACGAAATCAACAGCGGATTGCTTTGGCCTCAGGGACATTTAATCAACAATGAAAGTCAAAGTTTGCAATTGATTGCAGCCATAAGTACCAAAATTAGAACACAAAAACCAGCAACAAAAATAATGCTTCATTATGCCGGAATCGGAAGTGGATCCACATGGTTTTTCAATAAAATGAGTGCAATAAATTATGATTATATCGGATTGTCTTATTATCCAATTTGGCATGGAAAAAACCTTTCAGATGTAAATGCTACAATTACATCTTTAGGACAAACACACAATAAAAAAGTCATTATTGCCGAAACAGCTTATCCATTTACACTCAATTGGAACGATTGGACCAACAATATAGTGGGACAAAATGATCAATTAATTACAACTTATCCAGCATCCAATGAAGGTCAGAAAAATTTTATTTTGGCAATAAAAAATCTCGTAAAACAAAATTCTCATGGACTAGGTTTTTGCTATTGGGGTTCAGAATGGGTTGCTTTTAGAGGAACTCAATCTACAAATGGTTCTTCATGGGAAAATCAAGCTTTATGGGATTTTAATAATAATGCACTTCCTGTAATGGATGCTTTTAGTCCAAATTAATAATGAAAAATTTATTTTACATAGTATCGATTGCATTAATTTTGACATCATGTACTGTTTACAAAGCTGCTTTCGCAAAAGGCGCCGATGTGGGTTGGTTGCCTCAAATGGAAGCCACAGGTTACAAATTTTATGACCAAGACGGTACTGAAAAAGAATGTTTACAACTACTTAAAGACAGAGGAATGAATTCGGTTCGTTTGCGTGTTTGGGTAAATCCAAATGATGACAAAGCAAGCGGACATTGTGGTAAAGATGAAACTGTAGCAATGGCATTACGTGCCCAAAAAATGGGCATGCGTGTGATGATTAACTTTCATTATTCCGATTCTTGGGCTGATCCTGCAAAGCAAAATAAACCTGCTGCGTGGAAAAATCATTCGTTTCCGGAATTACTAAATGATGTTTACAATCATACTTTTGAAGTGATTTCTGCTTTAAAAAATGCAGGTGTAACTCCAGAATGGGTGCAAGTTGGAAACGAAATTCCAGGCGGAATGATGTGGCCAGAAGGAAGCACCGATAACTGGAATCAACTTGGGCAACTTTTAAATAAAGGTTACGATGCTGTAAAAGCGGTTGATAAAAAAATCAAAGTAATCGTTCACGTTGATGAAGGAAATAACAATGCAAAATTTAGAACGTTCTTCGATAATGCTAAGGCTCAAAAGGTAAAATACGATATCATCGGACTTTCGTATTATCCTTATTGGATTAAAAAAGATTATTCAGAAACCATTGCCGACTTAGAATTCAATCTTAACGATATGGTAAATCGTTACAATAAAGATGTTATGATTGTTGAAGTTGGTGGTGAAGATGACAAAGTTCAAAACACTTATGAATTATTAAAAGCTACTATTGAAGCCGTTAAAAAAGTTCCAAATAAAAGAGGTTTGGGAGTGATGTATTGGGAACCACAAGGCGCAAAATCATGGAGTGGATACAGTTTAAGCGCATGGCAAGCTGACGGAAAACCATCACCAGCATTAGATGCATTTAAAGAATAATTATGATGAAAAAAATATACTATTTTGCTCTACTTCTAATGGGTTTAAGTACAACTTTTGCTCAGAAAAAAATCAGTTTAGACGAAGATTGGAAATTTCATTTTGGAAATTCATCTGATGTTTCCAAAGATTTCGATTATGGAAAAACAGCGTTGCTTCACAAGTCTAATGTATATGCAACTACTATTGTAAACCCAAAATTTGTAGATTCCACTTGGAAAAAAATCAACGTTCCACACGATTGGGTTGTTGAACTTCCTTTTGTAAAATCTGAGCAAGTTGAAATGGATAGTCACGGTTACAAGCCTGTTGGTGGTGCTTATCCGGAAACGAGTGTTGGTTGGTATCGCAAACATTTTTCTGTCGATAAAAAAGACGATGGAAAACGATTCGAACTTCAATTTGACGGTATTTATAGAAATGCGGAAATTTGGTTCAACGGATTTTATGTAGGAACTAATTTTAGTGGTTACGTTGGTAATTCTTATGATGTTTCAGATTATGTAAATTTTGAAGGCGATAATGTTATTGTAGTTCGAGTGGATGCCACACAATATGAAGGATGGTTTTATGAAGGTGCCGGAATTTATCGTCACGTTTGGTTGAATGTTACTGATAAAGTTTTCATCCCAAATGATGGTGTTTTTGTGCATTCAAAAGTAAACGGTAAAAACGCAACTGTAACTGTAGAAACTGAAGTTGAAAGTAAAAATCTACAACCTTCTAATGCTGTTGTTTATTCAATAATTACCGATAGAAACGGCAAACAATTAGGTAAAACTTCGGAACAAAGAATTGCACTTTCGGTAAACGGAAAAACTACCATTAAGCAAAATTTGAACTTGAACAACGTTACATTTTGGTCACTTGAAAATCCGTATTTGTACAAGGTAATTTCTGTTGTAAAATCAGGAAACCAAGTGGTACATCAAACAAAAACACGTTTCGGAATTAAAACTGTAAAATTTGATTCCAAAGAAGGCTTTTTCTTGAACGGAAAAAAAATCAAAATTCAAGGCACAAACAACCATCAAGACCACGCCGGAATTGGAAGTGCACTACCTGATTTTATGCAATATTATCGTATAAAATTACTGAAAGAAATGGGTTCTAATGCTTATAGAGCAAGTCATAACGCACCAACTCCAGAACTTTTGCAAGCTTGTGATAGTTTGGGAATGTTAGTTGTTGATGAACAACGTTTGCTAAACAGCAGTCCAGAATATATCGACCAGTTTAAACGAATACTTAAACGAGATAGAAATCACGCTTCCGTTTTTTTATGGTCCATTGGAAATGAGGAACAGAATATTCAAGGAAACGATTATGGAAAGCGAATTGCAAAAACACTTTTAGCTATTCAAGCAGAGTTAGACCCAACGAGAACGTCAACATATGCAGCTGATATGCCTAACGAATTCAAAGGTGTAAATGAAGTAATTCCAATCCGCGGATTTAATTATCGTGAATATGCTGTTGCCGATTATCATCGTGATCATCCCAATCAACCTTTACTTGGAACTGAAATGGGAAGTACCGTAACTACTCGTGGAATCTATGAAAAAGATGAAATTCGCGCCTATGTTCCAGACCAAGATATTACACATCCTTGGTGGGCAAGCAAAGCTGAAACTTGGTGGAAATTGGCTGCAGAAAATGACTATTGGCTTGGTGGTTTTGTTTGGACAGGATTTGATTATCGCGGTGAACCAACACCATACAAATGGCCCAATATCAGTTCGCATTTCGGAATTTTAGATGTTTGTGGTTTCCCAAAAAACATTTATTACTATTATAAAAGTTGGTGGACGAATGAAGATATTCTGCACATTTCACCACATTGGAATTGGCCAGAAAAGTTAGGTAAACCAATTGATGTTTGGGTAAATACCAATGCTGATGGTGTAGAATTATTCCTTAACGGAAAAAGCTTAGGTAAAAAATCCATGCCAAGAAATAGCCATTTGCAATGGGAAGTCAACTACGAACCAGGAACTTTAGAAGCAGTTGCTTATAAAAACGGGAAGAAATTAACTTCAAAAGTTGAAACTACAAATCACGCTGCAAAAGTTATTGCTGTAGCCGATAAATCTTCGGTTTTAGCTGATGGTAAAGATGGAGTAATTGTGAATATTTCGATTGTTGATGATAAAGGTAGAGAACTACCAAATGCTAACAATATGGTTTATTTCAAACTAATTGGCGATGCTAAAATTATTGGCGTAGGTAATGGTGATCCGAGTTCGCATGAACCAGATAAATGTTCTGATGGTGCTTGGCAAAGAAGTGCATTCAACGGAAAATGTCAAGTGATTATTCAAGCCGGAAAAACAGTTGGAGATGTAAAATTGGAAGTAAAATCAAATAGACTCACATCATCATCAATCCTATTAAACATCAAATAAAAGCCGCAATATTTATCTCATGAAGAAAAAATTAATAAAAAACACAACGGAACATTTTGAAAAATCCTTTCAAAATAAACCGGAACATATTTTCCTTTCACCAGGAAGAATCAATATTATTGGTGAACATGTTGATTATAATGATGGTTTTGTTTTGCCAGCCGCAATCAATAAATACGTTTGCATCGCAATTTCACCTAATAAAAACTCTGATTGTAAAATCATAGCTAAAGATTTGAATGAGGTTTTCGAATTTAATTTGAAAGACACTTTAGTTCCTAATCAAATCATGTGGATTAATTATATTCTTGGTGTTTTGCAACAATTAAAAGAGCAAAAGCAATTCGATAACGGATTTAATGCCGTTTTTAGTAGTTCTGTTCCTATTGGTTCTGGACTTTCATCTTCGGCTGCAGTCGAATGTGGATTTGCTTATGCGTTCAATAAAATGTTTGCTTTAGGTTTAACCAAAGAAGAAATTGCACTCATCGGACAAAAATCAGAACATACTTTTGTTGGTGTAAATTGTGGGATTATGGATCAATTTGCTTCGGTTTTTGGCAAGAAAGATAAAGTCATCAAACTTGATTGCAACACATTGGAATACGAATACCATAAAGCTGATTTCAAAAAATATTCACTACTTTTATTGGATAGCAATGTAAAACACACGCATTTAACATCAGGTTATAACGATAGAAGAAACGAGGTAGAACAAGGTTTAGCCATCATAAAAAGTCATTTTCCAGAAGTAAAAACCTTTAGAAATTGTACTGAAGAAATGGTAAATGCTCTTAAAAATGAATTAGGAGAAATCGTTTACAAAAGATGTCATTTTGTAGTAAAAGAAATTCAACGTGTTCAAGATGCCGTTGATGCTTTAGAAAATTCAGATTTTAATAGACTAGGAAATTTAATGACCGAAACACATCATGGTTTGTCTAAAGAATATGAAGTGAGTTGCGATGAATTAGATTTTTTAGTTGATGCTGTAGCCAATGAAACTTCGGTTTTAGGAGCAAGAATGATGGGTGGCGGTTTTGGAGGTTGTTCTATAAATCTAGTAGAAAAAGGTTCAGAAAAGGAACTAAGAGAAAAAATTTCAGCGCAATATCGTTCCAAATTTGGAATAGATTTAAAATCATACAAAGTAAAAATATCCAAAGGAACATCAGAATATAAGAATTAATTAAACCTGACAGGTTTCTAAAACCTGTCAGGTTTAAAAAATAAAAACATGCAAAACTTCAACCATAACGAACATCCACACAGAAGATATAATCCTTTGCTAGACGAATGGATTTTGGTTTCGCCACATCGCGCCAAACGTCCATGGCAAGGTCAAAACGAGAAAATTGCAGAAGACAATCGTCCAGAACACGATGAAAATTGCTATTTGTGCTCAGGAAATGTTCGTTCAAATGGAGTAAAAAATGACAATTATACCGATTGTTATGTGTTTGAAAATGATTTTTCTGCTTTGTTACGAGATGAGGTTGATTTTGAAAATAATTTCAACAATTTATTTCAGTTAAAACCAGAACGAGGAATTAATAAAGTCATTTGTTTTTCACCAAAGCACAACCTTACTTTACCCGAAATGGATGTTTCAGATATTGAAAAGGTGGTAAAAGTTTGGAAAGAACAATACATCGAATTAGGAAGTCAAGATTTCATCAATTACGTTCAGATTTTTGAAAATAAAGGAAGCGTTATGGGTTGTAGCAATCCACATCCACATGGTCAAATTTGGGCGCAATCTTCTTTGCCAACTCAAATAGAAAAAACACAAAAAAGCCTGCGTTCTTACTACGATAAAAATCAATCTAGTTTGTTGAAAGATTATGTTGAGCAAGAATTAAAGTTGCAAGAACGTGTCGTTATTGAGAATGATCATTTTGTGGTTTTGGTTCCTTTTTGGGCAACTTGGCCTTATGAAACTATGATTATCAGCAAAAGACATTTCGGAAATATCATAGCAATGACCAATGATGAAACGAAAGCATTTTCAGAAATTCTGAAAGGAATTACCGTTAAATATGATAACTTATTCGAAACGTCTTTTCCTTATTCAGCAGGAATTCATCAATCACCAACCGATAGAGTTTCGCATCCAGAATGGCATTTTCACATGCATTTTTATCCACCATTATTGCGAAGCGCGACTGTAAAAAAATTTATGGTCGGTTATGAAATGCTTGCTGAAGCACAACGCGATATTTCACCAGAGCAAAGTGCTAAAATTTTAAGAGAATTATCAGATGTTCATTTTAAAAAGAGATAATTAAATTATAAACTTTAACCATTAAGAAATTAAGATTCATTAAGACTTAATTACCTTAATACCTTAATGGTTAAAAAATTGAAAACTAACTATTAAACTAAACCAATGCAAACACTAGCAACCAAAGACTATATTGTTTTCTTCCTCTATTTTATAATAATTGTAGGTTACGGATTTTGGATTTACAACCGAAAAAAGAAAGCGCAAACCAGTAGTAACGATTATTTTCTTGCCGAAGGTTCGTTAACTTGGTGGGCAATTGGAGCGTCTTTAATTGCGAGTAACATCAGTGCTGAGCAGTTTATTGGAATGAGTGGAAGTGGTTTCAAAATGGGATTGGCTATTGCCACTTACGAATGGATGGCGGCAATTACTCTGGTAATCGTTGCGGTTTTCTTCATGCCAGTATATCTCAAAAACAAAATATTTACCATGCCTCAATATTTAAAACAGCGGTATAATGGCAATGTTGCAATGATTATGGCCGTTTTTTGGTTGTTGTTATATGTTTTGGTAAATCTAACTTCAATATTGTATTTAGGAGCTTTAGCAATTAGTAGTATTTCAGGTTTGAATATTACTTTGTGTATGATATTCTTAGCAGTTTTTGCAGTTATGATTACACTTGGCGGAATGAAAGTTATTGGTTACACTGACGTTATTCAGGTATTTTTCTTGATTTTAGGTGGATTGATTACCACATATTTAGCTTTAAATTTAGTAGCTACCGAATTTGGTTCTGATGGAGTTATCAACGGATTTAATATTATGCGAGATAAAGCCGATGACCATTTTCATATGATTTTTGATAAAACCAATCCAAATTATATGGATTTACCAGGACTTTCAGTACTAATTGGTGGAATGTTAATTATCAATCTTAATTATTGGGGTTGCAACCAATACATTACTCAAAGAGCTTTAGGTGCCGATTTGAAAACCGCCCGTGGTGGAATTTTATTTGCTGCTTTCTTGAAGTTATTAATGCCAATTATAGTCGTTTTGCCAGGAATTGCCGCTTATGTTTTATATCAAAACGGACATTTTCAAACGGAAATGTTACAAGACGGAAGTGTAAATCCAGATCGAGCTTATCCTATTTTATTGAATTTATTACCAGTTGGATTAAAAGGACTTTCGTTTGCCGCATTGACAGCAGCGATTGTAGCTTCTTTGGCAGGAAAAGCGAACAGTATAGCAACGATTTTTACATTGGACGTTTACAAAGAAAAAATAAATGTTGAGGCAAGCGAGAAAAAATTAGTAAGCATTGGAAAACTTACGATAATCACAGCAATGATTATTGCTGTTGTTGTAGCGCCATTTTTAGGAATAGATAAAAAAGGAGGTTTTCAATACATTCAAGAATACACAGGATTTGTGAGTCCAGGAGTTTTTGCGATGTTTATTTTGGGTTTCTTTTGGAAAAAAACTACTTCAAACGCCGCTTTGTTTGCAACGATTGGCGGATTTATTCTTTCAATCATTTTCAAATTCATGCCAGCTTTTGTTGATTTATCATTCTTAAATCCAATGGGATTTGCTGTGCCAAATGCTGATGGCGTATATGAAATTCCGTTTATTGATAGAATGGGATTTGTATTCTTAATTTGCGTTATTGGAATGTATTTTATTAGTATGTATGAAACTAAAAAAGGTGTTCAAACCAATGGTTTAGAAGTTGATAAAACGATGTTCAAAATGTCACCAAGTTTCACTGTAGGAATGCTTGTGATTGTTGCAGTTACAGCAGCTTTGTATACTGTTTTTTGGTAGAAATATTATAAGTTTTTAATCACATAAGTAACAATACCCCAAATTATCAACTCATTTTCGTCACTGACTTTTATGGGTTGGTAATTTTTATTTTCAGGCATTAGGTAGATACAATTTTCTTCTGTTTTGATTCGTTTTACGGTGAACTCACCATCGATGAAACAAACCGCAATTTTGTTGTTTTGAGGTTCTAAACTTCGGTCAACAACAAGAATGTCTTTATCATTTATTCCGGCATTTATCATCGAATTTCCATTTACTTTTATGTAAAACGTAGATAAAGGATTTTTACATAATTCTTTATTTAAATCAATGCCACTTTCCATAAAATCGGTTGCAGGCGATGGGAATCCAGCAGAAACACCTTCTTTTATGTAAGGTATTTTCAATTCGCTTTCTAAGTTTGGACGGAAGAAAATTAAAGAAGGTTCTCTTTTTAGTGACATTTTATTTCTAGTATTTCGTTAAATCTTGTAGTGAATCTAGGTGACAAATGATTTTGCTTCATGTTCCAAGTTAGATTTAAATTTTGTGTTCCTAATTTTACTTTTCGATCTCCAATTTTAGCATTCAAAAAATCCATTGCTTTCATGATTGCCAAATGCTTCGGATTTTCTTCTTCAAATAATTGAAGCTGTTTTTTATCTTCATCAATTAATTCAGTAACTATTACACCTGCTTTTTTGAATTTGATTCCTTCATTTCCTTTGTACAAATCTTTCAACATGGATATGGCAACATTTGAAATTGTCAAAGTCGAATTGGTTGAATAAGGCAAAGTAACCGCTTTGTTGAAATAATATTTTTGAGATTGGTATTTGTGTTTATCAATGACCAACATTACAATTATTGTTTGACAACATGATTTTTGTTTGCGTAATTTTTCGGCACAAACCGCAGAAAATGTTGCTATGCGTTCTCGTAAATCGTCAAATTCTGAAATCTGTTTCGGAAAACTTCTAGTAGTAGCAATACTTTTCTTTTGTTCCCGAATAGGTTCTAAATCTAAAACCGATTTTCCCTCCAATTCATATTTTAATCGCATACCAATAACGCCCATTTCTTTTCTAATCCATGCTTCGTGTTGAGGTTTTGTAAAATCATAAGCTGTTAGAATATTGTGCGCCATCATTTTCTTTGTTAACCTGCGACCAATTCCCCAAACGTCCTCAATTTTAGTCCATTTTATAGCTTTGACACGTTTTTCTTCCGTATCAATTACATAAATTCCTTGTGTTCTGTCTTGAAACTTTTTTGCAATTCTATTGGCTACTTTTGAAAGCGCTTTAGTTGGTGCAAATCCGACACAAACAGGAATTCCAACCCATTTTTGTACACGTTTCTTAATCTGAATTCCATAATCATGATAATCAGAAATTGACATTCCGTCAAAGTTTAGAAAGGCTTCATCAATACTATAAATTTCAAGATTTGGAGTAAACGCTTCTAAAGTTTTCATCACACGATTACTCAAGTCACCATATAAAGGATAATTAGAAGAGAAGACTTTAACATTTTTCTCTTTCAGAAGTTCACGAATTTTAAATTCAGGTGCACCCATTGGAACACCAACTTCTTTAGCTTCGTTACTTCTAGAGATGACACAACCGTCATTATTAGATAAAATAACAACCGGTTTTCCATTATATTGAGGTTGGAAAACACGTTCGCACGAGGCATAAAAATTGTTACAATCGACTAAAGCATACATATTGTAAATTTAGTCAATAATTGAATTTCACAATTGTTAAATAGTTCGATTGTTGATAAATAAAAAACCATCAAAATTGCTTTTGATGGTTTTGAGTATTTTAAAAATAGTCTTCCTATTTGATTAAATCTGTAACTAAAGATGGATACAATCCGATGATGATATTTAATACAATTGAAACTATTCCAACTGCATAATATACAAATGGAGTGCTTTGTTTTTCTTCACTTGGTTCTTTAGTATACATTGCTAAAATTAGTTTGAAATAATATCCAACACTAATTATAGAATTAATAACACCAGCAATAACTACGATTAAGAATCCGGCTTGAATGGTTTGTGTAAACAACATAAATTTAGCAAAAAATCCAGAGAAAATTGGGATTCCAGCCATTGATAAAAGTGACGCTGTTAAAACTGCTGCCATTACTGGATTTGTCTTTCCAAGTCCGTTGAAGTTTAAAATATCTTCATTGTCTTTATTTCTTGTAACATTTATGATTACTGCAAAGGAAGCAATTCCTGCTAAAGCATAAGCAACCGTATAATAAAGTAAGTTCCCAGATGAATTAGATAGACTCAATAAAGTCATCATCATAAAACCTGCATGTGAAATACCTGAAAACGCCAACATACGTTTTACATTATTTTGACGTAAAGCCATAATATTTCCAACAGTCATAGAAGCAATTGAAACTATTATAATGATGTTTTGGTATGCCGAAGAGATATCAGCATTCATAGTAGCCAATAATTTATATAATGTTGCAAAAGCCACAACTTTTGCTAAAGTACTCATCGTAGCTGTTACAATTGAAGGTGCACCTTCATAAACATCTGGTGCCCAAAAATGAAACGGTACAGCAGCAATTTTAAATAACATACCAACAGTTAATAACGAAATACCTATTGGAAACCAAATTGGTAATTCTGCTGAGCGCGACATTTCGCTAATCTCTGTAACATCAAAACTTCCCATAGCACCATAAATTAAACAGATACCAAATAGAATAAATCCTGATGCAAACGAACCCATTAGGAAATATTTCATTCCGGCTTCATTACTTTTTATATCCAATCTGCTACTTCCTGCAAGAATGTAAAGAGCTATTGATAATGTTTCAATTCCTAAAAAGTACATTGATAGGTTAGAGAAAGAAACCATCGCAACAGCACCTGCTAAAAGGAAAATTTTTATTGCTATAAAGTCAGAAATTTTTGTTTCATGATCTTTGTAAACATCGTGACTCATGGCTACTAAAAATATAGTAAGAACAATGAATAATGATGAAAAAGCATTAGAAAATTTATCAGCAACAATCATATTGGTGTATTGACTGTTTAACAATTCTCCAAATGACCAAATATTTAGTGTTGTGCCTAGTATTGCTAATAGACCTAAGATAACTACAGGTACAATTGCTTTTCTAAAATTAAAGATTTCAGCTATAAGACAGAAAACGCCTAAACCTGATATTGCTATTAATGTATTCATTATAATTAGTTAAATCTATTAATTTGAATTAGAGTTTCTTTTATGCTTGGCATTACCAAATCTACAATTGGTTTTGGATACAATCCGTAGAAAAGTAAAAAGGCAATTATTATCACAAAGACAATTATTTCGGTTGTTGTAACGTCTGCAAATAATTTAGTATTTGTTTCTCCTAGCATTACATTTTGGAACATTTTTAACATATAATAAGCTCCTAATATTATGGTTGTTCCACCAAGAACTGCATACCAAATGTTTACTTGAGATAAACTATACAAAACGGTAAACTCTCCAATAAAGTTGAATGTTCCTGGCAAAGCAACAGATGCTAAAACCAAAATCATAAACATAGAAGTGAATTTTGATGCTTGCGAACGAACACCGCCCATTTCATCAATTTTGTATGTTTCAAATCTTCTAAAAATTACTTCAGCAGCAAAGAATAATCCAACGATTACAAATCCGTGAGCAATCATTTGAGAAACAGCTCCGCTTAAACCATCTGCTGTTAAAGTATAACAACCAGCAGCAATTAATCCTACGTGAGCAAGAGAAGAATAAGCAAGTAATTTTTTCAAATCCTTTTGGCGCAAAGCCACTATAGAACCATAAATAACTCCAGCAATACTTAAACCAATTAAAACTGGCATGTAAGTTTTAGCAGCTAACGGAGCAATTGGTAATTGCCAACGAATTACACTATATAATCCCATTTTTAACATGATTCCTGATAGAAGCATTGTTCCAACGGTTGGTGCTTTTTGATATACTTTCGCCTGCCAAGTGTGGAAAGGTATGATTGGAATTTTAATAGCATAAGCTAAAAAGAAGGCTAAGAAAATCCAAGTTTGTTCGGTTGTAGATAAATTTAATTTTGTTAAATCTTCCAATAGAAAACTTCCAGCTTTGGTGTACAAATAAGCAAATGCAATAAGCATAAATAAGGAACCACCTAAAGTATAAATGAAGAATTTAACTACGGCTTTTTTACGTTCTTCAGTATCGCCATTACCCCAAACTAATGCTATAAAGTATATTGGAATTAAAGCAAGTTCCCAAAAGATATAATATAATAATCCGTCGCTTGCTAAGAAAGTTCCAACCATCGCAAATGCCATGAATAATACTAATCCATAGAAGTTTTTAGAATTTTTGAAATTATTTCCGAAAGAAGATAATACAATTAATGGAAGCAATGAAGTTGTTAAAAGTACCATTGCTAATGATAATCCATCGGCTTTAAGTGCAAAGGAGATATTAGGTTGTAAAATCCAAGGATTTGATAAGCTAATGTTTATTCCGCCCAAAAATTGATTTACTAATATTGAAGAGCATACTAAAGCAGCCAAACTAAATAATAAAGCCACTTTTGAAGCGAATTTATCTCCAGAAAGGAAGGTTGCAATGGCACCAACTAAGAGTAGTATTAATATAAGTGATACGTTCATTTTGTTTTAAATTATTGAGCTAAAAATAAATAACTAACTATGGCTAAAAGTCCTATTACGAATGCAAATAAATACAATCCGATACTTCCAGTTTGTAATTTTTTTCCTTGATTTCCAATTCCATTTGCAACGGTTCCAAATCCGTAAACTACTTTTCCTAGAGCAGGTTCTAAAGTTGTTCTAAAGAAATTTGAAAGTCCATTCAAAGGTTTTACTATTAATGAAGTGTAAAATTCATCAACATAATATTTGTTATAAATGGTTTTTGATAAACCTGAAATTTCAGAATCTTCTTTTGGAACAAATCCTTGTTTGATGTATTTAGAATACGCCCAAACAATTCCGATAATTGCACCAGTTAAAGCAATTGCCATCAACATATATTCTTGACTTCCAAGAGCATGATGTTCATGTTTAGTAACTAAAATTGGTTCTAAGAAATGATTTAACCAATTGCTTCCAGGTAAATTAATTAATCCACCAACAGTAGCTAATGCAGCAAGTATGATAAGTGGCAAAGTTATTAAACTTGGACTTTCATGTAAGTGATGTTTTTGCTCTTCCGTTCCTCTAAATTCTCTAAAGAATGTTAAGTACATTAATCGGAACATATAGAATGCTGTCATGATTGATGCAATAGAACCAACAATCCAAAGTACTTTATTATGTTCAAAAGCTACCATTAAAATTTCATCTTTTGACCAAAATCCTGCGAAAGGAAAAATACCTGCAATTGCTAATGTTGAAATTAACATTGTTGCAAAAGTGATTGGCATTACTTTTCGTAAACCACCCATTTTACGCATATCTTGTTCGCCATGCAAAGCGTGAATTACAGAACCAGAACCCAAGAATAAACAAGCTTTAAAGAAAGCATGTGTTATTACATGAAATACAGCTACAGTATATGCACCCATTCCTAAAGCTAAAAACATTAGTCCTAATTGAGAAACTGTTGAATAAGCTAATACTTTTTTAATATCGTTTTGAAGTAATCCAATTGATGCTGCAACTAATGCTGTTATTGCTCCAACAACTGCAATTATGTGTTGTACATCATGAGTTAAATCAAATAAGAAATTCATTCTTGTAATCATGAAAATACCAGCCGTTACCATCGTTGCAGCATGAATTAATGCCGAAACTGGAGTTGGCCCAGCCATCGCATCTGGTAACCAAGTGTAAAGTGGTAATTGTGCAGATTTTCCTGTAGCTCCGATGAAAAGGCATAATGCGGCTAATCCTAATAATGTAGGGATTGTATTTGTTGTGAAATTCATATTGGTTAAAATCTGTTTCATTTCAACAAAATCAATTGTAGAAAATAAACTTGCCAAAATAAATATCCCAATCAAGAAACCTAAATCACCAATTCTATTCATGATGAAAGCTTTCTTTGCAGCATCGTTATAATCTTGGTTTTTATACCAAAATCCGATAAGTAAGTAGGAGCAAAGTCCAACGCCTTCCCATCCGATAAACATTACTAATAAGTTGCTTCCAACTACTAATGTTATCATGAAGAAGATAAACAAATTCAAATACGCAAAAAACTTGTGCATATTTTCATCATCGTGCATGTAGCTGATAGAGTATAAGTGAATCAAAGAACCAATTCCGGTTACAAATAATAACCACAATAATGATAATTGGTCTAATAAAATTCCAAAATCAATTTTCAGATTTCCTAATTGAATCCAATCAAATAATTTAATAACTTGAATTGCTTTGCCTGAAGTATTTAATTGCATGAAGAAGTAAACACTCATCACAAAAGAAACTGCCACAGCAATTGTTCCTATTGCACCTGAAATGTTTTTTCCTGCTTTCTTTCCGAAGAAAACATTGAATAAGAACCCAACAAATGGGGTTAATAATAAGAGTAAAACTAAACTATTCTCCATTAGGGATTATCCTTTTAAGTTTTTTAAATTTGATATATCTACCGAACCAATATTTCGGAAAACAGCAACTAAAATCGCCAAACCTACAGCAACTTCTGCAGCAGCAACAGCCATTGAAAAGAATACAAATACTTCTCCTTTTGCATCTTGCCAATACGTTGAAAAGGCAACAAAAAGTAAGTTTACTGCATTCAACATAATTTCTATTGACATAAAAACAATGATGGCATTTCTTCTGTACAATACTCCAAAGACTCCTATACAAAATAGAAGAACAGAAAGGAAAATGTAATTTTCAATACCAATTTGATTTAAAATATTCTCCATGATTATTTAGTTGGTTTTTCTTTTTTTGATAATAAAACAGCTCCAATCATTGCCACTAAAAGTAGGATAGAAGCAAATTCAAATGGAACCATAAATCCTTCTTTGTCATCCAATAAAACAGTTCCTAATTTTTTTATGGATTGAAAATCTTCACCAGTTGTAGGATAATCACCAACGAAAGGTTTTGAGTACATAAATATTAAAACTAATGCTGTACTCAATAAAATAAATGTTGTTATGGCACCAAGTCTAGTAATTCTTGGTTTGTGAACTTCATCTTCTTTATTCAAATTCATTAACATGATGGTGAATAAGAATAGAATCATAATGGCACCAGAATAGACTATAACATGAACTATTGCAAGGAATTGTGCATTAAATAATAAATAGTGTCCTGCAATTGAAAAGAAACATAACACTAAATAAATAGCACTATGAATAGGATTTTTGCTGTATATGGTCAAAAACGCTGTTGCTAATGTGATAGCAGCTAAAACGTAAAATATGATAAGTATCGGTGACATAATTAATTAAGTTTTTTAGTATTTGCCATAGCCATTTCTAGTGGCATCACTAATTTATCTTTTCCGAAAATAAAATCTTCTCTATTATATTGTGCTGGAACTAATTCTTTAGAAATTGTAAGGTAAATTGCGTCTTTTGGACAAGCTTCTTCACACAATCCACAGAAAATGCAACGCAACATATTGATTTCGTAGATTGAAGCGTATTTTTCTTCTCTGTACAAATGTTCTTCACCTTTTTTACGTTCTTCGGCTTTCATGGTAATTGCTTCTGCTGGACATGAAAGAGCGCACAAACCACAAGCCGTACAATTTTCTCTTCCTTGTTCGTCGCGTTTCAACATGTGCTGACCACGATAAACAGGACTAAACTCACGTACTTGTTCTGGATAATGAATCGTTGCTTTTTTCTTAAAAAAGTGTTTGATGGTAATCCATAAACCTTTAAAAATTGCTATCAGGTACATTCTTTCAAGAAAAGTCATTTCTTTATTAGAAACTTGTTTTTTCTTACCTGATAATGATATACTTTGTATCGATGTTGACATAATTTCTTTTCTTATTTAAAAGCTAGAATGCAAATTCCTGTTATAATAATATTGACAATAGATAGTGGAATTAATATTCTCCATCCTAAATTCATCAATTGATCGTATCTAAATCTTGGTATTGTCCATCTAATCCACATAAAGAAAAAGATGAAGAAACATAATTTGGCAAATAAGGCAAATATACCTATCACATTTCCAATATTTACACCCCAATTTTCTATAGCCCAACTCATTCCTGGATAATTGTATCCACCAAAGAATAAGACTGAAATTATTGTTGCCGAAATAAACATATTAGCATATTCAGCAAATAAATAGAATCCCATTTTCATGGAAGAATATTCGGTATGATAACCACCAATTAATTCTGATTCACATTCTGCCAAATCGAAAGGTGTTCTGTTAGTTTCTGCAAAAGCACAAATCAAAAAGATTAAGAATGACAATGGTTGATAGAATACATTCCAGTGTAAACCATGTTGTTGAACAGAGATTTCTTTTAAACTCAATGTTCCTGTCATCATCAATAAAGCTATTATAGATAAACCCATTGCAATTTCATACGAAACCATTTGTGATGCAGCACGAACTGCTCCCATCAATGAAAACTTATTGTTAGAAGCCCAACCTCCAATCATAATTCCATAAACACCAAGAGAAACTACAGCGAAAATGTATAAAATTGCACTGTCTGTATCGGTTGCTTGAAGTATTACTGTTCTACCAAAAATTTCTAATCTATCACCCCAAGGAATTACAGCACTGGTCATCAATGCCGTACTCATTGCTACCGCTGGACCAACAAAAAATAAAAATCTATTTTTAGTATTTGGTTCAAATTCTTCTTTGGCAAAAAGTTTCATTCCATCGGCAAGTGGTTGTAATAATCCACCCCAACCAGCACGGTTTGGTCCAACTCTGTCTTGAAGATATGCAGCAACTTTACGTTCTGCCCAAGTTGAATACATTGCCATAACCATTGTGACTGCAAATATCACAACAATAAAGATACTTTTTTCTATTATAAATGCACTATCCATTATTTTGTATCTATTTTGTTACCGTCAATTTTTTCGTTATAATCAATTTCCGACATACTGATTTTTTTACGATCGATATCTCTTCCCATTAATATTCCTTTTTCTGTTTCAATCACCACTTTATCCATTTTACGTGTATAATTGTTTTGATTGATAACAGAGTCTTTTTCAAATCTTCTCGGACCTTCAATTACCCAGTCAGAAACTTCTTTTTTGTCAAAACGACATGTGTTGCAGATAAAATCTTCTACTTCATGGTATTCGTCTTTTCTTGCTGTAACTCTTTGAATTTCGTTTCCAAACATCCAAAGTGTTGTTTTTCCGCAACATCCTGGAGTGGTACATTCTCTGTGAGCGTTGAAAGGTTTGTTGAACCAAACTCTAGATTTGAATCGGAATGTTTTATCTGTCAAAGCTCCAACAGGACAAACATCAATCATGTTTCCAGAGAATTCGTTATCAATTGCTGCTGAAACGCAAGTTGAAATTTGTGAATGGTCGCCACGATTTAAAACTCCGTGAACTCTTCCATCAGTTAATTGATCTGCAACTTCTACACAACGTTGACAAACGATGCAACGGTTCATATGTAATTGGATGTGTGGGCCAATATCTTCAGGTTCGAAAGTTCTTTTTTCTTCTATGAAACGAGTTTCCGATTTTCCGTGTTCGAATGATAAATTTTGCAAATCACATTCTCCTGCTTGATCACAAACCGGACAATCTAATGGGTGATTTATCAAAAGGAATTCGGTTACTGCTTTTCTAGCTTCGGTTACTCTTTCAGAAGATTTGCTAGCTACTTCCATTCCGTCTTGACAACCAGTAACACAAGATGCTACTAATTTCGGCATTGGTCTTGGATCGGCTTCGCTACCTTTTGTAACGTCAACTAAACAACAACGGCATTTTCCACCAGTTCCTTTTAGTTTAGAATAATAACACATGGCTGGCGGAACTGATTCTCCACCAATCATACGAGCAGCTTGCAGGATTGTTGTTCCTGCTTCTACTTCTATTTCTTGACCGTCTATGGTTACTTTCATTGTAAATTTTCTTTTTTAAGTTTTCGGATTCATTTTTAATACGAAACTTGAAACTATTCTTGAATATTTTTAAAATGTTCGTTATATAATTCTATTACTTGTAATGATTGATGTAACTTATAATTTTTATTTCCATCAATCCATAATTTAAAGAGTTCTGGATAATCAATTATTATTGAACCGATATCATCTCTATAACTAAATGAAGACACGTTTTTTATTTCATCGTCTTTTACAAAAATTTCTTTTGTAGTTAAATTTGCCCTCATGTCTTGATTATACTTGTGGTAAACAGAAATCTTACCAACAATTATTTCTCTGTAAAAATATTTATAATTATCTTCTTTTAATCCTACAAATTTTATTTCTTGGAAACCGGTTGTATTTTGTGGTAAATATGGCATATTGTATGCGTTTTCTGACATGTAAATATGTATACTACTTAATGCAAATGGTTTGTAAATATATTGGTCTCCATTTTCTAATTGAATAGTAATTTTTTTATCACAAACAGCTGCAGGATTAAGAAGCTTTTTGTTAAACATATTTGAAATACCAATAAAAGTACATTTTATTGTGTCATTTTTGGCGTCAACTATGTAACCTTTGATTGAGTTTTCTTGAGAAAACGAAATATGAGTTACAAATAATAAAAATAAAAATATTTTTTTCATCAAAAATATATATTTAGACCTCTTGTTTTGCTACTAAATGTTTCACTTTTTCAAATGGCTCATTCACAAAATGATCTCTATTTTTTACTTTTTCTGGGAAACGAATGTGGTATTCAAATTCATCTCTAAAATGACGAATTGCCGCAGCAACTGGCCATGAAGCCGCATCACCTAATGGACAAATTGTATTTCCTTCAATTTTTGATTGAATACTCCATAATAATTCGATGTCTTCTTCGCGTCCTTGTCCATTTTCTATTCTCCATAAAACTTTTTCTAACCAACCTGTTCCTTCACGGCATGGCGTACATTGACCGCATGATTCGTGGTGGTAAAATCTTGAAAAATTCCAAGTATTTCTTACGATACAAGCTCTGTCATCATAAACAATAAATCCTCCAGAACCTAACATAGAACCAGTTGCGAATCCACCATCAGATAAACTTTCGTAAGTCATTAATCTGTCTTCACCAGCTGCAGTTTTGTAAATTAAATTGGCTGGTAAAATTGGCACCGAACTTCCTCCAGGAACTAATGCTTTTAATGGTCGGTCGGTTTGCATTCCACCACAATATTCATCAGAATTCATGAATTCGTAAACAGAAACACCCAATTCAATTTCGAAAACGCCTTGATTTTTTATGTTTCCAGATGCTGAAATTAATTTTGTACCAGTTGAACGACCAATTCCAATAGCAGCATAATCAGCACCAGAATTATTTACAATCCAAGGCACAGCAGCAATTGTTTCTACATTATTTACTACGGTTGGATTTTGCCAAAGACCTTTAACAGCTGGAAATGGTGGTTTCAATCTTGGATTTCCACGATTTCCTTCTAGTGATTCAATTAATGCAGTTTCTTCTCCGCAAATGTAAGCTCCACCACCAATTTGAACAAAAAGTTCTAAATCGTAGCCTGAACCTAATATGTTTTTACCCAACCAACCAGCAGCTTTTGCTTCGGCGATGGCTCTTTCTAAAATTTTGTAAACCCACATATATTCTCCACGAATGTAGATGTAGGATAAGTTTGCTCCAAGCGCGTAACTTGATGTAATCATTCCTTCAATTAATAGGTGAGGAATGTACTCCATTAAGTAACGGTCTTTGAAAGTTCCAGGTTCTGATTCGTCAGCGTTACAAACTAAATGTCTTGGATTTCCCGATTTTTTATCGATAAAACTCCATTTCATTCCAGCTGGAAATCCTGCACCACCACGACCACGAAGTCCAGAAGTTTTTACTTCTTCAACCACTTCATCTGGAGTCATTTTTTTCAAGGCTTTTTCTACTGATGCATAACCGCCTTCACGACGATATACTTCATAAGTTTTAATTCCCGGAACGTTTATTTTGTCTAATAATATTTTTCTTCCCATGATACTATTTATCGTGTAAAGTGATTTTTCCGTCTTTGCAATCAGACACTAACTGATCGATTTTTTCTTTTGTTAAATGCTCTTGGTAGAAATCACCCAATTGCATCATTGGCGCATATCCACAAGCACCAAGACATTCAACTCCACGAACTTCAAATAAACCATCAGCTGTTGGTTCGCCAACTTTTACACCCAATTTAGAACAAGTGTAATCCATTAAATCTTCTACACCGTTTTGACAACAAGGAGAAGTTTGACAGAATTCAAACATGTATTTTCCAATTGGACGTTGGTTGAACATCGTGTAAAAAGTTACTACTTCGTACACTTCAATATTTTGGATTTGTAAAATTTCAGCAACTTTGTTTTGCAATTCAATACTCAACCAATTGTCGTGAGCATCTTGAACTTCGTGCAAAACTGGAAGTAAAGCCGATTTTTGTTTACCTTCAGGATAATGACTAATCAATTCATTGATACGATTCATCAATGATTCAGTTATGTTTATCTCTTGTTTTATATGTGATCTTTCCATTTCTAATTTTAGATATTAAATTTTAGATTTTAGATATTTGAATATGTAATCTAAAATCTGCATTCTGCAATCTTTCTTCTTATGCGTCTAATTCTCCAGCAATTACATTTAAACTTGATAATATTACGATGGCATCTGATAACATTCCGCCTTTAATCATTTCAGTGTAAGCTTGGTAATAAATAAAGCAAGGTCTTCTAAAGTGTAATCTGTATGGCGTTCTACTTCCGTCAGTTATTAAATAAAATCCTAATTCTCCGTTTCCACCTTCTACTGGATGATATATTTCTGCTACTGGAACTGGAACTTCACCCATCACAATTTTAAAGTGATAAATTAAGCTTTCCATATTATGGTAAACATCTTCTTTTGGAGGTAAGTAATAATCAGGAACATCAGCATGAATTGGTCCTTCCGGTAATTTAGCTAAGGCTTGTTTGATGATGCTTAAACTTTCCCAAACTTCGGCATTTCTAACACAAAATCTGTCGTAAGTATCACCTGATTTTCCTACAGGAACATCAAATTCAAAATCTTCATAAGAAGAATAGGGTTGTGCTTTTCTAACGTCATAATCAATTCCGGCAGCACGTAAATTAGGTCCAGTTAAACCATATTGCATTGCTTTTTCAGCAGTGATTGGTCCGACATTCACAGTTCTATCTATGAAAATTCTATTTCTTTCGAAAAGGTTTTCAAATTCTTTCCAAGCAACTGGAAAATCAGTTAAAAAAGTGTCTAATTTTTTGAAAGCAGCTTCTGACCAATCTCTTTCGAAACCACCGATTCTACCCATATTTGTTGTAAGACGAGCTCCACAAATTTCTTCGTAGATTTCGTATACTTTTTCTCTAAATTGGAATACATAAAGGAAACCGGTATAAGCTCCAGTATCAACACCAAGAATCGAATTACAGATTAAGTGATCTGTTATACGCGCTAATTCCATTACGATAACTCTTAAATATTGAGCACGTTTTGGAACTTCAATTTCTAGTAATTTTTCAACGGTCATCCACCAAGCCATGTTGTTAATAGGAGAAGAACAGTAGTTCATTCTATCTGTTAAAACGTTTACTTGATAAAACGGACGGTTTTCAGCAATTTTTTCAAAAGCACGGTGAATGTATCCTATGGTAGGTTCTGCATCAAGAATTTTTTCACCATCCATTAACAAGATATTTTGAAAAATACCATGTGTTGCTGGATGCGTTGGACCAAGATTTAATATTGAAAGTTCGCTTCCGTCTTCGTTGCGAGTTTGTTCAATAACTTTGGCATATCGATGCTCTGGTAATAATAATAAGTCTGACATTTTATAATGTTGAATTATTTATTTTGTTTTATATTTTTTGTGCCGTTCTTCCAAAGAAACGATCGTCTTTATCTGTTCTACCGCTATCTTCCATTGGGAATTCTTTTCGCATTGGGAAAGACACCATTTCATCCATATTCAAAATACGTTTCAATTGTGGGTGACCAATAAAATTGATTCCGTAGAAATCGAAAGTTTCTCTTTCCATCCAATTGGTGCAAAGAAACAAATCGGTCATTGAATGAACTTCAGGATTTTCACCATTAAGATAAGTAGTTATTCTTATTCTAACATTTTCAACCCAATTGTGAAGATGATAAACCACTGCAAATTGATGATTTTCATCATTGTCTGGATAGTGAACTCCACATAAATCGGTTAAGAAGTGAAAATTTAAATCCTCTTCTGTTTTTAAAGTTCTAATTACTTCGTAGATAGCATCTGAAGTAGCTTCGAATGAAAAAACATCTCGACTCATAGAAAAATTCAAAACTTTGTTTCCAAATTTTTGAGTCATTTTTTCTTGTATGTATGCCGTTTCTAAAGCCATATTATAGGTTGTAAGAAGCTAATAATTCTTTATATTCTGGAGAATTTCTTCTGCGTACAGATTCATTCTTCACTAATTCTTGTAATTGCATTACACCATCAACAATTTGTTCTGGTCTTGGAGGACAACCTGGTACATAAACGTCTACTGGAATTACTTTGTCAATTCCTTGTAAAACTGAATACGTATCGAAAACTCCACCTGAACATGCACAAGCACCAACAGAAATAACCCAACGAGGTTCAGACATTTGTTCGTAAACTTGACGTAAAATAGGTGCCATTTTTTTAGAAATTGTTCCCATTACCATTAGCATATCGGCTTGTCGCGGAGAAAAACTTACTCTTTCTGAACCGAAACGCGCTAAATCGTAATGTGATGCCATTGTAGCCATGAACTCAATTCCACAACAAGAAGTTGCAAAAGGTAAAGGCCAAAGTGAATTAGCTCTTGCCAATCCCACAACGTCGTTTAATTTAGTAGCGAAGAACCCTTCACCTGTTACTCCTTCTGGTGGAGCAACCATTTTTGTTTTAGAATCACTCATTTATAATTCGTAATTTAAAATTCGTAATTAATCTATTCCCACTCTAATGCTTTCTTCTTGATTATGTAGAAGAAACCAACTAAAAGTAACAACATGAAAATAACCATTTTGATCATTCCATCCACTCCTAATTCTCTAAAATTTACTGCCCATGGATATAAGAAAATTACCTCTACATCGAAAAGCACGAAAAGAATTGCAACAAGAAAATATTTTACAGAAAACGGAATACGCGCATTTCCTACGGATTCAATACCGCACTCGAAGTTTTTATCTTTGTTTTTAGAATGTCTTTTTGGTCCAAGGAAACTAGAACCAATAATTGTTGCGACAACAAATCCTATTGCTAGTCCAGCTTGCATTAAGATTGGTAAATAATCAATTTGAGTAGATTGCATGTCTCTAAAAGTTAGTATTTGTAAAATAGCCACAAATATACATTGCATTATTTAATTCTCAAAAATCATTAGATAAACGTTTGTTATTTATGCGTTAAAAACGTTTATTTAAACCTATTCTAAATAATATTTATGAAAACAAAAAAACGCTCTGAAATTTTCAGAGCGTTTGACCATTTAGGCAATCAAAAAATAATATATATTAGTCTTCGATAACTACTACTTGAGCAGCTACTTTACCTTTTCTTCCTTCTTCTTCTTCGTAAGAAACTTTGTCTCCTTCGTTTAAGTTTTCAGCTTTAATACCTGTAGCGTGAACGAAAATGTCTTTTCCATTTTCATCATCTGTAATGAATCCGTAACCTTTAGACTCATTGAAAAATTTAACTGTACCTGTGCGCATTTTGTAATGTAAAAAAATTAATAATGGTCAAAGATATACTTATTTATGACATAGCAAACAAAAATTAAATAAAAGTTTAAAAAATTTACAATAATTTAAAATTATAATTGAATGATTTTCAGTGTAATATTTGAAAAATTCTAAATTTTGCAATAAAAAAAGCAACTATTTATAAATTTTTAAATAGTTGCTTTTAAATTATTTGAGAATTTGATATAAATTACTTCAAATCAACTTTTATATGTAATTCATTTAATTGTGCGTCATCAATTACAGATGGTGCATCAATCATAACATCTCTTCCTGAATTGTTTTTTGGGAAGGCGATAAAATCACGAATCGTTTCTTGTCCGCCAAGAATTGCTACTAATCTATCCAATCCAAAGGCTAAACCTCCATGTGGTGGTGCACCAAATTGGAAAGCATCCATTAAAAATCCAAACTGATTACGAGCTTCTTCTTCTGTAAATCCTAGATATTTGAACATTAATTGTTGGGTTGCTTTATCGTGAATTCTGATTGAACCACCACCAATTTCGTTTCCGTTCAAAACCATATCATAAGCATTAGCACGAACTTTTCCTGGATTTGTTGCTAACAATTCCATGTCTTCAGGTTTTGGCGAAGTAAATGGATGGTGCATTGCATGCCATCTTCCAGATTCTTCATCCAATTCTAATAATGGGAAATCTACAACCCATAATGGAGCAAATTCAGCTGGATTTCTCAATCCTAATCTTGTTGCTAATTCCATTCTTAATGCAGAAAGTTGTGCGCGAGTTTTATCAGCCGGACCAGAAAGTACAAAAATCATGTCTCCAGCTTTTGCACCAGTAATTTCAGCCCATTTTTTCAAATCTTCCTGATCGTAAAATTTATCTACAGATGATTTATAAGTTCCATCAGCTTCACATTTTACATAAACCATTCCAGATGCGCCAACTTGTGGACGTTTTACCCAGTCAATTAAAGCATCGATTTCTTTACGAGTATAAGTTGCACAATTTGGAGCTGCAATTCCAACTACTAATTCAGCGGAATTGAAAACAGGAAAATCTTTGTGTTGAGAAACTTCATTCAACTCACCAAATTTCATATCAAAACGAATGTCTGGTTTGTCGTTACCGTAAGTTTTCATCGCATAATCGTAAGTAATTCTTGGGAATTTCTCTACTTCAATACCTTTTATTTCTTTTAGTAAATGACGCGTTAAGCCTTCAAATACATTTAAAATATCTTCTTGTTCCACAAATGCCATTTCGCAATCGATTTGTGTAAACTCGGGTTGTCTGTCGGCACGTAAGTCTTCGTCACGGAAACATTTTACTATTTGAAAATATTTATCCATTCCGCCAACCATCAATAATTGTTTGAATGTTTGTGGCGATTGAGGCAAGGCATAAAATTGACCTTCGTTCATTCTACTAGGAACTACGAAATCTCTTGCGCCTTCTGGAGTTGATTTGATTAAATATGGAGTTTCAACTTCACAAAAATCCAAATCAGAAAGGTAATTTCTAACGGCTTGTGCTACTTTGTGACGGAATAACAAACTATTCTTAACTGGATTTCTTCGAATATCCAAATAACGGTATTTCATTCTGATATCTTCACCACCGTCGGTTTCATCTTCAATAGTGAAAGGTGGCGTTAGTGCTGCATTTAGAATTGTCATTTCTTTTACTAGAATTTCAATTTCACCAGTTGCTATATTTTTATTTTTGGCTTCACGCTCAATTACAGTTCCTTTTACTTGAACTACAAATTCTCTTCCAAGAGTTTTAGCCAATTCGAAAACTGATTTTTCAGAACGACTTTCGTCAAATAATAATTGTGTAATTCCATAACGGTCGCGTAAATCAACCCAATTCATGAATCCTTTATCTCTTGATTTTTGAACCCAACCAGCAAGTGTAACTTCTTGATTGATATGCGAGGCGTTTAATTCGCCACAATTATGACTTCTATACATTTGGAATAAAATTTTTTTATAAATAACAATTCGACCTTTGGTCTTGGGTGCAAAAGTAAAAAACTTCAACCGAAATAAACACTAAATATTTTCATAATGAATAATTGATGGTAAATAAATTTAACTACATTTGGTTTTACTTAAATTAAAATTAATAATATGAAAAAATTTGGATTCTTTTTATTTGCGCTTTTTTTATCAAATATAAGCTTTGGGCAAGATAATGTAGTAAAGTTTGAAGCAGATATTGCTCATAGAAATGGGGATATACTTTTTATTAAAAACAATAGAATTATTGTGAAAGAAATTAAAGTAGAAGGTGATGGACATTTTAGTTCGTCATTTGAAATTAAAGAAGGAATGTATCAATTGTTTGATGGGGCTGAGTACAGTGAACTGTTTTTAAAAAATGGTTTTGACTTAAAATTGAAAATGGATGCAGAGAATTTCGATGAATCGATTGTTTATTCAGGAAAAGGTGCTTCTGAGAATAATTATTTAGCTCAAAAAATATTGAGTGAAAGTAAATTTGATGCAGAAAGTCTTTTTGCTGCTAAAACTATGGAAGAGTTTACAGCTAAAATTACAGAAAAGCAAAAAGCTGATATTGCAAAATTAGAAGCTGCTAAATTGGATCCTAATTTTGTTGCACTTCAGAAAAAAGCAATGGAAACAGAAATGTTTCAAATGAAAATGTATTTTGGAGAGAAATTAAAACAACAAAAATTAAACAACACACAAGCACCATCTTTTGATTATGAAAACCATGCTGGTGGAAAAACTAAGTTAGAAGACTTGAGAGGAAAATATGTTTACATTGATGTTTGGGCTACTTGGTGTGGACCTTGTCGTGCAGAAATTCCATCTTTGCAAAAAATTGAAGAGAAATATCACGATAAAAAAATTGCTTTTGTAAGTATTTCTGTTGATGAGCAAAAAGATTATGAAAAGTGGAAAAAGTTTGTAGTTGAAAAACAACTTGGCGGAATCCAATTGTATGCAGATAAAAACTGGATGTCTGATTTTATTAAAGCATTTGGAATTAATTCTATTCCAAGATTTATTTTAATCGATCCAACTGGAAAAGTGGTTAATGCTGATGCTGATAGACCATCAAATCCTAAATTACAAGAGCAACTTGATGCACTTTTAAAATAGTTTAGATTTAGTACAAAATAAAAAAGCTCCGAATATTTTTGAGGGCACTGAAAAAGTCCTTTAAGTAATAAGTATAATAATTTAAGGAGTAGAAAACTTAGTTTTTCTGCTCTTTTTTTTGTATATTTAGCTGTAATTATAGAGTTTTATAGATGTTATTAAAGCAG
>NZ_JBIISA010000061.1:0-4616 GCF_044341265.1 Flavobacterium sp.
TAAACCATTTGAACTTTTTAGCTACGTATCTTTAATTGTAAATTTTTTTCTTTCTTATTATGTTTTCAAAAATTTATTGCAATATTGGACGTTTGTTAGTATTGTATTTCTTTTTACAATAAGCCTTTTTCAACAAGATATTCTGCCAACAGATTTAGTAATTATATTAATAACATCTTTTCTATTCACAGTTGCTATCCATTCTGCCAATCATATTTCAACAAGTAATACTCAAAACAGATTTCTATTTGCCAATGAAATTGTAAATCGCGGAAATATTATAACTATTGCAACAAATAAAAAAGGAGAAGTTTCTTTTTGTAGTAATCAAGTACTTAGTTTTTTAGGATATACTCCAAATGAAGTATTAGGATTTAAGTTTTGGGAATTAACTGAAGATGAAGATTTTATTGGCGAAGCCTATCATGATGATTATATTGATAACAGACTTTACGTTAGAAAACTAAAATGTAAAAATGGAGAGTATAAATACATCCAATGGAAAGACAAAAAGTTTTCTGATGACTTAATTATTGGAATCGGACAAGATGTTACTGAACAAATTCATGTTCAAAATCAATATAAAAATTTAATTGAAAATGCCAACGACATTATTTATGAAACCAATCTCAAAGGAAATTATACATTTATAAACAAACATTCTGAAGTTATTTCTGGTTATAGTTTAGAGGAATTATATAAAAAACATTTTTCAGAATTAATACGTGATGACTACAAAGAAAAAGTATTAGGTTTTTATTCTAGTATTAATAAAGGTGCTAACAAATTTCCAACATTAATATTTCCAATTGTTTCTAAAAATGGTGACTCAATTTGGCTCTCTCAAAATGTTTCAATAAATAGAAATGAGCACAATAAAATTACAGGTTATACTGTAATTGCAAGAGATGTTACACCAATTAAAGAAATTGAAATTGAAAAATTAAGAAAAGAAAGAAAACTTAGAACTTATAATGAAACTTTAAAGGAAATAACCTTAAAGAAATTTTTAAATCATAATGATTTTGAAGAATCGGTTGTAAAAATTTTACAATTAGTTGCAAAAACAGTTGATGTAAACAGAGTTAGTTATTGGAGCTACAAAACCGATTACATATTATGTGAAAATTTATTTCATTACAATCAAAACAAATTCGAAAATGGAACAATTATTTATAAAAAAGACTTTCCATCCTATTTTAAAGCTATAGAAAATGAAATTCAAATTGTAGCTTCAGATGTTTCCACAAGTGAAGAAACAAAAGAATTTTATGAAGATTATTTTCCTAAAAACAATATTAAATCACTTTTAGACACGCCTATTAACCTGAATGGTAAACTAATTGGAGTTTTATGTCTAGAATCGGATACAAAAACTAAATATTGGGATAATGAAGATATAAATTTTGTAAGATCTATTGCTGATGTTATGACACTTTCAATAGAAACCCAAAAAAGATTAGAAGCTGAACAAAAACTTTCATACAAAAATGAAATGTTGAGTGTAATTACTCAAATTACAAACAAAGTGTTGATTAGTAAAAATAATTCCGAAATGTTTGAAGGTATTATAGATTCTATTGGAAAAGTTACTAAAACCGAAAGAATGTCATTTTTCTTAAATAATGAAAATGAAAATACTCTTGAGCAAAAATGTCGTTGGACGAGAGAATCAAATGGAATAACCGAATTAAACCCAATTTTAATAAAAGTCAATCAAAATGCTATTCCAGAAGTTATTGAAATTTTAAAAAACAACAAACCATATCATAGCATTGTTAAAGATATAAAAGACACTGCTACTCGTAAATTTTTAGATAAATTAAAATCAAAATCAATACTATTTTTACCTATTCATGTAAAATCAAGTTTTTATGGGTTTATTGTTTTTGATGATACTAATTATGAAAGAATTTGGCAAATTGAAGAAATAAACACTTTACTCACACTAGCAAACAATATTTCTTCTGCAATTGAACGAAACTTAAATGAAGCCATAATACTTGAAAGTGAAGAAAAATTTAGACTACTTGCAACTAATATTCCTGGTACAGTACACCTAACGAAATATGGTGAAAAATGGTCAAAATTGTATTTAAACGATGAAATAGAAAACCTAACTGGATATCCAAAATCTGATTTTATTGAAAATAAAAGATATTTCATTGACTTAGTGCATCCCGATGATTTACCATATATACATAGAAAAGCAAAAGAACTTGAAAACAACAAACTTAAGTTTCACGTAATCTTCAGAATAATAACTAAAGATGGAATCTGTAAATGGATAGAAGAATTTGGCGAGCCAATACTTAAAAACGGAGAAATAGAAAACATTGTTGGTATTATAATCGATATTACCCAGCGAATTGAAGTTGAAGATGCAATCAAAGCAAAAGAATTTGCTGAAGCTGCAAATAAAGCTAAGTCAGAATTTTTAGCTAATATGAGTCATGAAATAAGAACTCCTTTAAACGGAATTATTGGTTTCACCGACTTACTAAAAAACACAAAACTCGAGGCTATTCAAAAAAATTATATGAATACTATTAATGAATCTGCACATTCATTAATGGGAATTATAAATGATATCTTAGATTTCTCAAAAATAGAATCTGGAAAATTAGAGTTAGATATTAAAAAATACAACCTAATTGAAATTATTAGTCAAGTAATAGAATTAGTGAAATATGATACCAATTTAAAAAACTTAGATTTAGAGGTTAATATAAATGAATCCGTACCAAAATATGTCTATGTTGATATTGTTAGATTAAAACAAATATTAATCAATTTGTTAGGAAACGCTGTTAAATTTACAGAAAAAGGAAAAATTACTTTATCAATAAAATCTCTAGAATCCATTTCAGAAAATAAAACCAAAATTAGATTTTCAGTATTAGATACTGGAATTGGAATAAAAAAAGATTTTCAAAAAGAAATTTTCAATGCCTTTTCACAAGGTGACAATTCAACTACTAGAAGATTTGGAGGAACAGGTCTTGGATTAACAATTTCTAATCAATTGCTTTCATTAATGGATAGTAAGTTAAATTTAGAAAGTGAAATTGGAAAAGGAAGTGAATTCTTTTTTGATGTGATTTTGAAAACATCAAACGAAAAAAGCTCACAATTAATTGATAATTTTGATGTAATAATAAATGAAAAAGAAAAACCCGATTTTGGTCATGAAAACTTCAAAGTATTGATTATTGAAGATAATAAAATAAACATGCTTTTAGCAAAAACATTAATCAAGCAAATTATTCCAAACGGAACAATCTTTGAAGCCGAAAACGGAAAAATTGGTGTTGAAAAATTTAATATATTGCATCCCGATATAATTCTAATGGATGTACAAATGCCTATCATGAATGGCTATGAAGCAACACAAGAAATAAGAAAAACAACAAAAGGAAGACATATTCCTATCATTGCATTAACTGCTGGCACAGTTGTTGGTGAAAGGGAAAAATGTTTGGAAGTAGGTATGAACGATTATGCTTCCAAACCTATTCTAAAAGAAGTTCTTGAAGGAATAGTTTCAAAATGGTTAAAAAATTAAAAAACTAAACAAAATTATTAAATTATGAAATGGATTGGAAATCGTAAAAGTGATAACGTAGAAGACAGAAGAGGAATGTCTGGAGGCGGAAAAGCTGTAGTTGGTGGAGGTGGATTAGTAATCGTATTTTTTCTTGTGAAAATGTTTTTCCCAGAAGCGGCACCTTTACTTGATACATTTCAACAAAATCAAGCAAATCAACAAACCGAACAAACTGGTGAACAACGTGAATTAACCCCTGAAGAAATTGAAATTGGAGATTTTGCGAAAACTGTTTTTGCCTATACTGAAGATACTTTCGGACAAATATTTCAAGAAAACAATTTACAATACGAACAACCAAAAATGGTACTTTTCTCTGATGCTGTAGAAACAGCTTGTGGAAGCGCTACCGCTGCATCTGGTCCATTCTATTGCCCAGGTGACAAAAAAGTTTACATGGATTTACGTTTCTTTGAAGAATTAAAAACTCGTTTTGGTGCCAAAGGTGGTGACTTTGCTATCGCGTATGTAATTGCACACGAAGTTGGACATCACATTCAAACCATTACAGGAACTTCTGGTAAAATGAGACAAATGCAACAAGGTATGAGTCAAACTGAAGCAAATAAACTTTCTGTTTGTTTAGAATTACAAGCCGATTTTTATGCTGGTGTTTGGGCACATTATAATAAACAATATCTTGAAGAAGGTGATATAGATGAGGCGCTAAGTGCAGCTCATGCTGTTGGTGACGATGCTATTCAAAGTAAAATGCAAGGTCATGTTCAACCAGATACATTTACTCATGGAACATCAGAACAAAGAAAATACTGGTTTAAACTAGGATTTTCTACTGGCGATGTATCACAAGGTGATACCTTTGCTAAATATGGTTATGATTTAAGATAAAATTAATAAGTTATAAAAAAAAGAGCAATTTTGAAAGAGGGCACTGAAAAAGTCCTTTAAGTAATAAGTATAATAATTTAAGGAGTAGAAAACTTAGTTTTTCTGCTCTTTTTTTTGTATATTTAGCTGTAATTATAGAGTTTTATAGATGTTATTAAAG
>NZ_JBIISA010000062.1:0-4569 GCF_044341265.1 Flavobacterium sp.
CAAATTTACCGATACAAATAACTGTGGTGTAAATGTCTTTTTTCCTTGCATGAGTAAATTTAAAAAAAATCAAATTTATTTACAAGGTTTTGTATATTTGAGTTGTGCAACATGCACAGCGGTTTCATGAAATTGCAAGGCTTGGGATTTATCAGAATTGGTGATTTTTGAAGCTAAATTTTGTCTATATTTGTAATTGAGAGTGTTGAAAATTCGCAACTTTGTGAAGCAATGAAACGTCAGCTGTAATACAAAATCACGTCATGAAAAACAGAACCGAAGAGATTGAAAAATCGATAATGAGAAACCATGATAATAAACTAAAAAAATTGCTAAAGGAAGCTGTTCTTGAAAATGACACTTCAATTTTAGCAATTTTAAAAAACGCTATAGAAACTGAGCAGACGAATGGAGCCATAATAAGCGAAACAACCAAAGCATATTTTAGACTGAAAAGAAAAAATATTCATGATTGTAGCCCACTCTTTGAACTAATGAATATTGATGTTTATATTGTTCAAGAATCACTCTTAGATGTTTTGGGCTATGATAAAGTCATTCCAAGTTTGGAAGAACAAAAGACAATTATTGAAAAGTATTTTGATTTTGGTGCAGGGATTGACCTAAAATATTATTCCGATCCAAGATATGGTCTTGCTGCTGCATGTGCTGGATGGGACTTTGATGTAGTCGAACAATTTTTAAAAAACTGCATAACTATTAAAGATGTTCCTTTACAATATGTCGCCGAAAACTCATTGAAAAAAAAATATGTTAGATTAAGGTAGAAAATCAAGTACTATAGCTAACAGATGTTTAGCAAGATTGCAAATTTTGTAGTAAATTCACGTTCACGTTTCTCAGGCTACCAATCGAATCCCTTCGCATGATAACTAAATAAGCTAAAGCAGTAATTGAGAAATAAAACCAAATTAAAGTATTTTACCAAAAAATACTATATTTACAATATATGACACACGAAAGGATTCGCGCGTTAGCGAGGGAAAATAAAATTTGAAATTTATTTGTTATTTGTTAACTTTTAAGATAACTTTGTCAGATGTCTAGAGAGATTATATTCTACGAAAATCACTTTATAGAATTTTACCAGTCACAAGATGAAAAGGTTAAAGAGAAAATAAAGCACGTTCTCGAATTAATTAAACAAGTTGAAAAAGTTCCTGAAAAATTTTTAAAACATTTAACTGGAACAAATGGACTTTATGAAATAAGAATTGAATACAAGTCAAATATTTACAGAATTTTTTGCTGTTTTGATAAAGGAAAATTGGTTGTACTTTTTAATGGTTTTCAAAAAAAATCACAGAAAACACCAAAAAATGAATTAGAAAAAGCATTAATTTTAATGAATGAATATTTTCAACTAAAAAACAAATAAAATGAAAGATTATAAAAATATAAAAACATTTGATCAACTTATTGAAGTTGAACATGGAAAAATCGGAACTGAAAGCAGAAATGATTTCGAAGAAAAATCACAGATGTTTATCATCAGTGAAATGCTTAAGAGTGCCAGAAAAGAAGCTAAAATAACTCAAGAACAATTAGCTGAAAAAACTGGAACCAAAAAAAGTTATATTTCTAGAATTGAAAACGGAAAAGGAAACATTCAACTTTCTACTTTAATCAGGATTTTTGAAATTGGATTAAACAAAAGAATTGGATTAACGTTTTTGTAAATATTATTACATCCCTAAACAGCGTACAAAACTTCATTGTTAATTTTCAAACACTACCAATCGAATCCTTTCTTGAGGTAACAAAATAAGCTAAATCAGTAATTCGACAAAATGAAAACACTCAAATCAAAATTAATAATTGTAGCTATTTTTTTAATTTCAAGTTATAGTCAAGCTCAAAATAAAAAGTATACAGATTATGAAATCGCAAAAAGTGAGGCAATAAAGCAAAATAAAGACATTTTAATTGTCTTAACAGGTTCTGATTGGTGTAAACCTTGTATTAAAATGAAAAAAAATGTTTTTCTAAATCCCGAGTTTATAAAATTAGCAGAAGATAAACTTATAATAATGGAAATAAACCTAGAAAGACATATAGATATGGATTCAAAAGTTTATAAAGATTATGATTTTTTTAAAATGAAATATCAAACAAATACATTGCCTTGTCTAATTTTGATTGATAAAAATGAAGCTACGAAATCAGTAATTAGTGAAGGATTGACATCTTTTGATAGAACATATAAAAGAATAAGTGAACTAACAAGCAAACCGTAAAATATATTTACTATTGCAATAGCCATTTAGCGAGATTACAACTTTAAAGTAAATACACTTATACATTACACAGGAAATTTTATCTTTAACAGAAAATAAACGGATTACAAAACCCGCAACTATGCAAGACTAAAAACCTATAAAAAAAATTAAGTTTTGCCGTGAATCAAAGCTTTTGTGAATTGCCAGACTTTAGATTGAAAAACAATAAATTAAATGAAATAAAATTATGTCAAAATTGTCTAAATTATTTACGTTATTGATCACAGTAACATTGTTCTCATGTTCTGGTGATGAAGGTAATAATTCTACAGCCGTTAATCCGCCAGCTAATTCTTTAAAAAAAGTAACTGAAACAACCTATATTGCTGGAAATGTAGAAAATTTTTCGGCAAATTTTAATTACGAAAATGGTATCTTAAAAACTATTTCTGATCCTACAAATCGAATTGAAATTACCTATTCTAATAACAGAATTTCAAGCACAATATACTATAAAAACGAAGTAATTCAAAATAGTTATTCCTTCACTTATAATGGTAATTTATTGCAAACCATTTTGAATACAAAAAATAATTTTGAGCGAACGTTGTTTGATTATAATAATGGTATTTTGGTATCAGAAAAAAATCAAAGCCTAATTGGTTCAACATGGCAAACTGGATATACACAAAACTATGTTTTTACGAACGGAAATATTATTGAAGAAAATAGTATTTTTCAGAGTAATGCTCCTTACAAAAACACGTATGACTATGATACAAAATTAAATCCTATGCATTACATGAATCCAGATGTTAGAGAATTAATTGGTTTGGAATCTGCAAATTTAAAAACTTTAAATAATCAAACAAATATCTACAATTACTCAAATGCTTCATCAACAACACCGATTTTAGATTTTACATGCCAAATAACCTATAACGCTCAAAATTTACCAATTTCAATTAAGAAATACACGACGAGTAACACTTTAGTTTCTGAGGCTACTTTTGAGTATTACTAAGTATTATATTTTTTAAGAAAATAATCGGTTCGGAAAATCGCAACAAAGTAACGCGTTTTTGATTGCAAGACTTTGGATTGAGAAACAATAACTCGTTTTATAAAACATTTGAAATCCTTAATTGTGTTAAAGCAATTAAGGATTTTTTTATATATTTACTAATAGTTACAAACAGTTATAATTATTTGTAATGTTTGTTTGTGGCGTCTATATAAAAGTTAGCAGTAATATTACTGCTGAAAACCGAAAAACTATGAAAAACATAATTATTCCTATTTTCTTTCTTTTTTCAACAATTAGTTTTGGACAGAAAAAAAATTCAAATGAAGACTTAATATTATTTGAAAAAACTGTTGCAATACAAGAATTATTGAATGATGAATTAAGTCAATTCATTAATCCAAAAGATACAATCGATATGGATTATGAAGAAAAAATAAAAAGTCAAATTGCAATTGAAATCAAAGAAAATGTTCTTGAAAAAGTAATTCAAAACTATACAGAATTAATATCCGAATATCCAAAATCAAAGCTAATATTTAGGGCTTTAAACAATAAAGGTTTTGCTGAACTTGAACTCGAATATTATGGAGAAGCAGAAAAAACCTTTTTAAAAATCTTAAATAGCGATGCAAACGACAAAGAAAAAGGTGGAATTGGTTCAGGATTAATGGGTGAACCATATGCAAATTATAAAAATAGAGCTTGTAAAATATTAGCGGATTTAGAATTAAAAAAAGAGAATTTTACAAACGCACTAAAATATCTTGACACAACTAAAAAATACCCTTACCAACATTTTTGCGGAAATGAATTTGCTTCTGAAGAAATTTATATGGCAGAAATGTATTCAAAATGTTACTTAGGTCTTAATCAATATGATAAAGCATATGATATTCTACTACCAAACATAATAGAAAACGGTTTAGCAAGTAATTCTGAACTTATAGAAATAACTTTTAATGCGTTATTAAAAAATTATAAAAAAGAAGATTTGAAAAGTCAATTTGAAAATTCTTTTAAAAATGTTATTGCTCAAAAGGAAACTAGAAATAAAAATGAATATACTTATTACTACATAAACTTTTTAAATAGAAAAATTGAGCTAAGTTCTTGGAAATTAAACGAAATGCTAAATGAACAAGAGCGAGAAAAAATAACTGCCGAAATTCAAAATAATTCAGGGTTTTACAAGTTACTAATTAAATAAAAAATACTACTGCCAACAAACGTAACCGTTGCACAACCACCATTTTTTAAAAATAAAATCGTAAATTATAAAAAAACAACCTCTTTTAAAGCGAT
>NZ_JBIISA010000047.1:0-15712 GCF_044341265.1 Flavobacterium sp.
GTTTTAGCATTTAAAAGGTAAATAGAAATTAAAAACAATCCAATTATTGTTTTCAATATAAGTTGGCTTGAATTTCTAATTTTAAATATTTCTAAAATTATTTCGACTGAGATAACTGAAATTCCTAGGAAGAGTAGATACATATTGTATTGTTCTTCTTTTGCAACATAACTAGAAAAGTTTTTAATAAAGCTATCTTTTTTCTTTTTATTTATAAAAAAAACAAAAAGGATATATATTATAATAATAACTAAGGAAATTAGAATAAACCATTCTTTAAAAAAAAATAGTAATGGAATAGTCTTAAAAGCAATAAAAGGTTGGAGAAAACCAAATAAATTTTCCGTGCAACCATTTTGAAAAGAATTAAATAGAGTAGTGTTTATAATCATTCAACTATAATTATAAATTTCTTAGCAATATATAAAAAATAAATTAATCTTTTAAATTGTTTACAACCAATTCAATAATTTTTTAAGAGTTTTTAGTTTTTCTTTGTATGGAGCATAGCGCATAGGTAAATCAAGCCAGGTTTTTTTATTTACAATAGCTTTTTTATGAGAGAAAGTTTCAAAACTTAATCTTCCATGGTAGGCACCAATTCCGCTGTAACCGACACCTCCAAAAGGCAAGCGTTTGTTAGAAAAATGTACAACAGTGTCATTAATGCAACCACCACCAAAAGAATATTTTTTTATAATTCCTTTTGCCCATTTTGTGTTATTTGAAAAAACATAAAGGGACAGAGGTTTTTCATATTTAGAAATTATATTTTCAATTTCAGATTCCTCTTTGTAGCTTATTATTGGTAAAATGGGTCCAAAAATTTCTTCTTGCATTACCAAACTATCAAGTTTTGAATCCTCTAATAAAGTAGGAGCAATGTAGTTGTCAGATTCATTGTTTTTTCCTCCATACAAAATGGTTTCATTTTCTAAAAAGGAGGATAATCGCTTCCAATTTTTAGTATTTACAATTCTAGCAAAATCTTTTGATTCTTCTGGATTTTCGCCATAAGCAAGAATAATTTCTTCTTTTAAAGAATCGATTAGTTTTTGTTTGATTTCTTCGTTGACTAATAGATAATCTGGCGCAATGCAGGTTTGACCAGCATTAATAAATTTTCCCCAAACAATTCTTTTAGCTGTCAATTTGATATTACAGTTTTTATCGATAATGCATGGATTTTTTCCGCCAAGTTCAAGAGTAACTGGTGTTAAAAATTCGGCAGCAGCTTTAGCAACAATTTTTCCAACAGCCACACTTCCGGTAAAGAAAATATAATCCCAACGTTGTGATAGTAGCTTTTCAGAAACCTCGATTCCACCTTCAATAACTGTAACATGTTCTTTATCAAAAACTTCTAAAATTATTTTTGCAATAATTTTTGATGTATTCGGAGTTAACTCTGATGGCTTAATGACAACTTGATTTCCTGCAGCAACAGCAGCAATTAAAGGACAAAGAGCCAGCTGATAAGGATAATTCCAAGGCGAAATTATTAGTACTTTTCCATAAGGTTCATGTAAAATATAATCTGATGAAGGAAAATTTAATAGAGAAGGCAAAACCCATTTAGGTTTCGCCCAACTATTGATGTTTTTAATGGTGTCTTTTAAATCGGAAATTACATAACTGGTCTCAGTTACAACGGCTTCAAATTCTGGTTTTTTAAAGTCATTATATAGTGCTGAAATAATCTCTTTTTCGTGATTTATTACAACCTGTAGAAGTTGTTTCAGCTTTTCTTTTCGGTAACTGATGCTTGTTTTATATTCCATGATATTATAAAAATGCTAATCTAAAGCCACCATAGATATCAGCTTGTTTACTATCATTAATTGCTGCTGTAATTATAGAACCAGAGCCTAAATAAAATCCTCCAACTCTAAAACCAATTCCTCCATTAAATCCAGATATTTCACTACTGGTCCAAGGAGAGTAAACTTCAAAAAAGCCTAAATTTAGTCTTGGAGTAATAGTGAAACTATTTTGAGCAGTAATTTGATCGTTATTATTATCATCATTCACTTTTTGCTGAATATAACCAGAAACAAAGAGTCTCGAGATTATTTTTACATCTACATAAGCTGAGAAAATAGAAGGAAGTTTTACTTTAAAGTCTTTCTTTTCGGGTTGCTTTGTTAAATAACCTTGACTGATTAATATGGTTTCAATCTGTTGAAGATTATCGATGTTTTCAAATTGATTTAGGTTTAAACCTTGTGGATTTGCAATTGTAGGTTGTATGTTTAAAGTGTAATTGGTATTGTAATTATTATCATCACTAAAGGTCATAGACCCCATATTTCTAAGTGCTAAACCAGCATTAAATTTGTATTTATTTTGATTTTTCTTTGGATTGGTTTCCGGCTCATCTTTCCATTGGAAGTTAATTCCGATATCACCTGAAAAACCGTTTAATCCTCCAAAAACCGATTTTGAATAATCCTCAAAATTTGAAAAACTATTGGCTAATGCTCCGGAGTAAGCAATATTTAAATTGGCAGTTGTATTGTTTAAATATACTTGAGAGCCAACATTATTAATTGTTCCATTAAATTTATCTAAACCCAAATTAGAATAAGAACCTGGAAATAACAATTTGAAAGTAGCACCAACATTAACTTTATATTTTTCTTTATCTAAAAGATTTTTAGACAAAGTAAAACCAACTTCACCCCAAGTTGTTCCGGTAAGTCTTTGGTTGTAATTATTATTAATTGAACTAGAGCCTAAAACACTATTTAAACCTGAATTGACCAATGCGTCTCCAAGTTTTGTATCAATATCTACCGCATCAAGTTTGCCGTTTATTTTAGAAGTAATTGCTAATGCCCAACTTTTGTGTTTTATAGCAAATCCTAATCCGTAGGCTTCTGCGTCAACTCTAAGATTAACAGGTTCATTTCCTTTAAATAGCAATGTTTCTATGTCTTTATCAGATGTTAAATCACTAAATCCTATTTTGTTGTTTGCTACATTAAAACTAAATCCGACAACATTAATTTCAAATTTATTAGACATATTAGCTAATTCGGCAGGATTTATTGAAGTTGTCAAAATTCCTACTCTACTAGAATTGGTTAAACCCGCAAAATGGTCTTGTGAGAATGCCGTTACCGACATTAAAAATGAGGATAATAAGATTAATTTTTTCATAGATTATAATTGTAAATTTGGGTTAATAACAATTAAAACGCATAAAACCCTATGCGATTGTGGAGTAAAGTTAATCTTTTTAAATCGAATTCCAAATGGCATCCGATGGAGTAGGAGCAATTATTTCAATTTGTTCTTTTGAAACCGGATGAGTAAAAGCCAATTTTCGAGCATGAAGATGAATACCACCATCAGGATTACTGCGGTCAAAACCATATTTTAAGTCACCTTTTATCGGACAACCAATGGCTTGTAATTGTGCGCGAATTTGATGATGTCTTCCTGTATGAAGGTTGATTTCTAAAGCAAAATAGTTATTTAATTCTTTGATGATTTTATAATCTAAAGAAGCTTTTTTGCTTTCAGGAACTTCTTTTAAATGTGCTTTAGAAGTATTGTTTTTTTCATTTCTTTTCAGAAAATGAATCAGATTATCTTCGTTTTTTGGTGGTTTGTTTTTTACAACTGCCCAATAGGTTTTATTGGTTTCACGTTCACTAAACATTTTATTCAAACGTTCTAATGCTTTGCTAGTTTTAGCAAAAACTACAATTCCAGTTGTAGGCCTATCCAATCGATGGACAACACCTAGAAAAACTTCACCAGGTTTGTTGTATTTATCTTTAATAAATTCTTTAACAATTTCAGAAAGCGGTTTATCACCAGTTTTATCACCTTGCACGATATCTCCAACACGTTTATTAATCACAATAATATGATTGTCTTCGTGAAGAATTTGTAGGTTGGATTTGTTGGAAACGATTTTCAAAATAGATATTTGGATTATTAGATTTTTGGAATCTTAGATTTTTAATGTACTACGAAATTTAGAAGTCATTTTAATGATTATATCTAAATTAAAAAGTAGCTCATCTAATTTTGTTTGATTTATATATCCTAAATCAAAAGCAATTAATAATTGAGTTTCAATTTCATATAATGAACCAATTGCAATTTCAAGAAATCTAGAAAAATCTTTATCACTACTTCTAGAACAACCTTCTGCAATATTTGATGGTACAGAAACAGATGCTCGTCGTAGTTGATTTGTTAATCCAAATTTTTCGTTATCAGGAAAATTAGATGTTGTTAAATAAATTTGAGAACACAATTGTCTGCTCAATTTCCAAATTTCCAAATCCTTAAATCTATGCATAAATCAAATAGTCTAACAATCTAATAATCTAATAATCCGATAATCTAATAATCTATACTTAATATTGTTCATTCGCATTAGGAAAATCTTGACTTTTTACATCGGCAACATAATTTCCAATGGCTTTCGTCATTTGATCGTATAAATCTAAATAACGGCGTAAGAATCTTGGACTGAATTCGTTGTTCATTCCAAGCATGTCATGAATTACAAGTACTTGTCCATCAACGCCACCACCAGCACCAATTCCGATAACAGGAATCGAAATACTTTTAGCAACTTTTTCAGCTAAAGCGGCAGGAATTTTTTCTAAAACTAAAGCAAAACATCCTAGTTTTTCTAATAATTTGGCATCTTCAATCAATTTCTCTGCCTCAGCATCTTCTTTAGCACGAACGGTATAAGTTCCGAATTTGTAGATTGATTGTGGTGTTAAACCTAAATGTCCCATAACTGGAATTCCAGCAGCTAAGATTCTTTTTATAGATTGTTTGATTTCACTTCCACCTTCCAATTTTACTGCATGTCCACCAGATTCTTTCATGATTCTAATAGACGAACGCAATGCTTCTTTTGGATCAGATTGATAACTTCCAAAAGGTAAATCTACTACAACTAAAGCTCTTTCAATAGCACGAACAACACCAGAAGCATGATAAATCATTTGGTCTAATGTTATTGGTAAAGTAGTTTCGTGTCCGGCCATAACATTACTTGCAGAATCTCCAACCAAAATTACGTCAACACCAGCAGTATCAACGATTTTTGCCATGGTAAAATCATAGGCGGTTAACATTGAAATTTTTTCGCCATTGGCTTTCATTTCAATTAATGATTTGGTTGTAATTCGTTTGTAATCTTTTTTGGCTACTGACATGAATGTTAGATTTTAATCCTTCGACTGCGCTTAGGATGACTATTAATGATTTAAAAGTGTAAAAGTAATAAAATCGATTAGTTTTGTAATAAATACAACTAAAAATATACTAATATTGATGTAATTATAAATTTGTTCTAAAATGAAAAAAACAATATTTCTCTTAATGATGATTTTTGCAAGTTCTATTCAAGCTCAAAATCAAGAAGTTCAAAAAGTTATTGAAACTTTTTTTGAAGGTTTTCATGCTAAAGATACTGTTAAAATGAAATCAGTTTGTTCAGATAAAATCATTCTTCAATCGATTATGGAAAATGCAAAAGGAGCCAAATTATCTGATGAATCGGCTAAAGAGTTTTATAATTCCATTGCAACTATTCCGAGTGATTTTAAATTTGAAGAAAAAATTTTAAGTTATTCCATTCAAGTAGACGGAACTATGGCTCATGCTTGGACACCTTATGAATTCTACATCAATGGAAAATTAAGTCATTCTGGCGTAAATGCTTTTACACTTTTTAAGGAGAATGGTATTTGGAGAATCATCTACTGCATTGATACAAGAAGAAAATAATTATGAAAAAAACACTCACAATTTTATCACTATTTATTTTTAGTCAAATATTTTCTCAAGAAAAAAGCGAACTTAAAACCACCTTTTCAGGATTTGTAGAAACATATTATTCCTATGATTTTAATCAATCATTAACCGATTCAAAATTGCCATTTATGTACAATTACAATCGTCATAATGAGTTTAACATCAATATTGGATTACTACGCGCAAAAGTGGAATATGAAAATGCTTATGCTGTATTATCATTACAATCAGGAACTTATGTTGATGATAATTATGCTAATGAAAAGATAAAATATTTAAACGAAGCATATGTTGGTTTGTATCTTGATAAATCAAAAAAACAATCCGTAGAAGTTGGAATTTTACCAAGTTATTTAGGATTTGAATCTTCAACAACAGCAGCTAATTTAACCTTAACTCGTTCTATATTAGCTGAAAATTCGCCTTATTTTATGACAGGAGTGAAATACAATTACAAGCCATCAGATAAATGGAATTTTGCTGCTTTATTGACAAATGGTTGGCAACGAATCAACAAACCTCAAAAAGATGTTGCGCCATCTTTTGGAACTCAAATTGTATATAAGTCATCAGCAAATTCTACTTTAAATTGGAGCACTTTTGCAGGAAAAGAATTCAACGGAATTGATTATTCAATGCGTTATTTCAGTAATTTATATTTCGATAAGAAATGGAATGACAAATGGCGAACTATTGTAGGTTTTGATTATGGCTTGCAGGATACTTCATCAAAAAATAACATTCATGAAAGCTGGTTAAGCCCTGTTTTTATTGCTCAATATTCAATAAATCCAAAATGGCAAACGGCTTTTAGAACCGAATATTATCAAGATGAAAAGAATGTGATTATTGCCACAAATGACAAATTTAAAACACTTGGATTTTCGTTAAATTTCGATTATTTGCCCAATTCAAAAGTAAAATTAAGAACAGAAGCTCGATACTTTGATAGTAAGAAAGAAGTATTTGCCAAAGGTCCTGATTTAGTTAATTCCAATTTCTTTTTGACAACTAGTTTGAGTTTTGAGTTTTAATTCTAAATTAGCGTTTCATTCTACGATTTTAAATGAGTACAAGAATTCAAATTATAAAGCGCTATTTCCGTTCACTTTTTGACTTAAAAGGAAGTCAGGAAGATGAACTAGAAACCGACAGAGAAGTAAGAGAAGGAGTTGTTTTTAAAGGAAAAAACCTATGGCTTCTTGCTTTTGCGATATTCATTTCATGCATTGGCTTGAACATTAATTCGAAAGCAGCTGTTATTGGTGCAATGATCATTTCGCCACTTATGGGACCAATTTTCGGAATTGGATTTTCACTTGGAGTTTCTGATTTAGATTTGTTGAAAGTTAGTATCCAAAATGCACTACGAATTGTTTTGATAAGCCTTTTAGTGGCAACAATTTACTATTTAATAACGCCTTATGCCATTGCTACCGATGAATTATTATCCTTTTCGCATCCAACTATATTTGATGTTTTATTAGCATTTCTTGGCGGAATGGCAGGATTTATAGCTATTTCGCGTCATAATGGAACACAAGTTTTAATTGGAGTAGCAGTGGCAACTTCATGTATTCCACCATTATGTACAGCAAGTTTCGGATTGGCAACTTTGCAATGGGAATACTTTGTTGGCGGACTTTATACTTACTTCATTAATGCTCTTTTTATCTGTGTTGGAAGTTATATTATTGTTAAGTACTTAAAATTCAGTCCTCATTCCAAAGAAAATGTAAAGCATGTAAATAGTTGGTTTGGAGTTTTGATATTTCTTGCAATAATTCCTGCAATGTATTTAGCCTATAATTTTGCTGTAGCAAATATTTTTACATCTAAAGCAAACCAATTTGTAACTAACGTAATTGATTCTAAATATCATGTGGTTCAAACCAAAATAGATAATAAAACTAAATTAATTGAAGTTGATGTAATTGTTGAAAGATATGATGACTCGCTTCAAAACTCAATTCAAAAACAACTTTCAAAATATGATTTAAAAGATTCAAAAATTAGAATTTATCAAACTATTGAAGCAGGAAAAACCAATCAAAAAGAATTTGATAAATTAAATTCAGAAATCGAATTATTGAAATTTGAACTTGAAAAATTGAAAGAAAAATAGTTTGGAGATTGTTTGATAAAACTTCAAGAAAATTAGTAGAGTTGTAAATATGCAACTAATATATATTATTGTGTAATATACTTTGTTCATTGCACAACTAACTTTGTCATTAACAAATAATATAAAATGTTATGAGAAAAGTTAGTGTAAAAAGTAGAAGTTTAGTATTGGTGATGATGGTTGCTGTTTTTGGTTTCTTCACAATTTCATGTAGTGATGATGATAATGAGGGAGAAACATTAGCACCTTTAACAGGAAAATGGAAGATTAATCAAGTAGGAACAACAGTAGCTGGAGTGGAAACATTGATTTCTGCACCTCAAAATCAAGCGGGTTGCGAAAAAGATTTTATGCAATTAAAATCGGACAATACCGTTGAAGAAGGCAACTATGACTCCACAATTGATCCTTGTGCATTATTCACAGATTTAGGTATTTATTCGCGATCAAATAACAATTTGACTAAAGTTATTGATGGAGTAACTACTACTCAAGACATAGTAAATCTTACGTTGAGTGAACTAAAATTAAAAGATGCCAATGGTAATATTGAAGTATACATTAGATAATTTGTATTTCAATAAAGTAAAAAGGAGATGATTTTTTAAAATTGTCTCCTTTTTTAGTTTTAACAATCCGCAACATTTACTGCAACTGCCAAGCCACCTTCTGAAGTTTCTTTATATTTTGAATTCATATCTTTAGCGGTTTGCCACATAGTATTAATAACTTTATCTAAAGGAACTTTAGCATTTTTTGCATCAGTTTCCATGGCTAATTCAGCTGCATTTATTGCTTTAATTGCACCCATTGTGTTTCTTTCTATACATGGAATTTGAACCAAACCACCAATAGGATCACAAGTTAAACCTAAATGATGTTCCATTGCGATTTCGGCTGCCATTTGCACTTGGTCTGGAGTTCCACCCATAACTTCACACAACGCTGCTGCTGCCATAGCGCTAGAAACTCCAATTTCTGCTTGACATCCACCCATTGCTGCTGATATAGTTGAACCTTTTTTGAAAATACTTCCAATTTCTCCAGCAACCATTAAGAATTGCTTTATTTCTTTTTCGCCAGCTTCGTGATTTTCTATAACTAGATAATACATTAATACTGCAGGAATAACTCCAGCACTTCCATTGGTTGGTGCTGTTACAACTCTTCCTAAAGCTGCGTTTACTTCATTGACTGCTAATGCAAAACACGAAACCCATTTTAGAATTTGACGAAATTTAACTTCTGTTTTTCTTATACATTCCAGCCATTCTTGAGGCGAGTTATAGTTGGATAAACCAATCAAACCTTGATGCATATCAAATGCTCTTCTACGAACATTCAATCCACCAGGAAGTATGCCTTCAGAATGACAACCAATGTACATGCATTCTAACATTGTATTCCATATACGCATTAACTCTTTATCAATTTCTTCTTCCGAACGCATCGATTTTTCATTGTCGTAAACAACTTCTGATATTTTTCTATTTTGTGTAGTGCAATAATCCAATAACTCTTGTGCATTTTGAACTGGATAAGGAAAAGCACATTTAATTTCTAATTTTTTCTTAGCATTGATACGTTCTTCTTTCACTACAAATCCGCCACCAATAGAGTAGAAGGTAGAAGTATATTCTTTGTTAGAAGTAAATGCTGTAAAAGTCATTCCGTTAGCATGAAATGGCAAAAAATTTTTATTGAAAACAATATCTTTTTCAACATCAAAAGAAATTAAAAGCTGATTTCCTAAGTTGAGTTGATGTGTTGATTTAATTGATTTTATAATTTTGTCAATATTTTCAACCGGAATATATTCTGGGTCTTGTCCGCTCAAGCCTAACATTACTGCCAAATCAGTAGCGTGACCAACACCAGTTAATGATAGTGAACCAAATAAATCTACTTTAACCCGAGTTGTAGTGTTTAGTAATTTTTCTTGATTTAATTCAGCCAAAAATCGTTCTGCGGCACGCCAAGGTCCAAGTGTATGAGAACTTGATGGTCCAACACCAATCTTTAACATATCAAAAACCGAAATGCATTCTTCCATAAACTGTACTAATTAGTAAAGCAAATATAAGGTTTAAAATGATAATTTGACAAAAATCCTAGAATTTGAATAGTAGTTTTTGATACTTTATTACTCAAATGTGTTTTGAAATGAAGAAATCTAATTTAATAACATATAATTAGGAATTTTGTATTCACATTTTTATTTCTTTTGCAAAAAAAATTAAGATGCCCATCAACAAATATTTCCTTTCTGCCTTATCTGCTTTTATTATTTGGGGATTTTTTAGTTTGGTGCTAAAACCATTGCATAATTATGCTTCGTTGGATATTTTATTTTTTCGCGTCTTTATTGCAACTGCTTGTTTATTAGCTCTTAATTTTATTTTCAGAAAATCGGTTTTAGTTACTTCGTTAGAAACGTTTAAAAATTTTTCAAATAAAAAGCGAAGAACTACAATTATAATGACACTTTTAGGAGGATTTTTGTTAGTATTGAATTGGTTTTTGTTCATTTATGCTGTCAATCATGTTAGTTTGCAATCAGCTTCGTTTGCCTACATAATTTGTCCAATTATTACCACTGTTTTGGCTTTCATAATTTTGAAAGAAAAAATCAATTATTGGCAATGGTTTGCGGTTTTATTGTGTGTAATTAGTTGTATTATATTATCATATGGAAATTTAAAAGATTTGATTTACAGTGTAGTGATTGCCTTTTCTTTTGGATTATATCTTATTTCCCAAAGAAGAAATAATGACTTTGATAAATTTTTAATCTTGACGATTCAAATGGTATTTGCAACCGTTATTTTACTACCATTTTATCCTAATTATGGAGGAAAAGTTCCAACAGAACCTTTATTTTATTCCTTGCTTTTAGTGATTGTAGTTTTGTTTACGATTATTCCGTTGTTTTTGAATTTATATGCTCTTAAAGGATTGAATTCCTCAACCGTTGGGATATTAATGTATACCAATCCGTTAATTCATTTTTTTCTTGCAATTTACTATTTTAAAGAATCGGTTTCTGTTGCACAGATTATTTCTTATTCATTGATAGCGTTGTCGATAGTTGTTTTTAATATCAAACAAATATTGACTTTAAGACAAAAAGAGTCGGTATAATTTAAAAAATAAATGCCATCTTGTCATATAAAATCTTCTCAAAACTGACAATTTATTCTCAAATTCCACTTGGCACAATCATTGTCATATCACAAACAAGTTGAAAAACTAAATAAAAACATTAAATAGAAAATTAAGAAAATGGGAAAAATTATTGGTATCGATTTAGGTACAACCAATTCTTGCGTGTCAGTTATGGAAGGTGGAGAACCAGTTGTAATTGCTAATGCAGAAGGAAAGAGAACTACACCATCTGTAATTGCATTTGTAGAAGGTGGCGAAATTAAAGTAGGTGACCCTGCAAAAAGACAGGCGGTAACAAATCCTACTAAGACCATAGCGTCAATTAAACGTTTTATGGGTAATAAATACTCAGAAAGTGCTAAAGAAGCATCGACTGTAGCTTATAAAGTGGTTAAAGGAGATAACGACACACCACGTGTTGATATTGACGGAAGACTTTATACACCACAAGAATTGTCAGCAATGACTCTTCAAAAAATGAAAAAAACAGCTGAAGACTATTTAGGTCAAACAGTTACAGAAGCAGTTATCACTGTTCCGGCATACTTTAACGATGCACAACGTCAAGCTACAAAAGAAGCTGGTGAAATTGCAGGTTTAAAAGTAATGCGTATCATCAATGAGCCAACTGCTGCGGCATTAGCTTATGGATTAGACAAAAAAGGAATTGACCAAAAAATTGCAGTTTACGATTTAGGTGGAGGTACTTTTGACATCTCAGTTCTTGAATTAGGAGACGGAGTTTTTGAAGTATTATCTACAAATGGAGATACTCACTTAGGTGGAGATGATTTTGACCAAGTAATCATCGATTGGATGGCAAACGATTTTAATACTGAAGAAGGTGTTGATTTACGTAAAGATCCAATGGCATTGCAACGTTTGAAAGAAGCTGCTGAAAAAGCTAAAATTGAATTGTCATCTTCAACTCAAACAGAAATTAACTTACCATACGTTACTGCAACGGCTTCAGGACCAAAACACTTAGTTAAAACTTTAACTCGTGCTAAATTTGAGCAATTGTCAGAAACTTTAGTAAAACGTTCAATGGAACCAGTTGCTAAAGCATTAAAAGATGCAGGTTTATCTGTTTCAGATATTGACGAAGTTATCTTGGTTGGTGGTTCTACAAGAATCCCAGTTATTCAAGAACAAGTTGAAAAATTCTTTGGTAAAAAAGCATCAAAAGGAGTAAATCCTGATGAAGTTGTAGCGATTGGAGCTGCAATTCAAGGTGGAGTTTTAACAGGTGATGTAAAAGATGTATTGTTATTAGACGTTACACCTTTATCATTAGGAATTGAAACTATGGGTAATGTAATGACTAAATTAATTGAGTCTAACACTACAATTCCAACAAAAAAATCGCAAGTATTCTCAACAGCTGCTGACAATCAACCAAGTGTTGAAATTCACGTTATTCAAGGTGAAAGAACCATGGCTGCTGATAATAAAACAATCGGTCGTTTCCACTTAGACGGAATTCCACCAGCACCAAGAGGTGTTCCTCAAATTGAAGTTACTTTTGATATTGATGCTAATGGTATCATCAAAGTTTCTGCAACAGATAAAGGAACAGGAAAATCTCACGACATTCGTATCGAAGCTTCATCTGGTTTAACAGCAGAAGAAATCGAAAGAATGAAAAAAGATGCTGAAATGAATGCTGAAAGCGATAGAGTTGCTAAAGAGAAAGCAGAAAAATTGAACGAAGCTGACAGTATGATTTTCCAAACAGAAAGTCAATTGAAAGAACTTGGTGATAAATTAACTGATGATCATAAAGTTGGCATCGAATCTGCTTTAACTGAATTGAGAATGGCACACCAAAATCAAGATTTAGAAGCAATTCAAAAAGGTCTTGACAATGTTAACGCTGCTTGGAAAGTTGCTACAGAAGCAATGTACGCTCAAGGAGACCAAGGTCAAGCTCAAGAAGCTCAACCACAAGCTGATGCAAGTGGAGATCAAACTCAAGATGTTGATTTTGAAGAAGTAAAATAATAAATTTTATTATAGATTTAAAAACCGAGTTAGCAATAGCTCGGTTTTTTTTATGCTTTATTTTGCATCTTGATTATTACAATCGTATGCGGAAAAGTTATTGCAGCTAGAAAAGAGAAGAACAAAGCATTAAAAATTTCTTTATCCTTAAAAAGAAAATATAAAATGGCAATTCCAAAGAGTGAAATTATCCAATAGATGAATGCAGATTTAAAATAACGTTTGAAGTTTTTAAAACTATAACTTCCATATAAAAATTGAATTTGTTCTTTGATAGAAGGAAAACTATGCCATACCACAAAATAGATGGCAAAGGCCCAAATTAAATCAGCTGTTTTAAATACAATTGCAAATACTAATAGGTAAAAGATATTTATAATTACTTCTGATTTTAATTTAGTAGTTTTTCTGTTAAGTAAAAAACCAGAAATTATCAAAAGTATTCCTATTACTAATGTTATCATTTTGAAATCTAACAATTCGATTGAAGTCTTAGAGATTTGAAAAATAATTTGTTTGACTTCCAACTCATGAAATTGAAACAACAAAAAGAGAATAAACAATCCATATATGGTTTGAAAGATTGTTAGTATTATGTTGTTTCCTTTATCTTTAAGTTTATTCCAATGTTGCTCTCCAAAGTGATATCCGCTGAAAAGTATAAACAATACTAAAGCCATAATTGGAAGACTATAAAAAAGTAATGCTCCTAAAATTACAACACCAATATAATAGAGAATGATTTTTTTTAGAGAAATAGTATTTTTTTCCTCATTTATTTTTTGATATAAAGCTAAATCATTGGCTCCGTGTAGGATTCCAAATAAGAATATTACTACAAATCCAATAACTTGTTGATACTTGTGAGAAAAAAACATATTAATCCACAAGGCAAAAAAACTAATTAATATGGCTATCTTGTTGGAATGTGACATAATATTTTCATTTAATTTTGTTTAAAGATATGTAAAAATTGTTAAACACTTTTATTTATTTTGTTTATTGTTTTTTAAATTTGATTAAACAAATAACTTAAATTTTTATACTATGTCAAATTTATTATCAATTTCATTGGTTTCTAAAATGTTGCCAACTGACTATGTTGGATTCACATTTTTTATTGGATGCATGGCTATGATGGCAGCATCAGCTTTTTTCTTTTTATCATTAAGTCAGTTTGATAAGAAGTGGCGTGTTTCAGTTTTGGTTTCAGGGTTAATTACCTTTATTGCAGCGGTTCATTATTTCTACATGAGAGATTATTGGGCAAGTTTTGGAGAATCACCAACTTTTTTCCGTTATGTGGATTGGGTTTTAACCGTTCCATTGATGTGTTTAGAGTTTTATTTAATTCTGAAAATTGCTGGCGCTAAACAATCATTATTATGGAAAATGATTATTTATTCGTTAGTGATGTTAGTTACAGGATACTTTGGTGAAGCTGTAGATCCAGGTAATGCTTGGATTTGGGGATTAGTTTCTGGAATAGCTTATTTCGCTATTGTTTACGAAATTTGGTTAGGAGAAGCGTCTAAATTAGCTGCTGCAGCTGGAGGAGAAGTTCTTGCTTCGCACAAAATCCTATGTTGGTTTGTACTTGTTGGTTGGGCAATTTATCCATTAGGATACATGTTAGGAACTGATGGTTGGTACACAGGATTGTTAGGAAAAGGTAATGTTGACGTTGCTTACAACATTGCTGATGCTATTAACAAAATTGGTTTTGGTTTAGTAATTTATAACTTAGCTGTTAAATCAACAAAAGAATAGTTTTTAAGTTTTTATTGGTTGAAACCGTCTTGTTCCCATAGCAAGGCGGTTTTTTTTATTTAACATATACTAAATAAATATTTTTGTATATTGCTATCCTATTAAACCAAGACATTATTATGAAAAAATTTGTTTTATTTACATTAATTGCTCTTTGTAGCATTACAAGTTATTCTCAAAAGAAAAAATCAACAGTTAAAAAAGCGGTTACAACTTCAAAAGGAGTTTTAGCCAAAGTTGATAACTTGGTAGCCGAAGTTAAAGCTGGTAATTTTCAATTGACTATTGATGGTAAAGAAGCTATTGTTGTAAAAGCTGCCGATGCAAAATTCGCTCCAACTGATGTAAAGTTGAAATCATTTACTGCTAGTGGAGTAAAATTATATCTATTATCATGGACTGAAAAAACGTTAAATAAAACCGATTTAAAAACTGAAGATATTACAACTGTTTATTCTAATGTTTATGAAATAACTTCTAAGAAACAAGTTTTTTATAATACCCAATTAACAAATCATATTGTTGAAAAAGTCTTTCTTGACAAGCTTAAAACTGCCTCAGAAACACAAGAGCGAATGAGAAGAGAAGGTTTTGAGTTTACTCTAAATGCAGATGGAACTATTACTCAAAAGAATAAAACACAAGAAAATAAATTGATTTATGATGCCACCAAAATGGAATTTGTAAATTCAAAGAAAAAATAAAACAAAAAAACCGAGCTAATTAAGAGGGCACTGAAAAACATCGTTTATTTTGATTAGCACCGTTTTTTAGAGAATAAAAAAACGCTTATAGTAGGATTTTATACATCCGTTATAAGCGTTTTACTTTTTGCAACTGTTTTTTATTGTA
>NZ_JBIISA010000007.1:0-148648 GCF_044341265.1 Flavobacterium sp.
CACTTGGTGTGCTTCCGCCTGGTGTACCATTAATCGGTGTAGAAGCATCATTTATTGCATCAATAGTAGCAACTACAATTGTAGTAACTGCTGTATCGCAAACTGTTGGATTAGCAACTTGACAAATTGTATAAGTAACTGGATAAGTTCCAGCTGCAGTTCCTGGTGCAACAGTAATAGTACCATCTGCATTCAAGGTTAATCCTGCTGCTAATGGTAATGAAGTTAAGGTAACATCTGTTGGTACAAATGCAACTCCGTCTAAAGTATCATTAGTAAATATTGTTGGAACTGTTGCTCCTGTTGTACCATTTACGACTGATGGAGTGTCATTTACTGCATCAATTGTTGTCACTACAACATTTGCTGTAGCAGTATCACAAACTGTTGGATTAGCAACTTGACAGATTTGGTAAACTACTGGATAAGTTCCTGCTGGTGTGTTTGGATCAACAGTTATTGTTCCATCAGGATTTAATGTTAATCCAGCTGGTACACCTGTTGGTGTTAAAGTAACATCTGTTGGATTTAATGGTGAACCATTTAAAGTATCATTTGCTAATACACTTGGTGTGCTTCCGCCTGGTGTTCCATTAATTGGTGTTGGTGTGTCGTTTACCGCATCAATTGTTGTTACTACAACACTAGCTGTAGCTGTATCACATATTGTTGGATGAGCAACTTGACAAATTTGATAAACAACTGGATAAGTTCCTGCTGCTGTTCCTGGTGCAACAGTTATTGTTCCGTCAGGATTTAATGTAAGTCCTGCTGGTACACTTGTTGGTGTTAAGGTTGCATCTGTTGGGTTTAATGGTGAACCATCTAAAGTATCATTAGCTAAAACGCTTGGTGTGCTTCCGCCTGGTGTTCCATTAATCGGTGTAGAAGAATCATTTATTGCATCAATAGTCGCAACTACAATTGTAGTCACTGCTGTATCGCAAACTGTTGGATTAGCAACTTGACAAATGGTATAGGTAACTGGATAAGTTCCTGCTGCTGTTCCTGGTGCAACAGTAATAGTACCATCTGCATTCAAGGTTAAACCAGCTGCTAATGGTAATGAAGTTAAAATAACATCTGTTGGTACAAAAGCAACTCCATTTAAAGTATCATTTGTAAATATTGTTGGAACTGTTGCTCCTGTTGTACCATTTACAACTGATGGCGTATCATTTACCGCATCAATTGTTGTTACTACAACACTAGCTGTAGCGGTATCACATATTGACGGATTAGCAACTTGACAAATTTGATAAACAACTGGATAAGTTCCTGCTGCTGTTCCTGGTGCAACAGTTATTGTTCCATCTGCATTTAAAGTCAATCCTGCTGGAACACTTGTTGGTGTTAATGTTGCATCTGTCGGGTTTAATGGCGAACCATTTAATGTATCATTAGCTAAAACACTTGGTGTGCTTCCACCTGGTGTTCCATTAATCGGTGTAGAAGAATCATTAATTGCATCAATAGTCGCAACTACAATTGTAGTAACTGCTGTATCGCAAACTGTTGGATTAGCAACTTGACAAATTGTATAAGTTACCGGATAAGTACCTGCTGCTGTTCCTGGTGCAACAGTTATTGTTCCGTCAGGATTTAATGTAAGTCCTGCTGGTAATGGTAATGAAGTTAAAGTAACATCTGTTGGTACAAAAGCAACTCCATTTAAAGTATCATTTGTAAATATTGTTGGAACTGTTGCTCCTATTGTACCATTTACAACTGAAGGTGTATCATTTACCGCATCAATTGTTGTTACTACAACACTAGCTGTAGCGGTATCACATATTGTTGGATGAGCAACTTGACAAATTTGATAAACAACTGGATAAGTTCCTGCTGCTGTTCCTGGCGCAACAGTTATTGTTCCGTCAGGATTTAATGTAAGTCCTGCTGGTACACTTGTTGGTGTTAATGTTGCATCAGTTGGATTTAATGGTAATCCATTTAATGTATCATTAGCTAGTACACTTGACGTTGTTCCGCCTGGTGTTCCATTTATTGGCGTTGGTGTATCGTTTATTGCATCAATAGTTGCAACTACAATTGTAGTCACTGCTGTATCACAAACTGTTGGATTAGCAACTTGACAAATGGTGTAAGTTACTGGATAAGTTCCTGATGCTGTTCCTGGTGCAACGGTAATAGTGCCGTTTGTATTTAATGTTAAACCAGCTGGTAATGGTAGTGAAGTTAAAGTAACATCTGTTGGTACAAACGCAACTCCGTTTAAAGTATCATTTGTAAATACAGTTGGAACCGTTGCTCCTGTTGTACCATTTACTACTGATGGAGTGTCATTTACTGCATCAATTGTTGTAACAACAACACTAGATGTAGCCGTGTCACAAACTGCTGGATTAGCAACTTGACAAATTGTATAGGTTACTGGATAAGTTCCTGCCGATGTTCCTGGTGCAACGGTAATAGTACCATCTGCATTTAAAGTTAATCCTGCTGGTACACTTACTGGTGTTAATGTTGCATCAGTTGGATTTAATGGTAATCCATTTAATGTATCATTAGCTAGTACACTTGGCGTTGTTCCGCCTGGCGTACCATTAATTGGTGTTGGTGTATCATTAATTGCATCAATAGAAACAACTAAAACTGTTGCTGTAGCGGTATCACAATTAGCTGGAACTACATTTAATCCAGAAATTGGATCAGCTTCACATAATTGATAAGTTATAGTGTAAGTTCCTGGCAGAGTATTTGCTGCTAAAGTAACATCACCACTAGCATTAATACTTAAAGGACCATTTGAAGAAGGTGTTACATTAGTATTGGTAGTAGTAACCGCAACACCACTTAAAGTATCATTTCCTAAAACATTTAAAGCTATAATAGGAGTAACTCCTGAAACGAATGTTACTGAAGGGTCATTTACTGCATCAATTGTACAAGCTGTAGTTACACTATTATTAATTGCATTTGCATAAGAACCAGTATAAGAAGCTGCTGTTACAGTTCCATCAGGATTAACAGCAGGAGTTCCAACCCCATAAGTAGCATTATCATTACCATCAGCTGAAGCTGAATTGTAATATTCATTTGCATCGGAACATCCATCATTGTCTGAATCTAAGTCTAAACTGTTTGGAATTCCATCATTATCTGTATCTAAAGGCAAACAATAAGTTAATTCATATAATTGTAATGTAACACTTGCTGCTCCGGTACCATTTTTACCACTTTTCAGTACAATTCTATCTACAGGACCAGCTATTGAAAAACGAACTGAATTCGATGGTGCATTTGCACCACCATTAGTACTTACAACTGTATTTGGAGAAAGATAAGCAAAGTTAGCAGGTGTAATATTTACATTAGTAATATTAGTTGCAACAACTGGCACAGGAATACCACCATTAAATGCTTCAAAACTTGTAACATCAGCATTGTCTAAACCACCCCATTTAAAAGAAAGGTTAGTAACTGGAGTGTTAAAATTTAAAGTATAGTCTGCTGTATTTCCGTTTGTAAAATTAGTATTATTGGCTTGTACATTTAAATGTATACCATCTGGCAACAATCCTCCTGTATTTAACAATCTAACTCCAGTTCCCCATGTAGCTGTACCTTGCAAAGCATAAGCAAAATTAAAATTTGCTACACTATAAACACCCAAACCTGTTAATGGAGATGTTCCTGAAAAATCAGTATTGATAGGATAGTTAGGTGTGTTTATAGCAAGTGAGCTTGGAGCACAATTGTTTTCAACAGTATCTAAAACACCATCATTATCGTCATCTAAATCATTTAAATCAGCTACACCATCACCATCTGTATCTAATACTGGAGTTGGCGTTACAGTTGAAGTATTATTTGCAGGTGTCGGATCTTCTTGATCACCTGTTATAGTAGCTGTGTTACCACATCCTGTTTGACTTATAACTGTTGCAACAATTGATAAAGTAGCATTTGCTCCACTAGCTAAAGTTCCAATAGACCATACACCAGTCGCACTATTGTAGGTACCAACAGAAGGTGTTGCACTAACAAAAGTATAACATGACGCTGATAATAAGTCATTAACAATCGTATTAGGACTTTGCGCTGGACCAGCATTTGAAGCAGTGATTGTAAAAGTAACATTACTTCCCACAGTTGGTGTAGCATTACTTACAATCTTATTAACACCTAGGTCAGCACATCCTAAAACAATATTTAAATTAGTTGCAGATGAAGTGTATCCCCAACCCCAAGTATTAATTGTTCTAACGTTACCAAAATCAGTACATTGATTTCCATCCGTATCATTACCAGCAACAATAGGAGCTGGAATTGTTTGAGCTAAATTTCCATCTCCACTCCACGCGTGAGCAGGTGAAGTTGTCCCTAAAATAGAGTTATTTATTCCTGTTCCAGTTTGATTATTTGTTTGTACAGTACAATCAGTACCAACATTAGTTAGTGCAGAATCATCCCAAAACATTTGAGCATTGGCTATTGGAATAGGTGCAGTAATACCAATTCTGATTCCATTTCTATTTAACTCAGCATCATATAAAGGTAAATTGAACCTTCCTTTAAGAAACGTAAGTGCTAGGTTAAGGTTAGTTCCAGATGGAACAGCGACACCTAAACCATTTAGTCCGTCCCAAGATATTGTATTATTTCCTGCAAGAACATCAAGCGCCTCTAAAATTCTATCGGCAGTTGCGTTCTGAAAACCTGGAACACCATTTAAATCAAGTAATAATTTAACGTCACCTGGTTGTGACACACTATAATTTATTAAATAAGGTCCACAACCTGTTACTGCTGGTGATAAAAACGTAGGATTTGAAGGGATTGCTCCAACAGGATATAACGCTGCATCAGGAACATTTAAGAAAACCCTATAACCATTATTTAACCCAGGAGCAACAGCATCATTTCTTGATCGTCTTGTAGTTAACCATGAACCAACATTAGTTGTTCCGTAACTATTAAGAGCCACATTAAATGCAATTGGCTGAAAACCTGTTTCAAAATCTAATCTTACAATTGTTTGGTCGTTTGTATAACCATAAAGAACAGGTTCTGCATTAGCTGTAACTAAATTTCCATAGGTATTTGAAACAGCAACAAAACCCCATTTATCAGAATTTACTCTACCATTAAACTTGGTATAAGGAGCAAAATTATTTGCAACTGTTAAGTCGAATAACGCACCCACAGCTCTATCTGCCGCTGTAGATCTTCCGGTTACACCACCATCGCTACTTCTGTATATTTCAATGAAATATTCACCGTCTTGAGTTGGATCAAAAATAATTGGATTGTAACCAGTAGGTACAGAACCTGCAATGTTTGGTCCTGCCAAAGCTTGAGCATGAGTATCTATACTACCTGCAGAACCTAAAGTTGAATCCCATAATGTAGGACCAACAACAACAGCTAAATCTGACGAACGTCTAATTCTCCAATAAATATCTGTTAGCCTCGGAGGACTTCCTACAGCATATTGCCTCCAATCAAATCCAAAATAAAGATTTTGGGTAGCATTGTTAGTAATAGTAAACTTTACACGATTGTCTTCAGGAGCATTGAAGTATGGTCCAGAATTCAAATCTGGAGCACTCAAAAGCGCCGTAATGTTTGCTGCATTTGGAGCTACAGTAGGTGTACCTTCCGCAAAAACATTTAAAGACAGTAAAGCAAAAAACAAAACAAGAAGTAAACTCTTACCACTTGTTTTCATAAAAGTAAAATTTCGCATACTTAGGTATGATTTGGTTAAAAACTTGTATTTCAATTACACACACAAAAAATTACACTCTGTTAAAAGCGCAAAATTTTTGTGCGAAATTAGTTAAAAAATGTTAAATATTGTTACTATAATATTAACTTTTTTTGTAGAATAAAGACTACATTATCTGAAGCCAATAAATACAAGGGATTAGAAAACAAAAACTTACGGAAAATAACTAAAATATTTAAATCTTAATTAATATTATTTCTAAAGAAAGTAGAAAGAGCTATAATATTACTTATATCTAACTTTTCAAACACTCTATTTTTGTAAGTGCTAACTGTCGACATTTGAATTTTTAACTTATTGGCGATTTCAAGATTACCGCTGCCATCAACTAGCATTTTTGCAATTTCAAACTCTCTATTTGAAAGAGTGTCAATAGGATTTGAAACTGGTTTTCTTTTAGATTTATTATCTAGTTTATTTTTGATATCATCACTATAAAAATGGCCGATACTTAAAACCTCATTGATTGCATCAACTATTTTTGTTTCTGAACAATATTTATGAAGATATCCATCAGCACCATTTTTAATGTATCGCAATCCATAGTTTTCCTCCTCATAGCATGAGAAAATAAGAATTTTTGTGGTGCTTTGTATGCTCTTCAATTCTTTCATTATTTTAATATTTTCGATACCATTAATTATGATATCCAAAACTATTAAATCAATGTTTATTGTTTTTACAATTTCTGTAGCTTCATCATAATTTTCAGCATTATGAATAACTGCGTTTGGAAAAGTTGAATTAATTATTAACTCAATACCTTTTCTAACCACAAAATGATCATCAACTAGCAAAATATTTAAATTTGCATTTACATTGTTCTCTTTTTTATTCATATTCTTTAAACAATTCCGAAAGTGAAACAACATTAGTAATATTCAATTTTTCAAAAATCCTATTTTTGTAAGTACTAACAGTTGACATTTGAATATTTAATTTATTTGAAATTTCAAGATTACCTTCACCCGAAATAAGAAGTTTAGCTATTTCGAATTCTCTATTTGACAAACTATCAATAGCATTTAAACCAGACTTCTTTTTGGTTTTTGAATTTAGTTTATCTTTAACCAAATCACTGAAATAAAACCCTTTGTCTAAAATTTGTTGTACTGCTTTAATAATTTTATCCTCAGTACAAAATTTATTTAAATAACCATCTGCTCCATTTTGAATATATCTTGTTCCGTAATGTTTTTCTTCATGAGATGAAAATATTAAAATTTTAACCTTACTCTGAATTTCTTTGATGGAATTCATTATTTTAATGTTTTCAACACCATTAATGTTTATATCTAATATTACTAAATCCAACTTAACGGTTTTCATTATATCAAGGGCATCATCATAATTTTCAGCACTATAAACATGTGCTTTTGGAAAAGTACTTAACAAGACAAGTTCTACTCCTTTTCTCACAACTAAATGATCATCCACCAATAAAATACTCATTCCTAAATTCATAATAAAACTCTTTTTTTTATGATATAATAAAACAATATGGATTCAAATATAGAAATTTTAAGTAAACAAAAAAAACCTCAATGAATATTCACTAAGGTTTTAATTATATAAAAATACTTTTATTCTTATTCTTCTGAAGCTACAGCTTTATCTTTATCCATTTCAACTTTTAAAGTAGAAGCTACACCATATTGATCTACCATTGTTAAACTCAACATATCTTTCTTAGCCAATTTTCTGGACACTAGTCCATTAAAATTATTATAAGAAATATTCATTTCTGTCAAATTAGATAATTTTTCTAAATTTAGTGGCACTTGACCATTCATTTTATTATCAAAAAGACTTAAACTTTCTAAAGCAACTAGGTTAGAAACTAAACTACTTAACTCACCAGAAAATTTATTACTATTCAGTTGAAGAACCCTAAGTGATTTCATGTTATACAATGATTCTGGCAAATTACCTGAAAAGTCATTATTGTATAAAGCCAAAACTTGCAAATTTGTTAAAGAACCAATTGTACTTGGTAATTCTCCAGTTAAGCTATTCATAAACAAATGAATCTCTTTTAATGAAACTACTTTAGTCAATTCTGACGGCAATGAACCTGACAGTTTATTAAAAGAAATGTCAAGAACTTGAAGTGATTTTAATTCACCTAAACTCGTTGGAATAGAACCTTCAATATTATTTTTGAACAAGTTTAATGTTTGCAAAGATTTCAAATTTGATAATTCATTTGGCAATTTACCAGACAAATTATTGTTTGATAAATCAATTGCAACAACTTTATCGTTAATCACTTTAACACCAAACCATGTATTTACAGGATTATTAAGATTCCATTTTGTAATCCATTGTTCTCCATTAGTTGCTTTATTTAGGCTAACTAAAGCATTTTTTTCAAGTATAGAAACTTCTGCAAACATAGTCGCTGAAAAGAATAAAGTGACTAAAAGTGTAATTGTTGCTTTCATGATGGTTTGTTTTATTGAGATGTAAAACAATTACATTTATCGTTTATACGCAAATAAAATCGATGAAATGCATTATTTTTTAAATTTTATATTCTATTTGACAATATTATCTTACAAATAAAATATTTGTGCATTTAATATTTTTTATATATTTGTTATACTAACCAATAAATATATTAATTATGGAATTTAATTTTTATGCAATTTTAGTTTCTGCATTTTCTAGTTTAGTTGTGGGTTTTGTTTGGTACAACCCTAAAGTTTTTGGAACCGTTTGGATGAACGAAACAGGAATGACCGAAGAAAAAGCCCAAAAAGGAAATATGTTGAAGATTTTTGGATTGACATTTGTTTATTCATTGATGCTTGCATTTATAATGTCTGCACTTGTGGTTCATCAATTTGGCGCATTAGGTATGATTGGAGGTCCTGATTTTATAGCAACAGCAAAACCTTCATATGCTGCTTTTATGGCTGATTATGGTGACAATTTTAGAACTTTTAAACATGGAGCATTACATGGATTTATGTCGGGATTATTTTTAGGACTTCCGATAATTGCCATTAATAGTCTTTTTGAGCAAAAATCATGGAAATACATTGCTATTACAGCAGGATATTGGACCATTATAATGACTATAATGGGAGCAATCATCTGCGGCTGGAAATAATTTAACATTTAATTATAATCGAATCGCTCTACTTTTGTGGAGCGATTTTTTATTGTGAAAGGACTTACTTTTAAAATATATAACCACATTAAAGAGCTCCCAAATAACTGGGATGATGTGGCTGTATCTAATGTTTTTTTACAAACACATTACTTAGAAGTTTTAGAAAAATCAGCTCCAACGAATATGCAATGTTTTTATATTGGAATATTTGAAAATCAAGAACTTATTGGTGTTTCATTAGCACAATATTTAGACTTGAATAAGTTAGAATCTTTTGGAGAACGAGATAAATGTTTTAAGACATTTATTAGAAATTTTATTTTTAAAAACTTTGCATCACATACTTTATTTCTTGGAAATAATATGATTACTGGTCAAAATGGTTATGCTTTTTCTAAAAAAATCGATTTTAAGCACATCAGTGAAATTTTAATGGAAACTGCTAAAGAGATTACTACTTATTTCAAGAATAAAAAGATTAAAATTCATTTGGTTTCATTTAAAGATTTCTATGAACATTGCTCAGTTGAATTGAAAAAATTTAGTCTGTCTAATACATACGAGTTTAATACGCAACCCAATATGATTTTCTATTTGGACAAAAAATGGAAAAACAAAGAAGATTATATTGCTTCATTTTCTAAAAAATACCGCGATCAATACAAACGAGCTCACAAGAAATTTGACGGAATTTTTGTAAAAGAATTGACATTTGAAGAAGTAATTTTACATGAAGAAACTATTTATGATTTGTATCATTATGTAGCCAAAAATGCACCTTTCAACACCTTCTTTTTGGCAAAAAATCATTTTTCTACAATGAAGAAACAATGCCAAAATCACTTTTTGATATTTGGTTATTTTTTAAATGATAAATTGGTTGGATTTCACACAATTCTTTCTAATGGAAGCGTTTTAGAAACCTACTTTTTAGGTTATGATTCGCAAGTTCAAAAAGAAAATATGTTGTATTTGAATATGCTTTACAACATGACGGAATATGGCATTGAAAATGGTTTTGAAAAAATAATATTTGGAAGAACGGCTTTAGAAATAAAGAGTTCTATTGGTGCAATTCCTGTAAATATGTCGGGTTTTATTTATCATAATAATAAACTGATAAACAAATACATAGAATATATTTTTAAGAAATTAGAACCTGAAGCGGAATGGCAAATGAGACATCCGTTTAAGTAATTATGAATTAAAAATTATGAATTATGAATTTTGCAAAATTCCTTTAGCCCTGATGGAAATGAAAAGCTTTTCATTGAAGAATGCTATTTTTTGTTGTGCTAAAAAAGCGACCAACGGAAGCTCTTTTTAGTGCTTACAAAAAAAGGATTGTTGATGAAAACTTATAATGGAAAGCAGGATTAGCTTCTTAAAAACCTACTTGTACTTTTGATTTTTTTAATTGATAAAAAGCGTAAAACCCTAGTGTTAATTCACCAACGGTTCCTAATAAAAATATTGTTGATGGAATTCCGTCGAAAATAATGCTTACTATTCTTCCGAAAGCTAAGCCAAACATGAATAGAAAGTTTGAAATTGTTGCCGTTTGCCAGAATTTTTCCTTCATAATTCCGACAAACCATATGGATGAAAAAGCAATGTAAACTCCCATAATTGCCTTGTAAATATTAAACTCGTCAATGGTAAGTACTTTTACATCAAACCATAAATCGGGATTAAATCCATACACAAATGCAACAGTCACTACAATAAAAATTGAAATCGTTAAATGCAGATTTATTGGTTTTACAAATTTGTTCATGAGATTTATAAACTATCAATTTCTCCTTGTACAACTTCCCAATCTTCTAGTAATTTATCTAATTCGGCTTTTTTCTTGTTGTATGCTATGAAAAAATTAGCGTCTTCAAGGTGTTTGTCATAATTAGAAGCTAAAGCTTTATCATCATTTTGAATGTCTTTTTCTAATTGTTGAATTTGACTTTCTATTTTGCTGAGACGATTTTGAAGTGACTTGTTTTTCTTTTGATCTTCATAAGAAGCTTTGCTATTTTCTTTTGGAGCTTCTTTTTTAGCTACATCTTTTTTCTCTACTTCACGCATGTTTTCCATGTTACGTTGCTCTAAGAAAAAGTTGATATCGCCAAGATATTCTTTGATTTTTTGGTCTTTAAACTCGTAAACGATGTTTGACATTCCTTGCAAGAAATCTCTATCGTGAGAAACTAATAATAGTGTTCCTTCATATTTTTGAAGTGCTGCTTTTAGTACGTTTTTAGACTTAATATCTAAGTGATTTGTAGGCTCATCCATTACCAAAACATTGATTGGTTGAAGCAATAATTTACACAAAGCCAATCGGTTACGCTCGCCTCCTGAAAGCACTTTTACTTTCTTTTCAACATCATCACCTCGAAATAAGAACGAACCCAACATATCTCTAACTTTAGAACGATTGGTATCGGTTGCAGCATCTTCCATAGTTTGTAAAAGAGTGATTTCGCCATCAAGATATTCGGCTTGATTTTGAGCAAAATAACCTACTTGAACGTTATGACCTAGTTTGATTTCACCTTGATATTCAAATTCGTTTACAATAGCTTTAATAAAAGTAGATTTTCCTTGACCATTTTGACCAACAAAGGCAATTTTACTTCCTCTTTCTACTAATAAAGAGATGTCTTTTAGAATGACTTTATCACCATAAGCTTTGGTAACATCTTCGGCTTCAATCACAACTTTTCCAGGAACTTTTGAAACTGGAAATGAAATATTCATAACCGAATTATCGTCTTCATCAACTTCAATACGCTCTACTTTATCGAGCTTTTTAATCAATGATTGCGCCATCGAAGCTTTGGATGCTTTGGCACGAAACTTCTCGATTAGTTTCTCTGTTTCTTCAATTTTTTTGGCTTGATTTTTTTGAGTTGCCAATTGTTTTTCACGAATTTCATGACGCAATTCTAAATATTCAGAATAAGGTTTGTTGAAATCGTATGCTTTTCCTAAAGAAATTTCGATAGTTCTATTGGTTACATTATCTAAAAACATTTTATCGTGAGAAACGATTACAACAACTCCTGGAAAATTTCTTAAGAAACCCTCTAACCAGATGATACTTTCAATATCTAAGTGATTGGTTGGCTCATCGAGAAGTAAAATATCATTGGATTGCAACAGTAATTTTGCAAGTTCAATACGCATTCTCCAACCGCCAGAAAAAGTATCAGTTTGGTCGTTGAAAACTTCTCTTTTGAATCCTAATCCTAATAGGATTTTTTCTGTATCACCAACATAATTATAACCACCAAGTAATTCGAAACGGTGCGTATAATCTGATAAATCTTCTATTATTTGTCCGTATTCCTCACTTTCATAATCGGTTCTTGTAACTAGAAGATGATTGATTTCTTCGAGTTTTTTTTCAACATGCTTGATTTCAGTAAATGCTTCGTAAGCTTCTTCAAGAACTGTTCTACCATGTTCAAAATCGATATCTTGACGAAGAAAACCCATTTTGATTTCTTTTTCAGTGGCAATTTGACCTGAATCAGGTTTGAAATCACCAGCTAAAATCTTGAGCATTGTAGATTTTCCAGCTCCATTTTTTCCAACAAGTCCTACTCTATCGCCTGAACCTAAGCGAAAAGTTACTTCTTCAAAAAGATATGAACCACCAAAAGAAACCGATAAATTGTGAATATTAAGCATATAATTTGTGACAAATGTTACATTAAGAAAAGTACAAAGCTGTACCTTTGCTAAAAATTTTTGCAAATGTTAAAAAAAGGAAGCACATTAAATAGTATTTTAACAGGAACTTGTCCAAAATGTCATGAAGAAAGTATGTATGTGGAAAAAAATCCATATAAATTGAATACTTTATACAAAATGCATGAAACTTGTAGTCATTGCAAAACTCAATATGTAATTGAACCTTCGTTTTTTTATGGCGCAATGTACGTAAGTTATGGATTAACAGTTGCTATTGGCGTAGCAATATTTGTGATAACAAAATTAATTTTAGGATTATCTGTAAAGGTTTCTTTTATTTCTTTGGGAATAGGAATTTTACTTTTAATGCCTGTTACTGCAAGACTAGCTAGAAATATTTACATCAATATGTTTATTCATTTTGACAAAAACTGGAGACAAAATTCTTAATTCTTAAGATATCAATATTTTTATCAAGAGGAATTTGATTTTCTATATGATTGAATAAACTAGTAGCCATAGCTGGCGCTAGCATAACACCTCTCGTTCCTAATCCGTTTAAAACATTTAGATTTTTATGAACTGGATGTGTTCCAACTAAAGGTCTTCTATCCTTAACAGTAGGACGAACACCTGCATAATGTTCAATTACTTCGAAATCGCATTTAATTAATTCTTTCAGATTGTCAATTAATTCTTTTTTAGCTGCTTCTGTTGGAATATTTGTTTTGTCTTCCCAATTGTAAGTAGCTCCAACCTTATATAAATCATTTCCAATAGGAAGAACAAAAATAGAGGATTTCATGATTACATCTAAATTCAAATTAGGCGCTTTAATAAGCAATAGTTCGCCTTTAGTTCCGTCTAATGGTAATTTATTAAAAAATGGGTTTAAAAGCATTCCAAATCCTTCTGCGAAGACAATTCTTTTAGATTTCAAATTTTTATAAACTACAAAATCATTTTCAATAATTAGCTTTGAATAATCAAAGGTATCCTCTGAGTAAGCATTTTGGTTAATAAGAAACTGATTGTATGAATCAACTAATAAATTTGTATCGACATAACCAGAATATAGAACTTCTCCAAAATTAAAAGGTGAAGGAATTGCATCCCATTTCTTGGTGATTAAATTAGTTGAGAGAAACTTGTAAAGATTGGGTTTATCTGAAGCAGTGAACCAATTGTTTTGTTCCTCTACAGAGTAAAATTTACGCAAAAGCGGTAACTTATAATCCAACTTAATTTGTAGCTTTTTTTCAAGATTTGCGTAAAAACTGTACAACAATTCTAATTGCTCTTCTGCTTGCCAAACCTCACTAAAACGTTTTAGAATAACTGGATTATATAATCCTCCAGCAATTCTTGATGAGTTTTGAGATTGATTGTTTACAACCAAAATAGTTTTATTATTTTGAAGTGCAATTTCAGAAAAAGCAATACCTGCAAGACCAGAGCCAACAATAATATAATCTAACATAAAAAGTTACTTAGAGATTGTAAAGATAAATAATGGACATAAAAAAACTCTTATCTTTCGATAAGAGTTTTATATTATTTGAAAACTAATATTAGTAGTTCCACATGTCTTGCTCAAAATTACGAATCTTCTCTTTTACTCTTTCTGATTCTAATAATTGCATTTGTGCATTATCTTTCATGTAATCTTGAATAGTTCTGTCACCATAAACATTTTCTTCTTTGTAAATGACACCACTAAAGCGCCTAGAATTTAACAAATGGTCGAATGTTAAAGGCATTGCAGAGTTTTTATCATTGAATGCTTTAGCTTCATGTAACACATCTCTTATTGATGGGAAATAAACCCAAAACAAATCAATTGTATCTGTATTACCTTTAGCCTTGTCTCTTGCTTCAGTAGCAACAGGACATATTGCTAACATTCTATATTTTAGCTCACTTTGACGTTTGTCAAAATACCAAAATCCTTTTACTTTATATCCTGAAACATCAGATGCTGCTAGAATAGTTTCCTCGATGTATTGTTTATCTAAAACTTTAGCACCAGATTTATAACCTTCAATATCAGTATTAAATTCATCAATTCCAGCAGGTGTAGTGTCTCTATACTTAAAAATAGATTCCATATCTTTCAATGATTTTTTAGAATTAAAATAATCATCTCCATATACTTCAGTTATCTTACCGCTTTTAATACCATTCAATAAAACTTGAAACAAAGATCTTCTCTCTTTACCAACAAAAGCAGTATCTACAGGATAGTACAAAGGAAAATTGATTCTTTCATCAAGATCAATAATTTCCCATGTTGTTTTCCCCATCAATACGTCTCTGTCATGAACATATCCATAAGGTAATGGTTTATCATTATCAGACTCTAATTGAGCAGCCGTTTTTTTGCCTATCTCATCTGGTGTTTTAGCATTCAATAAATTAGATTGAGCAGAGGCAAAATAAGTTCCTGCAACACTAAAAACAACTAACAAAAAGTTTTTCAATTTCATAATTTTTATTCTAAGTTATCTAAGTAGGTTTATAACGACAAACTTAAATTTTTATTGTATTTCAAAGATAGCAGGAGCAGCAGTTTTTGTTTGAATACCAGCTCCATCACCAATAATTTTCGTTTTAACATCTGATATTGTAACTTGATCTCCAGCTTTTGCTCTCGCCAATGCTGCTTTACATTGAGCATTTACTCTGTCACCATTTACAACAATTGAAGCTTGACCAGGCACTTTCAATACAAACTGAGTTACTTGGAATTTTAAATCATATAAAAAGTCCGGTAATACAGCAGTAATTTGAGAAACTTCAAGACGAGATTTTGAACCTTTTTGAGAACCTTCCTTACCACCAATTGCGGCTTGAGGAGCAGGAATACCTTTAATTCTAAATACTTTTTTGTCTGAAACTGTCTTTCCGTCATTCATTTTTCCAGTAGCAACAACAGTAACTTCAGTCCCTGAACCAGGGTTTAAATTATATTTCCCTTTTCCACCTGCAGGCGATAAACCTGGAGCTGATGCAGAAACATTGTTATCACCAATACCTGCAAATGAAATTGTAAGTGGGTTTGGTAAACCTCTGTAAACAACATTCATTTTATCAGCTGAAATGTTAGCTGAATTTGGACGAGGTACAACAACATATTTACCTTGGAATTTTAATGGAATAGTTTTACCTTCTTCAACAAAAGTAAATTGACCACTAAGATTTTGCTCTCCTACTGCACCAGCAGTAGTTGAGATAATAGCTTGTCCATTTACAAGTTTTCCAGGACCTTGGAAAGAAGTTGGTTTTGTGTTTTCATCATAACGACCTAAAACAACTTTACCAGTAACTGGCTCACCTTGGAAATATACATTCTTGTCAAGTGCAACAATAGCTTGGTAGTTACTGTAAGATGCAGCTTGAACCGCAGCTTTTCCTAAAGCAGCACTAATAACATCAGATTCAGCTTTCTTAGCATCATTTTGCCAAGCAGTTAATTTAGCTAAAGATGCAATTGCTGGAAAACCTTTAAAGTGATAATCTAAATATTTAATTTTTACTCCTTCTTTATTAGCAACTGGAGCTACATCAAACTTACCTGTAATCTCTTTCAAGATTGCAGCATATTTTTTTTCTCCACCTAAAGCTGCATTCAAATCAGCTTTATATGCTTCAATAGCAGCAATAACTTCATTACCTCTTTTTGTGTAACCGTCACCTGTAAACCAACTGTGATCTAAATTATCTGCTTTATCCATAGATTCATATGGTAACTTTCCTCCTTCAGCTTCAACACCTGTTAAAACTTCAGCTTTAAGAGTACCAACAAAATCGTAGAATTTTTTTGTAGCCGCTTCAACTTTATGAGCAGTACCTGCAGCAATAGCAAATTCACCTTTTGCTTCAGCAGCTTTAGTATCTAAAGCTAACATCATTTGCTCATTAGTTTGTGTAGCAGATGCATTAGCTGCATCAAATTTTTCGTTCATCAAACCGAAGGCCGAAAGGACTTCTTTTGACATATTCATTGCCAACATCGCGATGAAAACCAGATACATCAGGTTAATCATCTTCTGTCTAGGGGTTAATTTTCCTCCTGCCATTTTTTCTAATTAGTTTTAATTGTTAATTTAATAAAATATAGTTAAAAAAACTAATTATCCTTTATTACTCATTGCAGATAACATTCCACCATATACATTGTTTAATGTAGATAAGTTAGAAGTTAATGATTGCATTTGGTCTTTTAATTTTAAGTTGTTTTCAGCAACTTCGTTATTGATTTGTGCATTTCTTTCAGCGCTTTGTAATTGAGATTGGTATAAACCATTTAAAGCTTCCATTTGAGCAGCAGCTTTACCCATTTCTTCTGCATATTTCTTTTGACCAGCCATAGCGTCTACAGTTGGAGAAATTGATTTTGCAGCACCTTCAAAGTTTTTAATGCTATTTCCTAAGCTAGCCATCAATTCACCATCGATTTTAGCTTCTTTCAACATATTATCTAATTTTTGAGAAAGCAAACCTTGTGCTTCTTTTGGATCTTCTTTTTTAGCTGATTTTGGTTGTGCTTGTCCACCTGCTAATTCAGGATAAACTAATGACCAATCTAATTCTGCTGGTGGCGTTTCAAATGCAGATAAAGCAAAAATTAATGCTTCTGTTAATAATCCAATTGTTAACATCACAGTACCTGTTAAAGGTCCTAATTCAAAGTGAGCGATTTTAAATAATGCTCCAACAATTACAACTGCTGCACCCATACCATAGGCGAAATTCATAACTTTAGGTGATAATAATCCCATAATAATAATAATTTAGTTAGTTAAGTTTAATATAATTAAGTTAGTTAAAATACAATTTATCTTTTAATCTTTCCGTTTCCGGTTGTTTGAGTTCCCATGTAATCTTGAACTGTTCTGAAACCAATGTAGCTTCTAGCAGTATCTTGATATTCGAAATCTCTAGTTCCTACTTGTAAGAAGTAAGCAACATCTTTCCAAGAACCTCCTCTAACAACTTTACGTTTGTTTGAAGTATCTGGAACATTTGGATTCATTGTTGAAACATATTCGTAAGCTGATGCATCATAAGAAGAATCTGTCCACTCTGATACGTTTCCTGACATATTGTAAAGGTTGTATCCATTTGGCTCATACGATTTAGCTTCTACAGTATATAACGACTGGTCTGCTGCATAATCTCCACGATTAGGTTTGAAGTTAGCCATGAAACATCCTCTGTCATTTTTAGTATAAGGACCTCCCCAAGGATAATTACCTGATTCAAGACCACCACGAGCAGCATATTCCCATTCTGCTTCTGTTGGTAAACGGAATGAGTTAATCAAATCTCTTCCTTTTTTCTTTTTAACGTAAATATTTTTGTTCAACGTTCTCCAAGCACAAAATGCTTTTGCTTGTTTCCAGTTAACTCCAACTACAGGATAATCTCCATAAGCTTGGTGCCAAAAATAATCGTTATGCATTGGCTCGTTATATGAGTAAGAGAAATCTTTAATCCAAGTTGTTGTATCAGGATAAACTTTAGTATTTTCAGTTTTGATAAATTTACTTCTTTTTCCAACTTTAGCTTTAGCTGCTGCTTGGATGTCCATCCATGAATAGTGGAATTTTAATTTATCAACATCAATTGTTCTTAAACCATTGAATGATTCAGCAACTGGCAAATACATTGTATCCATTACCTCTACATAATATTCGTCTGGATATTTTTTTGTATCAGTAATTAATTTTGTCTTTTTATTTAATCTTCTTCCAGCATAAGGATCATCAGTAGTTCCTACGCTATAATAATTCTCATACATATACTTATCGTATGGAGTCATTTTAGCTGGATCTTGATCTGCAAAAGCGAAATCACCAATGCTACCTGCATTTTTTCCACCTTTACCTGAACCTGGTTTTTGACCAACTTCATCAGCAAGAATAGCTAAACGCACTCTAATGATAGAGTCTTTAACCCATTCAACGAATTGACGGTACTCGCTATTAGTTATTTCTGTTTCATCCATATAGAATGATCTAACAGTTACTGTTTTAGTTGGAGCATCTTGAACATTAGCTAAATCATCATCTGATTTACCCATAATAAAAGCACCACCTGGAACTAAAGTCATTCCGTATGGTTTTTCTGGATGCCATTTTTTTCCTTTTACTCCTACTAATTCTCCTTTGTCGTTAGACTTACCACAGCTAACTAGTAGTGTTAAAACAGATGCAAATGCAATGAACTTCTTCATATTAATTTGGGTTAATTATGTATTCTTATTTTAAGGGCGTAAACCTATCTATTATTTTTGAAAAAAACAATTATTTATATCTTAAAATTTTATTTTCTTGACCAAAAATACAATTATATATTTATTGACAAAATAAAATCATCGATAAAATGCAAATAATTGCGTTTATTAACGCTTTTTTGTTGTTTTTATATATTTTTTCTTACAAATTTTATGTTTATAAGATTTTATAAGATTTTTATTTACAAAAGCTCTTATAAAATGCTCTTACGTTGTGCTTTCCACCAACGCTCAGGAAACTCTTGGTTGCAAGCTGCCAAATAATCTTCGTGAGAACATGGTAATAACGTATTCTTTTTTAATTTATTGTGAGTATTTGCAAAAAATGGTATTTCTATCCACCAACGTTCGGTTTTATCACTTTTAAAAAACACAATATCCTCATCTTCAAAAGGAACTGTATATTTTATGTAATTTTCTTTACTTCCAAATGGATACTCATTAGAACGATAATGTATACCTTCAATAAAATACCAAATTACTTGAGCAATTAAAACTGATTCTTGCTTAGTATCATTGTGATTAAAAATCCCTAAACACGAAACTTTATCGCTAATTCCAGCATATCTAGACAAAGAACATATTTCTTTACCATTAAAACCATTTGGCTGAAAATTGGTGAAATTTCCTGAATCAGATGATTTTACAGAAGTTAAATCGAAACTTACTAAATCGGCATCACGAAAAACTGGTTCTGCTATAGCTATATTATTACAAACTTCTCCTAAACGATAAGCATCAAAGAATAATTTCTCCATCAAATCTATTTCTTCTTGCGAGTTGTAATAGGTTTGATAGCCAATATTACTATAGTTGAAAAGATTATTTGGCTCTTCAATAATTATTTTAGACAAATAAGACTCTGAGCTAATTAAAGTTTCTTGTTTTCCTAAATCGAATTTATTATCAATAGAAACCAAATTCACCATTTGTTCTAAATCATCATATCCACGATACATTGCATAGGTTAAATCTTGTGAACCACCAATAACAATAGGAATAACTTTATTCTTGATTAGTTTAGAAACTACTTTTTGCAATGCAAAATAAGTGTCATCAGAAGAATTTCCAGCTAGAATATCACCTAAATCAGCAATAGTTTTACTCCAATTACCAGGAAATAAGCTATATAATTCTCTTCTTACATTAGATAAATCAACTTCTTTCGAATCTTTTCCACGATTTTCAAGAACACCAATTATAGCAATATTAACTTTTGAAATATCTGGAAATTCAGCTTCAGTATGAAACACAACTTTACTAGACAAATGCTGAGATGACAATTGCATAATATCAATTATCAAATCATTATCTATAGGTGCAAGAAAATCGAATTCCATTTATTATTTCTTTTTGGTAGTTGTTTTTTTGGCTGGTGCTTTTTTAGCTGCAGGTTTTTTTGCAGGTGTTTTTTTAGCAATCATTTCTTGAACTTCAGCTAAAGTCAATTTTGAAGCATCAACATCTTTACTCAATTCAATTTTGATTTTACCTTTAGTAATTTCACTTCTTCCCCAACGAGCTTTTTGAACCAAAATTCCTTCAGCTTCCCAATTGTGGATTACTTTATCTATGTTCTTTTGAAGTTTGTCTTCGATTAATTCTTCAATATCATTTTGAGATAAATTATCGAAATTATATTTTTTAGAAACGTTGATGAAAATTCCATTCCATTTAATAAAAGGTCCGAATCTTCCTGTTCCTTTCTGAACACCTTCGCCTTTGTAAACAGCTATTGGCGCATCAGCTTGTGTTTTTTCATCAATTAAAACCTTTGCTCTTTCTAAATCAACATCAAGTGGCTCTTCTCCTTTTGGAAGTGAAACAAACACTTTTCCAAAACGTACAAACGGTCCAAAACGACCTAAACTTACTTCAACCTCTTCACCTTTATAAGTTCCTAATACTTTTGGAAGTAAAAACAAATTCAATGCTTCTTCCAAAGTAATGTTTCCGATATTTTGTTCTGGACGTAAACTTGCAAATTTCTTATCTTCATCATCGCTATCTCCAATTTGAGCCATAGCACCAAATTTACCTAAACGAACCAAAACCGTCTTACCAGATTCTGGATGTTTTCCTAAGATTCGCTCTCCACTTTCTCTGTCTGCATTAGCTTCGACATCTTTTACATTTGGATGGAATTTATCATAAAACTCTTGCATCATTGTTGTCCAATTGATGTTTCCTTCTGCAATTTCGTCAAAATCTTGTTCCACTTTGGCAGTGAAATTATAATCTAATATTTTTTCAAAGTTCTTAACCAAGAAGTCTGTTACAATATTTCCTATATCTGTTGGAACTAATTTTCCTTTGTCTGAACCTGTATTTTCTTTTAAAATTACATCCGATACTTTTCCAGATTGCAATGTCAATTGTGTATATTTTCGTTCTTGACCTTCAAGAGTTCCTTTTTCTACATAACTTCTATTGATGATAGTAGAAATAGTTGGTGCATAAGTTGATGGACGACCAATTCCTAATTCTTCCAGTTTTTTAACCAAAGAAGCTTCTGTATAACGACTTGGCGGACGAGAATATCGTTCTGTAGCTGTGATGTAATTATTACTCAATTTTTCATTGACTTTCATTGCTGGCAACATTCCTTCTTGTTCTTCTTCATCCTCATCATTTCCTTCAAGATATACTTTCAAGAAACCTTCAAACTTGATTACTTCTCCAGAAGCTGTAAAAACTTCTGAATGATTGTTTGCTTCAATTTTTACATTGGTACGTTCCAATTCGGCATCACTCATTTGAGACGCTAATGTTCTTTTCCAAATTAAATCATATAAACGCGCTTGATCTCTATCGATATTTACTGTATGACGCGACATATCCGTTGGACGAATTGCCTCGTGAGCTTCTTGTGCTCCTTTACTTTTATTAGTAAACGTTCTTGGTTTTGAAAACTCTTTTCCGTAAGATTTAATAATTTCCGCTTGAGCAGCATCCATAGCTTCTTTAGAAAGATTCACACTATCCGTTCTCATATATGTAATCAATCCGGCTTCGTATAAACGTTGTGCTAATTGCATGGTAATTCCAACTGGAAGATATAATTTACGAGCTGCTTCTTGTTGAAGTGTTGATGTTGTAAATGGTCCTGTTGGAGATTTTTTAGTAGGTTTTGTTTCCAAATCGCCTACTTTATAATTAGAACCGATGTTTTTGCTTAAAAAATCTTCAGCTTCTTTTTTCGTATTAAAATTCTTTGGAAGTTTGGCTTTAAATGCTCTTCCGGCTTCGTTTACAAATTCTGCCACTACAGAATAACTTGCAACTGGTTTGAAATTTTGAATTTCTCTTTCGCGTTCTACAATTAATCTCACAGAAACTGATTGCACACGACCTGCAGATAATCCACCTTTAATTTTACGCCATAAAACTGGCGATAATTCGTAACCTACTAATCTATCTAAAACTCTACGAGCTTGTTGAGCATTTACTAAATTATAATCAATTTCTCTCGGATTATCGATAGCTTTTAGAATGGCATTTTTGGTAATCTCATGAAAAACAATTCTTTTAGTTTTGTTTTTATCTAATTTTAATTCTTCTGATAAATGCCAAGAAATTGCTTCTCCTTCGCGGTCCTCATCGGAAGCTAACCAAACCATATCGGCATTTTTAGCTAAACCTCTAAGCTTTGTAACAAGTGCTTTTTTATCAGCTGAAACTTCGTACTTTGGCTTGAATCCGTTTTCGACATCTACTCCTATTTCTTTGGAAGGCAAGTCGGCAATGTGACCATAACTTGATTCTACTTGGTAGTCTGCTCCAAGAAATTTCTCGATGGTTTTTGCCTTTGCTGGTGACTCTACTATAACTAAATTCTTTGCCATTATGTATTTTGTTTGTTCGGCAAAAGTATAGGTTTTTTTTAAATTTTTAGTTTTTGTAATCATTTTTAAAAATTACAAGCATTAAAATGGAATTAAATTTAGCCCTGATTACCTCACAAAATGTTTGATTTATAACGAAGTTCAGTGAATGTTTCACATTTGGAATGGATATCCTTTTCATTTGTTGCCTGAGGCAAACTCGAAGGCAACAAAAGAAAAGATTGCAACGAAAAGCAGGAATATGGATTACTGATAAAGCCCAAACGAGTCGCTCCTTAATAAAAGAATGTTAAACATTATCTGCCATCTTGTCAGATTTTGTAATTTAGTATTATCTTTGTAGTCCGATTCAATCGAAGATTATTTTATGGAAAAAGAAATTGATGAAAAAGTACAAGGACAAAGTTTAGTTCTTGAGAATAAACCCGAAAACACAAAGAAACTTTATATTGAAAGTTATGGTTGCGCTATGAATTTTTCTGATAGTGAAATTGTAGCTTCTATACTTACAAATGAAGGTTATAATACTACTCAAATATTAGAAGAAGCCGATTTGGTTTTAGTAAACACCTGTTCTATTCGTGATAAAGCCGAACAAACGGTAAGAAAACGTTTAGAAAAATACAATGCCGTAAAACGTGACATCAATCCAAAGATGAAAGTTGGTGTTTTGGGTTGTATGGCAGAACGATTGAAAGAGCAATTTCTAGAACAAGAGAAAATTGTTGATATGGTTGTTGGTCCAGATGCTTACAAAGATTTACCAAATTTACTAGCCGAAATTGAAGATGGTCGCGATGCTATTAATGTAATTTTATCTAAAGAAGAAACTTATGGTGACATTTCGCCTGTGAGATTGAATTCAAATGGTGTTTCGGCGTTTGTTTCGATTACTCGTGGTTGCGATAATATGTGTACGTTTTGCGTTGTGCCATTTACTCGCGGTCGTGAAAGAAGTCGTGAACCTCAAAGTATTATGACAGAAATTCAGCAACTTTGGGATACAGGTTATAAAGAAATTACACTTTTAGGACAGAATGTGGACAGTTACCTTTGGTATGGTGGCGGATTGAAAAAAGATTTTGATAAAGCAACCGAAATGCAACAAGCAACTGCAGTTAAATTTGAACAGTTGTTAGAAATGGTGGCTATTGGTTTTCCTAAAATGCGAATTCGTTTTTCGACTTCAAATCCTCAAGATATGCATGAAGAAGTGCTTCATGTAATTGCAAAATATCCAAATATTTGTAAACATATTCATTTACCAGTTCAATCTGGAAGTAATAGAATATTGAAGGAAATGAATCGACTTCACACACGTGAAGAATATATGAAGTTGATAGACAATATAAAATCAATTATCCCGAATGTTTGTATTACACAAGATATGATTGCTGGTTTTCCAACAGAAACTGAGGAAGATCATCAAGATACGTTATCATTAATGGAATATGTAAAATACAGTTTTGGATATATGTATTCGTATTCTGAACGTCCTGGAACTTTGGCAGGAAGAAAACTGGAAGACGATGTTGCTGAAGAAATCAAAGCAAGAAGATTACAAGAAATAGTTGATGCTCAAAGAATTCACAGTGCTTTTAGAACACAAGAGTTTTTAGGTCAAACCGTAGAAGTTTTGGTTGAAAAAACCTCTAAAAAATCGGAGAATGATTTATCTGGAAGAAATTCACAAAGCATAACAGTTGTTTTTCCAAAAGAGCATTATAAAGTAGGTGATTTTGTGAATGTAAAAATTACTAATTGCACTAGTGGAACTTTGATTGGCGAAGCGGTAGGTTATAGTGAAATGAATTAAAAACAAAAGATACTGAAATAAATTCAGCATAAATGGAAACAGTACAATCTATAAAACAACGATTTGAAATTATTGGAAATGATCCAAAGCTCAATCGTGCGGTAGAAAAAGCCATTCAGGTTGCTCCTACTGATATTTCGGTGTTGGTAGTTGGAGAAAGTGGCGTTGGGAAAGAAAGTATTCCAAAGATAATCCATTCACTTTCACATAGAAAACATGGAAAATACATCGCTGTAAACTGTGGAGCAATCCCAGAAGGAACTATTGATAGTGAGCTTTTTGGACACGAAAAAGGATCGTTTACTGGCGCAACAGGAACGCGTGAAGGTTATTTTGAAGTTGCTGATGGCGGAACCATTTTCCTTGATGAAGTTGGTGAACTACCTTTAACCACTCAAGTTCGTTTGTTACGTGTCTTAGAAAATGGTGAGTTTATAAAAGTAGGTTCATCACAAGTTCAAAAAACGAATGTTAGAATTGTAGCTGCAACTAACGTTAATATGTTTGACGCCATCGAAAAAGGAAAATTTCGTGAAGATTTATATTATCGTTTGAGCACTGTTGAAATTGGACTTCCACCATTGCGTGAACGAAAAGATGATATTCATTTGTTGTTTAGAAAATTTGCTTCCGATTTTGCACACAAATACAAAATGCCAGCCATAAAACTAAATGATGATGCTGTAAAATATTTGCTAAATTATCGTTGGGGTGGCAATATTCGTCAGTTGCGAAATTCAGCTGAACAAATATCGGTTTTAGAAACCAAAAGAGATATTTCGCTTCAAACCTTGATGTCTTATTTACCACAAGAAGGAAGTCAATTACCGAGTGTTATTGGTGGAAAAAAAGCTGAAAATGATTTTTCTACGGAAAGAGATATTTTGTACAAAGTGCTTTTTGATATGAAAAGTGATTTGAATGATTTGAAAAAATTGACTTTAGAATTGATGAAAAATGGAGCAAAAGTTCAAGATATCAATCCAAATTTGATTCAAAAAGTATATGGGAAATCTGATGAAGAAACGTTTTTTGAAGATCAACCGCGAAATACAATAATTCCAAAAGCAGAAGAAGTTGAGCAAGAAGAATTTGAAGATGACGAAGATGACAACAACTACTTATTTGCAGAAACTGTTGAAGAAGAAGAAATTTTGAAATTGGAACAAAAAGAAATTGAGCTCATCAAAAAATCTTTAGAAAAAAACAAAGGAAAAAGAAAAGCTGCAGCAGATGAATTGGGAATTTCTGAACGAACTTTATATCGAAAAATCAAACAATATGATTTGTAATTCATTATAATAGGATTAACAATTATTGAAATAAAAAAATATATCTTTGGCTTTTTAAATTCTGATGAATAAACTAAAATACATAGTATTCCTTCTTGTTGCACTAACTTTAAATAGTTGTGGACCCTACAATTTCACTGGTACTGGGCCAATTGACGCAAAAACTGTTCAAGTAAACTATTTTCAAAATAATGCACCATTAATTGAACCGGGAATTGAAAGAACTTTTACTATCAAATTACAAGAAATATTACAAAACCAAACTAACTTAAATCTAACTAATACTAGTGGTGATTTACTTTATGAAGGTGAAATTACACAATATAGTATTACACCAATGACTGCTACTGCCGACCAAAAAGCGGCACAAAGTAGACTTTCCCTTACGGTTAATGTTAGATTTGTAAATAAAAACAAAGAAGCTGATAATTTTGAAAAGACTTTTTCTTTTTTTGTTGATTTTGATGCCTCAGAAAACCCAACAGGCGCAAGATTAAACACTCTATTAGATGAAATCTTCACCAGAATTACACAAGACATTTTTAATGAATCTCTTGCTAAATGGTAAAATTATAGTTAGCAGTATCCAGTAACAGTTAGAATTTAAATTTATAAATTTACAATCACAAACTGAAAACTGAAAACTCACCTTGAAAACCGACAAAATTGAACTTAACTGACTACACCTACCTAATCAACAAACCCGACGCCATTAATGAGCGACACAATATTGCTTTGGAAAAAATTATTGAGGAATTTCCTTATTTTCAAAGTGCTCGAGTTTTGCGATTAAAACATTTGTACAATCAAGACAGTTTTAAATATAATTATGCCTTAAAGGTAGCAGCAGCATTTACTACAGATAGAACTATTCTGTTTGATTTTATAACATCAGACAATTTTGTAACAGTTCAAAATGGTTTATATGACCAAAAAGTTGCCGAATTATTAAATATTGATGTAGTTGGCAGTGAAATTGTTGAATATTCAAGCACATCTGAATCTGTAAATTCTTTAGAGCAATCTATATTATCATCAATTGCTAAAGCATCTCCTGAAGAGGAAAATATTAAAGAAAAATTAGAGATTGGAAAACCTTTAGAGTTCACAAAAGAAGAAAAACATTCGTTTCAAGAATGGTTACAACTTTCAAGATTGAAACCAATTGAAAGAAAAGAAACACCAACAGAAGCAGAAATTGTTAGGAAGAAAAAGTTGGAAATGATAGATAAATTTATTGAATCAAATCCAAAAATACCACCTGTAAATAAAGAAAGTAATTCAGTAATATCAATACCTGTTACAGAGGATAAATCCTATTTAATGACTGAAACTTTGGCAAAAGTTTACTTAGAGCAAAAAAAATATCAGAAAGCAATTCAAGCATATGAAATATTAATTTTGAAATATCCAGAAAAAAGTAGTTTCTTTGCAGACCGAATTTCGGATATTAAGAATTTACAACAAAACAATAATAGTTAAGCAATGAGCACATTTTCAATTTTTTTAGTATTAATAACAATCGTTTGTTTCTTATTAATCATAGTAATCATGGTACAAAACCCTAAAGGTGGTGGTTTATCTTCAGCTATTGGAGGTTCACAACAATTAGGTGGTGTACAAAAAACAACAGACTTTTTAGACAAAAGTACATGGGTATTAGCAGGATCATTAATCACATTAGTTTTATTATCTAGTTTAAGTTTCACAGGAACTTTAAGCGATAACAAAAGTTTAATTGAACCAGCTGCACCACAAACAGAAGCTCCTAAAACTGACAAAGCAGAAACTCCAGCCGCTAGCACTACTACAACTGCTACAAAACCTGAAGCTACACCTGCAACTCCAGTGAAAAAATAAGAAATATAGTATTATAAAAAAATCCCGTCTCGTACCAAAAACGAAGTCGGGATTTTTTTTTGCATAAACTTTAGTAAAAATCATTATTTACATTTTTCATATAATTAAATTGTCAAGATTAAACCACAATAAAATCATCTTACAATCTGTCAACTTTCATTACCTTCGCTGAAAAATTGTCAGTTTTTAACCAATGGCACAATTTCTGACTATAAAATAGCAATCTTAAAATTTTAATTAATATAAAATATACGAATTATGGCATTAAACATTAAACCGCTTTCAGACCGAGTTTTAGTAGAGCCAATTGCTGCTGAAACCATCACTGCGTCAGGAATCCATATTCCAGACACAATAAAAGAAAAACCTCAAAAAGGAACTGTTGTTGCAGTTGGAAACGGAAAAAAAGACGAGCCAATGACTGTAAAAGTTGGTGACACTGTTCTTTACGGCAAATACGCAGGAACCGATTTAAAACTTGATGGAAAAGATTATCTAATCATGAGAGAAGATGATATTCTTGCAATAATTTAAAAGTAAGAGGTACGAAGTTAGAAATACAAAGTATTAAGTTTTTAAAAATAAAATAAAATGGCAAAAGATATAAAATTCGATATTGAAGCACGTGATGGTTTAAAACGTGGTGTTGATGCATTGGCAAATGCAGTAAAAGTAACACTTGGACCAAAAGGAAGAAATGTAATTATTTCAAAATCATTTGGTGGACCAACAGTAACTAAAGATGGTGTTTCTGTAGCAAAAGAAGTTGAGTTAAAAGACCCTTTAGAAAATATGGGCGCACAAATGGTTAAAGAAGTAGCTTCAAAAACTAACGATTTAGCTGGAGATGGAACAACAACTGCAACCGTTTTAGCACAAGCAATTGTAAAAGAAGGATTGAAAAACGTTGCGGCTGGAGCAAATCCAATGGATTTAAAAAGAGGAATTGATAAAGCAGTTGAAGCAATTGTTGCTGATTTAGGAAAACAAGCTCAAGAAGTTGGTTCTTCTTCTGAAAAAATAAAACAAGTTGCCTCTATTTCTGCTAATAACGATGAAGTTATTGGTGATTTAATCGCTACAGCTTTTGGAAAAGTTGGAAAAGAAGGTGTAATCACTGTTGAAGAAGCAAAAGGAACAGAGACTTATGTTGATGTTGTAGAAGGAATGCAATTTGACAGAGGCTATTTATCTCCATATTTTGTTACCAATCCAGAGAAAATGAATGTAGAATTAGAAAATCCTTACATTCTTTTATACGATAAAAAAGTATCTTCTCTTAAAGAATTACTTCCTGTATTAGAACCAGTTGCTCAATCTGGAAAACCATTATTAATTATTGCTGAAGATGTTGATGGAGAAGCATTATCAACTTTGGTAGTAAACAAATTGCGTGGTGCCTTAAAAATCGCAGCTGTAAAAGCTCCAGGTTTTGGTGATAGAAGAAAAGCAATGCTTGAAGATATTGCCATCTTAACTGGTGGAACTGTAATTGCAGAAGAAAGTGGTTACACACTTGAAAATGCAACATTAGAAATGCTAGGAACAGCCGAAAAAATTGCAATTGATAAAGACAATACAACGATTGTAAATGGTGCTGGAAATGCTGATTTAATCAAAAACAGAGTAAATCAAATCAAAGGTCAGATGGAAACTACAACTTCTGATTATGATAGAGAAAAATTGCAAGAACGTTTGGCTAAATTGGCTGGTGGAGTTGCAGTTCTTTATGTAGGTGCAGCTTCTGAAGTTGAAATGAAAGAGAAAAAAGACAGAGTTGATGATGCTTTACACGCAACTCGTGCTGCTGTAGAAGAAGGTATTGTTGCTGGTGGAGGTGTTGCTTTATTAAGAGCAAAAGCTTCTTTAGCATCAATTAAAGCTGATAATGCTGATGAAGCTACTGGAATTCAAATTGTTTTCCGTGCTGTTGAATCGCCATTGAGAACTATTGTTGAAAATGCTGGACTTGAAGGTTCTGTAGTAGTAGCAAAAGTTTCTGAAGGAAAAGGTGATTTTGGTTATAATGCTAAAACTGACGAATACGTAGACATGCTAAAAGCTGGAATTATTGATCCTAAAAAAGTAACTCGTGTAGCTCTTGAAAACGCTGCTTCTGTTGCTGGAATGATTCTTACTACTGAATGTGCATTAATCGACATCAAAGAAGAAAACGCCGGTGGTGGAATGCCAATGGGTGGAGGAATGCCAGGAATGATGTAATTTATAAGTACGAAGTACAAAATACGAAGTGCGAAGTGATAAAAATAAAAAATCCGTCTTGTTGAAGAACTTGACGGATTTTTTTATTTGATAAATTTAATTTCTCTTTTTCAAAAATTTCATTAAGACTGGAATTGTTGTTACTAAAACTATCCCAATTACAATATATTCTATGTAATGTTTTAAATCAATATTAAACTGTGATAAGAACAATTCATACAAATAATGACCTGCAAAAATCATTGTGAACGACCAAAGCAGTGAACCCAAAATATTGTAAAACATGAACTTCTTTTTTTCCATTTCTACAATTCCAGCTACTACAGGAGCAAACGTTCTTACAACTGGTAAAAATCTTGCAAAGACAATTGCTTTTGTTCCGTATTTATCAAAAAAATCTTTTGATTGAAACAAATATTTTTTCTTAAAAAAGAAACTATCTTCTCTTTTAAATAAATAACTCCCACTCTTCTTTCCAAACCAATAACCTACCATGTTTCCTACAATTCCCATTACTGAAACTAAAGCTGCTAAAAAAGAAACATCCAGAAAATCACTTCCAGTTGATAATTCTTTCATCAACAACTGACTGTAAATTCCACATAAGAAAAGCAAACTGTCTCCAGGCAAAAAGAATCCTGCTAATAGTCCGGTTTCGGCAAATACTATAAATAAAACAACGTAAAGACCTATTTTTATTCCACCAAATTCTAATAGAATATAAAATTCTGGGTTAAGTAGTTGTTTCCAATCAAAATCATTCATAAAATGTAATAAATAAGTTAGTTTATTTTGAGCACGTGAAAGTAGCGATTATTTATTTAAGAGACAATCTTATTCGCTTTTTTGACTTAAATATAACATAATCATCATTCTTTATACATTCTGAAAAATACAAAATAAAAACTCCCTAATTTCTTAAGGAGTTTTTAAAGCTATTTTCTTTCATAATGACAACACCCATGAAGACTTTCATAATCCTTATCAGCAGCTTTTACTTCATCGGTATCGTGACCAACACTAGCAATCGCTTTTTTAATATCTAAAATTGAACATTTTTCTTCATTAATTATTAAATGCAATGTATTATCATCTAAATGATAATCGGCACTTTTAACACCTTTTACAGAAAATGCTGCCTTCTCAATTCTTTTTTTGCATATATCGCAATTCCCTCCTACCTCAATATCGTATTTGGCATTTTTATTTTTTTTGTCTTGAGCTTGTGTTGAAAGCGTTACAAATAGTAACATCATTCCAATTAATATGTTCTTCATAATTTAATATTTTTTATAATTATTTTATTTTAAATCTTAATCCGGCATAAAACATTTGTCCAAAAATTGGAGCATACACTACAGAAGTATCAAAATACATTCCAAACGGATTATTTTTACCTAAAATCGCATTCGTTTGACGATAATTTCCAATATTTTCACCACCGAAATACATTTCAAAGTTTTTAGATTGCTGTACTGTTATTTGCAAGTTTAATGTAGAAAATGACGGAGAAAACTCTGGAAAAACATCTCCAACTGGATTACTAGATGTGGTAGGAAGCTGTTGTTTTCCTAACCAATTAAATGTTGCGTCAAATCGCCATTGTTGGCCTTCATTACTAATATGAGTTTCATATTCTAAATTACTAAAAAACCTATGTTTTGCCTGAAGTGGTCTTTGAAAACTACCAGACAAATAATCGGTAGATATATCATAATACTTATAAGCTGTTCTCAAATTGAAATGCTTAATGATTTCATAGTTAAAATCTATTTGTAAACTATTTGCGTAAGAATTTCCTCTTAAATTATAAAACAACACCTCTTGAGAACTTTGCATTACATCAACAATGACTTGATTTTGAAAATCTGTTCGATAAAAGTCTAATGTCATATCGGCACTTTTGCCAAATAAAATAAAATTTTGAGTAAAACTTACACCATAGTTCCAGGCTATCTCTGGATCTAACCCATATATTTTACCATCAGTATCAAGTATTGAGAAAAGTCTTGAACTTGCAAAAAGTTGTTGATTTTCGGCATAAATATTTGCAGCTCTCTTTCCTCTTCCTGCAGAAAATCTAAGAACAGATTTTTCCCATGGATTATACCTAACATGTAATCTTGGGGTAAAAAAAGCTCCTAACCTATTGTGATAATCAAATCGTCCTCCTAAAACATAACTAAACTTGTTATTGTTATCAAAAGTATATTCGAAGAAAGCACCAACCGAATTATCAATTCGACTCACATCAGATAAGTTCACAAATTCAGAATATTTGTCATAAGTGAAATTTAAACCAGTCGCAAACTTGTGCATAGTATTATTAATAATCGAATTGAAAATCAAATTTGAATAATAGCTTTGTTGTTTTATATCATACTGATTTAATCCAAAATACGATTGCTGATTATGACTACTAAAAGCATTTTGAAAACCAATGCTTTGATAAGGCATATCCTTAAATATATATCCAATTTTAGTAGATAAATCAAAACGTTCTGTATTAATTTCTGAGCCCCAATGATTTGTAGTTAATTTATCAACATCGGGATTAAAGTCTACAGTTCCAGATTGCTTTTCATCTTTCATAAATTTATAATTAACAAAAGACACCCAGCCTGTTTCAGCATTTGCATATTGCCATCTATTAACTAAATTAATTTGTTTCCCAAGTGGATTATCTAAAAACTCATCATCATTCATGTCATTTTTAGCAACTCTTGTGTTACCATGAATATATAAACTAGTAGCTAATTTGTCTGAAAGTTTTTTATTAAAATGAGTGTTTACCTCATATCTTGAATCGGTAGATCCATAAGCATTAAAGAAGAAAGGTATATCATTTAATGGCTTAATAAGTTCTGTGTTAATCTGTCCTGAAATACTTTCGTATCCGTTAACAATACTTCCGGCGCCTTTTGTAATTTGAATACTTTCTACCCAAGTTCCTGGCGTAAATGACAAACCATAAGCCTGTGAAGCACCTCTTACTGAAGGAATGTTTTCCTCTGTAATCATTAAATATGGTGAAGTTAAACCTAACATTTTTATCTGTTTGGTTCCAGTCAAAGCATCAGAAAAATTCACATCAATTGATGGATTGGTTTCAAAGCTTTCTGCCAAATTACAACAAGCTGCTTTAAGCAATTCTTTACTTGTAACTACAGAAGTATTGGCTGTTTTTGTAAGTGATTTTTTTATTCCTTTTTGCTTGATATCAATTTTTACTTCGTCTAATTTTTCTTGTGAAAATGTAGTAGCAAAAACAAACAACACTAGGAATAATGTTATTTTTTTCATTTTATGCTGAATTTATTTCAGCATCGTTAGACACTGAAAATGATTAATATAAATTCTATTTGATTCTCAAAGAGGTCGAGAATCTGAACTGAATTCAGATTAAATCAAGCGTAAAAAGTGTATTGACAATAGAGTTGATACAATGGCGGCGCATTTGCATCACAATAATAAGTAAGTTGTTGCAATTTTATACGACTTTCAACTGACTCAAAATAAATTTGTTTGAAAGAAGTTGTATAAAAAAACATATCAAAATCAAAAGAAATTGATTTGAAAGCAAATTTTTCAGAGTTGTCTTTAAGATTTAATTCTTTATCTGAACAACATTTTTTGTGTGTTACTTCTTTTTTTGCGCAACAAGATTTTTCCTCTTTTATAAGCATCTCGCAAACTTCCTCATCAGAAAACACAGAAGATATTGCCGCTATTTTCTCGCCACAATAATGCACATTAAAAGCCAATCCTGAATTGGAAATCAACAGGAAGAAAGCTAAAAGTAACGCTATGTGCTTCTTTATTTGCATGGTACAAAGTTAATCAATAGTAGATAATTATCTTTAAAAGTTTGTTAAAAGTTTACAATTCAAAAGTTTGAGAAAAATCAAGGCAAATTCTGATTCATTTTCTTCTGATAATAAAAAGCTGGAATAAAGAGCATTATAAAAATAGGTTGAATAATAAATCTTCTAATGTAAAAAAGATTCATTTTGTTAGTTTCTCCAAATTTTAATAGAACAAAAAAGAAACTTACCATTAAAATGATTCCAAAAATAGAATACAGAAAAATGGAAAACTTAATGATTTTTGCATCATTAAAAATCAACCGAAGTAATCCCAAAGAAATAATGGAGTTTAAATAAAATCTAAATCCTAAACTAAAAAATAATTTTATTACATCAATTTTAGGCAATGGTAGATTATTATAATTCAATTTAAAATAATCTAAAAATGGATCATAAAAAATTGTGTCTTCAAATGCCCTAATGGCAATTAGAAGAATAATCAAAAACAAAACAGCTGATAACTTCAGCTTATTTTTCAATAGATTTTGTAGCATAAGAAGAATATTTATTAACCCAAATCACCCAAAGTAAAAAAACAATTCCGTAAATAAATAGTGGAAAGATTACACCATGAAGAATATGCTCATACTCTGGAAAGTGAAATATTGCCATACAAAGCAATGCAATTCGCAATACATTAAACAGGTGAATTATTATTGTTCCAATAATTATAAAAGTCAATGTTTGCTTAAATTTTCCAGTAAATGCAATGACAAAACTGATAAACAAAATTATCACACTCACCGCATTACAACCTTCAATTATTCTTGCAACCCATTTATCATGATAAAAAAGTTTTACACTTGCTTCTTTCAAATTGGGCATGGTATAGGAATTATCATCAAAAACTGAAAGCAACATTTGAGATTGATTAGCGACAATTTGTGTAATTTTATCTACCTCAAAATTCTTTTGATCAAATTGATTTAAATAACTTTGATACAATAGCGTCAATACCAAATAGGAGAGCAAAAACTTAGTTAAGAAAACTAAAAATGGTTTAAACTGAATAATGTATTCTTTCAAAATATAATTTTTAACAAATTTTAGGTAAAAGTAAGAAATTGCATTGGTTACTTTTGCAAAAAAAATAGAATATGAAATTTGATGAATTAAAACCAGAAGTGATTAGCATTCTGTCAAGTGAAAATGCTGATAGAGATGAAAAACTTAAAAATCTTTGCCAATTTTTATCAGATAATGTTGATTATTATAATTGGGTTGGATTTTACTTTGCCAATCACGAGAACAAAACTTTACATCTTGGACCTTATGTTGGTGCCGAAACAGATCATACTGTAATTCCATTCGGAAAAGGAATATGTGGTCAAGTAGCAGAATCGAATGCCAATTTTGTAGTTCCAGATGTTGCAGCTCAAGATAATTATATTGCTTGTAGCTTTACAGTTAAGTCTGAAATTGTAGTTCCGTTGTTTGTAAACGGAATCAATATTGGACAAATAGACATTGATAGTCATGTGATTAACCCATTTACAGAAAAAGACGAACGTTTTTTAGAATTTGTAAATCAAGAAGTTTCAAAATTATTCTAATCTATACTTTTTTATTTGCCTAATCAAAAAAGAAGATTATCTTTGCACACGAATTAGGAAAATCCTTTTTCATACATAATAATCATTTAATATAATATTGGAATGTATTTAAGTAAAGAAACAAAAGCTGAAATCTTCGCTAAACACGGAGGAAAAGCTGAAAACACTGGATCTGCTGAAGGGCAAATCGCATTGTTCACATTTAGAATCTCTCACTTAACTGAGCACTTGAAAAAAAATCGTCACGATTACAACACTGAGCGTTCGTTAGTTCTTTTAGTAGGTAAAAGAAGAAGTCTTCTTGACTACTTGAAGAAAAAAGATATCAACAGATATCGTGAGATTATTAAAGAATTAGGTATTAGAAAATAATACATATCTTAAAGAGGTGCTTGCGCGCCTCTTTTTGTTTTATAAATTATAAGAATATAAATAAGAAAAGTTTCGGTTTTTCATTGGGTTACAGACAACTACTACACAACAACTACAACACAACTAACCTAATAGTTTAAACGAATTAAATTTTATGATTCCAAAAGTAACCCAAGAAACAATCGATTTAGGTGATGGAAGATCTATCACAATCGAAACAGGTAAATTAGCAAAACAAGCCGATGGTTCGGTTGTTGTAAGATGTGGCGACTGTATGCTTTTAGCTACAGCTGTATCAGCAAGAACTTCAAACCCAGCAGTTGACTTTTTACCTCTTACGGTAGATTACCGTGAAAAATTTGCAGCAGCTGGACGTTTTCCAGGTGGTTTTTTCAAAAGAGAAGCACGTCCAAGTGACAATGAAGTATTAACAATGCGTCTTGTTGACCGTGTTTTACGTCCGCTTTTCCCAGACGATTATCATGCTGAAACTCAGGTGATGATTCAATTAATGTCTCATGATGACAATGTTATGCCAGATGCATTAGCAGGTTTAGCAGCATCAGCAGCATTAGCAGTTTCAGACATTCCTTTTTACAATTTAATTTCTGAAGTACGTGTTGCACGTGTTGACGGAAAATTTGTAATCAATCCAAGTAGAACTCAATTAGAATTATCTGACATCGACATGATGATTGGTGCTTCTTTAGATTCTGTTGCGATGGTTGAAGGAGAAATGAAAGAAATCTCTGAAGCAGAAATGGTTGAAGCAATTAAATTTGCTCACGAAGCTATCAAAGTTCAAATTCACGCTCAATTGCGTTTACAAGAAGCATTTGGCAAAAAAGAAACTCGTACTTACGAAGGTGAAAAAGAAAATGAAGAAATCTACAAAAAAGTAAAAGCTGCAGCATATGATAAAATCTATGCTATCGCAAAAGTAGGCTCGGCTAAACACGAAAGAAGTGCTGCATTCGCTGAAGTAAAAGAAGAAGTAAAAGCTTTATTTACAGAAGAAGAATTAGCTGCTGACGGAGATTTAGTATCTAAATATTTCTATAAAACTAATAAAGAAGCGGTTCGTAACGTAATTCTTGAATTAGGAATTCGTCTTGACGGAAGAAAAACTACAGAAATCAGACCAATTTGGTGTGAAACTGATTATTTACCTTCTGTTCACGGTTCATCATTATTTACACGTGGAGAAACTCAAGCTTTGGCAACAGTTACTTTAGGAACATCTAGAGAAGCTAACCAAATTGATTCACCATCAGAACAAGGAGAAGAAAAATTCTATTTACATTATAATTTCCCACCATTTTCAACTGGAGAAGCTAAACCTTTAAGAGGAACTTCAAGAAGAGAAGTTGGTCACGGAAACTTAGCACAACGTGCTTTAAAAAACATGATTCCTGCAGATTGTCCTTATACAATTAGAATTGTATCTGAAGTTTTAGAATCTAACGGTTCGTCTTCTATGGCTACAGTTTGTGCTGGAACAATGGCTTTGATGGACGCTGGAGTTCAAATGGTAAAACCAGTTTCTGGAATTGCTATGGGATTAATTACAGATGGTCAAAATTTTGCAGTTCTTTCTGATATTTTAGGTGATGAAGATCACTTAGGAGATATGGACTTTAAAGTAACTGGAACAAAAGATGGAATCACTGCTTGTCAAATGGATATCAAAATTGAAGGATTGAGATACGACATTATGGAACAAGCGTTAGGTCAAGCACGTGATGGACGTATGCATATTTTAGGAAAAATCACTGAAACTATTGCTACACCAAGAGCTGATGTTAAAAAACACGCTCCAAAAATCATCACAAGAACAATTCCTGGAAACTTTATTGGTGCTTTAATTGGACCTGGTGGAAAAGTAATTCAAGAATTACAAAAAGTTACTGGTTGTACAATCGTTATCAACGAAGTTGACGAACAAGGTGTTGTTGAAATCCTTGGAACAGATCCAGATGGAATTGCAGCAGTTTTAGCTAAAATTGACTCAATTATCTTCAAACCAGCAATGGGTGAAGCTTATGAAGTGAAAGTAATTAAAATGTTAGATTTTGGTGCTGTTGTAGAATACACTGCTGCTCCAGGAAATGAAGTTTTATTACACGTATCTGAATTAGCTTGGGAAAGAACTGAAAATGTTTCTGACGTAGTTAATATGGGCGATGTGTTTATGGTGAAGTATTTAGGTGTTGACCCAAAAACTAGAAAAGAAAAAGTTTCTAGAAAAGCACTTTTACCAAGACCTCCAAGAGAAGAGAAAAAAGACGAAGCTCCGAAAGCATAATCTTTAAAATTTTAATACTTTAAAACCTTGAAAAACTAATTTTCAAGGTTTTTTTATTTTTACACGCAACCTTTTCCTTTTTTTCGCATCTATAAAATAAAGAAAAAAATATGAAAATCTTTACAAGACTTACAGTTGCGATTCTAATAGTACTGTTTTCAAGTTGTGAAAATGAACCTGTAGAAATTCTAAAAGACACACTTCGCAAAGAAGATGAACTATTTAAACTAATTAGAAATGTTGTTACAATTGGTGACAATCCTATAGAAAACAACATATGTGTTGATTTTATATATCCAATGGTTGTGATAAAATATGATCAATATATTAATCCTATTCAGACCATAACATTGTATAACGACAATCAGTTTGAACAACTTTTGAGTCAATTAAATCAAAATCAATCTATAAGTATAAGTTATCCTATTGAAACGACTCTACCTGATGGAACAAGTATAAGTATTAATAATGATGAAGAATTAAAACAATCATTATTATCATGTGAAGATCAAAATTTAATTAGTTATTGTTCAGGAATGTTGAAAAACCCTGTAACATGTATCTATGAAATACCATACATAGAAGAAGAATTAAATAATGATTATGCAGGTGCGGTTATATTTGTAAATGAAAATTTTACCATAACATTATTTCATTTAAACAATAATTATGTTGGCACATGGAATGTATTAAAAGTAAATAACATACTTCATGTTAATATTAATCTTGCTGGCACTTCTGCTGTTGCACAATATTGGAATCATAATTATCGAATTGCAGATATAAATGAAGATTATCTTACTTTATCTACCTCAACACAAACCAGAAAACTAAAACTAAAATGTTCTAATTTATTAGATTATGAAATAGGTGATGTAGGACCAGCAGGAGGAATAATTGCTTATGATAAAGGAGAATTTACTAATGGTTGGCGCTATATTGAAGTTGCACCTAATGATTTAACTGGGCAAGAAGAATGGGGTTGCATTAATTCTGAAATTGTAAATGCTCAATTTGATCTTGTTGGAGCTGGACATCAAAACACCATAGCGATTGCAAATCGACATAAAAACTTAATTAATTATTTCACAAACCCAAGTGTGTGTAGCGCTTTTAATAATGGGACAGTTTGTGCCATTTCCTCTTTAAATGAAATTATTGCTAATAAAAGAAATTGGTTCATGCCTTCATTAGAAGAGCTCCAGTTACTTTACACTAATTTACACTTAAATGGAATTGGTAATTTTTCTACTGGTTACTATTGGAGTTCCTCTGAAGGAAGTTTATCTGAATCAAAAGCTGTAAATTTTAATACAGGTGGATCTTTTCTATTAAGTAAAAATGCACCAAATATAAATACCAGATTAATTAGAATATTTTAATTTTATCTATTAATCATTTAAAATTAAGTTCAACTTAGAACCAATGTTAAAATATCAATTTAAAAATAATCAGAATCACATTAAAACGAGTCCTTTCAACTTCAATATTTTAACCGGAATTGAATTCAATATTTTCAATAATAAATAGTTATTTGATTTAGTTTGCAAACCCCAATTCATTTAGTTGACTTGGGGTTTTATTTTTTTATTCCATTTATTAGGCAACCTTAATATTTTTTATATACTAAAGATTATAAACTTAAAAACTATAATCATGAAAAACTTAAAAACTTCACTTTTATTTCTATGCATTACTTTATTGTCAATTTCATGTTCAAATGACAATGTTGAAGAAGTGACTACGCCTCAATCAAATCAAAATTTGATGACCTTAAACAAAAAAATTACTTTCCAAACGTATTCGCAAAACCCAACATATAACACAAAAAGAATTACATATTATTCAAACAATGTTGTTATTGGAGACACAATATTTAATAATTTAAATCAATGGACTTCTCGATATATAAAAATCACAAATGGTAATATTGAAACAACACAACAATTAGACACGAGCGGCCAAATCATAACACAACAAGAAATAACATTTGACAATCAGGGAAGAATAATAAGTAGAAGAACTAACTTTCCACAGAATGTTATAACTGTGTCTTTTGAATACAACACAGACAATACAATAACAGTAAAAGCAACTAATACTATGGATGCGACTGTATCAATAGTTGCAACATTCTACAAAAATAGTGATGGGTTAATCTATAAAAAAATAAGCCCTAATGGCATAGGTGTTCCAGGTACAACAGAGGAAACTTTACAATTTGATGGTTTAAAACCAACCTCATTTACTATTGCTTCACAATCTTCAGTTATAAATTTTGATTACTATTCAAATCCAATGCCACTTAATTTATTAAAAACAACCAATCAATTAAATAACTCCGTTTTAAGTGCACTAACACTTACAGTTTTAGCAACAAATGGTAATTTCTATTACAAAAGAAATAATTTTTCAAATTCAAGTGGCACAACTACTTATCAAACAGATTTTAATATAAATAATTACATTGAGTATTACAAATCAACAAGTCTAAGCAACACAAATAACAACTCATCAATTATTGAGTCCTTTTATTATTACAATTAATTTAATTTCAAAGGCAACCTTTTGAAATTTTATATACTAATTGGCAGATATTTTAAACGGAAAAAACGCATACATTGATGCAACTATCTGAGAAATAATCTAAATATAAAAACTATGAAAAATTTATTATTAATCACCGCTTGTTTTTTTTCACTATTTTGTTACTCTCAAAAAATAATTAAAAAAATCACTAATACTCCAAATTCTACAATCGTAGATGTCTACAAATTTAGAAACGGTAATTCCGGAAATGTTATAGGTCCTAAAGGTTTTAATGAAAATTTATCTGATGGTGGTGCTTTTTCATTTTACACTCCAAATAACAACTTGTATTTTCAATACACACTTAATTGTAATCAAGTGGAATGTAATTTACCAATAAGTGATGAACAAATTTGTAATGGTGTTTTTAAAAATGTGGTTGCTACAAATTTCACAAATTCAAATTATTATGCATTTGACAATAATAATGTTCAACATTTTTTTGACATACCTACAAAAATATTAGAAACAGAAAGAGATGAAATAAATGACGGGAATAACAACATTGACTTATTACACACTCAGTTTGAAATACCTAAGAAAATGAATGATAATAGTTTTGTTCCAATTAACACTTGGGTTGTTTTATTTATCGGAAATGCAGTTGATTTAGATCTTGTAATTGGAAATAACGGAGTAGAAAGTTATATTTTTTCTGGAAAAAAAATTGTATTAAAATTTGATGGAAAAGATTGGATTGAACAAAACCATGATTGGCTAAACAACTTTATCGAACCTATAACTTCTGAATGTGGTGAATTAATAATCGAACATAATATAAATTTTTCAAATTTTGACATTTATCCAAATCCAACAAGTGATTTAGTTTGCATTAAAAGCAATATTTCTAACAACACAAAATATGAATATATAATACTAGATATGAATGGAAAAACAGTTCAAGTTGGAAATGCCAAATTAGAAGAATATATAAACATTGAAAAATTAATTATGGGCAATTACATTATTCAAATAATAAAAGATGGCAATTTACTTGAGAGTAAAAAAATAATTAAAAAATAAAAACATCTGCCAACAGCAGTTTGCAAAACGTTAGTATGAAAAAAATAATACACCTCATTTTTTACAGTTTTTGTTTGTTTGTAACATTCAGCTGCTCCGACTTAGACGACAATGAGGTTGTCGACTTAACGAGAGAAACCATAAAAAAAGATTCGGAGTTGTTCGGTCTATTAGAGTCAGTAGTCAATCGCGGTGACGATCCAATTGAAAATACGGTTTGTATTGACTTCGTTTATCCGTTTAAAGTGTTTATTTATGATGCTAATTTGCTTCCACTAGGAGAAGTGATTTTATTTGGAGATACTCAGTTTAGTACTTTTTTAGGACAGCTTCCAGCCACTCAATCGATAAGCATTAGTTATCCTTTACAAACTACTTTGCCAGACGGAACTGTTTTTACCGTAAACAACAATACCGAGTTAAAAGTAGCTTTAGATTCTTGTTCGCGTGACGACATTATAAGTTATTGCAACGGATTATTTGGAAATCCAGTAGGAACATGTGTTTGGGAAGTGCCCTACATTGCTGGTATGAATAACGATTTTGCTGGCGCTGTTTTTACTGCAGATGTAACAGGAACGATCACCCTTTATCATTTGAATACAACCTATAACGGAACTTGGGTTTTCTTATACTTGAATGACGAATTGCATTTAAACATTAACTTATCAGGAACTTCAGCTACTGTTCAAAATTGGAATTATAATTTTAAAGTCACTACTTTTACTGACGATTTGTTTGAACTTCAAACACCAACTATTACAAGAAGACTCGTTAAGGAATGTTCCGACATGACGTTGTATACTCTCGGACAAACAGGACCAGCCGGAGGAATCGTCGCTTATGACAAAGGAATATTTTCTAACGGATGGCGTTATATTGAAGTGGCACCATCAGATGCCGTTATTGAAGAATGGGGTTGTGTGACTGCACAAATTACAAATGCAAATTACGATCAGATAGGAACGGGCTTTCAAAACTCGGTAGCTATAACTAATTATCACAATAATTTGACAAACTATTTTCTTAATCCTAGCGTGTGTAGTAACTTAAATAACGGAAGTGTTACTTCAAAAACAGCTTTAAATCAAACCATTGGACTAAAGAAAGATTGGTGTATACCGTCAATTAACGAATTGCAGTTGATTTATGATAATTTATACTATGTTGGACTTGGGAATTTAAGTAATGAAAAGTATTGGAGCTCGTCTGAACAAAGTGCATCAAAAGCAAAAGTAATAGATTTCAATACAGGACAAATTAGTAACATAGACAAAAATTCGGTACTAATAAAAACACGATTTATCCGTTTTTTTTAAAACTCAATACATTTGAATTTAGACGAAATCATACAAGGTTGTATCAAAAATAGTTTAGCGCATCAAAAAGCGCTTTACACTCTCTATGAAAAGAACTTGTTCAATTTAAGTCTTAAATATTGCTCCAACAGTCAAGAAGCCGAAGATAATTTACACGATGCTTTTATAGAAATTTTTGCCAATATAAAAAAATACAAAGGCAACGGTTCTTTTGAAGGTTGGATGAAAAAGATTGCTATTAATAAAGCAATTTCTAAATTCAAATCGTCTTTGCTTAACAAACCATTGGACTCACTTATTTATCCAGTTTTTGATGAAGATATTGAAATCGATACTGAAGGTTTATCATTGGATTTTTTGTTGCAAATAATACAAGAACTGCCTAGTCAGTATCGTCTGGTTTTTAATTTATATGAATTAGACGATTATTCACATAAAGAAATTGCTGAATCACTTTCAATTACAGTAGGAACATCCAAATCTAATCTTCACAAAGCCAAAATAATTTTAAAAAATAAAATAATAGAATCCCAAGCCAAAAAGTATAAAAATGGAATCTAAAAAAAACATAGGAAAATTGTTTAGAGAAAATCTTGAGCAATTAGATTACTCACCATCCCCTGAGGTTTGGGAGCAAATTGAATTGGATTTAGATAAAAAAGAAAGAAAAAGAAGAATTGTACCTTTTTGGTTTTCCTATGTTGGAATTTTTTCTGCTGGAATCTTGTTTTCGTGGTTGATTTTCAACAATTCGTTTGACGAAAATAACTTTTTTAATTTAAAAGAAAATTCAGTTAAAACAAAAGAAAAAAAGAATGGTAATCAAAATTCAACTAACATTGAAAGCAGCAACAATAAAACTAATTCAAATGATTCAGTATTCAATACTGAAAACAATTCTAGTATAATAAATAAAGAAAAAATAGTTTCCAATGATAAAATAGTTGAATCTAAAGCTATTGTAAAAACCAATTCAAAAGTTGATTCTAGCAATAAGAAGGCTACTAAAAATAAAATTGCAAATTTCTCAAGTAAAAATAAATCTAAAAGAAATAAATCATATTCAAAAACAAAGAAACTTTATAACTATAAAGAGAAGGTTGCATCAACAAATGAGTCAAATTTAAGAGAAAATAACGATTTTATATCTGAAACAAATTCAAAAGAAACATTTAACAATAGTTTTTCAAAAAAAGAATTTGCAGACATTGAAAACAAAAAAAGTGGTGAAGAAATTAAATTCAAAACAATTGCTAAAGACAGTCTAAATAAGAAAAAAACAATTAAAGAAATAACCAAGAACGATTCGTTAACAAAAGAGATTATAAAAGATAAAACGTTTACTGTTTTCGTATATGGTTCTCCAACAATACCTGTTTTTTCTAACAACAAATCAAGTCTTGACAATCGATTAAACTCAAATTCAAAAAAAGCAGAAATTACATTTAGTTATGGAGCTTATTTATGTTTTTACGGAACTGAAAATCTAAGTTTGAGAATTGGAATTGGAAAAAATAATTTGAAATATACTACACAAAATATTTCTGTAAACACTTTTAATTATTCAAACATTGATTATACAAACGGCTTTTCTAATGCAATTATTTATAGCCAATCGAATAATTCAGAATACATGAATGTTATTCAAGATATTTCATACATTGAGATTCCGCTTGAAGCAAAATATAAGTTTTTAAATAGTAAAATTGGGATAAATGCTATTTTTGGGATCAATTATAGTCTCCTTGACAAAAATGAAGTTTCTATTAAAACAGAAAAAGGTTTTAGCACATTAATTGGCAAAACATCAAATCTATTAAGTCAAACTTTTGGCGCAAATATTGGTTTAGGTTTTGATTATAAACTTTCTAAAAAAATTAAATTAAATATTGAACCAATGCTTAAATATCAACTAAGAAACAATCAGGAGGGAACCAAAAATAATTCTTTCAACTTCAATATTTTAACCGGAATTGAATTCAATATTTTCGATAATAAATAGTCATTTGATTTAGTTTGCAAACCCCAATTCATTTAGTTGACTTGGGGTTTTTAATTTATTAAAATTTATAGCTAAACTGCAAAGACAAGCTGCTTTTACCAAAATCATTATCAATCCTTTTCGAAAACCAATTATAAGGCGTAAAATTATAAATAACTTGAATTCCAATTCTGTTTGATGTAATAGAAACTCCTTGAGCGGCATACAAACAGCTCAAAGCTTTGGTATTTGTATCGATGCGATATGTTAGATTTCCGTTTTCATCGTTATAATATCCACTTTCGTTCTCAGGATTTTCCTTGTCTTCAAAAGAAAAAAAACTAGCTCCAAAGGTAGAACTCCACTCTATCGTTGCGCTTTTTTGAAAAATAGTAAAACCATATAGTTTATTCATTCTAAAAGCTACCATAACACTAATACCTTTTGGCTTGACATTAAAAACAGAATCTTTACCACGATAGACAAAGCTGTTTTTTATGGTTGGTACCACTATATTAAAACCCAAATCTAATAAATCGTTGTGTTCAATTCTTGTTCTATACCAAAAACCGTATTGCTGAGAGACATCAATTTTTGATTGTAAATTTCCTAAAGGTATCATAATCCCAGTTTCAAATTTATATCGCTCATATTTTGTGGTATCTTTTACAAACTCTTGGGCGTTAGCGTTAATACAAATAAAAATTAAAATGATATTTATTATTGTTCTCATAACTTACCAATTTAAAAAAGGCATCGACCTTTTACTATTTATATTCCACAAACCAATTTGCAATCCTTTTTGCTTCTTGGTTTTATTTATAACACCAAGTTGAACTCCATAAAAATTTTCAGTTTTATTAAATACTCCAATTTGCAATCCGTTATTAATTTCAGAATAATTACTAAAAGACACGAATAATCCGTTTGATTTTTTTGAATAATTTAGAAGAAAACTTCCATGAATACCATTCATGTTTGTTGCATAATTATAAAATCCATTCAATGAAATTCCATTACAAGAATGACTTGCACTAAACAAAGACAACTGTAAACCATTATATACAATATCTTCATTTTGATTAGAATGGCCAGAACTGAGACTAATACCGTTAATTGTTGCTGTTGACGACTCAGAAAAACCTCTTCTCGATGGATCATCAAACATAAGTATAAAGATAGATAACGGATTAATTTCGATGTTTAATCCATTAATTTGGCTTAAAGTATTTTCGTCACCCATATTAATACCTAACCCAATAGCTATTCCGTTAACCCTTATATCCTTATTACTTCTGGGAGTTAAACTAAAAACCGTTGAACTAATAGAATCATTTTGTGAAAAAACTGATAACGAAACCAGAAATAGAAAAATCAAAAATCTTTTCTTCATAATAATAGTTTTAAAATTATAGTTCAAAATTATTGCGATTAATACAAGTGTATTGGCGATATTTAATAAATAAAATTTATATATTTGTGATTATCGCAAATTATGACGAATCAAGAACAACTTTTAAAAGAAATTAGAAAGCAACTTTCAAGTTCAGCTTCCTTAAATGATGAAATTTCTGCTATTCTAAATAGCAGTTATGATGCCGCTCACCGAAGAGTTTCGGGCAAGAGTAAATTTTCTATTGATGAAACATTGCTGTTGGCAAATCATTTCAACATTTCGTTAGATAAATTGTTTTTGAAAAACGATAAAGTAATTGTTGAAAAAACAATAGAAATAACTTCGTTAAAAGACATGCTTTCGTATTTTAAAAAATCGGCTGAGCGTATTGAACAATTGGCTACTAATGAAAAAGCAACTTTATATTATTCTGCTAAGGATATTCCGCTTTTTTATTTTATGGAAGGAACTATAATGTCAAAATTTAAAGCCTACGTTTGGTTGACGTTGTTAAATCCGAATCAATCTAACGTATCTTTTGAGAATTTTGTTATTGACGAATCGTTTATGGAACATACTCAAAAGTTAAAAAAAATATATGAAAAAGTTACTGTAAAAGAAGTTTGGAACGACACAACAATCAATAGTAGTTTGCAGCAAATATTATATTTTTACGAATCTGGCTTGCTGAATTTTAAAACTGCAACAGCATTGTATTTAGATTTAAAACGGATTTTGAATTTGATAAAAGACAAATCAAACAAATCTAATTCGAATTATTCTATATACTACAATGAGTTGATTTTGCTCAACAACAATATGTTAATTGAAACTGAAGAAAAGCTTACGATGTTTATTCCTTATACATTGTTAGGTTATTTTATTACTGACAACAAAGAAAGTTGTAAAAATGTGCATCAGTTTTTTAATCAGCAAATTCTAAATTCTAAAGCATTGAACCAATCTGGAATTAAGGAACAAAATTTGTTTTTTAATCGTGCCAACCGAAAAATTGATTATTACATCGAGCAATTAAACAATCAGGTTGATTTACTTTTTTAAAAATTATTAATGATTTTGTAACTTTTTTGTAACTCATTACGTATAACTACCTGAACACTTTAAAGTAAAGGAGAAAAATATACATGAGACAACTTAAAATCACCAAGCAGGTAACTAATCGTGAAACTGCTTCTTTAGACAAATACTTACAAGAAATTGGTAAAGTTGATTTGATTACTGCTGACGAAGAAGTTGAGTTAGCACAACGTATCAAAGCAGGTGACCAACGTGCTTTAGAAAAATTGACTAAAGCTAACTTACGTTTTGTGGTTTCTGTTGCAAAACAATATCAAAATCAAGGACTTACTCTTCCTGATTTAATTAATGAAGGAAATCTTGGTTTGATTAAAGCTGCACAACGTTTTGATGAAACTCGTGGTTTCAAATTCATTTCTTATGCGGTTTGGTGGATTCGTCAATCGATTCTTCAAGCGCTTGCAGAACAATCTCGTATCGTTCGTTTGCCATTAAATAAAATTGGTTCTATCAATAAAATCAACAAAATGTATGCTTTATTAGAGCAATCTAATGAAAGACCACCTTCTGCTGAAGAAATTGCAAAAGAACTTGATATGACAGTAAATGATGTAAAAGAGTCAATGAAAAACTCTGGTCGTCACTTATCAATGGATGCACCTCTTGTTGAAGGAGAAGATTCTAACCTTTATGACGTTTTACGTTCTGGTGAATCTCCAAATCCTGATAGAGAATTAATTCACGAATCATTACGTACAGAAATTGAGCGTTCGTTAGAAACTTTAACTCCAAGAGAAGCAGACGTAGTTCGTTTGTATTTTGGATTAGGCGATCAACATCCAATGACATTAGAAGAAATTGGAGAAACTTTTGACTTAACTCGTGAGCGTGTTCGTCAAATTAAAGAAAAAGCAATCCGTAGATTAAAACATACATCAAGAAGTAAAATCTTGAAAACATATTTAGGTTAATCCTATAAACGCAACAACAGTTTCAAAACTGTTCGTTTTTTGATTGATGATTGAAACTCCGGCTGATTACCGGAGTTTTGTTTTTATACAAACTTCAACATTCAAAATTCCAAGTTGAATATTCAACATTCAAAATATTTTTAATTATTGTATCTTTGCAAAACAACAATAAGGTTGAATATTCAATGTTGAACAACGAATTTTGAAATCTTAAAACACAACACAAACTACAAAATGAAGAACACACTTATTGCACCATCAGTTCTTGCTGCTGATTTTGCCAACTTACAACGCGACATCGAAATGATTAATAATAGTGAAGCCGATTGGTTTCATATTGATATTATGGATGGTGTTTTTGTTCCGAATATTTCTTTTGGAATGCCGGTTTTAGAAGCTATTTCTAAACATGCTAAAAAAACAATCGATGTTCACTTAATGATTGTCGATCCTGATAGATACATCAAAACTTTCGCTGATTTAGGTTCGAATATACTTACTGTTCATTATGAAGCTTGCACGCATTTACACAGAACATTACAAGCTATAAAAGCTGAAGGAATGAAAGCTGGAGTTGCTCTAAATCCTCATACCAATGTTAGTTTATTGGAAGATGTGATTAAAGATATTGACATGGTTTGCATCATGAGTGTTAATCCTGGTTTTGGCGGACAATCATTCATTGAAAACACCTATAAAAAAGTAAAACAATTAAAAGAAATCATCACTAGAAACAACGCGTCAACCATTATCGAAATTGATGGTGGCGTAACTAGTAAAAACGCAGCTCAATTAGTTGAAGCTGGCGCAGATGTTTTGGTTGCAGGAAATTTTGTTTTCAAGGCTGAAAACCCTACTGAGACAATTTCTGAATTAAAGAAAATGACTTCAAGATAAATTATAAATGCTCCAATTGGAGCATTTTTTTTTAGTATTGGTCTATTAAATACTTTATTAAATCGGTTGTGGTTACAATTCCTACCAAAAGTTCATCAAGAACCACTGGCAAAGCATGAAACTCTCTTTTAGATAATATTTCAGCTACTTCTTTGATTGTTGTATCAGGCGAAACTTTTACTAAATTTCTTGCCATAACTTGCTCCACAGAAAACATATTGTAAACGGTTACATCAACTTCTGTTTCGTCATCATCTATGGCATCCGCGAAGGAGATACGCAATAAATCGGTGTAGCTTAACATTCCAACAATATGATTTCCGCTAACAACAGGAATATGTCTGATATGATGTTTCTTGAATAAACTTTCTGCTTTGGTTAATTCATCTGTTAGATTTAACTTTATTACATTTGATGTCATTATAGTTGACACTGGTACATTTTTTTTCATGACATTTAACTTTAAAATAATTGATTAAAGTTACTACTTGATACAAAATATAAACATGACAAAAATCAGATAGTTGATAAAAGATTATTAAGTTTGCACAACATCAAATTTCATGAGTTACACCTTATTATCTTCACCCTTACAAGGATTTACCGACTTTCGTTTTAGAAATGCCCAAAACAAGTATTTTGGCGGAATTGACACTTTCTATTCACCATACATTCGTTTGAACGGAAAACTAGTTATTAAGTCATCTTATGAGCGTGATTTACTTCCTGAAAACAATAATACGCTAGAATGCATTCCGCAAGTGATAACTAACGATGCTGACGAATTTCTATTTGTTGCAAAATATGTTCAGGAATTAGGTTACAAAGAATTAAATTGGAATTTAGGTTGTCCTTATCCGATGGTAACGAAATGTGGAATGGGTTCTGGATTGATAAAAGAATCCGAAAAAATAGATGCAATACTTAATAGAGTTCATTCCGAATCGGATATTATTGTTTCTATGAAAATGCGATTGGGTTATGATACTACAGATGAAATTCTAGATGTTTTACCAATTCTTGATAAATATCCAATTAAAAATATTGCCATTCACGCTCGCATTGGAAAACAACTTTACAAAGGTGGCGTTCATCTTGATGCTTTTCAAAAATGTATTGACAACACCAAACACAAATTGTATTACAATGGCGATATTACTTCGGTAGCAAAGTTTAGAGAAATGCAAGAACTGTTTCCTACCATTGACCATTGGATGATTGGAAGAGGATTGATTTCGGATCCTTTTTTGCCAAGAATGATTAAAGAAAACACCTTAGATTATCCAAAAAACAAAATGGAATTGTTTAGTGATTTTCATGAAACACTTTATCAAGGTTATAGCGAATCGTTATCTGGCGCAACTCATATTTTATTGAAAATGCACCATTTATGGGAATACTTTTCTACAACTTTTGACAATCCTCATAAGGTTGAAAAAAATATTAGGAAAGCAAAAAGCATTCGAAATTTTGAAGAAACAGTAAAAGCTGTTTTTAAAAATGGTTGATTTTGAAGGTAATAGTTTTTTGGGTTTCTATCATTTGTCAAACTTTAACTCCGAGTTAATTTGGTCTTATTTTCTAGTTTTTAAATCAGAAATAATGTATTCATATAAATCACCTCCACCAGTTTTTTTATCAATTTCATCTGCTATAAATAAGGTGTTATTGTCCTTAAAGCAAATGGCTTCTTTTTGAGAAAAATTATCAAGTTGATATGATGTTACTTTTCCTTCTAGAAAATTGTCTCCATGAAAATTTTCGAAAATCCAAACGGTATCATGTCCTAAAATGGCTACTTTTTTATGGTCTTGACTTATTGCAGCACTTGTAATTACGCAAGAATCATAATCGCTACAAGTTACAAATTTCCCAAGTAAAACGGCTTGATGATTTCCAGGAATATTTGGAATTTTATATAGAAAAGTTGTTCCGTCAAAGTTTTTACTTCTGTTTTTTGTTACCAAATAAAAGTGATTGTCCATTTCAAAAAACCCTTCGCAATCATAAAATAATTCCTTTTTGTTGGGCGGAAAATCGGTTTGTTCAGGATAATTAAATGTGATGGAATAATCTGATGCTACTTCAGATTTCCCAAGGTTTTCATTATTTATTTTAAAAATTGACAAGTCTTTTCGGTCGTTATCATTATTTCCAAAATCTCCGACATATAAATTTCCTTTGCTATCAGAAGTAATGTCTTCCCAATCGTTGTTTACAGCGTTAGTTATTGTAATTGTTTGCAAAGCTTCTCTATTTCGGTCAATTCCGTATATTTTATTAGGATTTCCGCTATCTTGGATTGCCCAAATTAAATCAGAATTAGGTACTGTTTTTATTCCCGAAACTTCCTTAATTTTTTTAGGAAATGAGAATAACAAGGCTTCTTTTTTAGTTGCAGTTGTACAAGAAACAAAAGCCAAAAGCAATAAATAATTTACTATTTTCATAAGTTTAAATTTTAATTTAATAAAGCTAGTGCTTATGATTCAACATTTTGCTTACATTTTCGAAAAGTTTTGGAAATTCTTGTTTGAATAAATGTGGTGATTCAAAATAATGTTCGATAATAACAGCTAAAAATTCAAACGGATTGGTGTAAGCATAAATCCTGAAATAATTGGAGTTGATTAATCGTTCACTATTAGCTGGATGAGCTACTTCTTTTCGAATTCTATCATACATTCTTGAAAAAATTATAGCACTTGTGTCTTGACTGTTCATCCCATGAAGATGAAGCACGTGAGCAAATTCATGGATTCCGAGATTTAAATTATCGTTTTTAATTTCGTAACCTGCTTTGAAATCTTCCCATGAAAAAACAATAGCTTTCATTCTCGGATTAAACTCACCTTTGTGATAAGCATCATTAATTTCTGAGTAATAAACCGAAGGATAGACTACTACTTTATCAATATTAGTATATAAATATTTCCTAAATCCGAAGGTTAGCATTACAGAAGTTGAAGCGATTAAAACCTGAACTTCGTCGGTTATAATAAAATCTTCTTTTCCGATGAATTCGTATCGTTCGATGAAAGTTGCAACGCGATGTTCGAAGTATTTTTTCTTTTTATCTGAGAGTGAATTGTAATAATCAAATTGCTTGTTTAAAACATAGGATTGATTAGCATCCAATGTTTTTACAGTTGGATAAAAATGAATGTAAAATGGTTTATTGAAAAGCACACCATATTTTTCCTCGATTACTGAGTAAACAACAAAGAAAAAATATACTGTTACAGCAGCAAAAAGAAGGTATAATATAATCAATTAAATAGGCTTTAGAAAATTAAAAGTTCTCAAATTTAGCTACTAAACATCCTAAACCATAACCTATTAAATAGATCACTACAAAAAATATTATTACAATGTTAATATAATAAAGAACTTCAAAGAATTTAGATTCTGATTTCTTTAATTTTAAATAGTTAGACAAACTTAAAAAATGATTATTTTTCATAATTATAAATTTATTTAGTGACCTCGGCAGGGTTGACTTCGTCCAACCTTAAAGCTCCGCTTTAAAAATGATTTATTCTACAAAAAGACACTTCAAGCAAGCTTGGTATCTTTTTCTAAAATAAATCATTCATTCGTGACCTCGGCAGGGTTCGAACCTGCAACCTTCGGAGCCGAAATCCGAAATTCTATCCAGTTGAACTACGAAGCCAATTTAGTGAAAAGTGAATAGCTAATTACTAATCACTTTTTACTAATTACTTATAAATTAAACTAATAATTTTTTAACAATAGCTGAAATCGTTTTTCCTTCTGCTTGTCCGCCGATTTGTGCTGAAGCTAATCCCATAACTTTTCCCATTGACGCGATTCCTGATGCTCCGGTTTCTGCAATGATTTTAGATACGATTGCTTCTACTTCAGCTTCTGAAAGTTGTGCTGGAAGGAATTTTTCGATTACAGTTATTTGCGCTAATTCTGGTTCAGCTAAATCCGGACGGTTTTGCGTTTTATATATTTCGGCGCTGTCTTTTCTCATTTTTACAAGTTTTTGTAAAATTTTGATTTCGTCAGCTTCTGAAATTTCTTCTTTTGAACCTGTTGCAGTTTGTGCTAACAATAATTCTGATTTGATAGCTCTTAATGCTTCCAATGCCACTGTATCTTTAGAACGCATGGCATCTTTCATTACGTCCATTATTTTTGATTGTAAACTCATTTTATATTAGATTTTTGATATTAGATATTAGATTTTATTCAAATGGATTGCTCTTTAGCCCTGATTGGAACAAGTATCCTTTTATTTTGTTGCCTTCGAGAGCCTCAGGCAACAAAATAAAAGATACTGTGGAAAGCAGGAAAATGGATTACAAAAATGCGCAAACCATTCGCTACTGAAACTCTTCAGCATGAATCCAAAAAGCCACACAAAGGTAAAAAAAATAACCCGAAATTTCAATTGAACTTTCGGGCTACCCATTTTTAATTAACTTATGATTAATCTACATTATCGTGTAAGAATGAATTGTTAGAACGTAACTGAATATCGTCGTTACTATCTGTTCCTAATGACATTCTTGAATTGTTGTTTAGGTTTTGATTTTCTGTTAAATCTACACCTAATCTTTTGTATGCTGGTTCTCTTTCAAGTTCGTCAACTCTCGATGGATTGTTGTGAAACTTGTAATTGAATTCTTTTAATTTACGTCTTCTTTCGTCGGCACGTAGTTTTAAAGTTTCTTCGATAGTCATTTCCATTGGAGAAATATCATCTGAATGTGTAGCGTAAGTTGGTTTTGCTGGCTCAGCTACTTTCATTGTGAAATTTAATGACTCTTCGATTGGCTCTTCCAACTTAGCAGCTGGTTTAGAACTCAACAAATCGTTTTCAATTTCCATATATTCTTCAAGAGAATATTTGATTACTCCGTTTTGATTTACTTCAGTTACTGGAACAAATTCAACGTGTTCGTTAACTTTAATATCTTTAGTTTCGGCAGATAAATCGAATATAATTCTGTCTTCTTCAACTTTGTTTTCAACTGTTTTAGCAATTGGTAAATCGAAAGAGAATGTAATTTGCTCTTCTTCTCTTGCTACAACTTGTGGCTCAACAACTTTAATTTCATTAACTGCTGGAGTTGTGAAAGTAAAATCGATATCTTTTATAGGCGAAACGATTTCGAAAGTTACATCTAAATTACGGATGAAGTCGTTCATCGCAATTAGTTCGTTTTCGTTTACTTTTGCTACAACTGGTTCTGGTTTCACTTCGTCTTCAATTAATTCGAAAACAATTTTTTCTTCTTTTACTTCGGCAGTTACTTCAATTGGAGTCTCTACCTTCGGTTGAAAAAAATCAACTGGCTTTTGAGTTAAGTCATGAACTAACTTTTGCTCATCTTCTAGTGAATGAATGATTTTTTTAACTTCTGTATTTACGATTTCGTTTTGTTGTTCTACGTTGAAACCTGTTGCAATAATTGTAACTGCAATAGCATCACCATGAGCTTCATCTTCACCAACTCCCATAATAATATTGGCGTTGTGACCTGCTTCAGCTTGAATGTGGTCGTTGATTTCTCCGATTTCGTCAATAGTAATTTCGTTAGTACCCGAAACGATAAGCAACAATACGTTTTTAGCACCTGAAATTTTATTGTCATTCAATAATGGAGAATCTAAAGCAGAAATGATAGCGTCTTTAGCTCTATTTTCACCACTTGCAATTGCAGAACCCATAATAGCTGTTCCACTGTTTGCTAATACCGTTTTAGCATCTTTTAAATCGATATTTTGTGTATAGTGATGTGTAATTACTTCAGCAATTCCGCGTGATGCAGTTGCTAAAACTTCGTCAGCTTTAGAGAAACCTGCTTTGAAACCAAGATTTCCGTAAACTTCTCTTAATTTATTATTATTGATAACAATTAATGAATCTACTTGTTTTCTTAATCTTTCAACTCCTGCTAATGCTTGGTCTTGACGTACCTTTCCTTCAAATTGAAACGGAATTGTAACAATACCAACCGTTAGTATATCTCTTTCTTTAGCCAATTGAGCAATTACTGGAGCCGCACCTGTTCCTGTTCCTCCACCCATTCCTGCGGTGATGAAAACCATCTTGGTGTTGCTGTCCAACATTTTTTCGATATCATCGATACTTTCGATTGCTGATTGTTGTCCAACATCAGGATTTGCTCCTGCTCCTAACCCTTCTGTTAAGTTTACACCTAACTGTATTTTATTGGGTACAGGACTGTTTTGTAATGCCTGAGAATCAGTATTACAAACGATGAAATCTACACCTTTGATTCCTTGTTTGAACATGTGGTTGATTGCGTTGCTTCCACCGCCACCAACTCCGATAACTTTAATAACATTTGATTGATTTTTAGGTAAATCAAATGAGATGCTTCCAAATTCTGAGTTGCTTATCATACTATTTTGGTTTTGTTTGATTTTATTCTGTATTCTAGTTTTGTTTTTCTATTTAAGTCTAATATCTGATATTTTAAATCTAATATTAAATTACTCTGCGTTGTCTAAGAAATCTTTGATTTTATCAACATACTTATCAAAAAATGATTTTCTGATTTTTCCTTCTGTTGTTTCCACTTCTTTTTCAACTTTATTTTCAATTTGTTCTTCTTGTTGTTGTGTTACCTCTTGCACTTCTTCAACAACTGGTCTAGCAATTGGTCTTGGCTGCGGAATAGCTTGACTTACTTCTAATTTGTAAGCGCTTTGCGTATTGTTAGCTACACTATTCATTACTAATCCAACTGCTGTTGCAAATAATGGACTTGAAATATCTTCACTAGAATTTCCTGCCAAATGTTCGTTAGGGTAACCAATTCTAGTGTCCATTCCTGTGATGTATTCCACTAATTGTTTGATGTGTTGCAATTGCGCTCCACCACCTGTAAGAACTATTCCTGCAATCAATTTCTTTCTTGGATCTTCGTGACCGTAAACTTTGATTTCTGTAAAAACTTGCTCTATAATTTCAACCACACGTGCGTGAATGATTTTAGATAAGTTTTTCAAAGAAATTTCTTTTGGTTCTCTACCACGCAATCCTGGAATTGAAACAATTTCGTTGTCTTTATTTTCTCCTGGCCAAGCCGAACCAAATTTTACTTTTAATAATTCTGCTTGTTTTTCAATAATTGAGCAACCTTCTTTAATATCTTCTGTAATCACATTTCCTCCGAAAGGAATTACAGCTGTGTGACGAATGATTCCGTCTTTAAAAATGGCTAAATCTGTTGTTCCACCTCCAATATCTATTAAAGCAACACCTGCTTCTTTTTCTTCTTGACTTAAAACCGCATCTGCTGAAGCTAAAGGTTCCAATGTTAATCCAGATAATTCAATTCCTGAACTTTGGATACATCTTCCCACATTTCTGATAGAAGCTGCTTGACCTACAACAACGTGAAAACTTGCTTCCAATCGTCCACCATACATACCAATTGGTTCTTTGATTTCAGATTGTCCGTCGATTTTAAATTCTTGTGGCAACACGTGAATAATTTCTTCACCTGGCAACATCGCTAATTTGTTAACTTGATCAATTAGCAATTGAATGTCTTTGCCACTAATTACTTCTTCTGGATTACTTCTGCTGATATAATCCGTGTGTTGAATACTACGAATGTGTTGTCCGGCAATACCAACAACGCAATCATTAATTTTGTATCCTGAGTTTTCTTCCGCTTCTAAAACTGCTTGTTGGATGGATTGAATGGTTTGTGTAATATTATTTACAACACCACGAGCCACACCTAAACTTTTGGCTTTTCCAAGACCTAAAATTTCAAGTTTGCCGTATTCATTTTTCTTACCAATCATCGCTACGATTTTCGTAGTTCCGATGTCTAAACCAACTGCAATGTTTTCTCTGTTCTCCATATTGTCAACTAATTTGCTCGATACAATATTTATTCTATCTCTACTTTCTTGATTTTCTACTAGAAGTTATTTTGTACAAACAACTTGATGTGTAAATCTCAAATTTATTTTTTTATAATTATTTAGCATCGTATCTGAAACTGCTTTCTGAAAAAATGCTTTATAATTTTTAAATTTCTTTTCTTCATTCATCATTTTGCCAAACTCGATTTTAAAATCATAGTTCCTGTTGGTCATCATTAAGCTCGCATCAGGCAAAACTTGCACACCAATGATATTTTTTTTCAAAAATTCATCGTTGTAAATCATCTTCAAAACTTCGGATAATTTCTTCTTGTTTTTGTTGTCAATAACCCCCGAAATTAGCGGTACTCTAGCTGTACTTATATCAGAAAGTGGCATTCTATTTCCCTCATAATCAATATAGAACGAACCTTCCTCACTAAACACTCTTGCTATGGGTGTTTTTTGTTTCACCACCGCCTTTAGAACACCATCAACACTTACAAAAACTTCTGATTTTTCAACCATAGGATGTTTGTTGATAGAATTTTCCAATTTGTTCAAATTTAAGTCCGATTTTTCAATGGTTTTTACATCTGAACTATTTTCTATTAACAATTTATTAACCGATTCTTGTTTAACAAAATTGTTATTATCTCCAACAAAAATCACTTCCGATTTCTTTAATTTACGTTGTGAATTTCTATTTGACGTAAACGAATACAGAAAAACAACCAATGCAAACATTAGTATTAATCGGATATTGTTCCATTTTAGAAATTTCATAATTATTTATTTTTTTTCATCCAACTAAAGTTGGACGTTATTCAGCTAAAGCGGTTTTTATTGATGGTACTAATTCACCAATATCGCCTGCTCCTATCGTTACAATTATCTTCGCATCACTTTCCAAAATCGCGCCAATTAATGCCTCTTTTGAAACTAATTTTTTATTATCATTTGTCATTTTAGACATTAACCAAGAGGTTGTTATTCCTTCCATTGGTAATTCTCTTGCTGGATAAATATCTAACAAAAGAACTTCGTCAAATTGAGATAAACTTTTAGCAAAATCGTCTGCAAAATCTTTGGTTCTACTAAACAAGTGAGGTTGAAAAATTGCCAAAACTTTTTGATTTGGATATAATTCTCTCACTGCTTGATGAACAGCATTAATTTCTGTTGGATGATGTGCATAATCATCTATATAAACGCGATTTTTTGATTTTATTTGATACGAAAATCTTCTTTGTACACCTTTAAATGTAGCTAAAGCATTAGCAATGGACACGGTTGGGGTTCCATAAGTTTTGGCCATTGCTAAAGCCATTAGCGCATTCATTAAATTATGATGTCCAGGCAAACCAAAAGCAATATCTTTTATTATTTCTGTTGGTGTTTGAACGTCAAAAACATAAGCACTATTTTCTATTCGAATATTAAACGCTTTAAACGTAGCTTCTTCATTAATTGCTATGGTTAAACCTTCTAAATCCAATCCTTTTGGAACAAATATTTTGGTTTTATCTTGAACTTTATTTGCAAATTCTCTAAACGATTCTTCTATTGCAGAGGCGTCACCATAAATATCTAAATGATCCGCATCCATTGAGGTTACGCAAGCAATATTGGGATGCAAATGCAAGAACGATCTATCAAATTCATCGGCTTCAACAACGGTAATTGTTTTTCCGCTTCCGATTAAATTGGAATGATAATTTTCTACAATTCCACCAAGGAATGCTGTAACATCTGCTCCACTTTCATACATAATATGACCAAGAATACTTGATGTAGTTGTTTTTCCATGCGTTCCTGCTACTGCAAAACAAAACGTATCTTTTGTAATCAGACCAAGAACTTCGGCTCTTTTTTTAATGACATAATCTCTTTCTACAAAATAATTCCATTCTGAATGAGAAACTGGAACTGCTGGTGTAACAATTACTAAGGTATTTTCTACAAAATAACCTGAAGGAATTGCAGCAATTGAATCTTCAAAATGAATGTTCATTCCGCCAGCAATCAATTCGTCGGTTAACATCGTTGGTGTTTTATCGTAACCCGAAACATTTTTCCCAATATTTTGGAAATAACGAGCCAAAGCACTCATTCCGATGCCTCCAATTCCGATGAAATAGACGTTATGTATTTGATTTAAGTTCATATTGTTTTTTGTTTCAAGTTTTAAGTTTCAAGTTGGTAACCTGAAACTTTAAACATTAAACTAATTTTAATATCTGTTCAACTATATCTTTTGTTGCGTTTGGCTTGGCTAATTTCTTCATTTTTTCGCTTAAACTTTTTTGCAAATTCTCATCGTGAATTAGTTTATTGAAAACTGATTCGAATTTTTCGTCTAACTCACTTTCCTTTATTAGTAAAGCACCATTTTTATCTACAATTGCTTTGGCATTTTTTGTTTGATGATCTTCGGCTACATTTGGTGATGGAATAAAAATCGTTGGTTTTCCTACCAAACATAATTCGGAAACAGATGACGCTCCTGCGCGAGAAATCACGAAATCTGCTGCAGCATAAATCAAATCCATTCTATCAATAAACGAAACTACTTGAACATTCTCTATCTCAGAAAAATGTTTGTAATCTGCCATATATAAATTACCACATTGCCAAAATATTTGCAAATTATTATTTCGTAAAAAATCAAGTTCTTTTGCAATTAATTGATTGATTCTTCTTGCACCTAAACTTCCGCCAATGATTAATAATGTCTTTTTATTTTCATCTAAATTAAAATAAGACAAAGCTTCACTTCTTTTAGAATCAATATCTAAAATATCTTGACGTACTGGATTTCCTGTAAAAACAATTTTATCTTTTGGAAAAAATCGTTCTAAATTTTCATAAGCAACACAAATGGCATTAGCTTTTTTACTCAATAATTTATTGGTAATTCCTGGATAAGAATTTTGCTCTTGTATTACTGTTGGAATATTCAAACTATTGGCAACCTGCAATAATGGTCCGCTAGCAAATCCGCCTGTTCCGATGACAACATCTGGTTTGAACTTCTTAATTATCTTTCGAGATTTCCATAAACTATTAACTAATTTTAATGGAAACATGGCATTCTGTAACGTCAATTTTCTTTGTAAGCCTGCAATCCAAAGTCCTTCAATAGCATAACCTGATTGAGGCACTTTTTGCATTTCCATTTTATCTTGCGCGCCTACAAAAAGGAACTCAGCATCTGGAAAACGCGATTTTAATTCGTTAGCAATAGCTATTGCTGGATAGATATGTCCACCAGTTCCGCCACCACTTAATATGAATTTTAATTTTTTCATTTTTTTTTAGACACGAATTGCACGAATTTGCACGAATTCTTTAAACTTACTATTTCACTAATCTATTAACGTAAAACTCCGCTGAAGTTTTATTTATTATTTTTTCGCATTCCTTTTATGGCAAGCATTGGATTTTCTTCAATTGAAAAATCTTCCTCCATTATTTTGCCTTTGATTGATGCTTTCATTTGATTAACCTTTTCTTGGTTTTCATCAACTTCATCTTCTACACCATTCAATTCTCTATCGATGATTCTTTGTAAAACTTCATCTCTTTTTTTCTTTTCTTCAAGTTCTCTTTCGGCTTCTTCGAGTTCTTTTGCGATTTCCTCTTCTTTCTTGGTAACGCTTAGAATAATTCCGAGAGCGATACATGTCATCCAAACAGAACTTCCTCCAGAACTAATTAATGGTAAAGTTTGACCCGTGACTGGCAACAACTCGACTGCAACTGCCATATTAATTAACGCTTGAAATATTATTGGAAAACCGAGTCCGACGACGACTAATTTTCCGAAAAGCGAATTGGCTTTGTGCGATGCTACAACAAAACGGAACAACAATAAAAGATAAATTGAAATTATTGTAATGGCTCCAAAAAGTCCAAATTCTTCTACAATTATGGCAAAAATAAAATCGGAAGATGATTGAGGCAAGAAATTCTTTTGAACACTTTTCCCTGGTCCAAGTCCGTAGATTTCACCTGATGCAATTGCGATTTTCGCTTTTTCAATTTGATAATCATCTTCATCTGGTTTGTCACTTGTAAAATTGTCTATACGACTAATCCAAGTATCCACACGATTAGGAAAAGCATCTGGAAATTTTTTAGCAATTAGAATGAAAAACAATCCACAAAGCAATCCTGTTCCAAGAATAATTCCGATATATTTTAATGGGTATTTACCAATAAAAGTTAGCATAATAACCATTGAAAAAATCAATGCTGCTGTTGAAAAGTTCGCAGGAAAAATCAATCCGACAGTTACAAATACTGGCAACCATAGTTCTAGAAGCGATTGTTTAAAATCGGGTGCAACTTCTCTTTTTTTGGACAAATACCTTGCTACAAAAATATACAACACAATTGCTGCAAATGTTGATGTTTGAAAAGATATTCCAATGAATGGAATTTGAATCCAACGACTGGCATTTGCTCCGTCAATTACAGTTCCTTTTACCAAAGTATAGACTAACAAAACCCAAACAATTGGCAATGCAATTCGTGAAATCCCTCTAAAATAATGATAGGGAATTTTATGAACTTGATAAATTATTACAAATCCAATCGTAATATGAATAGCATGCTTTAGCAAATAGGTCAAGGCATTTCCTGAGCCATGTCGCATGTAAGCCAAATTACTACTCGCACTAAAAACAGGCATAAATGAGAACAGCGCCAAAAGAGCAACAAATGCCCAAATGACTTTATCTCCGTGTAGTCTGCTTATTAGTTGTTTCATAATTTAGTTTATGAGTTTAATGGTTTAAGAGTTTAAAAGTTCTATAAATTTCTTACTTCTCTTTTAAATTGATTTCCTCTGTCTTCGTAGTTTTGAAATAAATCGAAACTTGCGCAAGCTGGAGACAATAGAACAGTGTCGCCTTTTTCTGCGATGTGTCTTGCTGTATTTACTGCATCGTGCATATTATCTACTTCAACCATCATATCTACAACATTTCCGAAAGCGTCAATTATTTTCTTGTTATCAACACCAAGACAGATAATTGCTTTTACTTTTTCGTGAACTAATGGCATTAATTCGGCATAATCATTTCCTTTATCAACACCTCCAACAATCCAAACGGTTGGCGTTGTCATGCTATCTAAAGCAAAAAAAGTTGCGTTAACATTTGTTGCTTTACTATCATTAATGTATTGCACGTTGTGAATTTTTAGCACTTTTTCTAAGCGATGTTCAACACCTTGAAAATTAGACAAACTCTCGCGAATGGTTTGTTTTCTGATGCGCAAAATATTCGCTACAGAAGTTGCTGCCATTGCATTTTTCATGTTGTGTTTTCCTTCAAGTGCGATGTTTGCCGTTTCCATTAAAAACTCTTCTTGGTTGATGTTGATTTCCATAGTGTTGTTGTTTAAAAATGCTCCGTTTTCAATTGATTTTGATATTGAAAATGGAATTAATTGTGCTTTTACTTTGTTATTTTTTAACCAATTTCCGATGGCTTCATCATCTGCATCATAAATGAGATAATCTTCTTCGGTTTGATTCATTGTTATTCTAAATTTGGATGCGATATAATTTTCATATTTATAATCGTATCGATCTAAATGATCTGGACTTATGTTTGTAATTATGGCAATATGTGGCTTATAATTTATGATTCCATCTAACTGAAAACTGCTTAACTCTAACACATAAGAATCGTAATTTTCTTCAGCAACTTGCCATGCAAAACTTTTTCCAATATTCCCACCTAATCCTACATTCAATCCGCCTTCTTTTAGCAAATGATACGTCAACATTGTTGTTGTTGTTTTGCCATTACTTCCCGTGATTCCTATGGTCATTGCTTTTGTAAAATCATTAGCAAATTCAATTTCAGAAATCACTGGAATTCCCTTTTCGATTAGCTTTTTTACAATTGGAGCTTTTTCTGGAATCCCTGGACTTTTCATTACTACATCAGCATTTAGAATTTTATCTTCTGTATGCTGTTCGTCTTCCCATTGTATTTCATATTGATTAAGAACGTCTCTATAATTGTCTTTAATTTTTCCGAAATCAGAAACAAAAACGTCATATCCTTCTTTCTTTCCTAGAATTGCTGTTCCAACTCCACTTTCGCCTCCTCCAAGAATTACTAATCGTTTCATTATCTCAATTTCAAGGTTACAATTGCAACAATTGCTAACAAGATGGTTACAATCCAAAAACGAGTTACAATTTTACTTTCATGGTATCCTTTTTTCTGATAATGATGGTGTAATGGCGACATTAAGAAAATTCTTCTTCCTTCGCCAAAACGCTTTTTGGTGTATTTGAAATAAGATACCTGAATAATTACTGAGGCGCTTTCGGCAAAGAAAATAGCACATAAAACCGGAAGTAACATTTCTTTTCTTACCGAAATTGCTAAAACCGCTATAATCCCACCAATGGTTAAACTTCCTGTATCACCCATAAATACTGATGCTGGATAAGAATTATACCAAAGAAATCCGATTAAAGCTCCAACGAAAGAAGCAATAAAAATGGTCATCTCACCTGAATTTGGGATATACATAACATTCAAGTAATTTGACAAAATGATATTACCTGAAATAAATGTGAAAATACCGAGCGCGAGAACTGATATTGCTGATGTTCCTGCGGCTAAACCATCAATTCCGTCGGTTAAATTGGCACCATTTGAAACTGCTGTAATAATGAAGATTACAATTGGAATGAATACCAACCAAGCCCAATTTTGATAATCATCTGTGAATGGTTTTAGGATTTGAGCATAATCCAATTCGTTATTTTTTGTAAACGGAATTGTTGTTGTTGTTGCCTTAATTTCCTTTGCAGGTTGTGAAATTGTATTTCCAGTTTGGTTGAAAGTGATAGGCGTTGCTGACTTCTCACGAACTGTAACTGCTGGACTAAAATACAATACTGAACCCACTATAATTCCCAAACCAACTTGACCTATAACTTTAAAAATTCCTTTTAAACCTTGTTTGTCTTTTTTGAAAATTTTTATATAATCGTCAATAAAACCTATAGTTCCCATCCAAAGTGTAGTCACAATTAGAAGAATGATATAAATATTATTCAATTTAGTCAATAACAAAACTGGAATCAAGGTTGCAAAAATGATGATTAATCCACCCATTGTTGGCGTACCTGCTTTTTGTGTTTGACCTGCTAAACCAAGTTCACGAACAGTTTCACCAACTTGTTGATTTCTCAAAAAAGTGATAATTTTTTTTCCGTAAACTGTTGACAATAGCAATGATAACATCAACGCTAGAGCTGAACGAAATGTGATATATTGAAACACTCCTGTTCCGGGAATGTCAAGTGTTTTGTCTAAATATTCAAATAAGTAGTATAACATATCTTCTTTTTTTAAATTCCAATTTTTAAATTCCAAATTCCAATCGTTGGGTTTTGGAATTTTAATTTTTGGAGTTTTACTATTTGTTCATTTGTTCTAAAAATTCTTTAACCATTTTCATATCATCAAAATCATGGCGAACACCTTGAATTTCTTGATAGGTTTCGTGACCTTTTCCTGCAATTAGAATAATATCATTGGCGTTTGCTAATTGACAAGCAGTTTTTATAGCCTGTTTTCTATCTTCAATAGAAAGTGATTTTTTGAAATTTTGTGGTTCAACACCTGCTTCCATTTCGGCGATAATCGTTGACGGATTTTCAGTTCGTGGATTGTCAGAAGTGATGATAACTTTATCGCTCATTTCCGTGGCAATGTTGGCCATTATAGGTCTTTTCGTTTTGTCTCTATCACCACCACAACCTACAATGGTTATCAATTGTTCGTTTTTTGTACGAATATCATTAATGGTTTTTAGTACATTTTCTAAAGCATCCGGCGTATGTGCATAATCTACAATAGCTGTAATCTTATCGTTGGAAACAATAAACTGAAAACGACCTGAAACACTTTCTAATTCTGATAGTAATCTCAAAACTTCAAGCGATTCTAATCCTAATTCAACAGCTGTTCCATAAATTGCGAGTAAATTATAGGCGTTAAATGTTCCGATAAGTTTTACCCAAACCTCATTTTCATTAATTTTAAGCAACAATCCTGAAAGTTGATTTTCAAGAATTTGAGCTTTATAATTAGCATAGGATTTCAAGGCATAAGTCAATTTTCTTGCATTAGTATTTTGAAGCATCACCGCTCCATTTTTGTCATCAACATTGGTTAATGCGAAAGCTGATTTTGACAAATGATCAAAAAACGATTTTTTAACATCGCGGTATTCTGCAAAAGTTGGATGATAGTCTAAATGATCGTGCGATAAATTAGTAAAAACGCCACCTTCAAACTGCAATCCTTCTGTACGTTTTTGATGAACACCATGTGAACTCACTTCCATAAAACAATAGTCGCAACCGATTTCAATCATTTCATTTAAAAAATAATTGATGGTTAAAGAATCTGGTGTTGTGTGTGTTGCTTTATGTTCAACATCATTAACCATTATTTTTACTGTGGAAAGCAAACCAACTTTGTATCCTGCTTTTTTGAATAATTGGTATAAAAGTGAAGCAATAGTCGTTTTACCATTGGTTCCTGTGATTCCAACTAAACGTAATTTTGAGGATGGATTATCATAATAATTGGAAGCCATAAAAGCCAAAGCCGAATTAGTATCTTTAACTTGAATGTAAGTAATTCCGGTAATGATTACTTCTGGCAATGTATCACAAACAATTACAACTGCACCTAGATTAATAGCTTTTTCTATAAAATCGTGACCATTAGAAACTGTTCCACGGATGGCTACAAAAACGTCGTTTTCTTGAATTTTTCTCGAATCGAATTCGATTTTATTCACAGCGATTTCCGTTGAACCTTTTACAGCTTCAATAGCAACTTTATATAATATGCCTTTTAAAACGATCACGATAATTCTAGTGTTATGATTGTATTTTTGATAATAGGTTGTCCGGCTTGAATCGACTGATTTTTCACTTTTCCAATTCCTTTTACTTTTACTTTAATTCCTAAATTTTCTAAAAGAGCTACTGCATCCATTCCTGGCATTCCTTTTAGATTAGGAATTGTATTTTTTACATTTTGTGCTTTTGTAAAATATTCTTGATATTTAGTTTCTTGTTTAGCTACTTTTTTATCAAGATTTTTTATTTCATTTGTTGATGGTGCGTCGGTAAAAATCTTTTGTGCGATTCTCTTGAAAACTGGTCCCGCAACGTCTGCACCATAATAATTATTCATTGAAGTGTTTGGTTTGTGAACTACTACAATGCAAGAATACTTTGGCTGTTCTGCTGGAAAATAACCTACAAATGATGAAATATAATATTTATCACTTCCACCATTAGTTCCATAACCTGCCGCAGCAGTTCCTGTTTTTCCTGCCATTGAAAAATCTTTAGAATACAATTTTGCAGCCGTTCCTCTTTTTACAACATTGGCTAAAAGCGCTTTTAATTTTTTGATGGTAGCATCAGAACAAATCTTCGGATTGATAATTTGTTTATCGTATTTCTTGATGGTTTTATTCCATTCTTTAATTTCAGAAACGAATTGTGGCTTTACCATTACTCCGTTATTTGCAATAGCATTGTATAATGTCAAAGTCTGTAAAGGCGTTACTGCAACGTTATATCCAAAAGCCATCCAAGGCAATGTATTAGCGTTCCAACTATCTTCTGAAGGCTGATGAACGATTGGTTTCCCTTCACCTTGAAATGGTAATCCAAGAGGTTTGTTTAGTCCAAGATTATTGATTCTGTTTACAAATTGTTCTGGATTATTTTTATAATTTTCGTAAACTGCTTGAACTAAAATAGTATTAGATGAAACCTCAAAACCTTTTCCAAGAGAAATTTTCCCATACCCGCCTTCATGTGAGTCACGAACTTTTTTTCCTCTATAAACAATCGTTCCACCATTACTATCATAAACCTTTGATGTATCAACTTTGTTATCATCTAAAAGCGCAATCATATCAACCAATTTAAAGGTTGAGCCTGGTTCGTGCGATTCTGCTACAGTATAATTTATAGTTTCATAATAATTACCTGATTTTTCGTCTCTACCTAAATTGGAAATCGCTTTAACTTGACCTGTTTTGGTTTCCATTACCACAACGCAACCGTGTTCAGCGCCATATTCTTCTAACTGCTTTAACAAAGCGTGGTGTGCAATATCTTGAATGTAAACATCAATGGTAGAAATTACATCGTAACCATCTTGTGGATCAACTTCGTTTTGATCACGAATAGGTTTCCATTGTCCTTTTGCAATTTTTTGCTTTAAAACTTTTCCGTCCTTTCCGTTAAGATATTTACCAAAAGCTCCTTCGATTCCGACTCTTTTTTGAACTCCATTTTCATCGATTCTATCATATCCGATGGTTCTTTCTGCGATTTTACCGATTGGATGTTCGCGAACTGTTTTTTGCTCTACAATAATTCCACCTTTGTAAGCACCTTTATTGAAAAGTGGAAATTTTTTAATTTTTGAATATTCCGTATAACTTAAATCCTCAGCAATTAAAGTATATCTGCTTTTATTGGCACGAGCTTTTCTCAATAATGATTGATAATGCGAAGTAGGTTTTCCTAATAATTTTGACAAACTCATTGCAAGTGAATCGGCTTTGCTTTCGAAATCTTCTGATTTTGGCGCAACAGCATCAAAACGAATAGTATAATTAGGAATTGAAGTCGCTAACAAACTACCATCTGATGAATAAATATTTCCTTTATTCGCTGGAATTACGAAAGTTTTAACCGTTCTATCTTTAGCCAATTTTCTATAATAGTCACCTTCTACCCACTGTATATTAGTAAGTTTTATGGTTATCGCCAACGCCATCAAAAAGATGATGAACGCCATCAGATAAATTCTGTAAGAGATATTTTTATCTTCTACTGCCATATTTTTTTAAAGAAACTTTTTTCTTCTGGTTGTTTAACTTTTATTTTTTGTGGTGGAACCTGAGACGGAAATATATTTCTAGCCTCCATCTTTTTTGAAACCGTAGATTCCATTTTTAACTTCATTAACTCCGAACGTCTGTCAACAAATTCTGAACGTAATTCTTTTACTTCGTTTGTCAAATCAGCGATTTTGAATATTTTTTGTTCAAATCGGTGGGTGTTAGCAATCATGATTATGGCAAGTACAATTAAAAACACAATGAAACGCCAATTTTTAGTAGCGTCTTCATTGACAAGAAATCTTGCTTTTAATATGTTATAAATTCCAATTTTCATTTTCTCAGTTGTCTGTTTTCAGTTTTCAGTTTTCAGTTACTTTGCAGTCTGAATTCTGACATCTGAATACTATTTCTTTTCTGCTATTCTTAGCTTTGCGCTTCTTGCACGATTGTTGATTTTTATTTCTTCTTCTGTTGGAACAATTAGCTTTCCTATTAATTTGAATGGAACTGAAAAATTTCCGAAGAAATCGCGTTCTGGTTCACCTTCAAACAATCCGTTTTTCATGAATCTTTTTACCAATCTATCCTCTAAAGAATGATAGGAAATCACACTTAATCTTCCTTCGGGTTTTAAAATATCTAAAGATTGTTCTAGGAATTCTTTCAAAACATCCATTTCTTGATTCACCTCAATTCTAATAGCTTGATAGATTTGAGCCAAAATTTTATTTTTAAATTGTTCTGGCAAAAAACGTTGCAAAACCAATTTCAATTCATCGGTTGTATCAATAGATTTTATTTCTCTTGCTTCAATAATTGTTCTTGCTAATGCTGGAGCAACTTTTAATTCACCATAATCAAGAAAAACTCTTTTTAAATTGACATCATCATATTCATTGATAATTTTATGAGCATTCAATTCATTTCTTTTGCTCATCCTCATATCCAAATCGGCATCAAAACGCGTTGAAAAACCTCTTTCTGGAACATCAAATTGATGTGATGAAACTCCTAAATCAGCTAAAATTCCGTCTACTTGTTTGATTCCGTGAAATCTTAAAAAACGTTTGATGTATCTAAAATTTTCTTGAATCAATGTGAATCTTTCATCTGGCAATGCGTTTTCCCAAGCATCTTCATCTTGATCAAACGCAAACAATTTTCCGTTTGGACCAAGGCGACTCAAAATTTCTCTTGAATGTCCGCCACCACCAAAAGTGACATCCACATAAACACCATCTGGAATACAATTTAAACCGTCAACTGTTTCTTTTAATAATACTGGATTATGATATTCCATTGTCGTCATCATTTACATTTCCCATTACGTCTTCTGCCAAATCAGCAAAATCTCCAACAGAATCATCTATAGCTTTTTCATATAAATCTTTATCCCAAATCTCAACAATATTTACTGTTGAAGACAACACAATATCTTTAGTAATTTGAGCAAAATTGGTTAAATCTTTAGGAACTAGAAGACGTCCTAAAGCATCGATTTCAACCACTTTTACTCCGGCTTGAAAACGACGAATGAAGTCATTATTTTTCTTTACAAATCGATTGAGTTTGTTCACTTTTTGCATCATTAAATTCCACTCTGCCATTGGATAAAGTTCCAAACATGGCTGAAAAACAGAACGTTTCAAGACAAAACCGTCTTGAAGCGAAGCAGCAAGTTGTTTCTTCAAAGGTGCAGGCAAAAGCAGCCTTCCTTTGACGTCAACTTTACATTCGTATGTTCCGATTAATGAGTTCAACTAAATAGTTTTTAATGATAATGAGCAAAAATATAAAATAATTCTCCACATTTTACCACATAACCCCACTTTGTTAATAAGTTTTACCACTTTTAGATTTTTGTTAATTACTTTAAAACCAAACCAACTTTGAATAATAATTAACAAAACATTTAGAATCGTTGATTTAACGCAATAAATTGACACTCAAACAGATTTAGTTGCGAAATATTTAATAAAAAGTTAGTTTTATAAAATTTGAAAAGGACTTAAAATGATTTGTTGAAATGTTGATAATTGTAAAAATTCATGAAGTGAAAGAGCATTAAGAAATTGACAAATTCTTCCAAATAAAAGAGGATTAGTTTTGAATTAATATTTAAAAACTTATATTTGTAACAATTGAAAAAATGAGCCAAAGAATATGGATTTAAACGCAGTAAAAGACAAAAAATACAATTACATTGAAGTTGGAGAAGGAACTCCAATTGTTATTTTGCATGGCTTAATGGGTGGATTGAGTAACTTTGAAGGAGTTGCCAAACATTTTTCACAAAAAGGATATAAAATCGTTATTCCAGAATTACCACTTTACACACAAAATATTTTAAAAACCAACGTTAAAGCTTTTGCAAAATATGTGAAAGACTTCATCACTTACAAAGGTTTTGACCGAGTAATTCTTTTAGGAAATTCACTTGGTGGACACATTGCCTTATATCATACAAAAATGTATCCTGAAAAAGTTGCCGGACTTGTAATAACAGGAAGTTCAGGGCTTTATGAAAGCGCAATGGGTGATAGTTACCCAAAAAGAGGTGATTATGAATACATTAAAAAGAAAGCAGAAGCTGTTTTTTATGATCCAAAAGTAGCAACAAAAGAAATGGTTGACGAAGTTTTTGGCGTTGTAAATGACAGAATTAAAGTAATAAAAACACTTACAATTGCCAAAAGTGCTATTCGTCACAACATGGCAAAAGATTTACCAAAAATGCATGTGAAAACCTGTTTGATTTGGGGTAAAAATGATGCTGTAACTCCACCAGAGGTAGCTGAAGAATTCCATAAATTAATGCCAAATTCAGATTTATATTGGATTGATAAATGTGGACATGCTGCTATGATGGAACATCCAGACGAGTTCAATAGATTGCTTGAAATTTGGTTGACAAAAGAGCATTTGTAAGATTAAAATGATTCTGATTGAATCAAAAAAAATATCATGAAAATTAATACCGCCGAATTTATAATTAGTAATTCAGATGTGAGTAAATGTCCTTTAGAACGTTTGCCTGAATATGCTTTTATTGGTCGTTCTAATGTTGGGAAATCATCATTGATTAACATGTTGACCAATCATAAAAATTTGGCAAAAACATCAGGAAAACCAGGAAAAACTCAGTTGATAAATCACTTTAAAATTAATTCTAATTGGTTTTTGGTTGATTTACCTGGATATGGTTATGCAAGAGTTTCTAAAAAAACAAAAGAAGTTTTTCAGGAATTTATTACCGATTATTTTGAACAAAGAGAACAGTTGGTTTGCGCTTTTGTATTAATAGACATTCGACTTGAAGCACAAAAAATTGATTTAGAATTTATAGAATATTTAGGCGAAACAGAAGTTCCGTTTTGTATTATTTTTACTAAAGCAGACAAAATTAGTAAAGGAAAAGTCGCTGCTCATATTGCTGCTTATCGTAAAGAATTGTTAGCAAACAATTGGGAGGAAATGCCACAACATTTTGTAACCTCATCTACAGAAGGAACCGGAAAAGAAGAACTTTTACAATTTATTGATGGTGTAAATCAAGAGGTATTTAAAGAAATGAATGAGTTTTAAATAAACAAAAAATGGTTCGCAAATTGCGAACCATTTTTTTATCCTTTTAACTCTAATTTCTCGGCAAAATAATCAGTGAAATCTCTCATGGTTGATGCCATTTTTTCATCTTGTGTAGCTCTTTCAAAAGTATCAGCCATTGCTACTAGCGTTTGATGGAAAAAGATTTTCATCTCATCAACAGGCATGTCTTTTGTCCATAAATCAATTCGCAAAGTTTCTTTGGAGTTGCTATCCCAAATTGACAAAAGCATAGCTTTAGCTTCTTCAAGCTCTACACCACCATCTTGAGCTGTCCATGTTAGTTTATCTGGAACACGATTTTCATCAAGTTCTACTACAAATTTTATTTCTGATGTGATTTTATTACTCATTCTTTTTTGGTTTGTATTTTGATAATTCGAAAATATCTTTTTCGTTCATTTTTATTAAATCTTGGATGGTTACCTTTGGATTGTTTTCCATAAAAGAACGAACAATTTGCCATCCAACCCATTGCCCAATTCTACCTGGAGACTCGTTATCTATTTCTAAATAAAACTTAGAAAACGGAGCCACATTTATAAAACGATTAGCCAATTTAGAATCGGTGCTGTATAACAACTTATCGTTTACAAAATATTCCCAAATATAACTTTCATTTTCTTTACTCCATTTTATTTGGTCTTCAGAATAGCCAATTCTTTCGGCATCTGAATATTCTGGAAGTAAAATATCTTTTAAATAAAGTTCTTTTCCAGAGCTTATCATCATTGAAAGCAAATCTTTATCTTTTGGATTAGGCAAAACGCCAAAAGCAAAGCTAGAAACAATGTCTGGAAGCATCTGTCTTTGTTCGAAATTTTGTCTCAAGTAAGCTGGAAACTCACCATAAAACTTATGGTCTTTCCCTAAGTATAATTCTAAAGCAATTACTAATTTATCATTTGCATAAATCGCTTTACTATTATTATCCATTTCAGAAATTACCGTGTAGATTGTTGGCGTTTTAATTGTTGGAAAATAATATTTGATATGTTTAAATAAATCTTCAATTTCAGATTGCTGCGTACCAAAATTTTTATATTTTTTCTCCACTTCTTGATACAATTCTCTCCATTGTGGATGTTGCATTTTATCAATCCAAACCGCATCTGGTGTGCCTTCAGGGAAAAAATCTGGATATTCAGCTTTTACATCAGCCAAATTTTCAGGTTTTGCATCAAAGAAAGCCTGTTCGAAACGAACTACTTTCATTTCGACTGGAATTTCTTCAACTGCTTTTTCTACCTTACTTTTGTTATCGCAAGAAAAAAGTAAAAGTCCAATTGTTGCTAGATAAAAATATTTTTTCATGTTTTATTTTAATATTTTTGCAAATATACATTGAAGTCTTTTAAACTTTTTTCAATTGGCTGTAAAATTGTATTTTTATCCCATATTTAAACTTTTTTTAATTATGTAGCACAACTATGCAATGAAAAAAAGTTTAAATCTGAAACAAAAACCCTAATTTTTCGCTTCAATCAAAAAAGTATAAATGACTTAAAATTCTTAATTCATCTCTAAACTATGCCTAAAAAAAGTACAATTCAGGTAGAAAAAGTAAATGAACACATTGTTAGTTGGTTAAAAACTTATGCTAATAACGCAAAAGTAAATGGTTTTGTTGTAGGGATTTCTGGTGGAGTTGATTCTGCGGTAACTTCTACTCTATGCGCGCAAACTGGCTTAACAACATTATGTATTGAAATGCCAATTCATCAAGCTGAAAATCAAGTTAGTAGAGGACGTGAACACATTGAGCAATTGATGAAACGATTTCCGAATGTGAGTCGTGCTGAAGCAAATTTAACTCCGATTTATGATAGCTTTAAAACAGAAATGCCAGTCAGTGAAAATGAAGTAAAGTATAATTTATCATTAGCCAATACTAGAGCGCGTTTAAGAATGACAACTTTATATTATTTTGCTGGAATCCATGGCTTATTGGTTGCTGGAACAGGAAATAAAGTAGAAGATTTTGGTGTTGGATTTTATACAAAATATGGCGATGGTGGCGTTGACTTGAGTCCGATAGCCGATTTGATGAAAAGTGATGTTTATGCACTAGGAAGCTATTTAGAAATTCCAAAATCTATACAAAGTGCAGCTCCAACAGATGGTTTATTTGGTGATAATCGAACTGATGAAGACCAACTTGGCGCAAGTTATGACGAATTGGAATGGGCAATGCTTGAGGACGAAAAAGGAAGCAAATCGGAAGACTTTACTGGTCGAGAAAAAGAAGCCTTTGATATATATAAACGATTAAATTTCTTAAACCAGCACAAGATGAACCCAATACCAGTTTGTGAGGTTCCAAATGACTTGAAATAATATTTTAACATTGATTCACAATTGTTTGCATTTTTTTTGTAACTTTACAATAAGATTTTAAATCTTTTATTAAAAAATTAAAATTATGATAAATGTTTGTCTTGCCGATAATTACCCAGTGGTTCATTATGGCGTAAAATCATATTTTAAAGATCATCCAGAAATTAGTGTGGTCTCAAATGTTGGAAATTTCTTTATGGTTCCTGATGCTTTGAGGAATAAAGAAATCAATGTTTTAGTAATAGATCTAGAACTTGACGGATTGAAAAGTATCTACGAATTAAAAGCAATAATTAAGAATTTTCCTAATACTAAAGTTTTAGTTTTTACGAGCTTAAACGAGCAAATTTATGCTCCCAACGCTATAAAAGCAGGAGTTGCTGGTTTTGTACATAAATCTTCCAAATTAGAGACTCTAGGAACTACAATTATTAGAGTTCACCAAGGAATTGTTATGCTTAGTGATAGTATTAAAAGAAATTTAGCTTTGATTGCTAAACAAAATAAAAGTGAACGTCTTTACAGAAAATTATCTAACAGAGAAATTGAAGTACTACGTTACTTGTGTGACGGAAAGAAAAACAATGAAATTTCGAAGGTTTTAGGACTAAACGAAAAAACAATTTCAACATACAAACTAAGACTTTTACAAAAACTAAATGTTACTAATTTAGTAGATTTAGTTAATAAAGCGAAGACTTTGGATATCGTTTAATTTTATATTAGATTTTAGATATTAAATATTAGATACAATGCTCAAATTTCAATAAGAAATTTGAGCATTTTTAATTATGTCTAGAAATAACTCTTCCTAATTTTTTGGAGAACATATTGGTTAATCCTAAATAGTCAACTACCATAGATAGTGTTTCTGAATTATCAACTTCGGTTTCTTGCGTTACAGATGATTTTAATTCGTCTATAATTTTATTTACTAAAAACCATCTTAAGGTTAGAATGGTTTCTGAAACGTATTGACTTATGGTTTTGTCTTTTGCTTTTACAAAAATGTTTTTAGCTTCCCAATTGTGTAATGATTCTCGCTCGTCATTCATAAGAATTGACGTTACTTCTTGCGATAATTCTGGTGGTAATTGGGATAAATATTTCTCTAATTCAAAGGTTTCATTCTGATTAAAATAGGTAATCAAATCATCGTAAATACTTTTGAATAATGGATTGGCAAGTTCGGTTTCATCTTCTTGCAAACTCAGAAAAATGCGTTGATACACTTTATATCTGTTCATTTCTTTTACCTCAACCATTTCACCTTTCTCATTTGCTTTAAGCAAAACATCTTCAAACTCATCTTCTACATTTCCGTAGATTAAAAGAATCTCTATGATTTTTTGTTCCAATTCATATTGAATGTCAATATTGGCAGCAACGACAGGATTTTCATTTTTTACAACTTCAAAAGCGGTTTGTTCTTCTTTTAGTTTTTTGCCTAAATCGGAAATGTCTTTTTTGACTAATTGTGCTAAAGTATTGAATAAAACATCTTCAGAAATATCCATAATTCTGGAGGTTTCTTTAATGTAAACTTCTCTTTTTATTCTATCTGGAATTTTGGAAATACTAGCAACCATATCGCGAATTAAATCGGCTTTCTTGATAGGATCATTCTTGGCATCTTTCATTAAAAGTGACGCTTTGAATTGGATAAAATCCATAGCATTATCTTCAAAATACTGAATCAAATCTTGCAAAGGCGTTTTTTTGGCAAAACTATCTGGATCTTCACCATCTGGAAAAGTACAAACTCTAACGTTCATTCCTTCCTCCAAAATTAAATCAATTCCACGAATAGAAGCGCGCAAACCTGCAGCATCACCATCAAAAAGAACAGTAACATTTTTCGTCAAACGATTAATTAATCTAATTTGATCTGGTGTTAAAGCGGTTCCAGAAGAAGAAACTACGTTTTCAATTCCAGCTTGATGCATTTGAATTACATCAGTGTAACCTTCTACTAAATAGCAATTATCTTGTTTGGCAATAGCTTGTTTGGCGTGAAATATTCCGTACAAAACTTTACTCTTGTGGTACAAATCGCTTTCTGGTGAATTTAGATATTTGGCTGCTTTTTTGTCGTTAGTTAAAATTCGGCCACCAAAACCCAAAACTCTTCCGCTCATAGATTGAATTGGAAACATCACACGACCTTTGAATCGATCAAATTGTTTGTCTTCACCAACAATTGTTAGTCCAGTTTTTTCTAAAAACTCTAACTTATAGCCTTTTCCGAGAGCTTCTTTTGTAAGCGCATCCCATTGATTTGGAGAATATCCTAAGCTGAATTTCTTTATAGTATCATTAGTAAATCCACGTTCTTTAAAATAAGAAAGTGCTATTGCTTTTCCTTCTTCGGAATTGAGCAACATGTCTTGAAAATATTTAGAGGCAAATTCTGAAACTAGAAACAAACTTTCTTTTTCGTTTGCCACAACTTTATCTTCCTCTGAAAGTTCGGTTTCTTCAACTTCAATATTGTATTTTTTTGCTAAAAATCGGATAGCTTCTGGATAGGTAAACTGCGAATGCTCCATCAAAAAAGCTATGGCATTACCACCTTTTCCTGACGAAAAATCTTTCCAAATTCCTTTGGCAGGCGAAACCATGAACGAAGGCGAACGCTCATCAGAAAACGGACTCAATCCTTTAAAGTTACTTCCGGCGCGTTTTAATTGTACAAAATCACCGATAACTTCCTCTACTCGAGCAGCTTCGTAAACTTTATCTATGGTTTCTTTGGTTATCAATTTTGGATTTTTAGATTTTTAGATTTTTGGGAAATCATAAAAATTGTATTGTGTAAAAATACATATTTTTTTAATAAAAGAGACGCGATAAATCGCGCCTCTACAAATATAACTAACCCAACAAATTTTTAATTAAAATCGAAACGTACTCCTAAAGAAACATTATTTTGTTTTACAACATTATCCTGAAATATTGGATTCAAATCGTATTTCAAATATAAACTTGTTTCTCCGTAACCTAAATATGTACTCAATCCGTAGATGAAATTACTTGCATTAAAGTCGCCTTTTGCCTTTTCATCATAGTCAATATCGTCGATTTTATATTCTGTTTTTTGTTTTGATTTAATTCTAACTCCTGCATAACCTCCAATTCCAAAACGAAGCCTTTCATGAGTTCTAAAATAAGTTTTCCCATCTTTTTCTTTTTTCTTAGTAAAATCAAATTCTAAATGCAATGGCGCTACTAAATACACATTTCTAAATCGAGAACTTTTTAAATCAATTGTGCTGGTTTGCAATGTTGTTTGATTACCATTTACAGCAAAAACTCTATTTTCTGTTGGTCTCAAATCGTTGTACATTACTGATGCTCCATATTTCAAATGTAATAAGTTGTCATTTTTAAATAATCTTGAATTATAAGAGAAACCCCATTCGTAAAAACGTGAACCAGCAAATTTAAAATCTGAATTCTCTACAGAACCATCTGTAACTACATTATTTAAACCTAGAGCAAAAACAAATTGAGATGTTGTTCTTCGTTCTCTATATTCATAATGTTTTTTTCTTCTAACAGAATCGTTTTCATAAGTTAGAACCAATCTTTTGCCTATTCTTACAGTTGATGAATCAGTAGTCTTTGAATCAGCTATTTTCCCATTTACTTTCTGTTGAACTAAATCTTTTAATTCTTCTTGGGCAACAGCAACACGGTTTTCAATAATTGTTGCTCTAGCTTGTGCTAAATCTTTCTTTTTTGCATCGGCTTGCTCTTTAGTAATTGAACCATTTTCTAATTGAACGTTGACTGCTTCAACCTCTGATTTAAGAGTTGCTTTTTCTTCTTTTGTAATGTTTTCTATCTTGTTTGCAATAGCCTTTGCTTTGCTCTCAAATGTTTCTTGTGCTACCATTTTGCTCGCAAAAAGGCATAGTAATAGTGCTAAGTAAATTGTAAAATTTCTCATGATTTCTAATTTGTTAAGTGATTAATTGATGATTTTATTCTTGATTTCTATTGGCAAGTGCCACTTTTACTTCTTGGTAATTTTTACCGATTCTATTGATTACCTTTTGTCTGAATGTTTGTTCTAATTCTCCGTCGACTTGAGATAACAAACTGTTGGCGTTTACTTTAACTTTTGCGTTAGCTTCTTTTTTTGAAGTTTTTTCTACTGATGCTAATAAATCATCCACGTTGACAGCGACTTTTTTTGGTATTTCAATTTTCTCTTGAGAAATGATTCTTGGCATATCTTTCTGAGCGATGATTTCAGTAGCTTGATATTCGATTTCTTTCTCTTTGTTGATGATTGGATTAACTCCTGTTTTTTGATTATTTTGATTGAAACTCTCTGATGATTTTTTGTTAATTATTTGTGGTTTATTGTTTATTACTGCAACTTGTTCTTCTTGTTGATTTGCTATTTCGTTTGTGAAATTTTGTTTTGTGATAATTGAATCTTTTTGTTCTTTATTGTTTTCAACTTCTTTAGTAACAATTTGGTTGTCAGTTCCAGAAACTTCTTCTTTTTGATTTATAAAAAACAAACCAACAGACAGAAAAACCAAAATGCTTGCAGCAATTCCAATAAATTGGAATGACAGAAATGGAAAACGCTTTGTTTTTTTTTCTTCTGCAACAGAAAGCATGGCGTCTAGTCTATCCCAAGACATTTCGCTGGGCTGTATTTCTCGAGAATTTAACTTCTCTTTTATTTGGGTTTCTAATTTATTCTGTGCCATTTTCATAATTTTTTAATTTGCTTATGTTGTTTTGCAACATTTTTCTAGCATGTGATAATTGCGATTTTGATGTTCCTTCATTAATTCCGAGCATTTCTGAAATTTCTTGGTGCTTATATCCTTCAATCGCATAAAGGTTGAACACCATTTTATATCCGTCAGGTAAATTGTCTATTAAAAATTGAATGTCTTCAACAGAAAACTGACTTTCTATGTTATTGAAACTTTCTTCGAAATAATTCTCATCCTCAATAAACTTTACTTTTTTCTGAACTCTGATATAAGAAATACATTCATTTATCATTATTCTTCTTATCCAACCTTCAAAACTTCCTTCGTGTTTGAAATTTTTTAAATTGGTGAAGACTTTCATAAAAGCAGTAATCATTATGTCTTCAGCTTGATGTAAATCTTTAATATACTTCCTACATACACTTAACATTTTTGGAGAAAATTTAGAATAAATCTTGTGTTGCGCATGACGATTATTCTCGACAGCCAATTCGATTAATTCTTTTTCTTCTTGATGTAAGTTGATCACTTTCATTTTAGATTATTAGACTTCTTAGAATATTAGATTTTCAGATTACTTAAGTCTTCTATTAGCATAGACGAATGTAGTTGCAAAATGGTTGCATCAAAAGTAAATTTTTTTGAAAAAAAATAATTGTAAAATTGTAAATGCCAATAAAATCAATACTTTACAAATGAAATAAAATTATTTTTTTCTTTCAATAACGTAGTTTACCATTAAGGTCAAACTATCTTTATAGGTAGAATTTGGGAAGTTTTGTATTAAAGTAAGAGCTTCCTGTTGGAATTGTGCCATTTTTTGTTCGGCGTAAGTAAGTCCGTTTTTGTCTTTTACAAATTGGATGACTTCTTTAACTCGCTTTTTGTCTTTATTGTGGTTTTTTATGGAGTTGATGCACCAACTTTTTTCTTTATCGGAACAATTATTTAGAGCATAAATTAGTGGTAGCGTCATTTTTTGTTCTTTGATGTCAATTCCTGTTGGTTTTCCTATAGCTTCATCAGTATAATCAAATAAGTCGTCTTTTATTTGAAAAGCCATTCCGATAAGTTCGCCAAATTTACGCATAGTTTCAACTTGAGCTTCATCTTCTGAAACCGAACGAGCTCCTAGTGCACAACAAGCTGCAATAAGTGTAGCTGTTTTTTGGCGGATGATTTCGTAGTAAATATCTTCAGTAATATCTAAACGTCTTGCTTTTTCAATTTGAAGTAATTCGCCTTCACTCATTTCACGAACAGCAACGGATATTATTCGAAGTAAATCGAAATCGCCATAATCTATAGAAAGCAACAAACCTTTTGAAAGTAAATAATCTCCAACAAGGACTGCTATTTTGTTTTTCCAAAGTGCGTTTATTGAGAAAAAACCTCTTCTTCTATTACTATCATCAACAACATCATCGTGAACCAAAGTTGCGGTGTGAATCAATTCAATTACACATGCGCCACGATAGGTTCTTTCTTCAACACTTCCACCAGAAATCATTTTTGCAGTTAAGAAAACAAACATTGGTCGCATTTGTTTTCCTTTTCTGTTTACAATATAATAGGTGATTCTATTTAACAACGCTACTTTAGAAGACATCGATTCGTAGAACTTTTTCTCGAAAAGCTCCATTTCTTGCAGAATAGGTTGTTTTATTTGTGAAGTAATATTCATTGGTTTCAAAGGTAGTTAAATTGAAAATACTTCACAAAAGATGGTGTTAAGCTTATAAAAAATTTATGATTTGTTGGCTAATTGACCACAAGCGGCATCTATATCTTTACCGCGACTTCTTCTTACTTTTGCAACAATATCATATTTAGAAAGCTCTTTGATGTAAAGATTTATAGCTTCATCTGATGCTTGTTGGAATTCGCCATCATCAATGGGATTGTATTCGATAAGATTGACCTTACAAGGAACATACTTACAAAATTTTACCAAAGCATCAACTGCTTCTTTATTATCGTTTATCCCTTTCCAAACTACATATTCGTAGGTGATTTTGCTTTTGGTTTTTCTGTACCAATATTCTAAAGATTCACGCAAATCTGCTAATGGAAAATTAGAACTAAACGGCATAATTCGAGCACGAACCTCATCTATTGCTGAATGTAAAGAAACTGCCAATTTGAATTTCACTTCGTCATCAGCCATCTTCTTAATCATTTTAGGAATTCCTGAAGTTGAAACCGTAATTCGTTTTGGTGACATTCCTAAACCTTCATCTGAAGTAATCATGTCTATGGCTTTGATTACGTTGTTATAATTCATCAAAGGCTCTCCCATTCCCATAAAAACTATATTAGAAAGTGGTCGGTTATGATAAATTTTACTTTCGTTATCAATTGCAAGAACTTGGTCGTAAATTTCGCCTGGTTCTAGATTTCTCATTCTTTTTAGTCGAGCAGTCGCGCAAAAATTACAATCTAAACTACAACCAACTTGCGACGAAACACAAGCTGTAGTTCTAGTATTTGTTGGAATTAAAACTGATTCTACAATTAAACCATCGTGAAGTCGGACGGCGTTTTTCACCGTGCCGTCTTCGCTTCTTTGCATCGTGTCGACTTTGATATGATTAATTACAAAATTTGCTTCAAGCATAGCACGAGTTTCTTTGGAAACATTAGTCATATCTTCAAATGAATGTGCTCCTTTGCTCCAAAGCCATTCATAAACTTGATTTCCTCGAAAAGCTTTATCGCCATTGGCAACAAAAAAATCACGAAGTTGTTCTTTAGTTATAGTTCGAATGTCTTTTTTCTCAATCATGGTGCAAAGGTAAAACAATTTGTTGATTTGGTCATTTGTCTATTGTAATTTGTAATTTTGCATAAAATAGAGCATCATGCATTTCATATCAGAAGAATTAGAAAATTACGTTGAGCAACATTCACAAAACGAACCTGAATTGTTGGTAAAACTATTTAAAGAAACCCATCAAAAAATATTACAACCTAGAATGTTGAGTGGACATTTTCAAGGTAGAGTCTTGAGTATGTTGTCAAAAATCATTAATCCAAAAAACATTCTAGAAATTGGAACGTATACTGGTTATGCAGCTTTGTGTTTAGCTGAAGGCATTCAAAAAGAAGGCACATTAGACACAATAGACGTAAAAGAGGAATTGGTGTCTATACAACAAAAATACTTTGATTTATCACCTTGGAAAGGACAAATCATAACACATCTTGGTGATGCTTTAGAAATTATTCCTACTTTAAATAAAAAATATGATTTGGTTTTTATTGATGCTGACAAAGAAAACTACATCAATTATTTCAACATGATTGTTCCAATGATGAATAAAGGCGGAATTATTTTATCTGATAATGTACTTTGGAGTGGAAAAGTCTTAGAAGAACTGAATCCGAAAGATATGAGTACTAAAATACTTTTGGAATACAATCAATTAGTTAATAACGATGAAAGGGTCGAAACCGTTTTACTTCCTATTCGTGATGGTTTGACTGTTTCTAGAGTTTTGTAAAATTATTTTAAGCCATTATTTATCATTTTTAAATCCTTAATTTTCACATTTAACAGGAAAAAAAACTTTGTCATCATCAAGAAAATAACTCATATTAAAACGATTACTTGTTTCATATAATTGATCCCAAGTTATTGAATCATTAAAATTTTCAACTTTTTCTTTTGGAATAAAAATTACTAAGATTCGTTTTTTTCTATCTGAGTCCATACCAATATAACCTCTGTAATAATTAGAAAAATCTATTTTAAGAATATGTTTTGGAAGGTATAAAGTATCACCTGCGTTTATTTCTTTTATAACTTTCTGCAATGTATTTTCAAATGCAATAATTTCTTTTTTGTCGGCAATAAATTCTCCTGATCCCTTTGCAATGGAGTTTTCTCCAAAAATAATTCCTTTTGAAAATGGAGTTTCAATTATAATATTTTCTTGAGCAAACATTATTTGAGACAACAATATAAATACTATTTTTAAAGATGAGTTCATAGGAAAATTGCTAACTTTTATAAGACTTATAATTTTAGTAATTACTCTTATTCGTGATGGCTTGACTGTTTCTAGAGTATTTTAATCCTTTAAAATATACTTCTGATATATTTTATAGAAAACAAATCCGAAAGTAGCTCCAAAAGCGTATCCTGTTAGAATGTCTGTTGGAAAATGTAGTCCGAGATAGATTCTACTGAATGCAAATATTAGCGGAAATAAGAATAGCAACAAGGCATATTTGTAATATCTTCTAATTATTAAAAATACAAAAACAGTTGTAGCCATTGAATTGGTTGCATGTCCAGAAAAGAAACTATAGGAATCACTTGGTTTCACAATTCTAATGATGTTTTTCAAATCTAAATCATTACAAGGACGCAATCGTTGAAAATGATTTTTAAAAAAATTGGAAGTTTGATCGCTTACTAAAATTAACAATGCGATGAATACCAAAGCTATTAGAAAGTTTTTCCAACCTATTTTCTTTGCTAAAAAATAAAAAATTAGAAGAAAATAAGGCGTCCAATAGACTTGTTTAGTTATTATCAACCAAAATCCATCAAACGATTCGGAGCCTAATCCGTTTAAGAAGACCAATAAATCTTTATCTATCGCAATGATTTTTTCGAGCATTACCTTTGTCTTTTTATAGGTCCGGTTAGACTTTCTAAATCTTCTTTAATTTCATTGATACCCGAAGTGGCATCAGTTAAAGTATTAGAAGTAAAATCTGGTGGAGTAACCGAAACACTTTCTTTTACTTTATCTACTTCTTCAGTAAAAGAAGATGTCACTTGCTTAAAAGAGGAATTTATTTCTTCAACATCGGCACTCTTTTGAATTTCAGTTTTAATTTCATTCGTGGCGTGCTTTAAATTGGCCATAACTTTTCCAAAGGTTCTTGCTGCTTCTGGTATTTTGTCTGTTCCAAAAAGCATAAGAGCTATAAAAATGATGAAAATTAATTCGCCTCCACCTATTCCAAACATATTCTTTTCTTTTTATTGATTTGCAAAGTTACAAAGTTCTTAGTCAAATTTAGATTTTACTTCTGCTTTTGGCCAAGTATTATTTGCTGTATCAACATCTGCAGTTTCTAATTTTGGATCAAGAACAATTTTAGTAATTACTTTTTGTGTTGCAAAAGTTCTACTTACTTCTTTATCATTCATTCTCCAAATCTGTGCTGGGAATTTTTGAATTTCAGTTGTACCATCTTCAAAAGTTAATTCAACGATAATTGGCATTACCAAACCACCAGGTTTATCAAAAGTTACTTGATAGAAATACTTTGGATCTTTCAATTTTGCTTTCTCTTCAGCAGAAAAAGTTTTATTCACATACTCATCAAGAGCTTGAAAATCTTTAATTTGAAAAGGTTTATTCATTTCTGGCTTGTAATCTTCACTTCCGTCTGCAACCATATAAACCATTGGTCCAGAATTTGAATTTCTACGACGTCTTTTCTTCATAAACTCTTCTACTTCTTTAGTTGGTTCATTACTTACAAAGAATTTTTTAACTTCTTTTATTCCGATGTCATTATTATCTGTTGTATAAAACCATCCTCTCCAAAACCAGTCTAAATCAAACGCCGAAGCATCTTCCATAGTTCTAAAGAAATCTTCTGGTGTTGGATGCTTAAATTTCCATCTGTTTGCATAAGTTTTAAAAGCATAATCAAATAATTCTCTACCCATAACTGTTTCACGAAGAATATTCAATCCTGCAGCTGGTTTTCCGTAAGCATTATTTCCAAATTGACGAATACTTTCAGAATTTGACATAATTGGTTCAAGACCTTTTTGATCGCCACTCATGTAAGGAACGATATTTTTTGCTGGACCTCTATCTGCCGGAAAGTTTGGGTCCCATTCCATCAAAGCCATGTATTCCATAAATGAATTCAATCCTTCATCCATCCAAGTCCATTGACGCTCATCAGAATTTACAATCATTGGAAAGTAATTATGACCAACTTCATGCACAATTACACTTATCATTCCGTTTTTAACTCTATCAGAATATTTACCATCTGCATCTGGTCTTCCCCAGTTCCAACAAATCATTGGATACTCCATTCCTTGATCTTGTGCGTGAACAGAAACTGCTTTTGGATAAGGATAATCAAACGTATGATTAGAATAACTTTTTAAAGTATGTGCAACTGCTCTAGTAGAATATTCACCCCAAAGCGGATTTCCTTCTTTTGGATAAACTGAAACTGCCATTGCTGTTTTAGAATTTAATTTGACAGCCATTGCATCATAAATGAATTTTCTTGAAGTAGCAATTCCGAAATCACGAACGTTTTCTGCTTTGAATTTCCATGTTTTTTTCTTTTCAGAGAAACCTTTTTCTGCTGCTTCAGCTTCTTCTTGAGTAACTACTACAACTGGTTTGTCAAAAGTCTTTTCTGCTGTTGCTAGTCTAGCAAGTTGAGCTGCTGTAAAAACTTCTTGTCTGTTTTGTAAAGTTCCTGTCGCTTCCATTATGTGATCTGCAGGAACAGTGATATTAACTTCAAAATTTCCAAAAGGAAGTGTGAATTCTCCTGAACCCCAAAACTGTTGATTTTGCCAACCTTCTACATCATTATAAACTGCCATTCTTGGATAAAACTGAGCTAGAATGTACAAGTTATTTCCGTCTTTATCAAAATGTTCGTATCCAGAACGTCCGCCATCTAACAAATAGTTGTTGATGTTGTACCACCATTTTATTGAAAAGGTAATTTTTTCTTTATGCTTTAAAACTTTTGGTAATTCAATACGCATCATTGTTTGATTGATGGTGTATTGCATTGGTTTGCCTGTAGCATCCTTTACAAATTCAATATTGAAACCTCCATCAAATTTTTCTTCTAAGTATTTTCTTGAAAATCCTTGAACTCCCATTGTAGGATCCGTCTTTTCTCCATTTACAAGTGGCGAAAGCGATTTTCTAGATTGTTGATTTTGATCCAATTGTAACCATAAATAATCTAATGATTCCTTAGCGTTATTTGTATAAGTAATAGTTTCTTGACCATATAATTTGGTATTTTTATCATCCAATTCAACATTGATTTTATAATCGGCTTGTTGCTGATAATATTCTGGACCTGGTGCTCCAGATGCTGTTCGATACATATTGGGAGTTGCCAATAAATCATACATTTGTTTGAATTTATCTGGATTTCTCTCGGAAGATGGAGTTGCTTTTGGCGCTTCTTGAGCAAAGCTTCCTACTGTGAACAACAATAAACCAAAGTTTAAAATAGCATAATTGAATTTCATATGAAAATATTATTTGTTTTTTTGGTACATATGTATCGCTATTTTTATTGGTGTTTGCTTTCGCAAACGTTTTGTAGATGGCGATTTCATACCTAAAATAATTTAAGGCATAAAAGTAACTTTTTTTGATATAACTATAAGGTATTGGAATTATTTTAACATTCCTTTAAAGTTTTCTGAAGTAAGAAGCAAACTTTGCTTTTCTCCATTGATATTGGCTTGAATTATATTTTGTTGCTCCTCATTCAATTCCATCAAGGCACTATTCTCAATCGCTACTGAAGAAATTTTTGGTAAATCTTTTACACTAAAATAACATATTACAACATTGCCATCAATATCTTTGCTCAGATAATTTATAGTTTTAGAAACTCCATTTACTTTAATTATAAACTTTTCTGCAAAGTATTTTTTTAAGAAAACTTCATCTTCAGGAGTTTCGTTTTCTAAAGCAAAATAGGTTCTTTTTTTAAATTTTTTCTCCAAAGCATCGTTTACATCATCAATAAATAATCTGCTTGTAATTTGAATCATTTTCTTTTTTGGGGCATAATTCACTTGATATATAGATACGTAAAATTTATGGATTGCCATTGAAGACAAACCAAAGAATAAAGCCAAAAACAAAGTAATTCTAAATGCTTTTATCATAATTCAAAAGTAGTGATTTTATCTTTCTATTTTTCTGAATGCTTCACTTTTTGCAATCATAAACTCCATTAAAGATAATGAATTGCTAATTTCAAAAAGTTGCTTTTCATTGATTTCCTCTGAAAAACAAAAATCTATAAATAGTAGTTTATCTGTTTTTGCAATTTTTAAAGTCTTTTCAAAAAAATCATCCGAAAATCTTTTCTTAATCTCTGTTTGAAACTCTTCCAAATCAACTTTATTTTCAACATAAATCTTTTTTGAACTGCTTCCGAATAAATCGGCAATTAATTTTCCAACTTTAATCAAATCTACAGAAGCTACATTACTTGTAGGTGGCATAAACATATTTTCTGCTCTAGGTTTCACTCCAGTAATTTCAACATTCGACCAATCAATCGGTTCTAATTCAACTTTAAAAGCAGGTTTAACCTTTATTCTCTTGGCATCATAAACCAAATCACCTGAAAGTTTGTATGGACCAATTTTTACTTCATCTAATTGATTTACTTTTTCTGTAATATGAATTTTCAATATCATTTCTTCAAAATCGGATGATTTCACAACAATTTGTTTGGTTTCAAAAGCAACACCAGTAATCATAATAACATCGTCTTCTTTTGCAAAAATGGTAAACTGTCCTAAATCGTCTGTAATCACAACTGTTTCGGCAGTAATGTTGGTAACTGTTACTCTTTCTACTGGAATTGAATCAGAAACGATTAAAGCTCTCAATATTTTAACTCTTTCTTTTTGGGAAAATGAAACTAGTGAAAATAAAAAGAATACAATTAGTAATTTATTTTTTATAGACATAAAATTATGGTTTTACAGCTATCAAATCTTTATAGATAACGGCTAATTCATTCATAATAAAAGTAGCCATTGTTTTATTTTTAGCTTTTAATGCTTCTACAAATTTAGCATCTTCAACTATATAATATTGAAATCCTTTGACAAAATCTTTAGGAATCTTTAGCGTTTCTGTAAAATATTCTGCTTCATACAAATTTTCAATTTTTGATAACATTGTCTCTTTTTTCTCCACCTCAACTTCCTTTTTAAGTTGTTTGGTTCTTCCTGTTATAGCATTCAATATTGGATTCAGAGGAACTAATCCTGAACCTGTTGTAGCTTCATGCAATTTTCTTTCTGCTGGAGTATAATGTTTAGTTTTAGAAGAAATTATACCCAATGAAACTGCATTAATATCTTTATACTCATTAATCTTAACTTCATCTAAAATCCTTATAAACGTTTCCATTTTTACAAATAGAAGCTCTTTATTAAAATCCTCTTCTTTCAAAGTAATTTTCAAACTCTTAAACTGTACTGCTGTAAACATTATCGTATCTCCAACACTTGCATTTATAGAAAAATAGCCACCTCGTTCAGTTAAAGTAGATTTTTCTGTCTTCAAATTAACAATGTAAATGCTTTCCAAGTCATTATAATCTGCCGTTACTTTTCCATTGATTTTTTTAGACGCTGGAGTAACTTGCCCATTTGACAATTGCATCATTAACAAAAAGAGAAACAGTATTCTTATTTTCGACAAAACTATTATTTAACGTTAAATTCTTGGGTAAAAGTATTTTAAAGTCATCCAAAAAATTAGCCAACACTATTGTAAATTTATGTTAATTATTAATTTGTAAATTTGAGGAAAATTATTCTTTTTTAAAGAACCTATTCCAACAATAAACTTAAGTCAATACAATAAAATACTATGAAAAAACTTATTATTGCAAGTACTTCAACGCTTCATGGAGGAGAATATCTAGACTATTTACTTCCAACTTTAGAAAATCATTTTAAAAATTGTGATACTATCATTTTCATACCTTATGCTCGTCCAGGAGGCATGACACATGATGAATATACAGAAAGAGTAGCAATTGCCTTTTCAAAAATAAATAAGAAAATTATAGGATTACATACTTTCGGAAATCCTATAGAAGCTATAGAAAATGCTGAAGGAATTTTTACCGGTGGCGGAAATACATTTCTTTTAGTCACGCAGTTATATGAAAACGATGTTATGCAAACTCTTTCCAATGTTATTGAAAGCGGAACACCTTATTTAGGCTCAAGTGCTGGTAGTAACATAACAGGAATATCGATGCAAACTACTAATGATATGCCTATAATATATCCACCAAGCTTTAAAACATTAGGAGCAATTCCATTTAATTTAAATCCACATTATTTAGATCCAAATTTACAAAGTAAGCACATGGGTGAAACTCGTGAAACACGTATAAAAGAATTTCATGCTTTCAAAACAACTCCAGTCTTAGGATTAAGAGAAGGCAGTTGGCTTGATGTAAAAGGTGAAAAGATACTATTGAAAGGGAATTTAACTGCTAGATTATTTAGGCAAAACCAAGTTCCTGAAGAAATAAATCCTGAAACAGATTTGGCTTTTTTAGGAAATTAAAAGAATAAAAAAAACCTCTAACGTTAATTAGAGGTTTTACAGAGCGGAAGACGAGGCTCGAACTCGCGACAACCAGCTTGGAAGGCTGGAGCTCTACCAACTGAGCTACTTCCGCATTACAAAAAAAGAATATGATGTTCTTATTTTGTGAGTGCAAATATATAGCATTTGTTTGTTTTGATGCAAATTTTTTTTGAAAAATTTTTGTGTAGAAAAAATTTTACAAATCTAAGCTGGTCTAAAAGTTTTATTATTAATTTGTTATCATTTAATTTGCATTGAAATTTTTTATGAAAGAGATTAAAAAAATCAGCTCAAGAGACACTTTTTTGGTTCGTCATCCTATTTTAAGAGAAGGAAAACCAATTGAAAGTTGTCAATTTGATGGAGATGATTTAGAAACAACAACTCATTTTGGATTATTTATTGACAAAAATATAACAGGAGTACTATCTGTTTTTAAAAATAATAATGTTATATTTAATTCTGAAAATCAATTCCAAATAAGAGGAATGGCTATTCTAAAGGATTTTCAAAGGAAAGGCTTTGGTGATGAACTAATTAAACATGCTGAAGAGTATGTTAAAAGTCAGTTTGGAAAATTAATCTGGTTTAATGCTCGTGAAAGTGCTGTTCCATTTTATGAAAAATTGGGTTACATTAAAATTGGAGAGCCATTTTATATTGCCGATATTGGAATCCATTATAATATGAAAAAAGAAATTGGCTAATGCCTATGAATAAATTTTACATTTTAATTCTACTTATCGTTTTTTCAAGTTGCAAAAGAAACATTTCAAACGAATCTTCTGCAGAGGCCTCTTTTATTGACTTTTCTTTTTTTGGAGATGATAGAATTAAAATTGACTCAACTTTAATTAATACTTCTAAAGACGAAGATTTTAAAGCTTTTTATAAAAAATTCAACTACGAAACTGCTTGGAATACAAAAGAACACAGAGATTTCATTATTAATGAAATTAGCAAAGCTGAAAATGAAGGTTTAGAATCAAAAGACTATAATTATGAAACTTTAAAATCATTTGAAACTAAATTTGAAGACCTTCCAGATTCTACAATCGTAAAATATGATTTACTTCTAACTTCAAGCACACAACTTTATGTAAATCACATCAGTAAAGGAAAGTTAAATCCGAAAAAACTTTATAAAGATTGGGATTTAGAAGAAAAAAAAATAAATATAAATGAGATACTTTATGATTGTATTGACAACAATAACTTCAGTAAAGCCATTGAAAACTGTAAACCCAATCACATCATTTATAAAAAACTAAAAAACTGTTTAAAATTATTACAACAATTTCCAGAGGAAACAACCTATGAATTGATTGATCTTAGGGAAAGAATTGTGCCTAATAAAAAAAACAAATACGTGCCTATCGTCAAGAAAAGATTAATGTATTGGGGTGATATGGTTGAAAAAGACACTGTTTTGTCTACTGTATATGATAAAAAAACTCAAGAAGCAGTAAAAATATTTCAAGCTAGACATGGGCTAAGACCAGATGCTGTAATTGGAAGAAGCACTATTGATGCTCTAAATTATTCTAGAAATCAAAGAATAGAACAAATCGTTGTAAATATGGAGCGTTGGAGATGGTTTGCTCACGATTTTGGAAATCATTATCTCTTGATAAATATTCCAGATTATAGTATTGTTGCCGTAAAAGAAAATGACACTACACAAACGCAAAGAATTGTAGTTGGAAAAGACACTCGCCCAACACCAATTTTAGAATCTAAAATATCTAATATCAATTTAAACCCTAATTGGACAGTTCCTCCAACAATTCTAAAAGAAGATATTTATCCCGAAGCAGAAAAAGACAGAGGTGTTTTTAGAAAAAAAGGATTGAAAATTTTTGACAGAAAAAATAATGAAGTAAGTCCTTGGTCCTGGAAAAAAGAAGACGCAAACAAATATAAATATGTTCAAGATCCTGGAAGAAACAATTCACTTGGATCAATGAAAATTAATTTCCCAAATAGATATTCTGTTTATCTTCACGATACTAACCATAGAGATTACTTTGCTTTCTCATATCGTTCTTTAAGTTCTGGATGTGTACGTTTAGAGAAACCATTAGAAATGGCAAGTTACATAATAAATGACACTACAAAATGGTCGTTAAAAAGAATTAAAGACACTACAGATATTAAATATTACTATAAACTACAAAAAGCTAAACAAAAAGAAATTGACAAAATCAATGCTAAAATACTGGCCAAAAACCCAAATTTTGTAATTGAAAAGAAAAACCTTCCGAAACCAGAATTAAAAACCATTGTTATTAAAATTGATGAAGATGTGTTTATTCATCAACTATATTGGACTGCATGGGAAACAGATGGAATTTTAAATTTTAGAGAGGATATTTATTGTCTTGATGCTAATTTGTACTCCAAATTAAGATATTAATTTAGAATTGTTTACATAACTTCTAGAAGGATGATAAATAAACAGACACGATTTGTTCTTTATTGTCTGAATAATTTTTTTACTCAATTCAATAGGAACTGCTGGACAACCTTGGCTTCTACCCAACCTTTTGTGATTTCTAATAAAAGTTTTAGACACATAATCTGCGCCATGAATTACTACAGCTCTTTTTCTAGCATTGTCATTTATTCCTTTTTCTAAACCATCTAATTTTAAAGACAAGCCGTGTTTTCCTCTATAAACTTCTCCAGTTGAAAAAAAACCTAAACTACTTCTATAAGATTCATTCTTATTTGAAAATTTGCTAGCATAATCATTTCCTGAATTCTTACCATGCGCTACTAAAGTATTTAGTAAAATTTCATGAGTATTCATATCAATAATCCACAATCTCTTTTCCTTTGAACTCAGGCTAAAGTCAATAATAGTCAAGATATCTTTTTTGATCATTCCTTTATTTTTCAAAAGTTGATATCCTTCAAAAGCCCTAGAAAAACTTTCTAAATTTGGCAACTTAAAATTATTAGTTTCTAAAGAATTATAGACACTAGTAACTTTATTGACTCTAGAAATTTTCGCATATTTTTTGGGTGCAATTTCTTTTTTATGGGGCGATAAAAAAGAAACAACAACAAACAATGCTGTGTAAAAAACAGTAATAAAATTCATTCTTAAGTAGGTTATTTAAAAAGCAAACATACTAAACCTAATTTCTATTATCAAATTAATTTGACAAAAAATACCGATTAAATGCATTTTTTAACGATTAAAAAATATTTTAATAATAATTTGTAGTAATTTTCTTTTATTTATAATTTTTTCAAAATTAATATTTAATTAGATAAGAATTCTATTACAATTAGTATTGCGTAATAATTATAAAGATTTATATTTGCCTAGTTAACAAAAAGATAATGTTTAAAGAAAAGTTTATTTTTTCCTTTATAAGTTTAATAGTAATGACTTTGGGTTATTCTCAAGTTCAGAAAAAGACTTTGCAAACAAAATTTTGTACTGAAAAAATTACCATTGACGGAAAATTTGACGAACCAATTTGGAAAACTGCAGCAATTGCTTCAGACTTTATAATGATTGCACCCAATAATGGTGATCCAGAAAAAAAAAATAGACGGTCAGAAGTTAAAATAGTTTATGATAATGAAGCTATTTATGTGGCTGCTACAATGTACGATGACGAACCTAAAAAAATTTTAAGAGAGCTTACAGCACGGGATGATTTTGGATCCGCTGATCATTTTGGAATATTTTTCAATGGTTATAATGATGGCCAACAAGAATTTCGTTTTTATGTGAGCGCTGCTGGTGTTCAACAAGACTGTGTTTACACAGAGGCTAATGGAGAAGATTTTAGTTTAAATTCTATTTGGGATAGTAAAACAAGTATTACAGATTATGGATGGACTATAGAATTAAAGATTCCTTATGCGGCGCTTCGTTTTTCTGATGAAAAAAAACAAACTTGGGGATTAAATATGTATCGTGAGGTATATAGAGACCGTTTTCAATATTCTTGGAATTTAATTGATATTAATTTACAAACAGAAGCCAACCAAGCAGGAATTCTTGAAGGCATTGAAAACATTAAAACCCCTACTCGATTATTTTTAATTCCTTACACCTCTTATTATTTGAGTGGAAATGATTCTAACAAAACCAAAGGTGAATTTAAAGGTGGTTTTGACTTAAAATATGGTATAAACGATGCTTTTACACTTGATGCAATTCTTGTGCCTGACTTTGGCCAAGCTGCATTTGATAGAGTAGAGCTTAACCTTGGACCTTTCGAACAGCAATTTGCAGAAAATAGACCTTTTTTTACCGAAGGAACTGATTTATTTAATAAAGGAAATCTATTTTATTCTAGAAGAATTGGAGGTGAACCATCGGTACAACCAACATTATCATCTGATGAAGATTTTATTGAATATCCTTCTACAGTAAATTTATTAAATGCATTAAAAGTATCAGGTAGAACCAAAGGCGGATTAGGAATTGGAATTCTAAATGCTGTTACTGAAAAAACAGATGCTGTAATAAGAAATAATATCACTGGTGAAACAAGAAATGAATTAATAGAACCCTTGGCAAACTTCAACCTTTTTGTTTTAGACCAACGTTTTAGGCAAAATTCATCTGTTTCATTTATCAATACCAATGTTACAAGAAATGGTGAATATAGAGATGCGAATGTGTCTGCATTAATATATGATTTAAATACCAAGAAAAACACTTTTAATTTATCTGGTGATTATAAATTTAGCCACGTAAATGATTACCTTCTCGATAATAGAAATGGTTACAACACCTCAATAAATTTAGGAAAAACAAAAGGTAAATATCGCTATAGCGTTGGTAGCCAATATGTTTCAAATGAATGGGACAACAACGATTTGGGAATCAACTTTCAAACCAATTATCATGCTGTTTATGGTAATGCAAGTTACAGAATTATAAAACCTACAAAGACATTTAACACCTTAAATGTACAGTTAAATCTATATTCAGAATTCAACAATACGACAGGTAGTGTTCAAGAATCAAGTGCTAATTTAAATTTTAATTCTACCAACAAAAGAAATGATTATCATGGATTTGGTTTAAATACCAGACCAACTGCTGTTTACGATTATTATGAACCTCGTTCGGCAGACAATAGTAAATTCTTAATCGTTCCAAGAAGATTTGGAGGAAATTACTTTTTTTCATCAAATTATGCTAAAAAATTCGCTTTAGATTTTGGTCCGTCAATATCTTTTTTTGACGAAAAAGACCGACTAAACTTTAATTTACTTGTAAGTCCAAGATATCGCTTTTCAGATAAATTATTACTAATATATAGTTCTAGATTTTCAAGACAAGTAAACGATATTGGTTGGATAGATTTCGATAATTCGGATAACGCTATACTAGCAAAACGAAATAGAAATACCTATACTAACACATTGTCAGGAAAATACGCTATTAATGATTTAATAACTTTTAATCTTTCTATTCGTCATTATTGGAGTTACGCAATTAATAAAGAGATACTAACTCTTAAAGACGATGGCACTTTAGAAACCAATACAAATTACAACAAAAACAAAAACTCCAATTTTAATACCTGGAACATGGATTTATCCTTTTCTTGGTGGTTTGCTCCTGGTAGTCAAATGTCAGTGCTTTATCGAAATAACTCTTCACTATTTGCTAGAGAATTTAATAAAGAAATTGGTAGTAATTTTAGAGATTCTGTTAATCAAGAAAATCTTAATCATATTTTATCTGTAAGTATTCGCTATTTTATTGATTACAATTCTGCTAAAAACTGGTTTTCTAAAAAATAATTTTCTTGAGAAAACACTAAATCGTTTTCGTTATTTTTCAAATAAATTTACCTCCAACTTTTCATTTCAGCTATTGCAAATGCATATCTTTGTGTAAAATACTATCACAATGAACAAAAAAGTAATACTGATGATTCTTGATGGTTGGGGAAAATCTCCAGACCCAAAAGTATCGGCAATAGATAACGCTAATGTGCCTTTTATAAACAGTTTATATACAAAATATCCAAACGCACAACTTAGAACTGATGGATTAAACGTTGGCTTACCAGAAGGTCAAATGGGAAATTCTGAAGTTGGTCACATGAATCTTGGCGCAGGACGAATTGTATATCAAGATTTAGTAAAAATAAACTTAGCTGTTGAAAATAAAACATTACACAACGAACCAGAATTAGTTGCTGCATTGCAATATGCTAAAGAGAACAACAAAGCTGTTCATTTATTAGGATTACTATCTGATGGTGGAGTGCATTCGCATACATCACACTTGCGCGGATTAATTGATGCTTCGCAAGAATTTGGTTTAGATAAAGTTTACATTCATGCTTTCACCGATGGTCGTGATGTTGACCCAAAATCGGGTTCTTTGTATCTTGAAGACTTGAATAATTATATTTTCAATACCAAAGCAAAACTAGCTTCTGTTGTAGGAAGATATTATGCAATGGACAGAGATAAACGTTGGGAACGTGTAAAATTAGCTTACAATTTGTTAGTAAACGGAACAGGAAAACATTCTAAAGATGCTGTTTTGAGCGTTTTAGAAAGTTATAAAAACAATATTACTGATGAGTTTATTGACCCAATTGTAATGGTTGATAGCGATGACAAACCAATTGCTACCATTCAAAATGATGATGTTGTAATTTTCTTCAACTTCAGAACCGATAGAGGTCGAGAGTTAACCGAAGTACTTTCTCAAGAAGATTTCCACGAACAAAATATGCATAAATTGAATTTGTACTATGTCACAATGACCAATTATGATGATACCTACAAAAATGTACATGTGATTTATGACAAAGATAATTTGACAGAAACACTTGGAGAAGTTTTAGAAAAAGCAGGAAAAACTCAAATACGTATTGCGGAAACTGAAAAATATCCTCACGTAACCTTCTTCTTTTCAGGCGGAAGAGAAATTCCGTTTGTTGGCGAAACTAGAATTTTAAGAAATTCACCAAAAGTAGCTACTTACGATTTACAACCGGAAATGAGTGCTTTCGAATTAAAAGATGCTTTGGTTCCTGAACTTAAAAAAGGTGAAGTTGATTTTGTATGCTTGAATTTTGCCAATGGTGACATGGTTGGACATACAGGTGTAATGGAAGCTGCTATAAAAGCTTGCGAAGCTGTTGATGCTTGTGTAAAAGAAGTGGTTAAAACTGCTTTAGAAAACAACTACACTACTATTATCATTGCAGACCACGGAAATTGTGAAACTATGATTAATCCTGATGGATCTCCAAATACAGCACATACAACGAATCCGGTGCCAATTATTTTAGTTGATAAAGAATTAAAAACTATTCATAATGGCGTTTTAGGTGACATCGCTCCTACTATTTTAGAATTAATGGGAATTGAAAAACCAGCAGTTATGACACAGCATTCGTTGCTATAAAATAAAAAAACAACCCTTGTTTTAATTAAGAGATTCATTTTTTGAGTCTCTTTTTTTATGCCAAATGTTATAAATAAAAGTTAAAATTTCATAATCAATAGTATTACTATTATATTTGTTTATATTTGTATTAATATTAAATGTAAAACTTTTAAAATTTAGAATCATGAAAAAAATTGTAATTATTGGCTTGGCTTGTATTGCGGTATTATTAAGTTCATGCAATCAAAACAAAAAAACAGAAGAAAAAACTCAGGCAACTGATGATCAAAAAAAAGAGGTTCAAAAAGTTATTAATGAACTAGGATTGATTTATGTTGAAGAAGGTGCGCAAACAATCATCACTTATGATGAAGTAAACAAAGCCCAACAAGATTGGTGCGATGCCTTGGTAAAAATTGGAAAACTTAAAGAAGAAGGTGGTGATTACAAAACATTTGCAAAGCAAGTTTTATCAGAAGCTTACAACTATGACAATGGTAAAGTTTTTTTCAAACCTACTTTGGCTTATGGCGATCAAACCTTTAGAAATGACAAAAAAGGAGCATTAGCTTATTTCATTGGAGGTGATGCCGATTATCCAAACGACAAAGGTTTTGCACTTACACCTTGGGTAAAAGCTAGATATGACAATGCAGGAAAAAATAATGAAGGTATTCAAATATATGGTTCTATTGCTATAACAATGGGTAATGTTTGGGTAACCGGTAAAGACGGAAAAGAAGTAATGGTTGATAAAACCTGGGTTTTCAAAAAAGGAAAAGATGGTAAATTGAGAATTATTGTTCACAAATCATCTCTACCGTTTTCACCAACTAAATAGCAATTAACTTGGGCTGGTTCTTAAATGAGTCAGCCCAAAATTTTTATATTATGAAATCGCCACAAACAAAAAGTTTGTTGAAAACAAAAACCAATGATTAAAAAGGCGATACCATATGTTACCTTTAGAAGATAAAATTTAAACATATGAATCTAAAATATACTTTTCTGGTTATTATAATTTTCTCAATTAACAGTTCTTACGCTCAAAACACAAGAGTAAACGAGCATAACAACATTGGTTGGTACAACTATTTTGGGACATTTAAATTAAATGATAAATACAGCATTCATAGCGAATATCAACTTCGAAGAGATAATTTCATAACAGATAAACAACAAGGTTTACTTCGACTTGGTCTAAACTATCAATTAAATCAAAAGTTACAATTACGACTTGGATATGCTTGGATTGAAACTTATCCATATGGAGAAACTCCAATAAATGGCATGGGAAAAGATTTTACAGAACATCGAGCTTTTCAAATGATCACAATAACTGATAAAATTTCAAAAATTGATATATCTCATAGATTTATGCTTGAACAAAGATGGGTTGGTCGGTATTCAAACGCAGCATTAACAGACGAAGATGAATTTCCTTTCTTAAACAGATTAAGATATATGATAAGATTACAAATGCCATTAAAAGGAGATAAAATAGAAAATAAAACACCATACATTGCTGCTTATGATGAACTGTTTATAGGTTTTGGAAAAAACGTAAATGAAAATATTTTTGATCAAAATAGAATTGGACTGGTACTAGGATATAGATTTAGCAATAGTTTGCGAATCGAAGCAGGATATCTTAACCAAACACTTCAATTAGGAAGAGAAGTTAACAACAGAAATGTGTTTCAAAACAATAACGGATTCATAATCAACACTAACTTCAACTTTGATTTAACTTCAAAAAAATAATTGAACTATGTTATTACTACCTACTGAAATAATTGAAGTAAATCAAAAAAAAATTGATCAAATCAATGAAACAATAAAAGCTATATACAGATTGATAATATATAGTAGATATCACCTTGACGACGACTTGCTCGACACTTATCTTGAAGGAATTCATGATTTAAAAGAACTATTAAGCATAAAAAATGCTCAAATGGAGGCGCAAAACGATCAAGAGGCTGTAGAATATTTAGAAAACTTAAAAACTACTTTAGATTTTGTTATTGAGGAAATAATTGATAAAAACAATTTCGGCAATGAAATTCAATTGTTTCAATTATTAAGATTAATATCCCCAGAAACAAATAAAATACATCCAAATAGTTACAGAAAATCTAATGTCCAAATCGGTGCTCATATTTGTCCTGAACCAAATTTGATTCCAAGCTTGGTCTCTGAAATGCTTTACAGAATGGAAAAAATTAAAATTCCAATTGTTAAAGCAATATATTTACATCATGAACTAATTCGTATACATCCTTTTTTAGACGGAAATGGAAGAGTAACTCGCATTGCAAAAAATTGGCTGTTGATGTTTAATTTATATCCTCCAATTTTTATAAATGATGCAAACGAAAAAAAACTTTATATAAATACACTTAGTAATAGTTTTAAAGAATTAGAAAAAAATCCATTAAAATGGAATAAACATACAGAAGAGTTTTTCGAACAAGAATTAGATCGCTTATTAATAAACTCTAATTTATTACTTGAAAAAATTGATGAAATTGGAAAAAATAGAGAAAGAATAAAAAATAATCAATAAAATAAATTATGAAACCTATTACTATTCAAATCATTGAAACTGGTGTAGTATTATTTTGCTATCTGTTAACTTATTTTGCAACAAAAACCATAATAAACAACGCTTTAAAAAACACTCAACTTCAAAGAGGTAGAAGAAAAATAATGATTAAAACCATTAATCTATTACTTTCATTAACGGCTATAATTCTACTTTCTGCAATTTGGGGTTTAAAACAAAATGAAATTGCCATTTTTGCTACATCGATCTTAACAGCTTTTGGAATTGCATTTTTTGCACAATGGTCACTGCTATCAAATATTACCTCTGGAATAATATTATTTTTTAATCATCCACTAAAAATTGGAGATTACATCGAAGTATTAGATAAAGACTATCCTTTTTCTGGCGAAATATCTGACTTGACCTATTTTTTCATTCATTTAAAAACAGAAAATGACAAAATTATAACTATTCCAAATTCATTAATACTACAAAAATCAATCTCAGTTACTGAGAAAGTAAAAGGTTAAAAAAAAGTGAAAAATAATAGTTAAAATACAATTGTTGATAGTTTTACTATTATATTTGCAATTGAAAATCATTTCAAAATTAAAAAATGCATTATGAAAAAAATTAATCTACTCAAAATTGTATTGCTACTCTGTTCATATGCAGTATTTTCTCAAAATAACGATAAGATAAAAGAATATACATCTTTGTCTGAAGCGCTAAGAGAACCAGAAAAAGTATTAAGATTAAATCTTAGCAATCAAAATATAAATTTATCTAATGAGAATTGGTCAAAATTCATCAACTTAGAATACTTAAATTTAAAAAATGACCATTTAAAAGAAATTCCATCTGCCATATCAAACCTTAAATCATTAAAAACAATTGATTTAAGTAACAACGATTTTACAAACTTACCAGAAGGATTTTCTAATTTAACCAATTTAGAAGAAATCTATTTGAACGAGGAAAAGAATATGAATCTTCCTAAAACACTTTCTATTCTATCTAAATTACCAAAATTAAAATCACTTCATCTTGAAAACGATAACCTATCTATTTTACCAAGTGAATTACTAAGTTTTAAAAATTTAGAATCATTGTATTTAAACAACAATAAATTTAAAGAAATTCCAAAATTGGAGGCTTTAGACCATTTGAAATATCTTGATTTAAAAGACAACAACATAAACCCTGAATTACAGGACATGAAAAACCTAAACTTCGGATTTAAAATTAATTTCTAAAACTTAATAATATGATAGACGCTTTAATACCTTTAATTTCATTAATTGCTCTCGAAGTAATACTAGGAATAGACAACATTATTTTCATTTCTATTCTTGCCGATAAACTCCCAGAAAGCCAAAGAAACAAATTGCGCTATTGGGGAATTGGACTAGCGATGGTAATGCGATTAGCACTCTTAGGTTTTATTTCTTGGATACTAAAACTTGATAAAACATTATTTTCGCTTTTTGAAATTGACTTCACAGGAAAAGGTATTATTTTAATACTTGGAGGTTTATTTTTAATATATAAAAGTACCAAAGAGATTTATCACAAAACAGAAATCGCTAATTCACACGAAGCCGAACTTCCAAAAAAAGGAAATTTTAGAAAACTTCTAGGTGAAGTAATTCTGTTAGATTTAGTTTTTTCAGTAGATTCAATTATCACTGCGGTTGGAATGGTCGATGAGCTTTGGGTTATGTACACAGCAGTAATTGTAACAGTAATAATTATGCTATTTGCAGCAAAACCAATTAGTGAATTTATTTCTAAACATCCGTCTTTTAAAGTTTTAGCTCTTTGTTTTTTAATGATGATTGGAGTATCACTTATTGCAGAAGGGTTCCATTTCGAAATTCCTAAAGGATACATCTATTTTTCAATGGCATTTGCCTTTTTAGTAGATATCATTCAAATGAAAACCACAACAAAAAAACATGTAAATTTACCTTAGTATTGTAATGAAAAAAATTAGTTTTTTATTATTTTTATTTACAAGTATTAGTTATTCTCAAAATGAAATTGGTTCATGGAATATTGTTAATTTCAATATTAAACTAAATTCTAAATGGAATACTTTTTTTGAGGCGCAATTAAGAAGTCTATCTTTTTACGATCAATTTCATTATTACGAATATAAAGGTGGCGCAACTTATTTAATCAAAAAAAACTTTTCTGTAACAACAGGTATTGGTTCATATAATACCTATAGTGAAGGAGGAAACTTTGAACTGCCTGCAAAAAATCTAGAAACTAGAACATGGGTTCAAATAAATATGAAAAACCCTTTAGAGTTTGTTACATTTGAACATCGTTATAGAGCAGAACAACGATTTACATCAAATGGATACAGAAATAGATTTAGATATAGATTAGGAGCATTAGTGCCAATAAATAATAAAACTATAATGCCTAAAACTTTTTATTTAACGGCATGGAATGAAATATTTTTTACTGATAACGAACCATTTTTTGAAAGAAACAGATTTTTTATGGGTTGCGGATATGAGTTTTCAAAAGAGTTAACTGTTCAAACTGGTTATATTTATCAATTTGATTACCGTATTAATGATGAAACAGGAAAAAATTTTTTAAACCTTGCCATTTTGTATACTCTTGACTTAAATAAAAAAAACAAAGACTTTACACCAATAACAACAGATTAGTAATGCAAAATATACTTTCTAACATAATCATTTCTGTAAATGATAAATTATATGTCAAAAATCCTGAAACATCAGATTTAGGAAAGAAAATCATTGAACAAAGTATTCTATTAATAGATGAAATTGGATTTGAAAATTTTACTTTCAAAAAATTGGGTGAAAAAATAAGCTCGAATGAAAGTTCTATTTATCGTTATTTTGAAAGCAAACACAAATTATTGTTATACCTTTCCTCTTGGTATTGGGGCTGGATAGAATATAAATTAGCATTTGCAACAACAAATGTTTCCAATCCTATGGAACGCTTGAAAAAAGGTATTACCATAGTTACAGAAAAAGTTGAAGATGATTCAACAACATTACATATAAATGAAGCAATATTAAACAAAATAATCATTCAAGAATTTACAAAAACTTTGCTTACAAAAGAAGTTGATGAAGAAAATAAAGAAGGTTTTTTTCTAGTTTATAAAAGAGTAATCAACCGAATTATTGAAATGATTAATGACGTAAACCCTAACTATGCTTTTGCAAAAAGTTTAGCCTCGTCTATTGTAGAAGGTGCTTTACATCAACATTTTCTAAAAGATCATTTAAAAACAATTACCAATTGTAACACTTCTATTTCACCAACCGATTTTTATATCAATTTAGTTGAAAATACATTAAAATAATAGTTATGAGTCAAACGCCTTTACAACGGTTTTATAATTTATTAAAATTAGACAAAAGAGATATTTCTCAAATCATTTTCTACGCCATTTTTGCCGGATTAGTAAGTTTATCATTACCACTAGGAATCCAAGCTATTATTAATTTAATTCAAGCAGGACAAGTAAGCATTTCATGGATAGTTCTTGTTGTAATTGTTGTCATTGGTGTAGCTCTAGTTGGAATATTATCCTTAATGCAACTACGTATTACAGAAAACTTACAACAAAAAATATTTGTACGTTCTTCATTCGAATTCAGCTATCGTTTGCCTAAAATTAAATTTGAAGAACTGTACAACCAATATCCACCAGAATTAGCCAATCGCTTTTTCGATACAATTTCTATTCAAAAAGGAACTTCAAAATTATTAATTGATTTTTCTACAGCTTTATTACAAATCCTTTTCGGAATAATTCTGCTGTCATTGTATCATCCTTTCTTTATTTTCTTCGGAATTTTATTGATAGTACTACTTTATTCTATTTTTAAATTTTCATACAATCCAGGACTTTCTTCAAGTATGAAAGAATCAAAATACAAATATAAAGTTGCAAGTTGGCTTCAAGAAATTGCCAGAAACAATTTCAGTTTTAGAAAACAAGACAACTTTGATTTTGCTTTAAATAAAAATAATATTTTAGTAGATGAATATTTAAATTATCGAGAAAAACATTTCAAAGTAATCAAAAGACAATTTTCACAACTAATTGTTTTTAAAGTAATTATTACTGCTTGTTTGTTATTTATCGGTGGATATTTAGTTTTGAATCAAAAGATGAATATTGGACAATTCGTTGCTGCTGAAATTATAATTTTATTAGTATTAAATTCTGTTGAAAAATTAATTGTTGGTTTAGAAAGTCTATATGATGTATTGACATCTGTTGAAAAAATTGGTCAAATCGTAGATTTGAATATCGAAGAAGCGCAAACAAAAAATCAAGATTATTGTTTTACTAATATTACCTTAGAAGCAGAAAATCTTAGATTCAAATTTCCAGATTCTATGGATGATGTTCTAGATAAAATTAATTTAAAAATTGACCAATCAGAAAAAATTTACCTTGATGGTGGTAATGGATCAGGAAAAACAACACTAATACGAGTTTTGTCAGGTGGAATGCAACCAACATCAGGCTCCTTTTTTATAAATGACGATACCTATCGTAAAATAGATTTGGCACAATACCGTTCTCAAATAGGAACTATCACTCAAGGTGAAACACCATTTGAAGGAACTATTTTAGAAAATATAACGTTCAACAATCCATTAGTTTCGCATGATGACATAAAATGGGCAATTGAAAGCGTAAAATTAGGAACGTTTATCAAAACATTACCAAACGGATTAGACACACACATTTTCCCTGATGGACGTCAATTATCATCATCAAATGCACAGAAAATTATATTAGCTAGAAGTATTGTAAATAAACCAAAAATATTGTTTTTCGAGGATCCTTTAGACAAAATGGATGAAGAAGCGACTAAAGAAATCATCGATTTTATTACAGATGCCAAAAACAAATGGACCGTAATTGTTTCTTCAAAAAATGAGTATTGGAAACAAAAATGTAATAGAAAAATAAAAATGAAAGACGGAAAAATAATTGCTGACACTAAAAAATAATTGCCATGCTAAATATTTCTAAAAAAAATCCAATAACCGAAAATATTGATCAATATAGCACTGTAAAAAGTCTTGCTAATAGACCACATTACAAAATATTGAACAAAATAATCCTATATGTTTCCTTAATTGGAGTTGTAATATTATTTCTTCCTTGGACGCAAAACATTTCTGGTTCAGGAGCTGTTACAACCCTAAAACCAAATCAAAGACCTCAAACGATCCAATCTGCAATTGCTGGTAGAATAGAAAAATGGTACGTTCAAGAAGGTGATTTTGTAAAAAAAGGCGACACTATTCTTTTCATTTCGGAAATTAAAGAAGATTATTTCGATCCCAATTTAGTTGAAAACACTAAAAGTCAAGTTGATGCTAAAAAAATGGCAGGACAATCCTATGGTGGAAAAGTAACTTCGCTTTCGGCTCAAATTAATGCCATTGAAAACGAAAGAATCTTAAAATTACAACAAGCCCAAAATAAAATCCGTCAAGGAGTTTTGAAAGTTCAAAGTGATAGTATGGATTTGGAAGCTGTAAAAACCCAAATAAAAATCGCCAACACACAATTCAATCGTTCGGTAACATTGAATAAAGAAGGTCTAAAACCTTTAACCGATGTCGAAGAAAAAAGATTGAAATTACAAGAAGTAGAAGCTAAAATCATTACACAAGAAAACAAACTTCTAGCGAGTAAAAACGAATTAATAAACGCAAAAGTTGAAATAAATAGAATCAGTGCTGAATATGCAGAAAAATCATCAAAAGCACAAAGTGATCAATTCACGGCATTGAGTAGCCAATATGATACCGAAGCACAGGTAAATAAACTTGAAAATCAAGTAGTAAATTACCAAATTCGTAATGGAATGTATTACATAAAAGCACCACAAGATGGCTATGTAAACCGTGCCATTCAATCGGGAATTGGAGAGACTATTAAAGAAGGAACACAGATTGTAAGTATAATGCCTTCAAAATACGACATAGCTGTAGAAACTTATGTATCACCAACCGATTTACCTTTGATTCACAAAGGCGAAAAAGTTAGAATTTGGTTCGATGGTTGGCCTACAATTGTGTTCTCGGGTTGGCCAAATATGAGCTATGGAACTTTTGGTGGAAAAATTGTTGCCATTGAAAATTTCATTTCTCCAAACGGAAAATTCAGAGTTTTAATTGCACCAGACGAAAAAGAAGAAGCTTGGCCAAAACAAGTTAGTATTGGCTCAGGCGCACAAACATTGGCTTTGTTAGACAATGTACCTATTTGGTTTGAATTATGGCGAACATTAAATGGTTTTCCACCTAATTATTACAAACCAAAAGGCGAAATATCAAAAGAGAAAAAGTAATGAAACAAGTTCAAATTATAGTCTTTCTGTTTTTCTGTAGCTTTGTTTTTGGTCAAGATAAAAACCTTCAAGAGCTCACCTACAATGAGTATCTGGGATATGTAAAAAAATACCACCCTATGGTAAAAAGTGCCAACCTTGAAGTCAATAGCGCTCAAGCCAATTTAATGATGGCACGTGGTGGATTTGATCCAAAAATAGAAGTCGATTTTGACAAAAAACAATTTAAAGACAGCCAATATTATTCACTTTTAAACAGTAGTTTCAAAATCCCAACTTGGTATGGTATTGAAGTGAAAGCAGGTTTTGACAACAGCGAAGGCGTTTATTTAAATCCGCAAAATACACTTCCTAATCAAGGACTGACTTCGCTTGGAATTACGGTTCCACTTGGTCAAGGATTATTGATAAATCAAAGAATGGCCGATTTACGAAAAGCCAAAATCCAAATCCAATTAAGCCAAGCCGAACGAAAATTACAAGCTATTGAAGTTTTATACAACGCATCCGTTGCCTATTTTAATTGGAAACGAAATTACAGCGAAGTACAACTTTACACCGAGTATTTAAAAAATGCAGAAATACGTTTTAATGGTGTAGCAAGTTTAATAAAAAATGGTGACAAACCAGCAATAGATAGTGTTGAAGCAGGAATTATTGTAAGAAATAGAAAACTTAGTCTTGAAGATTCACAATTGAAATTGATAAAATCTAAATTAGAATTATCTAACTTTTTATGGCTTGAAAACAATGTTCCTTTGGAATTACAAGACACTATTATTCCAGAGATAAAACTTGAAAACACAATAAAAGAAACTTTAAAAACAAACGAACTTTTAGTAGAAAACATTTCGATAGAAAACCATCCAAAAATTAATTCACTTCAAAGTAAATTGGATATTTTAGAAGTAGAACGCAAACTAAAAGCCAACAGTTTGTTACCAAAAATTGATTTAGGGTATCATTATTTATCTGAACAAAGTGCTTGGAATAACACCAACTTCAATAACTATAAAGTAGGTATGAATTTTAGTTTTCCTATTTTTTTAAGAAAAGAACGTGGCGGATTGCAATTGGCAAAATTCAAAATTCAAGACACACAATATTCACTTGATTTAGAACGTGTTCAACTTAAAAACAAAATCAACGCTCAACAAACCGAAATCAATTCGTTAGAAAAACAACGAAAACTAATCTCAGATTTAGTAAAAGATTACAACACCATGTTGACGTCAGAAGAGCGATTATTTTCTTTTGGAGAAAGTTCTATTTTCTTAATTAATTCACGAGAAAATAATTTGGTTAGCTCACAATTATCTGAATTGAGTTTGGAAAATCGTTATTTAATTTCAAATGCCGAACTATTTAAAATAATGGCCAATCCAGATTAATAATTCAATTGCCTCGAGTATAAACTCGAGGCAATTAAAAACTACATATTATTTAGCATTTCATAATACTGTCTATCAATACTTTCTTGATGATTTGGATGTGCAATTCGAACCATTTCGCCAACTCTTTGACGAAGCGTTTTTCCATACAAATCGGCAATTCCGTTTTCAGTAATTATATAATGAACATGAGAACGAGTAGTCACAACTCCAGCACCTTGTTTTAAATAAGGAACAATTCTACTTTCTCCTCTTTTAGTAATTGATGGCAATGCAATAATCGCTTTTCCTCCTTGACTTAAAGTTGCTCCACGAATAAAATCCATTTGTCCGCCAACACCAGAAAACATTTTTGCACCAATAGAATCGGCACAAACTTGACCAGTTACATCAACTTCAATAGCTGAATTTATAGAAACCATTTTTGGATTTTTTCTAATACGAGCCGTATCATTTACCATTGAAGATTCTTTCATTTCAATAAATGGATTGTCGTTTACAAAATCATACAAACGTTTTGAACCCATTAAAAATGTAGCTAAAACTCTTCCGCGTAAAGTTCCTTTGTAGTTACAATTGATAACGTCATTTTCAATTAAATCAATAACTCCATCGGAGAACATTTCGGTGTGTAAACCTAAATCTTTGTGGTTTGTAAGTTTGCTTAAAGCAGCATTTGGAATAGAACCAATTCCCATTTGAAGTGTACTTTTATCTTCGATTAATGAAGCAACCAAAGAACCTATTTTTTCTTCTTCTATTGAAAATGGAACAGGATCATGACCATAAATTGGCACATCAACCTCAACTAAATAATCAATTTCAGAAACATGAAGAATTCCATCACCAAAAGTTCTTGGCATCTGCGGATTCACTTGTGCAATTACAATTTTAGCGTTTTCAATGGCTGCAACAGTAGCTTCTACAGAAACTCCTAGCGAACAATAACCATGTCTGTCTGGTGGCGAAACGTGAATGAATGCGACATCTAATGGCAAAACATTTTTACGAAACAAATGAGGTAGCTCACTTAGAAAAACTGGTGTATAAGAACCATTTCCTGCTTTTAAAGTGTGACGAACATTGGCTCCAATAAAAAACGAATTTACATGAAAACTTTCTGCTAATTCAGGGTTTGCGTAGCGCGCTTCTCCTTCTACATGAAGATGACAAATTTCGACATTTCTTAACTCAGATGCTCTTTCGGTTAGTGCGTTAGCTAATATAGTTGGTGCTGCTGCGGCAGCTTGAAGATAGACTCTATCTCCAGATTTTACGACTTTTACAGCTTCTGCTGCGGTAACATATTTACTCATACCTAATAAATTTTGTACAAAGTTAAAATTGGAATTTTTTAAAAAATATGATAAAACTCATGATTAAATAATTTTTCAAACGTAAAATTCAAAGTTCAAACGATAATGCTAAAATACAATAATTTAAGTTTAAAAATTTCTGCAAACTGAATACTGAACACTGAACACTTTTCACTATTTTTGCGGTCTGAAATTTAGAAAAATGATTATTCCAAAAACAAGAGAAGAAATTGAGTTAATGCGTCAAAGTGCGTTATTAGTTTCTAAAACATTGGGTGAAATTGCAAAAGTGATTAAACCAGGTGTAACTACTTTACAATTAGATAAATTAGCCGAAGAATTCATTAGAGATAATGGCGGAGTACCAGGATTTTTAGGACTTTATGGTTTCCCAAATTCTTTGTGTATGAGTCCGAATGCTCAAGTTGTTCATGGAATTCCGAATGCAAAACCTTTGGAAGAAGGCGATGTAATTTCAGTAGATTGTGGTGTTTTGATGAATGAATTTTATGGTGATCATGCGTATAGTTTCGAAATTGGTGAAGTTGCTCCTGAGGTAAAAAAACTATTAAAAGTTACCAAAGAAAGTTTATATGTTGGGATAAGAGAATTTCGCGCTGGAAATAGAGTTGAAGATGTTGGAAATGCAATCCAAAAATATTGTGAAGGCCATGGATATGGTGTCGTTCGCGAACTTGTTGGTCACGGATTAGGAAGAAAAATGCACGAAGATCCAGAAATGCCAAATTATGGAAAACGTGGTCGAGGAAAAATGTTTGTGGAAGGCATGGTTGTTGCTATTGAACCAATGATAAACATGGGTACAAAAAACATAAAACAACTAAAAGATGGTTGGACCATTCTAACAGCCGACGGAAAACCAAGTGCTCATTTTGAACACGACGTTGCCTTAATCGACGGAAAACCAGAAATTTTATCGACTTTCAAATACATTTATGATGCTTTAGGAATTGTAAGTGATGAAGAAAAGGAGTTTAGAAATCATTACACATTATAAAGTTTATACAAATTTGCATCCAAAATAAATGAAAAAAATATTCAAGTTCATATTAAATACTATTCCTCGTCCGATATTGATTCGTTTGAGTATTGTGGTGCGTCCAATTTTGGCTTTTTTATTAAAAGGAAGTCGTTTTACTGATCCTATTGACGGAAAAAGTTTTCGAATGTTTTTGCCTTATGGATATGGTAATCAGAGAAATAACGTGCTTTCTCCGAGCACTTTGTCATTAGAAAGACATCGTTTATTATGGTTGTATTTACAAAATGAAACTGATTTTTTTACTGCTACAGAAAAGAAAAAGGTATTACATTTTGCTCCTGAACAAGAGTTTTACAAACGTTTCAAGAAGCAAACTAACATCGATTATACAACAACCGATTTACTTTCGCCATTAGCAGATGTAAAAGCCGATATCTGTAATTTGCCATTTGAAGATAATCAATACGATATAATTCTTTGTAACCACGTTTTAGAACACATTCCAGATGACACTAAAGCGATGCAAGAATTGTACAGAGTTTTAAAACCTGGCGGAATGGGAATCTTTCAAATCCCACAAGATTTATCTCGTGCAACAACTTTCTCTGATGATTCAATTGTAGATCAAAAAGAAAGAGCTAAAATCTTCGGTCAATACGATCACGTTCGTGTATACGGAAGAGATTATTTTGACAAATTAAGAAGCATCGGATTTAGAGTTATCGAAGAAGATTATACTTCTAAACTTTCACCAGAATTAGTAGAAAAATATTGTTTGGCAAAAGGCGAAATTATTCCAGTTTGTTTTAAATAATTCCGATATAAAAAACAAAACCCTGTTAACTTTTACATTAACAGGGTTTTTTAGTTTTCAAAGAAATCTATTATTTCGTTTCTGGCATTAGAATTCCAATAACTTTATCTTTAGTTAGATATTTTTTAGCTACATCTTGAATTTCTTTAGCTGTTACGCTATTGATTTTTTCTTCCATTGATAAAACTTCTTCAGCAGACGATGAAAACGTGTAAGCTTTTGTAAAATTACTCAACCAAAATCTGTTTTCCTTACTGTCTTTTTTAAAGTCGGCAATTTCACCTTCTTTAAATTTGGCTACATCTTTTTCATCTGGACCATTATCAATAATTTTTTGCAATTCATTTAAAGCAGAAGCTGTTAATTTCTCAGCATTTTCTGGTCCGCATGGGAAACCTATGTTAAAATTATACGATCCGTTTGGTACTTTATTTAAGCTTCCTCTTGCAGAAACACCATAAACGCCACTTTCATTTTCTCTTAATTCTTCAATTAATTTTATAGTAAGAACTTCACCCAAAGCTTGAATTGCCATAGCTTCTTTTGGAGAATAAGTTGTGTCACCATAATACATAATAGTTACATTACTTTTAGGATCGGAACCTTTATTTACGACTTTTTTCAAATCACCTTTCATCATTCTATATCCCAAATCTACTGCTTTTTCTTTTGTTGTATTTGAAGGTAAAGATGCAATGTATTTTATCGAATAATCTTCAATTTGTTTATCATCAACATTCCCAACAAAGAAAAATTCAAAATCTCCTGCATTAGCAAAACGCTCTTTGTATTTGTCATAAGCCAATTTATAATCTGTTGTTGACCATGTTTTTTCGTCAGGGAAAATTCCAATAAATCTTGGGTTCTCTTTCATCAAATAACCATAAAACTCTTGTTGAAAGAACACATTAGGTTGCGACGATAAATTCTTGAAAAAAGCCGATTGTTTTTGTTTGTAACTTTCAAAAGCTTCGTTGTCATAATTCAAATCAGTCATGTAAGCATGCGTCATTTGAAATAAATATTCTAAATCTTTAGGAGTGGTACTTCCTCTTAAACCTTCGGTTACACCGCTTATGTATGGAGTTACATTAGCAATTTTACCCGACATAAATTTGTCAATATCATTTTTCTTTAATCCAGAAAAACCTGCTTCGGTCAAACCACCATTGGCAAATTGAACTTTCTTAATTTCGTCATTGCTGTATAAATTAGAACCACCAAAACTTATGGCCTCCATTAAAACCTCATCATTTTTAAAATCGGTTTTTTTGAATGTCACTTTCGCTCCATTTGATAAAACTAAAGTTGTTGTTCCAAGTTTAGCATTAGTTTCTTTTTTTACAACCGAACCAGCTTTTATCTCTTTTCTAATCAAACTTGAAGCAAGAGCCGTTTCTTTATATGCCGTAATATCAGAGTCATCTGCATTTATAACAGCTAAAACTTCGGCTTCAGTTACTTTTTTCAAACCTTCTTTTTCTGGACCAGTTAACAGCACAAATCTATTTTCATCTTTAATGAAATTTTTAATCAAACCATTAGTTTCTGATAAAGAAATACTTGGAATCATCTTTTTCACCGCTTCAAATTCCCATTCAATTCCTGGTGCAGGAACATTTTCTAGAAAATAAGATTGATATTCAGACACAAATCGCTCTGAGTTGGTTTTATCTTTTTCTTTAAAAGTTCTTTCATAATTCGCAATAACTTCTGCTTTAGCTCTATCCAATTCGCCTTGCGTAAATCCGAATTTTTTTGCTCTATTATTTTCTGTTACCAATACTTTTAATGCCTCCAATTGCTTCTCTTCGGACATCATTGCAAACGATTGATAGGCTTCTTTAGTTCTAGCAAATGTTCCACCATGATAAGAATATCCGTAAACAAATGGCGGATTTGGCGCATTAGTTAATTCTTGCAATCTATTATTTAACATGGTAGTAAATAATCCTTTAACCAAATCTTCTCTGTAATCATTTACTGTTACAGTAGGTTTTGGTTTTTCCAGATCATTATAAAGAAGTTGTACTTGTGCATCAGACGATTCTTTATCGGTTTCTATACTAACGAACGTTTCTTTGTGATTTGGAACTTCATAAATTTTTCGTGGTTTTGCGTTTTTAGGATTTTTATAATTTGCAAAATGCTCAATTACTTTTTTCTCCATTTCGGCAACATCAATATCGCCAACTACAATAACCGACATCAAATCGGGACGATACCAATCTTTATAAAAACTAACTAATTTATCGTAGGTAAACTTTTCTAAAATTTCTTTTTTCCCAATAGGAAGACGCTCTGCATATTGCGAGTTGTTCATCATTTTTGGCAAATATCGGTCCATCATTCGCTTGTCTGCACCAAGACCTAATCTATATTCTTCTAGAACAACGCCGCGTTCTTTATCTATTTCTTCTGGAGTTAAATTGGCATTAAAAGCCCAATCTTCAATAATTTGAAATCCTTTTTCTAACTTTTCAGGACTATCGGATGGAATCGGTAAAAAGTATACCGTCTCGTCAAAACTTGTGTAAGCATTTAAGTGTTGCCCAAATTTTACTCCGATACTTTGCAAATAATCTACCAATTCATTTTTTGGAAAACGTTTCGTACCATTAAAACACATGTGTTCCATAAAGTGAGCCAAACCTCTTTGCTCATCGGTTTCAAGAATAGATCCAGCGTTGATAACTAATCGCAAATCGACCTTTTTTTCTGGTTTTGCGTTTTTTCTAATGTAATAAGTTAAACCGTTTTTTAGTTTTCCGGTTTTCACATTCGAATCAAAAGGAATTTTATCATCACCGTTTAAATCTTGCGCTAATAATGACAATGGAACTGCCAACAAGAATAGCATTGTTTTTCTAATTTTATTCATAATTTGTGGTTTAATTTGTACTAAATATATTACATAACTCGAAATTAAATCGTTTATTGTAATACATTTAACAAAAATTTATAAAGTCAAGAATACAGAAATATAGGCTTGGCACAATATTAGATTATAATTATTGTTATATTTACACTTCTTAAAATTTTAGACTCCAATGAAACATAAATTATTATTTTTATTGTCTGTTTGTTTTTCATCAATTCTTTACTCTCAAGAAAAAGAAGTTAATCCTCCTTACCATATCAAAACAATATCTTTTGTTCAAAACGGACAGAATGTTGTTCCGTTATTTCAATTAGGAGATTCTTTCCAATTGCAGTTTGATGATTTACACGGAACAGAAGACAATTATTATTACAAGATAACACATTGTGATTACGATTGGAAACAGTCACAATTATCGATCAATGAGTATCTTGTTGGCTTTGATAATCAACGTATTCAAGAGCATATTAATTCCTTAAATGCTTTACAAATTTATTCCCACTATAGAATCCCATTCCCAAATAAACTGACACAATTAAAAGTTAGTGGTAATTATATAATTAGTATTCTAAATGAAGACCAAGAAGTTGTTTTCGCCAGAAAATTTATAGTATATGAGCCTTTAGTTTCGGTACCAATGCAAGTTAAAAGAGCCAGAAATGTAAAAGATGTTGATTTTAAACACAACCTTGATTTTGCTGTAAGGTCTAACACTATTACTTTTCAAAGTCCATTACAAAATGTTAAAGTACTTTTGCTGCAAAACGGAAAATTCAATAATGCAATAAGCGATATAAAGCCAATGTATACTGTCGGTAACGACTTGATTTATAAATACGATCGCGAAACACAATTTTGGGCAGGTAACGAATATCTTTTTTTTGAAAATAAAAATATTAGAGGCGCAAATAATAGCATTGCACGTATTGATACCGAAGGCGGTTTGTATAATTGTTATTTGTACACAAGCAATGCAAGAGCAAAAAATCCTTACACCTATTGGCCAGACATAAATGGAAATTTTAGCATTAAGAACATAAGTGCAGAAAATGATGAGATAGAAGCAGATTACGCATGGATATACTTCACTTTATCAGCACCATCTTTTTATCAAAATAAAGACATATACATTACAGGAATGTTTAATAACCACGCTCTTACTGATGAAAATAAAATGGAATACAATGAAAAAAAAGGTATTTATGAAAAAGCTTTAATGATTAAACAAGGTTTCACTAATTTCATTTACACGATTGCCGATAAAAGCGGTAAAATTGATGAATCAAATGCAATTGATGGTAATTTCTTTCAAACTGAGAATAATTATTTCGCAATAGTTTATTATCGCGAAAACAATCAAAGATATGATAGAGTTATCGGAAAAGGAGTTGCAACTTCAACAGACATAATCAATTAAAAAATCTTTAACATAAAAATCACATTGGTTATTTTATTAATTTTGTAACTTTACAAAAAGTTTTATTATGGTTTCTCAAATCACAAGAGGCATAAAAATATCAGTCATAACTAGTTTTGAAGGTACTTACTTCAAAAACTACAAGATTCATTTTGCTTTTTCTTATGAGATAACTATTGAAAATCACAGCAAAGATTCTGTTCAATTGACTTCTCGTCATTGGGAAATTTTTGACTCACTTAATGATGTTGAAGTAGTTGATGGCGAAGGTGTTATAGGAAAAAAACCTGTTCTAAAACCAGGAGAATCTCATACCTATAGTTCAGGATGCTTACTTTCATCTCCTCACGGAGCAATGCGCGGATTCTTCAACATGATTAACTTTACTTCAACTAAAAATTTTAGAGTAATTGTACCAACATTTCGTTTGAGTGCACCTTACGCTCTAAATTAATAAGCTTTTATTTTTTAAAATACATCCGAAATTTCTCTCGAAAAGTTTCGTAACATTTGTTATCAAAAATTTAAATTTTCCTTTGTACTTTTGTTACAAATTAAATAATTCGCATTATTTGAATTATCTATTTATCAAATTGTCTAATTTTCAAAATATAAGATATGCCTAAAGGATTCTTTCACGTACCAAAAGCGGTTAATGAACCTGTAAAATCATACGCTCCAAATTCTCCAGAAAAAGCAGCTGTTTTAGCTGCCTATAAGAAAATGTGGAACGAAACAATCGATGTTCCAATGTATATCGGTTCAGAACAAATTAAAACTGGAAACACACGAACAATGTCTGCGCCTCATGACCATCAACATATCGTTGGTACTTATCATTTGGCTGAAAAATCACATATTGAAAAAGCTATAGCTTCAGCATTAGAGGCTAGAAAGAAATGGTCACAAATGCCTTGGGAACACAGAGCAGCCATCTTTTTAAAAGCAGCTGAATTAATTGCCGGACCTTATCGTGCAAGAATCAATGCTGCAACCATGATTGCTCAATCAAAAACCATTTTTCAAGCAGAAATTGATGCATCGTGTGAATTGATTGACTTTTTACGTTATAACGTAGAATTTATGACTCAAATTTATCAAGACCAACCAACTTCAAATTCAGATGTTTGGAATAAAGTAGAGTATAGACCGTTAGAAGGTTTTGTTTATGCAATTACTCCTTTTAACTTTACTGCAATTGCTGCAAATCTTCCTGCAAGTGCCGCTTTAATGGGAAATACTGTAGTTTGGAAACCAAGTGATAGCCAAGTTTTTTCTGCTAAAATTATTATTGACGTTTTCAGAGAAGCAGGTGTTCCTGATGGAGTTATTAACGTAGTTTTTGGTGATCCTGTGATGATTACTGATACTGTTTTAGCATCACCAGATTTTGCTGGAGTTCACTACACGGGTTCAACATTTGTTTTCAAAGAAATTTGGAAGAAAATTGGAACACAAATTCATTCATACAAAACGTATCCTAGAATAGTTGGAGAAACAGGAGGAAAAGATTTTGTCGTAGCTCATCCATCAGCAAATGTTAAACAAGTCGTTACCGGAATTACACGTGGTGCATTTGAATTTCAAGGTCAAAAATGTTCGGCAGCTTCAAGAGCTTACATTCCTCAAAGTTTATGGCCAGCCGTAAAAGAGCAATTAATTATTGATGTAAATTCTATGAAAATGGGAAGCCCAGAAGATTTTTCAAATTTCATTACAGCAGTAATTCATGAAGGTTCTTTTGATAAATTAGCAAGTTATATAGACCAAGCTAAAAAAGATGCAGATGCAGAAATTATCCTTGGTGGAAATTATGATAAATCGAAAGGTTATTTCATTGAACCAACGGTTATTGTCACTACAAATCCAAAATACACTACAATGGAAACAGAACTTTTTGGTCCTGTAATTACCATTTATGTGTATGAAGATGCTAAATGGAACGAAACTTTAAAATTAGTTGACGAGACTTCAGAATATGCATTAACTGGTGCAATTTTTAGTCAAGACCGATATGCAACAATTGAAGCAACAAAAGCTTTAGAAAACGCTGCAGGAAATTTCTATATCAACGACAAGCCAACTGGAGCTGTTGTTGGAATGCAACCTTTTGGTGGCGCAAGAGCATCTGGAACAAACGATAAAGCAGGCTCAATGCAAAACTTATTGCGTTGGGTTTCTCCAAGAACTATAAAAGAAACTTTTGTAACTCCAGAAGATTACAGATATCCGTTTTTAGGAGAATAGTCTTAAGCACGAAGTAAAATTTTAAAAGCTCAATCAGAAATGTTTGAGCTTTTTTTTATTTGGCTGATTACTAATTTTTTGTATCTTCGAAAATCAAAACTAACAAACTATGAAGTCAAAAATTACTTTATTATTTATTTTTCTTTTTTCAATATTTGGCTATAGCCAAGATAAGACTTACGATTTATTGAAAGAAAAAACCGAAACTAAAATCCTACACGATAGAGTTTTTGATTTGTCAAAAGCAGCAACAATTGGCTCTAAACCCATTGATGCAAATACTTTCAATCAGTTTTACCATGAAATTCAAAGAGCTGATTTCTTACAACGCTTACCAAAATATGAAGTTTTAAAAAATGAAGCCAACTTAGGAAAAGCAACTAAACAAATTCCGTTAGCTATTTTAATCACTGAGTACGAAACTCTAAAAAGAACTTCAATTGATAAGGGCGATGTTTTTCTTCAAAACAATCAATATAATGTTAAATCAAATGTTACTGACATTTTTGAAAAACATACTGTCAGTCTAGTATCGCCTTTATTAAGCAAAACAAATAGTAACACATTTCTACTTAAAGAAGATTTTATTCTAAATTCTACCAATAAAAAAATTCTTTCTGTTGAACTAAAACTAGAAGATTCTAATTGGGTAAATATCAATTTTAACAAACCTTTTCATCTAAATTTTAAAGAAACTGGCAAACAAATAGTTGATTATAAAATTGAATTTACTGATGGAAGCAAAGTTCAAAATTCATTTGAATTTGATATCACATCAATTGAAAATATTCAAGGGAAAAATAATGAAGCCCAAGCGCCAAATGTAGTTTTACCTATTACCTCAACCATTGCTTATCAAGGTTATAACGAAACTGCACCCTATTTTGGGCAAGGTGAATATGAGCTTTTTATGGATACTACAAATGGCGTTTTAGACAAACCTATTTTTTTAGTAGATGGTTTTGACCCAGGTGACTCAAGAAACAGCACAATAATTTATCAATCATTAAATTATGGAACGGGTCAAAATTTGGCTACCGATTTAAGAGCACAAGGATTTGATATAATTATTTTGAATTTTCCAGTTTATACCAGAACAGGAACAACTACAGTAGTTGATGGTGGCGTTGATTACATTCAACGAAATGCAATGATTTTGGTTGAATTGATAAACCAAATTAATGCACAAAAAGTAGGCAGCGAACAAAATGTAGTTATCGGACCAAGTATGGGCGGATTGATATCACGTTATGCTCTTCGTTATATGGAAATGAATAATTTATCTCATCAAACAAGATTGTACATTTCTTTTGATTCACCACATCTTGGTGCAAACGTTCCAATTGGTTTTCAACATTTATTTAATTATATGGCATACGGACCACTTGGAAGTACAGCTGTTCAGCCAGTAGTTGATGGTTTAATTAAAAGTCCGGCCGCTAAACAAATGTTGATTGATCATTTTGAAGGACACCTGCAATCGGGAAGTGTATTTGAATTTAACACAGCTTCAAACTCTCTACTTCCAACTGGAGCACCTAATTTTAGAAATGCATTTCAAACTGAACTCAACACTATGGGATTTCCTGTTAACACAAGAAATGTTTCTATTTCAAATGGCGCAAGAAATGGCACTATGAATTATTCTCCTAACTTTGAAGCGATGAACCATACGTTTAACGTAACTTCAACACAGAGAGCCATAATTAATTTAAGATTTACACCAGCTGCTAATCAAACTAATGAAGTTAGCCGATTTAGAGGACAACAATATTTTTTATTTTTCTGGATAACTGGTTATGAAAGCGCTGCTAACTCAAAATCGCCAACTTATACAGATGGTTTAGACTCTGCACCAGGAGGAAGATTTGATATGGCTGGTTTTCAAGCTGGAGCTGGAACAGATCCTTTACTTACAGAATTTTTTGATAATTTATTAGTTGACTATTTTTGTTTTATTCCGGCATGGAGTTCTATGGCAGTTTCAAACTCAACAAATCTTTATGCTCCGATAAATAGTAGTTCAACTACGCCATTTGCTGCCTCTTCAATTCCAACAGTAAATGAAAATCACGTTACTTTAAACGCCCAAAACACAGCATTTGCTTTAGCAGAAATTTTAAATCCAGTTTTGACAAATAATGAAAATTTAGCTTTAAATAGTTTTTGGATTCAAAACCCGATTCAGAATAGTTTACAAATTAACTCAAACTATACTATAGAAAATGCCTCAATAGTTGTGAAAGACATTCTTGGAAAAACTATTGTTGAAATGAAAAATCAAACTATTAATGGCATACTTGAAATCCCAATTTCAATATCAAATGGTGTTTACTTAGTAACATTAAAAAATAGTCAAGGAAGTGTCACCAAGAAAATAATAAAAGGTTAAAAACTAAAAAGTCTCCAAATTGGAGACTTTTTTATTTCAAAGGTAAATGAACTACTTTTTTGGTTTCAAAAAATTCATCAGAAAAATAATCGGATAAATTGTATTCGGTTGCTTTTGGAAAATCTTTTAATTCTTCAGACAAATCGCCACCTTTTAAATATAAAATTCCATTTTCTAATTCATGTTTCGATTTGGTTTTCATTTTTCCTTTCACCCAACTAACAAAGTCGGGCATATTCGTAACGGCGCGACTTACGATGAAATCAAAATCATGCGTTACAATTTCGGCTCTTTTTTGTTCTGCTTTAATATTTTTTAATCCTAATGCTTTGATAACTTCATTAACTACTTTTATTTTTTTGGCAATAATATCAATAGCATAAAAATTAGCTTCTGGAAATAAAATAGCCAATGGAATTGCAGGAAAACCTCCACCTGTTCCAACATCCATAATTTTAGAACCCGATTTGAATTCTAAAACTTTAGCAATTCCTAACGAATGTAAAACGTGACGTGTGTATAACTCATCGATATCTTTTCTCGAAATTACGTTGATTTTAGCGTTCCAATCTTCATATAAATTTTGCAACATTTCAAATTGTTGTATCTGATTATCAGTAAGATTTGGAAATTGCTTTAGAATTTCTTCCATAAATTGAATTTTCAACAAAAATAGTCTTTTTGGTTAATAATTATGATTTGTTTTTACTTCTAAAAAAAATATAATATTTACCTTTGAACAAATTATTAGAATTCCAAATTTATGAATACCACAACACCTGTCTTTTCTAAAAACGACAATCTTAAATTTTTTAGAACTTTAAATAAAAGAGTAAACGATTATTTTAAAGAAAACAACATTGATAAAACTGGAAACTGGAAATTACATCTAAAGACAGTTGTAATGTTTACCATTTTCTTGACACCATATTTCTTTTTGCTAGCAATGGAAATGCCTTTTTGGGCTTATCTTTTACTTAACGTAGTAATCGGAGTTGGAATGGCTGGCGTTGGAATGAATGTAATGCACGACGGAAATCACGGTGCCTATTCTAACAAAGGTTGGGTAAATAAATTCATGGGTGGAAGCATTTATATTCTTGCTGGTAACGTTTACAATTGGCAGGTTCAACATAATGTTTTACATCATACTTACACTAATATTCTTTGTCATGATGAAGACTTAGAAGCTGGAAGAATTTTGCGTTTCACCAAAGAAGCAAAATGGTACAGCCATCATAAATTCCAACATTATTATTCATTTATTCTTTACGGATTATTAACCTTCAATTGGGCAATCACAACCGATTTTCAACAAATGAGACGTTATTTAAAGAGAAATTTATCTTATGGAGAGTTTAAAAAACCTGTAATTCGTTGGACAACATTAGTGATTACGAAAGTGATATATTTTTCAATGTGGATTGTAATTCCAATTCTTGTTGGGCACGTTAGCTGGTGGCAAGTATTAATCGGATTCTTTATCATGCACTACACAGCTGGAGTTATCTTGAGTGTTGTATTCCAATTGGCTCACGTAGTACATGAAACGGATAATCCAATTCCAAATGATGAAGGAGAAATAGAAAACACTTGGGCAATTCATCAGTTATATACAACAGCTAATTTTGCTCCAAAAAATTGGTTAGTAAACTATTACACTGGTGGATTAAATCATCAAATTGAGCATCATATCTTTCCAAATATAAGTCATATTCATTACAACAAAATAGCTGAATTTGTAAGAGAAACTGCAAAAGAATGTAATCTTCCTTATTATGAATTCAAAACAACTAGAGCTGCAATTTATTCGCACTTTACTCATTTGAGAGATTTAGGAAGACAACCTCAGTTATCGTAAAAAATTTAAAATGAAGATTTTTTAAACCATTAAGATGTTAAGTTTCATTAAGCAAAGCCTTAATTATCTTAATTCCTTAATGGTTTAAATTTTTATAATTAGTATAATCAACAACACAACAATGAGCAACCCATTATCAGACAGAATTAACCAACTATCTACATCACAAACTCTTGCTATGGCAGCATTGGCAAGAGAATTAAAAGCACAAGGAAAAGACATCATCAGTTTAAGTTTGGGTGAACCCGATTTTAACACACCTGATTTCATCAAAGAAGCGGCTAAAAAAGCAATCGACGAAAACTACTCAACTTATTCTCCTGTTGATGGTTATATGGAATTGAAAGAAGCTATTTGTAGAAAATTTAAACGTGATAATAATTTAGATTACAAACCTGCAAATATTGTGGTTTCTACTGGAGCAAAACAATCTTTATACAACATTGCTCAATGTATGATTAATGAAGGTGATGAAGTTATTCTTCCAGCACCATATTGGGTTTCTTACTTTGAAATTATAAAAATGGCTGGTGGAATTCCAGTTGAAGTTCCAACTTCTGTTGAAAGTGATTTCAAAATTACACCGGAACAATTAGAAAAAGCTATTACTCCAAAAACTAAAATGATTTGGTATAGTTCGCCATGTAATCCTAGTGGTTCTGTATATAATCGCGCGGAATTGACGGCTTTATCAAAAGTAATTTTAAATCAACCAAACGAAATTTATGTAGTTTCAGATGAAATATACGAACACATTAATTTCTCTGGAACTTTTTGCAGTATCGCTACTATTGATGGAATGTTTGACAGAACAATTACAGTAAACGGAGTTGCTAAAGCATTTGCTATGACTGGTTGGAGAATTGGATATATTGGTGCTTCTGAAATAATCGCAAAAGCTTGTACAAAAATGCAAGGACAAGTTACTTCTGGAGCAAATTCTATCGCACAAAGAGCTACAATTACCGCAGTTGATGCTGATCCAAGTGTATTAAACGAAATGGTTTCTGCTTTCAAAAATCGTAGGGATCTAGTTGTTGGTTTAGTTAAAGAAATTCCAGGTTTCAAACTAAATGTTCCTGAAGGTGCTTTTTACGTTTTCCCTGATGTTTCTTATTATTTTGGAAAAACTTTACGTGGAAAATTAATCAATAATGCTGATGATTTTTCGATGTATTTATTGGCAGAAGCTAATGTTGCAACTGTAACAGGTGATGCATTTGGAAATCCAAATTGTATTCGCTTTTCTTATGCAACAAGCGAAGCATTATTAGCTGAAGCTATGAAACGCATTAAAGAAGCCGTTTCTTAAAAAAAATAAATTTAAATAAAAATAGACCTCAAAATTCAAACTTTGAGGTTTTTTTTATTGGTTTAACTTCCGAATCACTTTTGCAGGATTTCCAACGGCGAGTGAATTGTCAGGAATATCTTTTGTTACAACTGAACCAGCTCCAATCGTGCATCCGTTTCCAATTTTTACACCTGGACAAATCACTGAGTTGCCTCCTATCCAACAATCATCACCTATTGAAACTGGTTTTGAAAACTCAACTGTTCGTCTTTCAAAAGCGTCAAGTGGATGCGTTGCTGTGTAAATATGAACATTTGGACCAAAGAAAACATTGTTTCCAATTTCGATTTTCATAGTATCTAAAACCACACAATTCACATTAAAATATACATTTTCACCAGAATGAATATTATAACCATAATCACAATGAAATGGTGGTTCGATATATAATCTTTTGTGAGCATTAGGCATCAATTCACGCAGAATATTTCTCGAATTTCCATTCATTACATACTCAGTGACATTTAATTTATGAAGTAATTTTTTTGCTCGTAATCGTTCGGCTATTAAAACTTTATCATTAGCAAAATAGATTTCTCCATCGAGCATTTTTTCTTTTTCGGTTTTCATATTTGCAGAATTTATTTTTTAGAGGTCAAATATGGTATCGCTTTGTTTAAAGGTGTTTGCTTAGCAAACTTTTTGTTGATGCGATTTCATAATTCAATTTTAAACAATCAAATATACTATTTTGCCACAGATTTGCACAGATTAAACGGATTAGAAAAATATTTGTTAGAAAAACTATTTTAATTGTATTTTTGAACTTATGCAATCTATCCTAAAAAATATCGCTAAACATGTTTCTTTAACTTCTGATGAAGAAGCTTTGTTTTTATCTAAAACCGAAACTAAACACTTAAAAGCTAAAACTATTTTATTGAGTTCTGGCGAAATTGCTGATTGTACTTACTTTGTGAATTCGGGTATTTTAAGAAGTTTCAACATTAACGACAACATTATCGAGCATGTTTTGCATTTTGCTTGTGAAGGTTGGTGGATTGGCGATATGTACAGTTATATTTCAGGAAAACCTGGTAATCTTTTTATTGAAGTTTTAGAAGATGCCGAAGTGGTCATCATTACTAAAGAAAATCATCAAGAATTATACAAGGAAATTCCAAAATTAGAACGCTTTTTCAGAATTCTAGCTGAGAACTCATTGGTTTCACACCAAGAACGCTTAATGGATAATTTAAGTTTATCTGCAGAAGAGCGCTTCGAAAAATTCTGTTCTAAATATCCAACACTAATTCAAAAAATACCTCAAAAGCAAATTGCTTCTTATATTGGTGTTACACCTGAGTTTTTTAGCAAGATGAAAGGTAGATTACTAAAAAAATAATATTGTGCATTTTATTGTAATAAAAAAAACCATCTCTTTCACTAGTTTAGAGACGGTTTTGATTTTAATTGACTGAACCTCCAAGGGCTTTGAAAAGCATAATATTATTTCGAGTGTTTTCTTCTTGAAAGCGTAACAAATCTATATCAGCTTGTAGCTTATTTTTGCGCGTATTGATTAATTCTAAGTAGTTAGCATATCCAGTTGAATACAAATCATTAGATACTTCAATGGCCTTATTCAAATGAAAAACTTCTTCTTGTTTTAGTTGTAAAACTCGCTCATAAACTTCAATTTGTTTTAACACTGCTTGTAGTTCATTGTAAGCATTAGTTACAGATTTTTGATAATTTAAAAATGCTATTTCTTGTTCGCTATTAGCTACTGCAAATTCTTGTTTTAACTGTCCTTTTTGAAATACGGGCATCATCAAACCACCTAATAATTGAAAGGCTAATGATCCAGGTCTGAAGAGTGTTTCAGAAGAAAAAGCGTTGTAGCCAATGAAGTTATCCATTTGCAATCTCGGAAAAAAAGCCGCTCTAACTGCTTTAGCATCTGCACGTGATGCTTCCAAATCATAGTAATGAGCAACCACATCAGGACGAGAAAGGATGATTTGCTCTACAGGAATACTTTGATTTAGCACTTCAAAATTACTTTTTAATAACTTATCTCCTCTTACAATAGCGCCTTCATAACTACCAGTAAGCATTCGAATAGCCTTCTCTACAACAATTATATCTACTTTCAAATGTTCGATTTCGGCTTCGATATTTTTATTTTGCGCCTTTAACTGTTGCACAGCTAATTCGGTTGCTTTTCCTACAGTGCGTTGCGCAGCAGTAATTTCAAAAGCTCTGAGTTGTAATCGATAATTTTCTTGAAAAATGGTCAACTGGTTATCAATTTTTATCAATTCGTAATACAAAATCGCCACATTAGTAAACAGTTCCATTTTTAACATTTTTATACCTTCTTGTGAGGCTAAAAATCGTTTTTGAGCAGCAACCGATTGATTTTTTAGGCGTCCCCAAACATCAGCTTCCCAATTACTTCTCAAACCAAGCCAATAATTAGGTGTGAAATCACGATTGATAAGCTGATCCTCGCTAATGTTTGAAGACAAGTTAGTATCAAAATTACCTACACCTTCCATAGTATAAAATCCGAAACGAGTTCCTGATGCGATCGCTCCAACTTCAAGACTAGGCAACCTATTTTTCTTTGAGCGCTTTAAAATACTATTAGCCATTTCCACTCGCTGTTGAGCTACTAAATAATCAGGATTGGCAGCTACTACTTGGTCAAAAAGAGCCAATAAATTAGGGTCAGAAAAATAAGTACGTAATTCTAACTTTTCAAATTCTTTCTGATTTTCACCACTTTCTTTTAGGATTATCGGTAAGGATTTTGCTTGTTTTATTTCAGCTACCTTGGGCGCTACACATGATTGTGCAATTAATGCTATAGAGAAGCCTACGAAAAATTTAGCTATTAGTTTCATTTGATATTTTGTTTTGTATTTTAGCAAAAAAGATATAAAGACCCGGAATAATAACGAGACCAAAAATGGTTCCTATAAACATGCCACCTGCAGCTGCATAACCTATAGATTGATTTCCTAACGCGCCAGCACCAGAAGCCATGCATAATGGAATTAATCCAGCAATAAAGGCAAAAGAAGTCATTAAAATTGGTCGCAAACGCTGTTTTGCTCCTTCAATGGCTGCTGATATTATTTCATATCCTTCTTTGTTTCGGGCAATAGCAAATTCTACTATAAGAATGGCGTTTTTTGCAAGTAAACCAATAAGCATAACTAAGGCTACTTGCGCATAAATATTATTGTTCAATCCTACTAAAACTAATGTAATGTAAGAACCAAAAATACCTGTTGGCAAACTTAACAATACTGGTAAAGGCAAAATAAAACTTTCATATTGCGCTGCCAATAATAGGTAAACAAATAATAAACATATTAAGAAAATAATCGTAGTTTGATTACCAGACAAGATTTCTTCCCGAGTCATGCCCGACCATTCTATATCAAAACCTTTTGGCAAAGTTTCTGCTGCCAATCGTTCAACAGTAGCAATAGCTTCCCCAGAACTATATCCTTGAGCTGGCTCACCATTGATCATAGCGGACATATACATATTGTAGCGTGTTAGCACTTCTGGACCATAAACGCGCTCTAACTTTACAAAAGTTGAAAAAGGAACCATTTCGCCTTTATCGTTTTTAGCATACAAATTCAAAATACTTTCTGGCGTATCGCGATGTTCTGGACTAGCTTGCACCATTACTTTATACATTTGACTAAAACGAATAAAATTGGTTGCATAATAGGAACCTAACATCGTTTGTAAAGTTGCCATTGCATTGTCTACCGAAATTCCTTTTTTTGCTGCCAAATCATAATCCATGTGAATTAGATATTGCGGAAAAGTAGCATCAAAACTGGTAAAATTATTTTTTAACTCAGGAGCGTTGTTTAGTTTAGTAATAAATTCTTTGGTAATTTTATCAGTGTTTTCAATTTTACCTCCAGTTTTATCGAGCAATCGGAGTTCGTATCCGCTAGTATTTCCAAAACCAGGAACTGTTGGAGGTGCAAATATTTCAATATTGGCATCGGAAATTTCCTTTGTCTTCTCTAATAATTCATCTATTAAATCATCTACAGATTTAGACCGATCAGACCAATCACTCAAGTTAATCATCGCCATCCCGTAAGTTGACCCTGCGATTTCTGTTACAATACTGTAACCAGCTAAAGTCGTAACATTTTCAACACCTTCCATTTTTTGTGCCATAGCAGTAATTTCGTCTAGCACTTTTTCTGTACGTTCGACTGTTGCTCCTTGCGGTGTGGTCACGCTTACATAAACCATTCCTTGGTCTTCCATTGGGATAAATCCAGTTGGTAAAATTTTAGAAGTTAGAAAAGTTAATACTAAAAAAGCAAATAAAATGCCGAAAGTGACCGTAGTTTTAGTAGCGAATTTTGACAAAATAGTAGTATAACCATTAGTAAGTTTTTCAAATCCGATATTGAATTTAGTGAAAAAATTCGTCAATAAACCTTTTTTATGATGGTTATGAGGTTTTAAGATAATAGCGCATAAAGCTGGCGTCAACGTTAGCGCATTAATCCCCGAAATTACTATACTAATAGCTAAGGTTAATGAGAATTGACGATAAAATACACCAACAGGACCACTTAAAAAAGCCACTGGAATAAATACGGCTGACATTACGATAGTGATGGCAACTACTGCACCTGCAATTTCTTTTGTAGCTTCAATAGTAGCTTGTAAAGGAGATAGACCCGTTTCCATTTTTACGTGAACTGCTTCCACAACTACTATGGCATTATCTACTACAATTCCAATAGCTAATACTAATGCAAATAAGGTTAATAAGTTAATAGAAAAACCAAGCATTTGCATAAAAGCAAAAGTACCTATTAATGCTACTGGAACTGCCAATACTGGAATAATGGTAGAACGCCAATCTTGCAAGAATAAAAACACAACAAATCCTACCAGTAGAAACGCCTCAAGTAAAGTTATAAGCACGGCTTTGATTGAAGCATCTAAAAACCGAGAAACATCATAAGCTAGGTTGAAATCCATTCCAGGAGGGAAAGAAGTACCTTTGAGTTCTTCCATTTTTGCTTTTACTTGTTCAATCACTTCTGATGCGTTTGAACCTGGACGTTGCTTCATCATAATTGACGCTGAAGGTTTGCCATTAGTTTTAGAAACCATTCCATAATTCATGGCTCCAAATTCTACTTTTGCAACATCCTTTAAACGCAAAATTGTTCCGCTAGCGGCTGATTTGATTGCAATATCTTCGTATTGTTTTGGATTAAAAAACTTACCTGAATATTTAACTACATATTGTAATTGACTGCTGGTTTTACCCGAAGTTTCACCTACTTTTCCTGGCGCTGCAGCAATGTTTTGTTTTTGTAGCGCTGTAATAACTTCTTCGGCCGAAATATTGTACGATTGCATGCGTTGTGGGTCGAGCCAAACACGCATAGAATACTCTTTTTGCCCCATAATTTCGGCACGACCAACACCATCAATACGCTTCAATTCTTGCAGAATATTGATATCGGTGAAGTTGTAAATAAACTGTTCGTCCTGACTTTCATCGGTGCTAGTGATGTTTAAATACATCAACATACTGTTAACCTCTTTTTCTGTAGTCACTCCAGCACGGATTACCTCTTCTGGTAACTCATCCAAAATAGTAGTAACTCTGTTTTGCACGTTTACAGCGGCTAAATCTGGGTCGGTTCCTACTTCAAAAAAAACTTGAATTAAGGTTAAACCGTCATTTGAAGTTACAGTTGACATATAAGTCATACCGGGAACGCCGTTAATAGCACGTTCTAACGGAAGCGCCACTGCATTTGCAGATACTTCGGCATTGGCTCCTGTATATTTGGCTGTTACAGTTACCGATGGCGGCACAATATCTGGAAATTGCGTGATTGGCATTTGAAAAACTGCGAGTAATCCTAACAACACAAAAAAGATAGAGATTACTAACGAAAGAACCTTTCGTTTTATAAACATTTCTACCATGATTATCTACTAGTTAGTATTTTGTTGTTAGATTTTATTTTTATCACATCGCCGTCGCGCAACGATTGCGTGCCTTCTAATACTATATTATCACCTATTTTCAAGCCAGTAGAAACAATATAAGAATCGCGCAACGTACTAGCAATTTCAATGTTAGTCATTTTTACTTTTAACGATTTGTCAACCACAAATACATAGGTTTTATCTTGAATAGAAAACGTAGACTTCTGTGGTATAATTAGTGCATTTTCTTCTTTTTCGGATATGACCAACTTACCAGATGTTCCGTGTTTGATAAGTTGTTTCGGGTTTGGAAACAACACTTTATATCTAATAGAACCATTTTCAGGATCAATTTCACCTTCAGCAGTTTTTAAAGTTCCTGCGTATTCATAATGGTCTTGATTGGGTAAAATTAATTCAATTTTTTGATGCTTACCCATTTTGTCATGTGCTAATAATTCGAAGTACATATTTTCAGGAATCGAAAAATAAGCATACACTTCGTTTAATTGAGACAAAGTAGTGAGTAATGTGCCATTTTCTATCAAACTTCCTTCTTTAAAAGGAATAACATCGATAACTCCATCAAAAGGTGCCACAATATTTGTAAATGATATTTTTTGTTGCACAGCGTTTAGTTCTGCGTTTACATAGGCACGTTTAGCTCTTGCTGAGGCAAGTTTGGCCTTAGCTAAGTCGAGTTCGTTTGTAGCTACAAAGTCTTTGGTATGTAAAGCCTGTAATTGACTAACTTCTATTTGGGCTATTCTAATGTCTGCGTCGGCTTGTTTTAAACTAGCAGCTACTTTGTTAAGCTCCATTCTTAATTCGGCATCGTTTGTTTTAAATAAACGTTGTCCTTTTCTTACGAATTGTCCTTCGTTTACAAATATTTGCTCCATAATTCCTGAAGCTCGAGATCTTATTTCAATATTCTTTTTTGCTTGAATGTCTGCCACAAAGCTATTTTGAATTAAAGTATCTCTTTGTTTTACAGCTATAATTGGAGCTACTTTACCGTCGATCATCTTTTTTGAATCGCTGTCTTTACAAGATAAAGTGATTCCCGTAAGCAATAGTACAAGTACTATGTATTTCTTTTTCATCTATAAATAGTTTTTTTTTAAGCGACGTAATATCGCTTGGTTTTTGATGTTTTTTTCGTAATTATTTATATTATCTACTGTTTTGATGTATATCTTTTTTAACAAACAAGTTGTTTTAATGTGGAATCATAAAATTATTTACAATTTCATTTTAATGTTATTATGGAACAATTATTACTGCTCATCAGTGTCTCTTGTTAAAAAAGATTTTTTGTACTATTTCCGATAATTGATGCTTCTCGAATATAGTATTGTTTTCTTTATAGCATTAATAACCAAAAAAAGGATATAAAAAGAAAGTCACTTTAGAAAAACCTTATTGTAGTGTTGTTTGAAACCAAACTGGCGATTATCTAATTCGCACTACTTAGCTTTTATAAAAAATAACGATAAAAAATGTACTTCTTTTTCAACCAAAAGATTAGTAATTGTAATGGTTGTGAAAACGTTCTAGAAAAAGATAATTAGAATAACTGAAGTAAATGAAGGTAGGATTTTATTTTACTATTAAAATTTAGACATCTGGAGAAGATAGCTAATTTCAAATTTTTTACTTTATTATTAAAAGTATTGTTGGTATTTATAACCTGCTTATCAACTACATTTGAAACTACATGTAGACTATTTTCACAAGTAGCTACTATGGATATTTCCTCATATTTGTCGGAAATATTGCTAACAGAATGATTGGAACCATCTAATAAAATAGAGATGGAAGTTATAAAAACAAATAAAAGAATAAGACTCGACTTTAGCGTTCTCATGACAATACTTTGTAATAGGACGCAAAATTATTACGAAGGCATAACTTACGCAATATAACTTAGAAAACTTTAACAGAATAATTGATTCTTATTCGAACTGTAAATCATTCTTGTTTAATTTTAATTACTAAAATTTTGACGTAAGATTTTGATTTTTAGTCTTTGGGTTTAAAATATAAATTACAAGATATTAAACAATCTTTACTAATATCTTAATAGATTTCAAAATCATTGTCTATATCATAAAACTTATTTTTAATTTTCCTGCGAAAATAAGAAGGTTGATATAAAGCATAGCTACATTTAATTTTTTGTAGAAATTTAAAAAATTGTAGATGCCGTTTTGAAAAAATGTGTAAAAAGTACCTAAGTCTAATTCAAAAAATACCTCAAAAACAAATTGCTTCTTACATTGGTGTTACTCCTGAGTTTTTTAGTAAGATGAAAGCGCGATTACTAAAAAAATAATTTCTTAATCTACATTAAGTGCTTATAGAATCTTATCGCAGTAAATTTGTATCAGAATAATTAATACATTTATACATTATGACACCGAAACAAAAATCATTAAATTTAATTACATCTTTTGTTTCGGCTGCATTTGACAAATAAAAAACAAATAAAAAAGACAAATGAAAAATATAGTTTTACACAAAGCAGATTCAAGAGGTCACGCCAATCATGGTTGGTTGAATGCTTATCATAGTTTTAGTTTTGCAAGTTGGTACAATCCAGATAGAGTTCAATTTGGAATGTTACGCGTTTTAAACGATGATACGGTTGCTGCAGGAATGGGTTTTGGAACTCATCCACACGACAATATGGAAATTATAACTATTCCATTAGAAGGTGATTTGGCGCACAAAGACAGCATGGGAAATGCCGCAACAATCAAAACTGGAGATGTTCAAGTTATGAGTGCCGGAACTGGAATTCAGCACAGCGAATTCAATCCGAATGCTGACCAACATACTAAATTATTTCAAATTTGGTTGTTTCCAAAATTCAGAAATGTGGAACCTCGTTATCAACAAATAACCTTAGACCAATCATTACAAAAAAATAATTTTGCACAAATTATTTCGCCAAATGCAGATGATGCTGGAGTTTGGATTCATCAAGATGCTTGGTTTTATTTGAGTGATTTTGATAAAGATTTCTCTAAAAAATTGACCCTTAAAAAAGAAGGAAACGGATTTTACATTATGAATATTGAAGGTGAAATTGAAGTTAACGGAGAAAAATTAGAAAAAAGAGACGCGATTGGAATTTGGGAAACTTCTGAAATTGAAATCAAAGCTAATTCTGATGCTAAGTTTTTAGTAATGGAAATTCCGATGGAACAATAAATAGTATTCAGTAATCAGTTTTTAGTATTCAGTTAAAAAGTAAGCTTATGAACGAAGTACAATTAAAAATCAATGACAAAAACGGTGTTTTTTATATTGATATTGATGGCAAACATGAAGCAATGATGACGTTTGTTTTTGCAGGAGAAGACAAAATTATCATCGATCATACCGAAGTTAATCCCGGAAATGAAGGTAAAGGCTTTGGTAAAAAAATGGTTGTAAAAGCAGTAGAATATGCTCGTGAAAAAGGAATCAAAATTATTCCGCTTTGTCCATTTGCTAAAAGTGTATTTGACAAAACTCCTGAATTTAGAGACGTTTTATAATTTAAAAAATCAATTATGAATTCAAACGACTTAACAAAAGAATATACTAATGCCGAAGTTACCATTGTATGGAAAAATGGTTTATGCAAACACGCGGCTGAATGTGTAAAAAACAATCCAGATGTTTTCAAACCCAAAGAAAAACCTTGGATTATTGCAGAAAATTCGACTACTGAAAAAATTATTGAAACTATAAAAAAATGCCCTTCTGGTGCATTAACCTATTATATAAACAATGAAACAACCACCTAGATGGAAGTTTGCTGTAATGGTTTGGATAGCAATTTATCCAACAATTACACTAGTTTCTCTTTTAATTGGAGATTACATTAAAAATTTACCTCTACCTTTAAAAACATTAATCATGACTGGAATTTTAGTTCCTTTAATGGTTTTTGTTTTACTTCCTTTTCTTGGAAAAATATTAGGTAACTGGTTAAAAAAATAAACTATGAAAAAAATCATCGCTTTTGGAGCATCGTCAAGTAAGACTTCAATAAACAAACAATTAGCAACCTATGCTGCTAATCAATTTCAAAATGCTTCGGTAGAAGTTTTGGATTTAAACGATTATGAAATGCCAATTTATTCGGTAGACAAAGAAAAGGTTAACGGAATTCCTCAATTAGCTCAAGATTTTTATGCCAAATTGGGAACTGCAGATGCTATAGTGATTTCTTTTGCAGAACATAATGGAGCTTATTCGGCTGCTTTTAAAAACATTTTTGATTGGACTTCGCGAATCAATGCCAAAACATTTCAAGAAAAACCAATGCTTTTACTGGCAACTTCACCTGGACCACGTGGCGGAAGTTCTGTTTTAGAAATTGCAAAAAATCGTTTTCCTTTTCAAGGCGCTGTTGTAAAAGGAAGTTTTTCTTTACCAAGCTTCAATGACAATTTTGATGCTGAAAAAGGAATCACTAATGAAGATTTAAAGAATCAATTGTTAGAAATTATAAGTTCTATAGAATTATAACAAAAACGCCTGACTAATCTCAGGCGTTTCTTTTTACTTTTATTTTGCTTTTTTCTTCATTGTTGTGTTTTCAAATGTTGCCACATCAATGACTTCTTCGTTGTCAATATCAAAAGAAATTTTTACACTATCGCCAACAATTGTTACTGGTAACTGATTGGATATTTGCGAAGAACCTACAAAAATATTCGGATAGTCTTTTGTTGTAAAGTAATAAAAACTATTACCATTTTTTACATCATTTGTTATTCTTGTCACAACAGAATTCAGTTGTTTTTTATTTGTTAAACTAGAAGAATTCAATTTATTTCCGGTCATATTGTAAGCACTTTTAAAAGAGGTTAAAGCTTCTCTCATTGAATTTCCAACACCTACAATAGTGTAATCACTTATGGCAACCATAGCATACATTTTTACCAATCCGCCATCATCTTTTAAAGTCATAACATAGGTCGGAATCGAATTGATATTGTAAGGAATTGGCAACGATGATTTGTATCCTTTTTCTTGAACTTTTCCTTCTGCTGAACCTTGAGCTGCGAATTCTGTTGCACCACTTTGTTTATAAAAAGTAGTTTCTTTGTTTCTTGTGTCAACTAAGACAAATCCAACTGCAGATTCATCTTTTCCTACAGAAGTTAAACCCGTATACCAATAAGATTTATTGTCTTTTCCATAAACTAGAGTTAATCCTTCTGTAATCTGTAATTTATTAGCATTTGAAAAATTCCAATAACCATGAACATATTCGCCCCAATCGTTTAATTGTTCTTCAACAAAATCTATAGGTTGAACTCTATCCACCCATTTTGGAGCATCAGAAATTTTGAATTCGGTCATTGTGCCTGTTTGAGCATCAACAACTACAATTCCTGTAGCGTCGTTTCCTGCAAAACCAATTTTTTTATCATAAACCGTTGCCACCCAAAACGGATTTCCTAAATCGTCAATTTCAAAAGTATAATCCGTTAATCCAACGGTTGCAAATCCGTTAAAATATAAATGTCTTTGAATTTGACTTCCAAAAAAAGCTTCAGTTTGGTATTTTATTTTAATGTCTTTTCCTCCAATATTTTGAACCAATTTCACATCACGTTCGTTGGTTGCAGAAACCATCACATAACCCGCAGTTCCATCTTGATTGTTGAACCATTTAAAGAAACCTGAATGTAATAAGGGTGCAACCCAATACAAATCATCACCTACTTTTTGAATACAAAAATGTCCTAACTCCACTTGACTTCCTAAAGCAGGTTGTGAACCAAGAATTTTTTCACCAAGTAAATAAGCCAATTCTTCATCAACCACTCGTATTTCATCAATTGAAATTGGAGCAATATGATTGGCAATCGATTTACCATCGGCTACACTACCTATTAAATTTTTATAAGATTGACTTCTAAACATTGGAAGACTTGTAAATAAAGGAACTACAAGCATATAAAATAGTAGTAATCCAATAATTATAAAAAACAACTTGTTAGGTTTTTCAATCACTTGTATTTTCTTTTCGTTCACCACTTTGAATCGAGTGAAAATAAAAACTCCAATAATCGTTACTATTAAAAGAATTATTGGCAATGCAATGAATCCATAATTTAGTACCGGCAGATTAAAATAAAACAATAAAAAAGCAACGATAAAAAGTAGTAAAATAGCTTTAATTTTTTTCATAAGTTTATGATTATTTAGTACCTAATTAGACGTGATAATAAAATTAAAGTTACACAATTTAAATAAAATAGTATTTTTGCTAAAGTTTTGGGTAATCCTTTTAAACTCTTAAACTTTTTAAACTTTTAAACTACATTTATGAAAGCATACATATTTCCAGGTCAAGGCGCACAATTCTCAGGTATGGGAAAAGATTTATATGAAAATTCAGCAGTAGCAAAAGAATTATTCGAAAAAGCAAATGACATATTAGGCTTTAGAATTACAGATATTATGTTCGAAGGAACTGCAGAAGAATTAAAAGAAACAAAAGTAACGCAACCAGCAGTATTTTTACATTCGGTAATTTTAGCTAAAACATTGGAAGATTTTTGTCCAGAAATGGTTGCAGGTCATTCGTTAGGTGAGTTTTCTGCATTAGTTGCCAATGGAGCTTTATCTTTTGAAGACGGATTAAAATTGGTTTCACAAAGAGCAATCGCAATGCAAAAAGCTTGTGAAATTACTCCATCAACAATGGCAGCCGTTTTAAATTTAGATGATAAAATCGTAGAAGATATTTGTGCTTCAATTGATGGTGTTGTAGTTGCAGCAAATTATAACTGTCCCGGACAATTAGTTATTTCTGGAGAATACAAAGCGGTAGAATTGGCTTGCGAAAAAATGAAAGAAGCTGGTGCAAAACGTGCTTTAATATTACCTGTTGGTGGAGCATTCCATTCTCCAATGATGGAACCTGCAAGAGAAGAATTAGCTGCAGCAATTGAAGCAACTACTTTTTCAACTCCAATTTGTCCGGTTTATCAAAATGTGACTGCTAGTGCGGTTTCAGATGCTAACGAGATTAAGAAAAACCTAATCATCCAATTAACTGCTCCTGTAAAATGGACACAATCGGTTCAACAAATGATAAAAGACGGAGCAACAAGTTTTACAGAAGTTGGTCCAGGAAAAGTTTTGGTTGGATTGGTAAATAAAATTGATAGAGAAGTAGAAACTATTTCTGCTTAACAACTAGTTTATGCAAAATTTTGTAGACTTTTTATCTCATTTAGAATCAGCTAAAGTAATCGAGCCTAGTATTGCCTATTGCGATTATGTAGCTTTAGATTTATCTGTTTCAAACACAGAATTGAATAATCATAAACTTGAAACTGCAGCCGATTATGAAGTTTTTATTCGGAATCACTTAGATAAAAACAATGCAAAAATTGCTTTTGGTGGTTATTTAGAAACCAGAAACTTATATAAAAGAAGTACCGTTTTTAAAAACGAAAACACCGAAGAACGCAACATTCACATAGGTTTAGATTTATGGATAAATAAATCAGCTACTATTCATGCAGCATTAGATGGTATAATTCATAGTTTTCAAAATAATATCGCTTTAGGTGATTATGGTCCAACAATAATTTTGGAACATGAAATAAACGAATTTAAATTTTACACCTTGTATGGTCATCTTAGTGAAGACAGTTTACTAGATAAAAAAGTAGGTGAACAAATAAAAAAAGGAACACAAATAGCAATATTAGGTTTGCCACCAATAAATGGAGATTATGCTCCACATTTACATTTTCAAATTATTCTTGATATAGAAGAAAAAATTGGTGATTATCCCGGAGTTTGTTCTGAAAATAATTTAAGTTTTTATAAAAATAATTGCCCTAACCCAAATGTATTATTAAAAATTAATTAGTTAAGAAAAAATAATCTTATCCTTAGCTTTATTAAAAATTTCAAATGAAACTTTATCAATATCTATTGCTTTTATTTTCTTTCTTCTCTTTTTCTCAGGGAAGTTATAACCTTGAAGTAAAATTCAAAACTGAAATAACAGCATTTGATTTTAATTCTGAATTAGAAAATCAAAAAAACAGATATGGTGATGGTTTAAAAATGAGTTATCTTGGTGATGGAAATTTCATTAGAACTTATTTGAATAGCGGAAAAAAAGGAAACAAAACACAATCTTATAATAACTTAACTGGACAATTAATTATTAGTTATAATGATTCTCTTGCTGTTGACACTTTGGATGTAAAACAGAACACCATTCAGTTAATTTATAAAAAAGAAATTGAAGGTGAATCTATTTTAAAATTAAAATGCAAGTGTATTGTATATAGTGGAATTTTTAAACAACAAATTCCTGTAAAAATTACTTATTGTTATAGTGAAGACTCTCCTTTTTTAGACGGAAATCTTTTCAGTAATCATAACGATTTTTTTATGGCTGATTTTTATAAAAGTACCAATAGACCCTATTTAAAATTCTTGATGGAAACATCCGATTTTAATTTGACATTTACCGCCATTGAGATAAAGAAGATACCATTGTAGAAATATTTAAAATCATAATATTAATAATTAGATCATGAAAAAAATAATTTTATCCTTAGCATTAGCCACATTACTAATTTCATGTAAGGAAGAAACTAAAGAAAAAGTAAAAGAAGCTTCAAAAGCCGTTGGCGCTGATTTAAAACAAGCCGCTGATTCTGCAAAAGTAAAAGCTAAAAAAGTTTTAGACTCTTCTAAAGTTGGTGAAAAAGCTAAAGCAATAATTGCAAAAGGTGCAGAAAAAGTAGAACAAGGAGCAAAAAAAGTTCAAGAAGCCACAAAAAAATAATTTTAAGCATTATTTAAACTATTTGGCATCTAATTTGTATTACTGAAATTGTTATTAATTTTAATCTTTAAAAAAATGAAAAAAACAATTTTAGCAGTAGCATTTATGGCTGTTGCAATGGTGTCTTGCGGAGACAAAAAAGTAGAAGGTGAACCAACTGTAGGAACAGAAATTGGTGAAAAAATTGACACTGTTGCACAAAAAACAGAAGAAGTAATTGACACTACTCAAGCTAAGGCAGGTGAAGCTCTTGAAGAAGGTGCAGAGAAACTTGATGAAGCTGGCAAAGAACTTAAAGAAGCCGCTAAGAAGTAAAAAAAGAAATCCTCATAAATTTATGAGGATTTTTTATTTGAATAATTATATAATATTTAGCTTCTTATCTTCTGTTCCCATTTCCAAGCACTAGCCAAACTATCTTCTAAAGTTGATTGCGCTTTCCAACCTAAAACATTATTAGCTTTATCTGTATTTGCATATGCAGAAGTAATATCACCTTCTCTTCTACCTACAATTTGGTAATTCAGTTTTTGCCCAGAAACTTTTTCAAAAGCAGTAATTACTTCTAAAACTGAACTTCCTGTTCCTGTTCCAAGATTGAAAGTTTCAACTTTATCTAAATTTTGTTTGTTTAAAAGTCGTTTCAATGCTACAACATGCGCTTTAGCTAAATCTACCACATGAATGTAATCACGAACTGCTGTTCCATCAGGTGTTGAATAATCATCTCCGTAAACAGATAATTTCTCGCGCATTCCAATAGCAGTTTGCGTAATAAACGGAACTAAATTTTGAGGAATTCCTAAAGGTAATTCACCAATTTCAGCACTCGGATGCGATCCAATTGGATTAAAATATCTTAATAAAATGGAATTAATATTGGTCACTTTCGCAACATCGGTGATGATTTCTTCACCTATTTGTTTAGTATTTCCATATGGTGAAGCGGCAGGTTGTACAGAAGCATCTTCAGTAATTGGCATTTTTTCGGCTTGACCATAAACAGTACAAGAAGAACTAAAGATAAAATTCGGGTTGGACAATTCTTTCAATTCCTGAAGTACATAAACCAATGCGTTGATATTATTTTCGTAATACAATAAAGGATTTTCTACACTTTCACCTACTGCCTTTGATGCAGCAAAGTGAATTACTCCATCAACATCATTATGTTTTTTAAAGAAATTTTGAACCGACGCTTTATCACGCAAATCCATTTTTTCAAAAATTGGTTTTTTACCTGTAATTCTTTCAATACCATCCAAAACACTTTCAGATGAATTTGATAAATTATCAATGGCGACAACTTCAAAACCTTCGTTTTGTAATTCAACAACTGTGTGCGAACCTATAAAACCTAAACCTCCTGTTACTACTATTTTCATATTTATTTAGTTGACAGTCGCAGTCGCAGTTAACAGTTCTGAGACTGAAAACTGCGACTGAAAACTATTAAACGTATTCTAAAACCGTATCTGTTATAAACTTAATTTGCTCATCATCCAATTCGGTATGCATTGGTAAAGCAATTACTTCTTTACATAATTGGTTGGTTACCGGAAAATCTTCTTCTTTGTATCTAGAATCAGCATACGCCTTTTGACTGTGCAAAGGAATTGGATAATAAATCGCACACGGAATTCCTTTTTCTTGTAAATGAGCTAATAATCCATCACGTTTCCCATTCATAATTCTAATAACATATTGATGAAAAACATGGCAATCGCAAGTTTCACAAATAAATGGAGCCCAAATATTTGAATTCACACTCAATGCCAAACTGTATTTTCTTGCTGCATCTTGACGTGCTTTATTATAAGTATCTAAATGTGGCAATTTCGCTTTCAAAACTCCAGCCTGAATACTATCCAAACGTGAGTTTACTCCTACTACATCATGATGGTATCTTTCATACATTCCGTGATTTACAATTCCTCTTAAAATATGAGCCAATTTATCATCGTTTGTAAAAATCGCTCCACCATCACCATAACAACCTAAATTTTTAGATGGGAAAAATGACGTTGCACCAACATGACCAATCGTTCCTACTTTAACTTTTGAACCATCTTTCGAAGTGTAATCTGCTCCAATGGCTTGTGCATTATCTTCAATTACATAAAGGTTATGCTCGTTTGCAATTTCCATAATCGCATCCATATTGGCAGCACGACCAAACAAATGCACTGGAACAATCGCTTTAGTTCTTGGCGTTATCGCTTTACGAATTCCATCCAAAGAAATATTCATATTATTCATATCCACATCAACCAAAACCGGAGTTAATTGTAATAATGCAATCACTTCAACAGTTGCAGCAAACGTAAAATCGGCTGTGATTACCTCATCGCCTGGTTTCAAATCCAATCCCATCATGGCAATTTGGAGCGCATCGGTTCCATTGGCACACGGAATAACGTGTTTTACACCCAAATAATCTTCTAAATCTTTCTGAAATTGATGAACCAAAGGTCCGTTTATGTAAGTATTATTTTCTAAAACATCTTGAATAGAAGCATTCACTTCTTCTTTTATTTTTTCGTATTGACCTTTCAAGTCAACCATTTGTAATTTCTTCATCCTAAAAAATTTGAAATACAAAAGTATAACATTTCTTATTATTTGTAGCGAATGGTTCGGGCTTTTTTTGGTTTGCTTTTTCCTGCTTTCCACACTGCACGGCAGTCGCTCCAAACGAAGTTCACTGAACTCCTATAAAAATAAACAAAATGTGAAGTAATCAGGGCTAATTAGCATTTGTCTTTTGCAAAATCAGATTTTTAAAAGAAATTTAGTTGTGAAAATCCGTTTAATCCGTAAAATCTGTGGCAAAAAATCTTATTTTTACCCAACTAAAATTAGATAATGCTTTTTCTATACAATTTAATTATAATTTTTGCTTCACAAGTTGTAAAACTATTGGCACTTTTCAGTCCCAAAATGAAACTTTTTGTTGATGGTCGAAAAGAAGTTTTTTCAATTTTAAAAAGCAAAATCAATACAACCGACAAAACTATTTGGTTTCATGCAGCATCATTAGGTGAATACGAACAAGGTTTACCAGTTATAGAAAAAATAAAAGTTCAATTTCCTAACCATAAAATAGTTGTTACTTTTTTCTCTCCATCAGGTTACGAAGTTAGAAAAAACAATACGGTTGCCGATGCAACAGTTTATCTTCCATTAGACACAAAATCGAATGCTCAGAAATTTATAAAAGCTATAAATCCAGAATTAGTTTTCTTCATTAAATATGAATATTGGCCCAATTATTTGAATGAATTGAAGAAACAAAACATCAAAACCTATTTAATTTCAGGCATTTTCAGAGAAAACCAAGCTTTTTTCAAATGGTATGGAGGTTTTTACAGAAACGCATTAAAAACATTCGAATACTTTTTTGTACAAAATGAAAGTTCAAAAAATCTGATTCAATCTATTGGTTTCAATAACGTAAAAATTTCTGGTGACACCCGATTTGATCGAGTAGTTTCGATTTTAGAAAGAGACAATTCATTAGATTTTATAAAACAATTTAAAGACAACAAAACCACAATTGTAATTGGAAGTTCGTGGCCAAAAGACGAAAGTTTATTGGTAAACTACATTAATAATGCATCGGATGAAATTAAATTTATCATCGCACCACACAATATAAAAGCGGATCAAATCTCAAATCTCAAATCCCAAATAACGAAATCTTCTGTATTATTTTCCGAAAAAAGCAATGTTGATTTATCAAACTTCAATGTTTTTATCATCGATACCATCGGAATTTTAACCAAAATATATTCCTATGCCGATATTGCCTATGTTGGTGGCGGATTTGGAAATCCGGGTGTTCATAATATTTTGGAACCAGCAACATTCGGTGTGCCTATAATTATTGGTCCTAATTATTCCCATTTTGCTGAAGCAACTGCATTAGTGCATCAAGAAGGTTGTATATCAATTTCAAATCAAAATGAATTGAACGAAGCCTTTGATAATTTAATTTCCAACGAAGATGTTCGCCATGAAAAAGGACATATTTGTTCCACTTTTGTGCAAATGAATAAAGGTGCAACAGAAGTTATTTTGAAACATATAATATGAAAATAATTATAGTCTTTAACTTTTTACTTTTTTCATTTTGTTTAAACGCTCAAACATTGAGTGAAGTAAAAGCTTTCGAACTTAAGTATCAAAATTGTCTAGATTCTGGACTTGACATGAAAACTTGTGCTATCACTTTTTATAATGAAGCAGATGAATTACTTAATTTATCTTATAAAAAACTGAAACTTCAGTTAAATACTTCGCAAAAAAGAAAACTTCTAAACGAACAAAGAAATTGGTTAAAGAAAAGGGACAAATATTTTGAAGAAGCTTTTGAAGAAGCAAAAAATGATAATGGTGGAAGTACACTTTCTGATGATTTTAAAATGATGTATTTTGATAAAAAAGCTGAATTTGTAATTGAAAGAGTAAAAGAATTAATATTAAAAATAAAATAATTGATTCATTATAAGAATTTAGAAACCTCACAAATTGAAATCATCACCCAAATGATGCAAGATTTCTATGCAATAGACAATTATCCAATTGATGTTGAAGTTTCTAAAAAATTATTTCAAGAGTTTATTACTAATGAACATCTTGGAAGAGCTTGGTTGATTTTTTCGGAGGAGGAATTGGTTGGATATGTAATTCTGACTTTTGTTTTTAGCTTTGAATATGGCGGTAAGATTGCATTTCTAGACGAATTATACATTAAAGAAATTGCACGTGGAAAAGGAATCGGTAACACAACAATTCAATTCATAAAAGAACAAGCTAAACAATTAAATGTTAAATTACTTTATCTAGAAGTTGAAAACCATAATGAAAATGCACAAAAATTGTATCTTGCAAACGATTTCGAAGTTCACAATCGGAAACTATTAAAATTCAAATTCTAACTTTCTAAAAATCCAATAATCTAAAAATCTAATTATGAGATTCATTAAATTACTACTCTTATTATTTGTCATTCAGACGCAAGCGCAACAGGGCGGAATGTGGATTCCATCGATGCTAAAAGGAATGAACGAAGGCGAAATGAAAACCTTAGGAATGAAAATTTCTGCCGAACAAATTTATTCTATAAACCAATCGAGTTTGAAAGATGCCGTTCCTCATTTTGATGGAGGTTGTACTGCCGAAGTAATTTCAGACAAAGGATTGATTTTGACCAATCACCACTGTGGTTTTGATAATATTCAAAGCCATTCAACAGTTGAACATGACTATTTAACCAATGGTTTTTGGGCATACAAAATGGAAGAAGAATTACCAAACAAAGATTTGGAAGTAACTTTTGTGGTAAAAATTGAAGATGTAACTTCCAAAATAATAGAAGGTATTGCAAGTTTAACTTCGGAAGCTGAAAAACAAAAGAAAATTCAACAAAACATTTCGGAATTAGTTAAAAATTCTCCGAAAGAAGCTTGGCAAGAAAATCGTGTAAAAACATTTTATGACGGAAATCAATACCTATTATTTGTTGTAGAGAGCTATAAAGATGTACGTTTAGTTGGTGCACCACCAAGTTCGATTGGTAAATTTGGTTCTGATACCGATAATTGGGTTTGGCCAAGACATACAGGCGATTTTTCTCTATTCAGAATTTATGCTGATAAAAACAATCGTCCAGCAGCTTATTCTACAGACAATGTTCCTTACAAACCAAAACACTTCTTTCCAATTTCTATTTCAGGTTTAAAAGAAAACGATTTTACTATGGTAATGGGTTATCCTGGAAGAACTACTGAATACTTACCATCAGTAGCTGTTAATCAAATTGTTGAAACCTTAAATCCTGCAAAAGTTGAAATTCGTGATGCGGCTTTAAAAGTGCAAGATCGTTTTATGAGAAAAGATCAAGCCATCAAAATTCAATATGCTGCTAAATATGCATCGGTAGCTAATTATTGGAAAAAATGGATGGGTGAAACTAAAGGTTTGAAAAAAGCTAATGCAGTTGCTGCTAAACAAAAATTTGAAAAAGACTTTCAACAAAAAGTAGTAAAAGCTGGTAAACAAGCTGAATACGGAAATTTATTATCAGAATTTGAAAAAAATTATACAGAAATTAAAGACTATGCTTTAGCACGAGATTATTTTTCTGAAGTTGCTTTAAGAAACACTGAATTACTTTCTGTTGGATATAAATTATACCAATTGGAACAAATTTTAAACACTAAAGGCGAACAGTCTTTTACAGACAGAAAAAATATACTTTCTAATGGAATTGGAGATTTTTATAAAGATTATAATGCAGAAGTTGATAAAAATGTATTTGAGCAATTAATCAATTTGTACGCAACTAAATCTCCAAAACAGTTTTTACCTGAAAGTTTGAACAACATTAATGCATCTCAATTAACGACTGATGTTTTTGCAAATTCAAAGTTAACATCATTAGAAAAATTTAGATCATTACTTGAAGGAGATTCTAAAACAGTTATTGAAAAGATGAATGCTGATAAAGGATATCAAGTTATAAAATCAATGGCGGATGCCTTTACTAAAAATGTAGCTCCAAAATATGACGAGTTGAATTTGAAAAACATTGCTTTGCAAAGAACTTATATGAAAGCCATTTTAGAGTTAAGTCCTAAATCGGCTCGAATTTTTCCTGATGCTAATAGTACTTTACGTGTAACTTACGGAAAAATTAAAGGATACAAACCGAATGATGCTGTATATTATGAGCCATTTACAACATTAGATGGAGTTATGGAAAAATATGTTCCTGGTGATTATGAGTTTGATGTTCCTCAAAAATTGATTGACTTATACAACACTAAAGATTATGGTATTTATGGAGTGAAAGGAAAAATGCCTGTTTGTTTCATAGCTACTAATCATACTACTGGAGGAAATTCTGGAAGTCCAGCATTAGATAAAAATGGAAACTTAATTGGCTTGAATTTTGATAGAGTTTGGGAAGGAACAATGAGTGATGTTTATTACTCTCCAGACATTTGTAGAAACATTATGGTGGATTCTAGATACATACTATTTATTATTGATAAGTTTGCAGGAGCAAAAAATATCATTAATGAATTGAAAATCATACAACCAGCCAAGAAGAAATAAATTTGCAATTCTTAATAGTTTGGCACGAAATTTGTAAAGTAAATGACGGAATTCAAAGTGAGAATTTTAAAAAAAAGTTGAATAAAAGTTTTTTCGATTAAAAAAATTTATATCTTTGCTCCGAATTAATAATTAACCTTTTATATTAAATTAAGATGAAAAAAGTATTTTTAAGTTTAGCTGTTATCGCTGCATTAACTGTAGTATCTTGTAAACAATCAGAAAACGCTGCTGAAGGAACTGCTGACACAACTGCTGTTGACACAACTGCTGCTCCAGCTGACACAACTGCTGCTCCAGCTGATACAACTGCTGCTCCAGCTGACACAACTGCTGCTACTGAAGCTCCAGCTACTGAAGCTCCAGCTAAAAAATAATTAGAACTAGTTTCTAATTACAAAAAATAAGCTCTGCATTGCAGAGCTTTTTTTTTACTTTATATTTAAAATTTATCCGAATATTTCTTCAGCAGGAGGGAAAATATCATTTTGATTTGAAAAATCAAGAACTTCAGAGTTATGTAAAGAACGTTCTATTTCTGATATTCCTTTCTCCATCAATAATTGCGTTGTATATTTTCTACTTACTGCAATTTCTTTTTCATTTAAAATAATTTTAAAATACAGCTTGCCATTTTTTGATTTGAACTTCATAAAAAACAAGTTAGCCACTGATTTTTTTAGCAATTCGATGTTCTCTTCACATTCAAAACGTAATTCAAAATCATTGCTTAGCAAAATTGCTTTACCTTTTCTAGAAGTAAATTCATATTTGTAATACCCATTCAATCTTTTACTAATAACAAAAGTACCCATATCAATTAAAAACAGAATCAAATTAAAACAAAAAAGCTCCAAACATAATGTTTGAAGCTTTAGTACTCAGAGCGGGACTTGAACCCGCACGAACATTACTGTTCACTGGATTTTAAGTCCAGCGTGTCTACCAATTTCACCATCCGAGCGTATAGGTGGTTGAGCGAAAAACGGGGCTCGAACCCGCGACCTCGACCTTGGCAAGGTCGCGCTCTACCAACTGAGCTATTTTCGCATTATCAGATTTTGTATGAACGGCAACACTTGTTCCGTATTGCGGATGCAAATGTAATATTAAAATTCAATTATACAAACGTTTTTTATAAAAAAAACTTCACAAAAACATAACCTACTGAAAACCTATTTGTTACTTTTTTAGCAACATTCGTTTTATTTCATTAAGTTTCATTAATGCCTCTACAGGAGTTAAGGTATTTATATCTAATCCAAGGATTTCTTCTTTAATTTCCTCCAATAATGGGTCATCTAAATTAAAAATACTCAATTGCATTTCATCCTTAGCAGATTTTATTCCATGCAACGCATCGCCTGAATGATCTTTTTCGAGTTTCTTAAGCAGTTTTTGAGCTTTTTGAATTACTGTTTGTGGCATTCCAGCCATTTTAGCCACATGAATACCAAAACTATGTGCGCTTCCTCCTTTTACTAATTTTCTAATGAAAAGCACATTGTCTTTTAACTCTTTTACTGAAACATTATAATTTTGAATTCTCGGAAGCATTTCACTCATTTCATTCAATTCGTGATAATGTGTTGCAAAAAGTGTTTTTGGTCGAGCAGGATTTTCATGCAAAAACTCTGCAATTGCCCATGCTATAGAAATTCCATCATACGTACTTGTTCCTCGACCAATTTCATCTAAAAACACTAAACTTCTATCCGAAATGTTATTCAAAATAGAAGCTGTTTCGTTCATTTCTACCATAAAAGTAGATTCACCCATCGAAATATTATCGCTTGCTCCTACTCTAGTAAATATTTTATCGACAACTCCCATTCTAACCGCTTCTGCCGGAACAAAACAACCCATTTGAGCAAGTAATACAATCAAAGCTGTTTGACGCAAAATAGCTGATTTACCCGACATATTTGGTCCGGTTATCATAATTAATTGCTGTGTTTCTCTATCTAAATAAACATCATTAGCAATGTAAGGAACTCCAACTGGTAATTGCTTTTCAATAACAGGATGACGACCGTTGGTAATTTCTAATTCAAAAGTTTCGTCAATAATTGGACAAACATAATTGTTCTCAATAGCTAATTGCGTAAAAGATGTCAAACAATCTAACTGAGCAACCAAATTAGCATTTAACTGAACTGGTTTGATGTAAGTTGCAATCCAATTAACTAATTGCTCAAAAAGTTGACTTTCAATTTGATGAATTTTTTCTTCGGCACCCAGAATTTTGGTTTCGTATTCTTTTAACTCTTCTGTAATGTATCGTTCAGCGTTTACTAATGTTTGCTTTCTAATCCATTCAGCAGGAACTTTATCTTTATGTGTATTTCTTACTTCAATATAATATCCAAAAACATTGTTGAATGATATTTTCAAAGAGGAAATTCCTGTTGCTTCAGATTCTCTTTTCTCAATTCCTTCTAAAAATTCTTTTCCTGAAAAAGCAATACTTCTTAATTCATCTAATTCGGCGTGAACTCCAACAGCAATAGCGTTTCCTTTTGAAATAGCAACTGGCGCATCTTGATTTAATGTAGATTTTATCTTTTCACGAAGTAAATCGCAACTATGAAAACTATCACCTATTATTCTTACTGCTTCTTGCTTACTTTCTAAAGCCAATGTTTTTATTGGAATTATTGCATCCAAAGATTCTTTCAAAAAAATAACTTCTCTTGGAGAGACTTTTCCTGTTGCAATTTTAGAAATCAATCGTTCTAAATCGGAAATCTGTTTTATTTGATATTGGATTTTTTGAAGTATTTCTTGATTTTCTTTCAAATAAGTAACCACTTCATGACGACTTCTAATTTTGCTAGCATCTTTCAAAGGCAACGCTAACCATCGTTTCAACAAACGTCCACCCATTGGCGAAAGCGTTTTATCAATTACATCTAGAAGCGTAACTGCATTAGGATTATAACTATGATATAATTCTAAATTACGGATTGTAAATCTATCCATCCAAACATAAGCATCTTCGGCAATTCTTTGAATACTTGTAATATGCTGAACACGATTATGCTGAGTTTCTGACAAATAATATAAAATCGCTCCTGAAGCGATAATTCCATCTTGCAATTCTTCAATTCCAAAACCTTTTAATGAATTGGTTTGAAAATGATTGGTCAATGTTTCAAAAGCATAGTCTTCTTGATAAACCCAATCTTCAAGATAAAAAGTATTAAAATCCTCTCCAAAACTTTCTTTAAATTGATTTCGATTGTTCTTCTGAATTAGAATTTCACTCGGATTAAAATTCTGAAGCAACTTATCAATATATTCTTCATTCCCTTGCGCCGTTAAAAATTCTCCTGTCGAAACATCTAAAAAAGAAACCCCTAATTGTTTTTTTCCAAAATAAATAGAAGCTAAAAAGTTATTCGATTTTGACTGTAAAACCTCATCATTCATAGCAACACCAGGCGTTACCAATTCTGTAACACCTCGTTTGACAATGGTTTTAGTCATTTTTGGATCTTCAAGTTGATCACAAATAGCAACTCGAAGACCTGCTTTTACAAGTTTCGGTAAATAAGTATTTATAGAATGGTGAGGAAAACCTGCCAAAGCCGTTTCTGTTTCTGAGCCAGCACCTCGCTTTGTCAAAGTAATACCAAGAATTTTTGAAGCGCGAATAGCATCTTCCCCAAAAGTTTCATAAAAATCTCCTACTCTAAACAATAAACAAGCATCAGGATACTTCCTTTTAATCTCATTGTATTGCTTCATTAATGGCGTTTCTTTCGGGCTTTTATCTTTAGATGACAATGGTTTTATTATTTTAATTTTAGCTTACGAATTTAATTATTTAATATTAAATTTTATCATTAACAATTCATTTAATAAAAATTTAAGTTTCATTGTGACTCTTGAACTTTTTTTTATATAAATTTGTCTTGTTAAATTATTAATTTTATAAAAAATGAAAAAAATATTACTAGTAGCAGTTTTAGCAGTTTTCAGTTTAACTTCTGCAAATGCTCAAACAAAATCTAAAGCAAAAAAAGCTAAGAAAGCGGTATCAACTAAAGTTGAGACTCCTAAAGTTGATGGTGCAGGAATGGTTTTTGAAAATGAAACTATTGATTACGGAAGTATTCCACACAATGCTGACGGACAAAGAGAATTTGTTTTCACAAATAATGGAAACAAGCCTTTAGTTATTGAAAATACTCAAGGATCTTGTGGTTGTACGGTACCATCTAAACCAGAAAAACCAATTCAACCAGGAGAAACAGGTAAAATTGGAGTTAAATACGATACTAGCAGAGTTGGTCCATTTACTAAAACAGTAACTGTAACTTCTAATGCTGTAGGTTCAAATGTTACTCCAGTAACGACTCCTTCAACAACTCCAGGTGCTGCTCCAGTTCCAACAGGAAAATCTACAAAAATTATTACTATTAAAGGTAATGTTCTTCCAGATGCTCCTGCTGCTCCAGTAACAGAGACTAAAAGCTAATATTTTTTCCTCATAAAAAAAGAGCTTCCGATTTTCGAGGGCACTGAAAAAGTCCTTTAAGTAATAAGTATAATAATTTAAGGAGTAGAAAACTTAGTTTTTCTGCTCTTTTTTTTGTATATTTAGCTGTAATTATAGAGTTTTATAGATGTTATTAAAGCA
>NZ_JBIISA010000028.1:0-52092 GCF_044341265.1 Flavobacterium sp.
CAAAACTCCAATGCAAGCAAGAGCTATAGCATCAGATGTTCAATTAGAAGTAGTAAATGTTTTTGAAGCTTTGGCATATCCAAATCCATTTGCAGAAAACTTCAAGTTGGATGTAAAAACTAATAGCGAAGCAAGTATTCAAGTTAGAGTTTACGACATGATAGGAAAACTAGTTGAAGACAAAATGATAAACGCTTCTGATATTCAAAATTTTGAATTAGGAAACCAATATCCATCTGGAGTTTACAATGTAATTGTATCTCAAGAGTCTAACACTAAAACACTACGTGTTATTAAAAGATAGTTTTTAAAAAAAAAACTAAATAGTTTAAAACCTCCTCAGTTTCCTGAGGAGGTTTTTTTATTATTATTTATCTTACATAGTTCAACATTGTTAACATTATAACGTTGTAGTTTAAAATCTACAATGCTAATGCTTTGTAAATTAAAAAAATAATGTATTTTTACAGACTCGAAAAGTGGTTCGTTTTCAACTGAATAGCTTTTGTGTTACAAATTAAATTTCTTATTATAATGAAAAAATTTTTACTTATTTTATTTACGTTTTTTAGCTTGTTTGGATTTTCTCAACAAGATGTTTTTAACAGAAGTGATTCCAATACTGGTGATTTTGGTAGTGGTAATTTACCTTGGTTTTATCAAACTTCAAACAACAATCAAGGTGATCCCGACAATGGAAATACAGTAAGTAATAATGTTAAAATTGGACACAACAATTTTACTACAATGATAACTAATGGTCGTTTTTATAGAGTTCGAACATTAGAATTTCAAACTGCTGCAACTTCAAATCGTACTATTAATAATAGTGGTGGTGGTTTAGGTGTGTCCTTTGGTGTTTATAATAATTCATCAGGTTCACATATATTCAATACACCAATAGGTATTGATGGTGCCACAGTTCAGTTACAAGCTAATTCTGGTCCTTTTACCTTTACAACTGATATCTTTATGAATGCAAACACTGTGGAGTTTGGAGGTTCAAATAACACTTTAGTTTCAGGTATTCTTCAAGGTACAGGTAAGCTAGTCAAAAATGGAACAGGATTTCTAACGTTAAGCAATACTAATACTTATTCAGGAAATACAGAACTTGATAATGGTGAACTTTGGATTGAAACAACAGGAAATGCCATTGCAAATAATAATATCTTTTTAGGAAATGGTGGTCTATTGGGTAACACAACCAAAATTTTTCTTTCAAGAACTGCTGGAGGTACTACTTTTTCTAGAAATATTAATGTTAACCCTGGTAATGCCAATACACGTTTTCTAGGAAGTTTAAATACATCAGGTACCAATACGTTCTCGGGTAGTATATTGCGTTCGGGTACTGGAAGACCTTTAACTATTGAGGTTGTTAATGCTGGCGGAACTGTTGCCTTTACTGGAGTAATTAATGGTTCTGATAATATTACTAAAATAGGCCCTGGTACAATGCAACTAGGAACCAGTAATAGTACAATGACTGGAACATGGTTTGTTGAAAATGGTACTTTGCTTACTGATAGTTTCCCAGCGAGAATTGGTGGTGCTAGACCAATAACTTTGGGTACAGCTAGTACTAGTGGTACATTGCGTTTTACTGGAACAAGTGCTACAACAACTACAGCCACTTTAGCTGTAAATGCTGGTGGAGGTTCGATATTTAATGCATCAGCAACGAATTTTTCTTTTTCTAATTCCTTTGCACTTGGTGGGACTTTAACAGTTGGAGCAGAAAGCACAGGTACTTTGCGTTTTACTGGTACTATAAGTGGTTCTAATGGTGTTGTTATCGCTGGAACAGGTAAAGTAGCGTATGAATCTGCGGCTAAAACCTATACAGGAACTACAAGATTAAATAGCGGTACTCTAGAACCTACTGCTGCAAATTATATAGCAAACACTTCAAATTTTATTTTTAATGGTGGAACATACAGCACAGGAGCCACTACGGGTTATTCGGATACTGTAGGTACTTTACAATTATTAGAAAATTCAACGATAAGATTAGGTGATGGTGGTAATACACATACTTTAACTTTTGCAGCTAGCAACGGTGTATCTTGGACTTCTGGAAGAACGTTAACGATAACTAACTGGAGCGGAACTCCTGGAACTGGAGGAACTGCTTCTGCAGGAAGTATTTTTGTGGGTGCAGCAGCAACTAGCTTAACTGCGGCTCAATTAGATCAAATTACTTTTCAAGGATACGAGCCTGGTGCTGTATTAAAATCTACAGGTGAATTAATGCCTAAAGGATATATTACTTATTACTCTAAAGGATCATTAGCTCCAGAAGTATTGACAAACTGGTCTTTAACAACCGATGGAACTGGTGCTTCACCAGCAAATTTTACATCTACAGCTCGATTTGTAATTCAAAATGGTCATACTATGACAACTGGTGCAGCCTGGACACTTTCTGGTGCAAGCACTACACTTCAAATTTTAAACGGCGGTACTTTAGTTTCCACATTTGCAATTACAATCCCTACAACTGGAATTTTTCAAATTGACAATGGTGGTTTATATAAACATGATAATACATCAACTTATGCAACAACTATATTTAGGACAGGTGCAACTGTAATACTTGGAAATTCTAGTACAGTTGAAATTAATAAAACGAACTCAGCAATGCCTACGTTGACAAGTTACGGAAATTTAACAATTGATTTAAGTGTAGATCCAGGCGCTGCAATGAGTTTTGGAGGTAATTTAGCTACAGTAAATGGCAATTTTATTGTTAAGCATACAAGGACTAGACAAGTACGATTAGCCGCAAATTCAGGACCAACTATTACCGTAGTTGGTAATTTTGAAGTTCACCCTAATGCTGATTTTACAATTGTAACAGGTACAGGAAACACAACTCTTAATGTAGATGGTAATATAAATTTAGTTGGAGGAACTTTTTCTTTAGCTACTAGTTCTGGGGTAGGATTTTTAGTAGCTAGAGGTCCAAGTGTAACAATTAGCGAAAATGTTACTTTTGCTGGTTTAATACCAGGAGCAACAGGTTTTTATTTCAATAGAAATGTAGAGCAAACTTTAACTATTGCGCATCCGTTTTCATCAGGAAATGTAAGGAATCGTTTTTTTGTAAGTACTATAAATTCAAACGTTATCAACGAAGTTTACAACGGTGTAGCTGCACAAACTACTATTGATGGAGCAGGTGCTGCTCCTGGTACAGGTTGGTCTGCATGGCCAACAGCAACAGGAGGTACTGCCTTGAAAAGCTTTACTATTAATAACAGTGCGGGTGTAACTTTAAGTACTAACCGTTTTGTAAATACTACTTTAGGTTTAACTAACGGTACAATCACACCTGGTGCTAACTCATTAACTCTAGCTGCAACAGCAACTTTTACAGGTGGTTCGGCTACTAGTCATGTTAATGGTGTTTTAAATAGAGTGTATACAACAACAGGTTCTGCTGTTTTTCCAGTAGGTAAAGCAGGTGTTTACAGACCAGTTGGCTTTCAATATACTGCTCTTACAGGTACAAGTACTGTGTCGGTAAACCAAATAGAAACGGCATTAACAGGTACGCTACCTGCTGATACAAATCTTAATAATGCACGTACTTGGGATATCTCTCAAACAGGTGGAAGTGCTTTTACCTATAATGTAACTTTAGATCCTACAGGAGATACTACAACAGGAACAGTAGTTATGCTTAAAAGAGAATCAGGCACAACTACTAGTAATGCTACTATAACTCCAAATTTCACAAATGCAACTGGGTTTATTACTTTAACAGGAACTAATAATTTTACACTTGGTAGTACGTGTACAGTAACATCTAATGCAGGTGCCAACCAAACAGATTGTATTGGAACAGTCTTTACCTTGGCGGCAAATACACCTAGTTTTGGTACTGGTGCATGGACAGTAAGTGGACCAAGTACTAATGCTTCTCAATTTAGTAATACAGCTAGTCCAACTTCAACATTTACAGCTGATGGTGGTGCTGGAACATATACTTTAACTTGGACAATAACCAATGGTAGTTGTACTGCAAATTCAAATTTAACAGTAACACTAAACCCATTACCAACAGCAAGTATTTCTGGTAATAATGGTCCTACACTATGTTCTGGAAGTGATATTACTTTTACTTTAACAGGAACTTCTGGTGCTGTGGTTACTTATAATTTGAATGGTGGTGCTACAGCTACTGCTACTTTAACAGGTGGTTCGGCTACGGTTACAGTTACTGCAGCTACAGCTACTCAAACTTTAAATTTAGTTTCTGTTACAGATGGAACTTGTCCAGCTACTTTAAGTGGTTCTTCAACAGTATCTGTTGGTGGTGTGGTAACTTGGGATGGTACATCTTGGTCACCAAGTGCTCCAACGGCTACTTCTGCAGTAATCTTTACAGGAAATTATACTATCGGTGCAAACTTTGATGCTTGTACTATAACAGTTAATAATAATGCAGTTGTTAGTGTTACATCTGGATTCAATGTAAATTTAAATGGAGCTATTACAGTTGCTACTGGAAGTTCATTTACCTTAAACAACAATGCTAATTTATTACAATCTAACCCAGCTGCGGTTAATACAGGAAACATCATTGTTAAACGTCAATCTAATCCATTAATTCGTTTAGATTATACCTTATGGTCTTCACCAGTTACGGGACAAGGATTGTACGCATTTTCACCTTTTACATTTGATAATCGTTTTTATGTTTATAATACAACATCAAATTTATACAACAACAGTTCAATCGGATTTAATGTTACAGGAACTAACGCAGCAGGTGTAAACGGAACGGATAATGCTAACGTATTATTTACAACAGGAAAAGGATACTTAATTCGTTTGCCTTACAATCACCCAACAGCACCAATTGTATTTAATGGTAGCTTTACAGGAGTTCCAAACAATGGAACAAAAACCATTACTTTGGCTAATGTAAGTGCAACGCAACAATTCAATGCTGTGGGTAATCCTTATCCATCACCAATTAATATTGCTCAATTTGCAACTGATAATACTAACGCAATTGAACCAACATTATACTTCTGGAGAAAAACAAACAATGCTTTAAGTGCATCCTATTGTACTTGGAACACTACTTCAGGTTTATACGGAGATAATGGAGAAGCTTTTACTAATTCACCAAATGGTGTAATTCAAACTGGTCAAGGTTTCTTGGTTGAAGCAAAAGATGGCGCAACGTCATTAGAATTTAACAACGGTCAACGTGTAGCAAATAATGCTAATCAGTTCTTCAGAACTACTACTGTAGCTACGCCAACAACGCAAGCAGATGCTATTTGGTTAAACTTAACAGGTACAGGTGCTGAATTTTCTCAAGCAGTAGTTAGTTACTTTACTAATGCTACGTTGGGTGCAGACGCTTACGATAGTAAATATTTTAATGATGGAGCTGTAGCATTGAATATGCTTATTGGAAGTACAGAATATGTTATTCAAGGTCGTCCAACCTTCCAAGCAACTGATGTGGTTCCGTTGAACTATAAAGTTACCACAGCAGGAAATTATACTTTTGCTATTGATCACGTTGAAGGATTGTTTTCAACAGGACAGTTGATTTACATTAAAGACAACCAAGATGGTTCTTACCATAACTTGAGTTCGCCTTACACCTTCACATCGGCAGCAGGAACTTTTGCTAATCGTTTTGAATTGGTTTACCAAACTGCCTTGACTACAAATGATAACAACTTTACTGCAAACAGCATCAATGTTATCAAACAACAAAATGATGTAGTGGTAAGAACTTCTGGAACTACAATGCAAGAAGTAACTATCTACGATATTAGAGGTAGAGTATTGGTTACAAAAACCAACATCAATGCTTCAGAAACTAAAATCAATGTAGGAACAACGAATCAAGTATTGCTTGTTCAAGTAACTACTGTTGATGGATTTAAAGCTACTAAGAAAGTAGTGAACTAGTTTCTTGTTTACATAACAATAAAAAAGCCCTTTCGGAAACGGAAGGGCTTTTTGCATTGCTATGATTTTTTTAAGTTATTAATTCTTATTTTAAAAAGTAATTTATTATTAAATTAATGTAATATATAGATTACAAAATTGTTAATTATTGCTTATTAGCGATTAAAATTGCTTTTTATCGATGTTTTTTATACTTACTTTTTTATTTTTTTACTAATTTTGAAAAATATATAATTAGTTACTCAAATCATATCATAGATTTCGTAGTAAAAATTTGATATTTCACGCTTAATTTATAAATATGAGTCATTCATCGATTTTATTGACTTATAGTCCAAGTAAATTGGATGTCACTATGATGCAGGTGTAGTTTTGTATGAAAATAGTCTAATCTAAATTGTTATATTTAATAATTTCAAAATGTTGGTTTATGGAAAAGAATATTACTAAGTTTAAAAAAAGTGGTAGTAAAAGCATTTATTTAATTCTTTTATTTTTTGTTACTACAATTGGTTTCTCTCAGAAAACATGGAATGGTTCTGTTAATACTAATTGGGGTACAGCTGCAAACTGGACGCCAAGTGGTGTACCAGCTTCAACAGATAATGTAACTATTCCTAATGGATTTGATGTCGTTGTTAATGTTATAGCAGTTTGTAATGCATTAACAATTAGTGGTGGAGGAACAACAAATACATTTACCATTAATACAGGACAAAGTTTAACTGCAAGTGGAGCTGTAGATATTGGTGCGCCCTCTACAAACAACAGGTCTAAATCGTTAATTGTTGGAGGTGGTACTATGACTTGTGCCAGTTTGACTCTTGCAAGCACAACTGCAAACTCCAGAGATATTTTTGTAGATTTAAATACTGGAACTTTGAATGTAATAGGTAATATTACAATGAATGGTACAGCTGCCAGAAATAATATTGGTTTTTTTGGAACTCTAAATGGTAATTTGAATGTTGGCGGTACGATAACTGGAGGTAGTTTGGATGCTGGTGCCGGTACAGTAAATTATAACAACACAGGAGCACAGAATATAGGGAATTATGTTTATAACAATCTTTCCATTTCAGGAAGTGGTACTAAAACTTTAACGGCTAATGCTACCGTAGGAGGAGTTTTAACAGTGAATGACAACACGGTTTTGGCCTTATCAACATTTACTTTGGGAACTCCAAGTAGTGTAGTATTATACGGAGGTGCTACAACGGCTTCCTCTATAATTGGCACTGGAGCTTTAACCTTGGGAGCTGGTTTGACCGTTTTGGATGCTACTACAGGTACAGCTGGCGCAACAATTAGTTGTCCTGTTGCTTTGAGTGTAGCTTCTACAACAATTTCTGTAGCCGATGACGGAACATCTGCAACAGATTTGACTATCACAGGAATCATTTCAGGAACTGCTTTTGGTATAAATAAAACTGGTTTAGGAACTTTGTTACTTTCTGGAGTGAATACTTATACTGGTACAACTACTATTTCAGGTGGTATTGTTGCACTTAGTGCTAATAATAGAATAGCAAATGCCTCTAATATGATTTTAAATGGAGGAACTTTCTCTAATGGTTTAACTTCTGGTTTTAATGAAACTGTTGGAACTTTAACTTTAACCGATACCTCTTCTATTGCTTTGGCAACAGGAGGTACTACATTGACATATTCTGCAAGTAACGGAACTGGCTGGACTTCAGGTAGAACACTTACTATTACAGGATGGATTGGTGGATACAATGGTACCGCAGCTAGTGGCGCCAATCCAAAAATATTTGTAGGTACTACAGCAGCTGGATTAACTGCAAGTCAGTTAAATCAGATACAATTTTTTGATGGAACAAATAATTTCGCTGCTGTTTTATTAAGCACTGGTGAATTGGTTCCTACAGCAGCACCTAGAATTCAATCTTTTTCTCCAAATCCTATTTGCTCTGGAGGAACAATAACATTAACGGGACTTAATTTTACAGGAGCTACAGTTGTTCAGGTAAATGGAGCTAATGTTTCTAGTTTTGTTGTTAATTCTAATACAAGTATAACAGCAGTTCTTACTAGTTCTAACACAACCGGTTTAGTTTCTGTTACCACTCCAAATGGAACTGCAACAAGTGCTACAAACTTAGTGGTAAATAGTTTGCCAGTAATTAGTTCAACTACAGCTACACCTGCAGCAGTGTGTTTAGGTGCTACTTCTCAATTGAATGTTGCTGCTACAAGTACTATTGCAGCTATCTCACAAACTAATGCAACATCAACATCTATTCCAGATAATAATCCAACAGGAGTAACTACTACACTTGTGGTACCCACAACTTGTGCTACAGCTGCTCAAGTAGCAACAGTTTCTGTAAATATTACTCATACTTTTAATTCAGATATAGCTATTTATTTAGTAGCTCCTAATGGTTCAGAAATTGCACTTAGTTTAAATAATGGTGGTTCTGGAGATAACTATAATGCTACTTTTCAAACTGGAGGTGCCGCTCTTCCAACTGGAAATTCAACTATTGTTGGAACTTTTGCTCCTCAAGCTGCTTTCTCTGGTTTAACTGGAGATGCAACAGGTACATGGGGATTGAGAGTAGTTGATAATGTTAATTTGGATGTAGGGACAATTAATTCATGGGGTGTAACTTTTGCATCAACAACCTGTCCAGTTACTTATAGTTGGTCGCCATCAGGATCTTTAAATAATGCTGCGATTGCTAATCCTATTGCGACTCCATCAGCAACAACTACTTATACAGTAACAGTTACTTCAATAAATGGATGTACATCAACTGCTACAACTACAGTAACAGTTAATCCATTACCAACAGCAAGTATTTCTGGAAATAATGGACCAATTTGTTCAGGTGCTAATGCTACCTTTACTTTAACAGGAACATCAGGTGCTGTGGTTACTTATAATATAAATGGAGGTTCTACTACAACAGCTACTTTAACAGGAGGAACCGCTACAGTTACAGTTACAGGAGCTACCTCTAATCAAACGTTAAATTTGGTTTCTATAAACAATCCATCTACTTCATGTAATCAATCATTATCTGGTTCTTCTACAGTAACAGTCAACCCACTACCAACAGCAAGTATTTCTGGAAATAATAGTCTAATTTGTTCAGGTGCTAATGCTACCTTTACTTTAACAGGGACATTAGGTGCTGTGGTTACTTATACTATAAATGGTGGTTCTAATACAACTGCTACTTTAACAGGAGGAACAGCAACAGTTACAGTTACAGGAGCTAGTTCTAATCAAACCTTGAATTTGGTTTCTATAAACAATCCATCTACTTCATGTAATCAATCATTATCTGGTTCATCTACAGTAACAGTTAATCCATTACCAACAGCAAGTATCTCAGGTAATAATGGTCCGGCAGTTTGTTCAGGAAGTGATATTACTTTTACTTTAACAGGTACTTCTGCCGCTGTGGTTACTTATAATTTGAATGGTGGTTCTAATACAACAGTTACTTTAACAGGTGGTTCTGCTACGGTTACAGTTACTGCAGCTACTGCAACACAAACGTTGAATTTGGTTTCTGTAACTAATGGAACTTGTCCAGCTACTTTATCTGCTTCTTCTACTGTAGTTATTGAATCTACTACTTGGAATGGAACTTCATGGAGTAATGGAACTCCAACAAGTACTAAAGCGGTAAACTTTACAGGAAATTATACTATCGGAGCTAACTTTGATGCTTGTAGTATTTCAGTATCTAACAATGCAGTTGTAAGTGTTACATCAGGATTTAATGTGAATTTAAGTAACACAATTACAGTTGCTTCTGGAAGTTCATTTACATTAAATAATAATGCTAATTTATTCCAATCTAACGTTTCTGCGGTTAATACAGGAAATATTATTATAAGACGTCAAACCAATCCATTAATTCGTTTAGATTATACCTTATGGTCTTCACCAGTTACAGGACAAGGATTGTATGCGTTTTCACCATTTACTTTTGCTAATCGTTTTTATGTTTATAATACAAGTTCTAATTTGTATACCACAAGTACTTTAGGCTTAAACGTAACAGGAACTAACGCGGCAGGCGTAAACGGAATAGATCAAAACAATGTTCAATTTGCAACAGGAAAAGGATACTTAATTCGTTTGCCTTACAACCACCCAACAGCACCGATTATTTTTAATGGTAGCTTTACAGGAGTTCCAAACAATGGAACAAAAACAATCACTTTGACTAACGTAAGTGCAACACAACAGTTCAATGCTGTGGGTAATCCTTATCCATCACCAATTGATATAGCAAAATTTGCAACCGATAATCTTGCTAATATTGAACCAACGTTATACTTCTGGAGAAAGACTAACAATACTGCGAGTCCGTCATATTGTACTTGGAATACAACTTCTAGTTTATTCGGAGATAATGGAGAAGCTTATACCAATACACCAAATGGGGTAATCCAAACAGGACAAGGTTTCTTAGTTGAAGCAAAAGATGGAGCAGCATCATTAGAATTTAACAATGGTCAACGTGTAGCAAATAATGCTAATCAGTTCTTTAGAGCTAACACAGAAGCTGCACCAACTTCGCAAGCAGATGTTATTTGGTTAAACTTAACAGGTACAGGAGCAGAGTTTTCTCAAGCAGTTGTTAGTTACTTTGCAAATGCTACTTTAGGAGCAGATGCTTATGATAGTAAATATTTTAATGATGGAGCTGTAGCATTGAATATGCTTATTGGAAGTACAGAATATGTTATTCAAGGTCGTCCAACTTTCCAGGCAACTGATATTGTTCCGTTAAACTATAAAGTGACTACAGTAGGAACTTATACTTTTGCAATAGATCACGTTGACGGATTGTTCACAGGTGGAGCACAAGCTATTTATATTAAAGACAACCAAGATGGTTCTTACCATAACTTGAGTTCGCCTTACACATTCACATCGGCAGCTGGAACTTTTGCAAATCGTTTTGAATTGGTTTACCAAACTGCCTTAACAACAAATGATAACAACTTTACAGCAAACAGTATCAATGTTATCAAACAACAAAATGGTGTAGTGGTAAGAACTTCTGGAACTACAATGCAAGAAGTAACTATCTACGATATTAAAGGTAGCGTATTGGTTACAAAAACCAACATCAATGCTTCAGAAACTAAAATCAATGTGGGAACAACGAATCAAGTCTTATTAGTTCAAGTTACTACTGTTGATGGATTTAAGGCAACTAAGAAAGTAGTCAACTAGTTTTTTCTTTAAATAACAATACTAAAAGCCCTTTCGGAAACGGAAGGGCTTTTTTGTGGTAGTTTTTATATAGAAAAATGCCTGTTTACAATTAATTAATTTGGTGGTTTCAAATAAATGAGTACTTTTGTTACTCGTTATTAATGTAACTAACTATGATAGAAACTTTTATTGTTTCTTTTTTGTGGTTGGTTTAGTGAAATAGTTTTTATAATTGCTTGATTTTTGCTATCAGGTAAATTAAATTTTAAATTACTTAAAAAAAAATATATGATTCCATTCAATAAACCCTACCTAACTGGAAAAGAAACACATTATATTTATGATGCTGTAAATTCTGGTAAAATTTCTGGAAACGGAAAATATACTCAAAAATGTCAAGCTTTTTTTGAAAGTCATTATGGTTTTAAAAAAGCACTATTGACAACTTCTTGCACAGATGCTTTAGAAATGAGTGCTATGCTAGCTAACATTGAACCTGGTGATGAAGTTATTGTGCCAAGTTTTACGTTTGTTTCTACAGCCATAGCTTTTGTGAGACAAGGTGCTACAATCGTTTTTGCTGATTCTTATGCTGATAATCCTAATATTGATGCCGATAAAATAGAAGCGTTAATTACAGATAAAACAAAAGCAATAGTTCCTGTTCACTACGCTGGTGTAGCTTGTGATATGGATAAAATTATGGCTTTGGCAACAAAATATAATTTACTTGTAATTGAAGATGCTGCACAAGCCATTGATAGTTTTTATGTAGGTAAAGACGGTGTCAAAAGAGCTTTGGGAAGTATAGGTCATATGGCCGCTTTTTCTTTTCATGAAACTAAGAATATTGTTTCTGGAGAAGGAGGGATGTTGACTATTAATGACGAACGCTTTATTAATAGAGCAGAAATTATTTGGGAAAAAGGAACTAATAGAGCCGAATTTTTTAGAGGTGAAGTTAACAAATATGGTTGGGTAGATACCGGTTCTTCTTTTTTACCTTCTGAAGTTATTGCTGCTTTTCTTTGGGCTCAGATTGAAAATATAGACATGATTCAAGCTAAAAGAAAGTTGCTTTGGAATGCTTATTATGATGGATTAAAAACGCAATCCAATGTTATTTTGCCTCAAGTTCCAGATTATGCCACCAATAATGGTCACATGTTTTATGTTACCGCAAAAGATATTGAGCACAGAACTGCTATTATTGCAAGTTTAAAAGAAAAAGGATATCATGCAGTTTTTCATTATATTTCTTTGCACTCAAGTGATTATTACCAAGCAAAACATGATGGTAGGAGCTTAGATCATTCCGATAAGTTTACCGATTGTCTGTTGCGTTTGCCTTTATTTTTTGAGTTAGAACTTGAAGATATTAAAGGTATTACCGAAGTATTGAATAGAAATTAACCTAACCTAATTGGATATGATAAATTCAAATTTAGAGTTCTTGGGTTCTGTTGGGGTTTTGTTTTTAGTAGCTTTATTCTTTATAGCTATTCACAAGTATTTTCTTTCGAAGTTTTTTAATTTACCTTTTGGAATTTCAATTTCCTTATTGTTGGTTTTTATAACTTCACTGTATGCTTGTTATTTTACCCAATTCAAATCAATCTTATTTCCTGTTTTAGTTGGAACTGGTATTTTGTTATATCGTTCTAGAAGTTCTCTAGAATATAAAGAGACAACAAGAAAATATTACTTTTTTTTAGGTTCGATAGTGCTGCATGGAATTTTACTTTTTGTACAACTTTACTTTAAGTTTTTGAATCTTGATGATAAATATCTAAATCTAAATGCTGATTTTTATTTCTACATAAATAAGGTCTTACTGATAAAGGACACAGGTGTTGAAACCATTTTAGATACTGGTTTTCAAAATTATCCTTCGCCTTATCATTATTTTGATTTGTGGTTTTTGTCTTTATTTAATGAGCTACCAGTACATTACTTCTTGGTGTTTTTTGTAATAATTTTACCTTTTCTAATGTCGGTTTTTGTAATGAATATTTATGAAACGGCTAATCAAATCAAGGAGATTAAAATTAATTTTAAAAACTTTTTGATTGTAAATTTTGCAGTATACCTAGTAGCTTTTCTATTTCCATTAATACAACTGTTTGAACCGATACGTGTTATGCAAACTTCAATTTTTGCTTATCCAAAATTGCTGTTTGTTGGTTTTCTGTTGTCTGTCTTGTTTTATTTTTACTTTAAAAAAGCTTGGAATTCCTTTTTTATTTTTGCTCTAGTAGCTTCTTTAGGCTTTTTAGTGATTCTACCAAGTGTGGCTTTGTTTTCTATTGGTTTGTTCCTGTTTTTATTGATAAGTAAAAAAATTAAAATTGATAAAAACTTAGGTATTTTACTATTGTTTGTGGTTTCTTCAGTTGTTTATATTTATTTCCTTTATGGCAATTATATTACCTACAGTAAAGAAACGTCAGCCACAAGTACAGCACCAGAGGCTACAAATAATTTTGTCTATTTATTTGTTTTATATTTGTTCTACGCAGCTTATTATGTCCCTTTTATTTTGCTTCCAGTAGTGAATGATTTTAAGCTCAAGAATTTAAAAGAGAAGTTTTTATTAAGCAATAAATTTTTAATTTCCTCTTTATTATTTTATGTTTCAAGTGCCATAATTATTCTTATTTTTCATGGTAAAAGTGCCGATTCCAATCAGTTTTATTTTGTAACGATTATTCCGTTTTTTTCTATTTGGATTTCGTTGTATTTGCTTACTACTATTGAAAAATTTAGTAAAATTGGAATTTTGTATTTTGGTTTTCTTCTGCTTTTTGCAGTCTGGGCAAATTCTCTTTTGATAACTTCTTATGGACAGTCGTTTAAGAAGGATACCGAATTAATTCAAGTTTTTATTAAGGAGAAGCCTTATCCCAATAACCTTGCTTTTTTGGTAAAAAGTAAATGGAAAGAAGATGCTTATTTTGTAAATCCAGAGTTTTTTGCACCTGAAGAGCTATTTTTTATAGATAAAAAACCAATAAAAACCTATTGGATAGGACGTTATAAAAATGATTTACCTAAAGATAGAGCGTTTTTTGACGATGCAGAAAAGTCGTTATTGAGTACTGAATTTCAAGCTTTTTATAATAGTAGAAAAGATACTTCTGAGGTTTCCTCACAAGCAGCCTTTTTGAATTTAAAAAAGATACACTATTTAGTTGTGGAGGAAGGAGTAGCGCATAAAGAGATTGCCAAATTATTTACAGATTCTCTTTTATTGCCTCAACTGCACAAAAAAATATATTTCAGAAAATAGTTTTTGCTTCTTTTTTGAGATTTCTTATGAAATGGATGGAGAATAATTAATAAACGAGTACTTTTGTTACTCATTATTTGTATAACTAATTATGTTAGAAACTCTTATTACTTCTAAAACGCGTATCCGTATATTGGTAAAGTTTTTTATCAATGCGGCAAACAATGGTCATTTACGTGGTTTGGCTGAAGAAATGAATGAGTCAACAAATGCTATAAGAAAAGAATTGAATAACCTTTCAGAAGCTGGTTATCTTGAAAAAAAAGCCAGTCAAAACCGTGTATCTTATAAAGCCAATATCAAACATCCTTTGTTTAAAACGTTACAACAAATAGTATACAAACATTTAGGTTTGGATGCTATTATTGACATGATTTTGGCTCGAATGGGACAAGTACAACAAATAGTTGTCTTAGGTGATTATGCCAATGGTATCGATTCTGGTGTTATTGAGGTTTTGATTGTTGGTAAACAATTGAATGCTGATTATATTGACCAATTGGCTTTGAAAATTGAAGATGAAATAAAACGTAAAATAGTTTTTACAATAGCTGATACTGCTGTAGATAAAGGATTAATAATATATCAATTTGACTTTAATCAATCATTTACTAGATAAATTTAAATATGATAGTAGTTTCAGTAATCATTCCTGTTTATAATGCCGACAAGTTTCTTGAGCGATGTATCAACTCATTGTTGTCACAAACCTTAGCTTCTTGCGAATTTATTTTTGTGAATGATGGTTCTACAGATTCTAGTTTTTCTATTTTGGAACGTTTTCAGCAAAAGGATAGTCGAGTTAAATTAGTAAGTCAAGAAAATCAAGGTGTAAGTGAGGCTCGTAACAACGGTTTAAAAATTGCACAAGGCACCTATATTGGTTTCGTTGACGCTGATGATTATGTAGAAAATAATTTTTTTGATACCCTTTACCAAACTGCAGAAAAACATCGTCTTGATATCACTGTTTGCAATTATTTTTCGTCACAAGATGGAACTGCTTTTACCTCGAAAGCGCCATTTAAAGAACATGCGGTTTATGAATCGAATACTATAAAGAAAGATATTCTTCCTTATTTTATTAGTCATGAAAATATAAATTCGATTTGGAATAAACTCTATCGAATGAGTTTAATAAAAGATAATGCCATCATTTTTCCTAAAGGCGTTGCACTTGGTGAAGATGGTTGGTTTAATAGTCTGTGTTTTGCAAAAGCAGATAAAGTGTATTTTTTATCTTATGCAGGTTATCATTACATTGATGTTTCAGGAAGTGCTACTCGAAATATAGTAGGCAAAAACTATTTTCAACGTATTGAGCAAGAGTATGAAAATGATTATTCACATTTACAAAATGCCTATTTAGATACTTCAAGAATTGAAGCATTAAAGGCACATAAGTATATTACAAAAGTAGTTTCCTTGTTGCATGAATATTACAATCCAGTAAATGCGATTGAAATTGAAACAAGAAAATTCTTAGTCAAAGAACTTCTTAATAGTAAAACAACAATCAAAATTTTTAAAGACTATTATAAAACTGTATTTTTACAAAAATCGAAATACGAACAAATACTATTATTTGCTATAAAATATAAATTACCTTTTATAATTTCATTAGTTATAGGGTATAGTAATAAAAGAAACAAACGATAAATTTATGAAATCGCCATAAACAAATCGTTTGCTTGCAATTGATAAATCATCGAACTCCGATTAAAAATAAAATCATTTGTGAGATAAACACCAAATAAAATAGCGATACATATGCACCAAAAAACAAATAATATTTACATATGAAACTATTACTTTTTTTTCATGCCGGAAGTTTGAACAGAGGATGCGAAGCTATAGTGCGATCGGCAGTTGATTTGATCAAAGCCAAATATCCTGAAACTATAATCAATTTAGCTTCTTTTGATTATCAATCCGATTTGCATATTCCTAAAATTGATAAGGTATATGATACAAGACAATTGGACATCAATAAATTTTCATTAAAAGGAATCGTTTCAGCATTGAAAGTCAAATTTCAAAATGATGAAACCTATTATTATAAAGCGAAGTTTGATGCTATCATTAAATTAATTCCAGAACATGATGTTTTTCTATCTATTGGAGGTGATAACTATTGCTATGGTGAACAACCTTGGATTTATGAAGTTGATAAACTAATAAAACAAGCAGGAAAGAAATTGATTCTTTGGGGTTCTTCTATTGGTGATGAAGATTTATCTGATGCTAAAATTGCCGATTTAAAATCGATGGATTTAGTTTTAGCACGTGAAACTCTAACCTATACTATTCTTAAGGATAGAGGTGTTTCTAACGTAAAATTGGTAGCTGATGGCGCTTTTACTATGCAAAAAGAAGAAATGCAAACGCCTGAAGGTTGGCAAGAAAGCAATACTATTGGGTTCAATTTTAGTCCATTGGTTTGGAAACGCAATGAAGCATCTAAACAAGCGGCTTACCAACTTATTCAGCATATTATTGATACTACAGATATGACCATTGCATTGACACCACATGTGTTTATTAAAGGTAATGATGATTATGAAGTATTGCAACAATTCTATAATGATTTTAAAACTACTGGACGTGTTTTACTTTTGCCAAATAACCTGAATGCTATTGAATATAAAGGATTAATTGCTAAAATGCGTTTCTTTATTGGTGCTAGAACACATGCTACAATTGCGGCTTATTCGTCATTAATTCCAACTTTAGTTTTGGGATATAGTGTAAAATCGAAAGGAATAGCTAAAGATATTTTTGGTTCAGAAAAATTAGTTTTAAGTATCAATGAAATTTCAGATAGTAAAAAATTAATAGCAGCTTTTGATGAAATGGTATCAGAGGAACAACAGCTAATTCTAACTTTGGCTAATAACATTCCTACTATAAAAGAAAATGCTAAGAAAGCGGTAACGTATTTATTTGAATTAACTTAATGAAGCAACAATTACTTTTTGTACTTCCAAGTCTTGAAGCCGGAGGCGGTGAAAAGAGTTTGGTGACTTTATTGAACTGCATCGACTATCAACAGTATGATGTAGATTTGGTATTGTTTGCGCCAAAAGGAATCTTCTTAAAGCAATTGCCTAAAAATGTTAAACTACTTTATCTTAACGATGATTATAAAACATTTACTTCTGGGTTGTCTTCTGCTATTGTTAGTTTTTTAAAGCAAGGAAAAATGGGTATGGCATTTTCAAGATTGCTTTATACATTTAAATCTAATATTATCAAAAATAAAGGTAAAGCGGAACAATATTCTTGGAACCATTTGAAGAAATCAATTACTTCACTTACAAAAGAATATGATGCAGCCATTGGTTTTTTAGAAAAATCCTCTATTTACTTTGTAGTTGATTGCGTAAAAGCAAAAAGAAAGATTGGTTTTATTCACAACGATTATGTGAAATTAGATTTAGATGCTTCTTTTGATTTGTCTTATTTTAAAAAGTTGAACACCATTGCCACGGTATCTGAACAATGTGTGACGGTTTTAAAAGAAGTTTTTCCAACCCAAAAAGACAAAGTGCAATTGTTATATAATATAGTTTCTGCCAAATTAATTCATCAAATGGCAGAAGAATCAGTAACTATTGATATTACAAAACCAAGTTTATTATCAATAGGTCGATTGCACTCACAAAAAGGATTTGATATTGCAGTTGAAGCAGCTGCACTATTGAAAAAGCAAGGTTTAAATTTTGTTTGGTACATCATTGGTGAAGGAGCTGAGCGAACAGCTTTAGAACAAGCTATAACTAAGAATGGTTTAGAAAAGCATGTTGTTTTGTTAGGCATTAAAGAGAATCCATATCCGTATATAAAGCAAACCACAATTTTTGTGCAACCTTCAAGATATGAAGGAAAATCAATTGCATTAGATGAAGCAAAGCTCTTGCATAAACCTATTGTGGTTACCAATTTTACCACAGCCAAAGACCAAATTAACCATTTAAAAAATGGAATTATTTGTGAGATGGATGCCAATAGTTTGGCAGATGCTTTAACAAGTTTATTGCAAAATGAGAGTTTACAAAATGAATTATCTTTACATTTATCTAAAGAATCTTTAGGTTCAGAAGATGAAATAGATAAATTTTATAAAATAATAAATGGCTGAAAATAAAAAAAATCTCCTTTTTATTATCAATAATCTGAATTGTGGCGGTGCTGAGAAATCACTTGTTTCTCTTTTGCAAACCATAGATTATTCAAAGTATGCTGTTGATTTATTTGTGTTCAAGCACGAAGGTGTTTTTTTTGAGAATCTTCCCAAAGAAGTAGTTGTTCTTGAGGAGCAAACCATTGTGCCTTATTTGTATTCAAGCACCAAAAGTGCTGTTTTAAAAGCTGTTAAGAGCTTTAATTTTCGTGCTATTTATTTAAGAATTGTTTTGTTTCTATTGTCTAGAAAATATAAAAACGGTGTTTTGCAAGAACAGTATTTCTGGAAGTACTATGCTAAAGCTCTTTCTAAACTTGAGAAAGAATATGATGTCGCGATAGGTTTTCAAGAGAAAAATCCAATCTATTTTTGTATTGATAAAGTAAAAGCTAAAAGCAAAATTGGATGGATTCACACCGATTTAGAAAAACTACAATTAGATTTTGATAATGATAAATACTATTTCGAAAAATTAAATCATATCGTTACCGTTTCAGATGGATTAACAGAACGATTGCAAATTAAACTTCCTGAATTTAGTTCTAAAATCGTTACTATTGAAAATATTATTTCATCAAAGGTTATCACAGAATTAAGTAAAGAACGTATTGATGTAAATTTTGATTCGACTTATTTTAATCTTATCTATGTTGGTCGAATTGCCAAAGAAAAAGGATTATTCATGGGATTGGAAGCTCTTAAAATTTTAATCGAAAAAGGGCACAAAGTGCGCTGGTATCTTATTGGAGATGGAGATCAAAAAGAGGCTCTTTTGAATGAAGCTAAAAACTATGGAGTTTCTGAGTATTTGTTTTTTCTTGGATTGAAGAGTAATCCGTATGCCTACATTAGTAACGCTTCGGCCTTTATTTTGCCTTCCTTTTTTGAAGGAAAATCCATTTCATTAGAAGAAGCTAAGTTATTGCATAAACCTATAGTGGTTACCAATTTTAGTTCGGCCAAAGATCAAATAGATAATGGTGTTACAGGTTTGATAGCCGATATGAATGCTATTTCAATTGCCGAAAAAGTTGAGCAACTTATCAGTAATAGTTCGCTTCAAGCGGATTTAACCAATAATTTGAAAAATACTACCTTTGGCACTGAAAATGAAGTAACTAAATTTTACAATTTGATTTCTAATGGATAGTGCTAACTTGATTACCATTTTTACGCCTTGTTACAATAGAGCTCACTTGCTTTCACAATTGTATCAAAGTCTTTTAGAGCAAAATGCTACAAATTTTGAGTGGCTAATTGTTGACGATGGTAGTACAGATACTACTAAAGAAGTTGTAGCTAATTTCATTTCAGAAAATAAAATCCCAATTTCATATTACAACAAACCCAATGGCGGAAAGCATACAGCTATTAATTATGGTGTTCAAAAAGCTAAAGGTGCTTTATTTTTTATTGTAGATAGTGATGATTTTTTATCAAAAGAGGCAGTAAAATTGACAACTGATGCATGGGTAAAAATTCAAGATAATAAAAAAATTGGTGGTATTATAGGTTTGTCAGAATTTACTAATGGTCAACTTGTTGGTGATGCTTTTTTGGAAGACGAATGGCAATTGTCATTTTCAGATTATTATTTGAAATATCATTTGAGAGGAGACAAATCGGTTGCTTTCAAAACTAGTGTAATGAAGGAATATCCATTTCCAGAAGAAGCAGGAACTCGTTTTGTATTTGAAGCGGTTGTATGGCATGAAATGGCAAAAAAATATGATGTTTTAGCTTTAAATAAAGTAATACAATATAAAGAATATTTAGAAGAAGGTTTGTCTGATAGTTCTTATAAACTATGGTATATCAAATCTTTAGCTTTTTCTTATTTTCAATTGATTGCTAATAAAACCTATTCTTTTTCAAGATATCCAAAAACTTATATATGGAGTTTTATTCATTTAGCCATTAACTCTTTACTGAGTGGAACTAGTTATTTTGATAAACTACCCTCATTTAAAGATAAATGTTTATATTTAATTTTATTTCCAAGAGGATATTACTCTTATTTGAAAATGAGAAAACTAATTGTGAAGTAATATGATACAGAGAATTATTCAAAAAATATATTATAAGATAAAGGGAATAACTCCAGAGCAACTCACCTTAGAAGCTAATATTAAAGCAGGAATGAAGGTTGGAAAAAATTGTTATGGCTTGATAGGTTGTACTATTGATTATGCTCATTCGTGGTTGATTGAAATTGGTGATGACGTAGTTTTTGCACCTCAAGTTTACTTGTTAGCACACGATACAAGTACAAAAAGAAGCTTGGATTATACCAGAATTGGAAAAATTAAAATTGGAAATAATTGTTTTATTGGAGCTAGAGCTTTTATTATGCCTGGTGTAACTATTGGTGATAATTCCATAGTTGGAGCAGGAAGTATTGTATCTAAATCAGTTCCGGCAGATGTTGTTGTTGCAGGTAATCCAGCTAGAATTATTTGCACTGTTGCTGAATATGAAACCAAGTTGAAATCAACTTTTGAAACATCACCAAAATTTGGAGAAGAATATACATTAGATTTTTCTATCACTGATGCTATGAAGCAAGAAATGATAGAAAAGATGGAAAACACAGTTGGATTTGTTAAATAGAAAATATGGTTTACTTACTACTTATAGTATTTTTTACACTTTTATTGGTTCTAATTATTGACTTGTATCCACAATTGAATACTTGGCAAAGCCGTATTAAAATTGGAAGGTTTTCCGATGATGAATTATGGAAAGAAAAAGTAAAAACTATTGCTGTGCGATGGTTAAAGCAAACGCCTACCATAAAAGTAACCGACAATACTCGTTTGATAATAATTGATATTTTAAAAGGAAATTATTCTCGAAATGCCATTCAAAGTTGGCAAGAAGCAGCTTTACTTCTTGGTTTAAATGAATATAAAAGTGCAACTCGCAACAAGGAGTTAGATAATTCCATTAATGCCTTTGTTGCTTCAAAGTTAGATTCAAATGGAAATTGGATTGTACCTCCAGCCGAAGTTGATTCGGTAATTTTAGGATATGCTTTATTGAAATTAGATGATTTTGATTATACAAAGTATAGACCAGCTTTTGATTTTTTATATGAAATGATTTTAAATTTGAAGGGTTCTGATGGCACTATAGCTTACAGAAAACATACTTCAGATTATCGTTATGTAGATACTATTGGTTTCATTTCTCCATTTTTAGTGCGCTATGGTTTGCTTTTTAATCAACCAGAAGCAGTTGCTTTAGGAATTAATCAAATTCGTGTTTTCAATTCACACGGAATGTTAGCGTCTCATTTTATACCATGTCATACCTATAATATAAAAACAAATTTGCCTGTCGGATTATTCGGTTGGGGAAGAGGTTTAGGTTGGTATGCTATTGGATTAATTGATGCTTGGGGTGAATTGCCAGATGGACATCCTGAAAAGGATGAGGTGACTCAAATGGTAATTGCTTTTGCAAAAATGGCACTTTCTTTTCAAAATGATAATGGTAGTTGGAATTGGTTAATAACGAACAGACAATCTCAGTTTGATTCTTCTGCTACTGCCACTTTAGCGTGGTTTTTTGCCAAATCCAAAGCTATTTCAAGTATTGCTAATGAAAGTGAGCAAGCCAAAGTTAAAGCTCTAAATTATCTAAAACAAGTAACTCGAAGAGATGGTGTTGTAGATTTTTCACAAGGAGATACTAAAACTATAGGAGTGCATTCGCAACAGTTTGATATTTTACCTTTTACACAAGGATTTTGTTTAAGAACTTTAAGTTTATAATTATGAAATCGCCATTAACAACAAGTTTGTTGCAAACAAACACCTATAAATAAAAGGCGATACCATATATGACCTCTAACAAATCAAATTTTACAAATATGAATATTATTAGAATGTTTCTTAGAAATTTAAATTTATTTACATTTCAAAGTTTATTTTTAAATCTATTTTTAAAGGGTAAGCGTTCAAAAAAAAGTTTAATTATTTTGCAAGGTAAAGTTGGATTTCATTACGAAAAGACTTCAAAAATTAATTGTAAAGATGGTTTTTTATACATAAATAAATCCATGAGAACCAAAGAACCCTTTTCTGGAGCAATAGAGTTAAATGATAATTCTGAAATAAATGTTGAAAACACATTTTCTATCCATTCTGGATGTCACATAATTTTACTAGACAATGCTAAACTAAATTTAGGCAGTGGATATATTAATAGAAACCTTAGAATAAGATGTTATAAAGAAATTTCTATTGGAAACAATGTCGCAATATCCGAAAATGTAACCATCTGGGATTCTGATGCCCATGCTATAATTGGAAAAGAAGACCAAATGACACAATCAATTTCTATCGGAAATAATGTTTGGATCGGAAATAATGTAACAATATTAAAAGGGGTTACTATAGGAGATGGAGCTATTGTAGCAGCAGGTTCTGTAGTAAACAAAAATATACCTAAAGCTTGTCTAGCTGCTGGTGTTCCTGCAAAAGTTATTAGAGAAAATGTAAATTGGAAATAAATGAATAACGACTCTAGATTTTCTAATTCTGTAAAGAATATTTCATTTGGCTTACTAGCTCAACTGTCACAAATGATATTGGGGTTTGTAAGCAGAACTATCTTTATTAAGTTTTTAGCGGTAGAATATCTTGGAGTTAACGGTTTGTTTACAAATATCTTATCACTTTTATCTCTTGCAGAACTCGGAATTGCTGGCGCAATTTCATATTCGTTTTATAAACCTTTGGCAGAAAAAGACGAAGAAAAAATAGCATCGTTAATAAATTTTTCTGCTAAAATTTATACCTCAATTGCTATTATTGTTGCTATACTTGGCCTATTAGTAGTTCCTTTTTTAGATGATATTGTAAAAAATCCGCCTCAAGAACTTGCAAACGATTTAGTAATTATTTACCTACTCTTTTTGTTTAATACGGTTTCAGCTTATTTTTTACAGTATAAAATTAGTATTTTTCAAGCAGATCAACGAAGTTTCATAGTATTTCAAAACAATGCATTATTCTTTTTTCTTCAAAATGTATTTCAGATAGTGGTTCTAATCTTATTCAAGAACTTCATTTTTTATCTTATTATACAAACGGTATTTCAACTTTTAGGTAATCTTGTTTTATCTTTAAAAGTAAATAAATATTATCCTTTTCTAAAAAAATATAAAGCGGTAAAATTAGACTCAGAAAGTAAAAAGCAAATTTATTCAAATGTTAAAGCTAATAGCTTTATCAAGATTGGCGGAATCTTAGTGAATAGTACAGATAATTTAATTCTAAATTATTTTTCTGGAATTGCAATGGTTGGGCTATTATCAAATTATAATTTGCTTATAGGTCTTGGTTCAAGCTTAATTGTTCAAGTTTTTTCAAGTTTAACAGCAAGTGTAGCCAATATTAATGCTATCGAAAGTCAAGATAAAAAAATAGAAACATTCAATTTAATTAATTTCATGAATTTCTGGATTTATGGATTCTTTTCAGTAGCTATACTATTTTTAATTAACGATTTTATATTAATTTGGATTGGTCAAAATTATGTGCTTCCATTATCTGTAGTAGTGTTATTGGTGATTAATTTTTACATGTATGGCATGCAAAATGCTGTTTGGATGTTTAAATTTACTTTGGGAATATTCAAACAAGGTCAGTATATAATTCTTTTTACCGCATTAATAAATTTAGTATTATCTTTTATATTTGGATATTATTATGGCTTAGTAGGCATTTTGGCTGCAACTGCCATTGCAAGAATGGTAACAAACGCTTGGTTTGATCCCTATATTGTTTTTAAATTAGGTCTAAATTTGAATCCTTTACATTATTTGATTAAATACATAAAGTATCTTTTAATTTTAGTATTGTCTATCGCAGTTATACTGGTAATTATGAATTATGTTACAGTAAATGGACTTTTGTTGGTGGTTATAAAAGTTATTGTTGTAATGATTACCCCTAATATATTTATAATATTGTTTTATAGAAATAATGCCGATTTTAAAAATCTTATGTCTATGTTAAACGTTTTAATTAAAAAATTCACTAAAAAAACAGCTTAATATTTTTTATGAAACTACTTTACATAACAAACGGTTTAAATGGCTCAGGTGGATTGGAACGTGTTCTGTCTATCAAGGCAAGTTATTTGGCTGAAAAGATGGGTTATGAAGTTCATATTGTTTGTTTAAATGATTCGCATCTCAGTTTGTTTTATGATTTTAGTCCTCAAATAAATTTGCATAGTATTTCAGTTTCAGGAAATCCAATATCGTATATAAAAAGTTATATTTCTGGGTTAAAAAAGGCGGTTTCTCAAATAAAACCTGATGTGATTTTGGTTTGCGACGATGGATTGAAAGCTTTTTTTCTACCTTTATTGATTAAGTCAAAAGCCAAAATGATTTATGAACGGCATGTTTCCAAAACTATTTCGATTGGAAAAAATGCTGGATTTTTAAAAAGAATTGCTGCAAAGTTTCAATTTTTTTTAATGAATACTTTAGCGAAAAAATACGATAAATTCGTTGTGCTTACTAACGAAAATCGTAAAGAATGGCCTTTGCAAAATTTAGAAGTAATTTCCAATCCGTTGTCTTTTTACCCAGAAGCATCTGCTGCTCTTACTGCTAAAAAAGTAATAGCAGTTGGTAAACAAAGTCATCAAAAAGGATATGATTTATTATTGCAAGCATGGCAAAAAGTAGTTGCTCAACAACCTGATTGGCAATTAGAAATTTACGGAAAAAAAGAGCCTTCAGAAGGTTTGGAATCTCTTGCGATTGCTCTAAAGATTAATGATAATGTTAGTTTTTTTGAACCAGTTAAATCTATTGAGAAAAAATATTTAGAATCCTCTATTTATGTAATGTCATCTCGTTATGAAGGTTTCGGAATGGTTTTAATTGAAGCTATGGCATGCGGAGTTCCATGTGTGTCCTTTGATTGTCCGTATGGTCCGAGTGATATTATAGATGATAGTGAAGATGGTTATTTAGTTACAAATGGCGATATAACATTATTGGCTCAAAAGTTATTATTGCTTATTGAAGAAGATACTTTGAGAACTAAGATGGGAAACAATGCTAAAGTTAATGTTAAACGATTTTTACCAGAAACAATATGCAATCAATGGGATGCACTTTTTAAATCGTTGATGTCATGAGAAAGATAGTTATCCTTGTCGATCAGATGCATTCTCATGGTGGAATTGAGAAATTGGTTGCTATAAAAGCCAATTATTGGAGTGCTGTTTTTGGCTATGATGTAACTATTTTAAGCACTGAACAAGCAGGAAAACCAATAATTTACGATTTAAACAATAAGGTTAAATTTCAAGATTTAGCTATAGATTTTAATAGAAAAAAGAGTTATTTTAGTATAATTAATATATTAAAATTACTTAAAAATATTGTTAGACTACAACAGTTTATTCTAAAGAAAAACCCCGATTTTATTTTAGTTGCTTCACATATTCCAATGACTTATGTTTTACCTTTTTTGATTACTGGAAAAGCTAAAACAATTAAGGAATTTCATTACACTAAGTTTTATGACTCTAATCAAGGAATTAAAAATAAACTTCTCATTTTTATAGAGTCAAAATATGAGTATTTAGTAGTTTTGAGTAAAGAAGAGCAAAGTTTTTATTATTCAAAAAACACGGTGGTTATACCAAATCCAATTGAGGATGAGGTAAACGAACCTTTAATTACTTTATCTCAAAGACCACTTGTAGCCATAGCTATTGTTAGATTTGCTCCAGTAAAGCAATTAGAAAGTATGGTTGAAATTTGGGAACAGTTTTACAAAAATCATCCAAAGTGGGAATTGCATTTATATGGTTCTATTGGGAACGAATATTATCAAAAAATTTTTAATTTAGTTCATGAAAAGCAATTACAATCAACAATAGTATTCAAAGGACAAACCAATGAAGTTTCAAAGGTTTTACAAAGCGCAAGAGTTTTACTAATGACCTCTATTCAAGAATGTTTTCCTATGGTTATTTTAGAAGCCAATGCTGTTGGCGTTCCAGTAGTGTCCTTTAATTGCCCAACAGGACCAAGAAACATTATTCACGAAGCAAAAGATGGTTTTTTAATACCAGTTGGAGACCAAAATGCTTTTGTAAATAAACTTGAGCAACTCTCTAATAATACGCTACTTTTGGATACTTTAGGAAACAATGCAAAACAAAATGCATCGAATTATATTCTTTCAAAAGTGATGAATCTATGGAATACTATTATATTTGCTAAATCATGATGAGAACACTATTTCTTTTTTTCGGACAATTATTTTTTATTCCTCACGGAATATTGTTCTTGTTGTCTAATAATAAGGAGGTTATTGTTCGAGATTTGTATGCTAGAACTATTCCAAAACAAGGATTAGTCAATCAATGTTATGATTTGACGAAAGAGTTATTGTTGAGTAAGTATTTTAGAACATTATTTTATTACAGAACACCAGGATTTTTCTCAAAGTTATTAAGGATGTTCTATCCCAAACAAGACTCTTTTACAATTGATATAAATACCAAAATAGGAGCCGGATTGCAATTGGCACATCCTTATGCAACGATTTTAAATGCTACTTCTATTGGAGAAAATGTTTATGTAAATCATCTAGTTACTTTGGGTGAAAAAGAGGGTAAAAAACCAATTATTGGAAATAATGTACAGTTGCACGCCGGATGCATTGTAATAGGAGGTGTAACCATTGGTGATAACGCCATAATTGGAGCAGGAGCTGTTGTTGTTAAAGATGTGCCAAAACATGCAGTTGCAGTAGGAAATCCGGCAAGAATAATTGAAAAAAATAGTTAATGAATCTAATACCTGCAGAATATTACACTAATATATATTATCAATTTTTATTGTTAATGACATTGGTTGTATTGGCACAAGGTGGTACAAAATTAGAGTCGTCTCAAAATTTGAGTACAAAAAACGTTCTCGGTTTTATCGTTTTTGTTATTTTATTATTTTATATTGGTTTGCGTCCATTGAATTATCGATTTGGAGATATGATAATTTATGATAGACAATTTCAAACGTATGCTTCAGGAGCACCATTAAAGGTTGAAAAAGATGCTCTATTCGAATATTTTAAATTTGGTACAGCCCAAATAGCTAGTTCTTCTATATTTTTCTTTCTGTGTACCATTTTGTATTTAGTTCCTTTATATTTGGCTTGCAAAAAGTTCTTTAAAGACTACTGGTTTTATGGTTTTTTTATGCTTGTAATTTCTTTTTCCTTTTGGACCTATGGCACTAATGGACTACGAAATGGAATAGCCACCAGTCTTTTTTTGTACGGATTGTCTAAAGATAAAAAGTTTGTGATTTTAACGATATTGTTTGCTAGTACTTTTGTGCATAAATCGATGTTGTTGCCATTATTTGCTTACATAGCTACTTTAGTTTACAACAATTCAAAAGCTTATTTTTATTTATGGCTAGCGTGTATTCCTCTATCTTTGGCTTTAGGAGGTTTTTTTACGAATTTCTTTATGACTGTGGGTATTATTGAGGAAAAAGCAGTTGAAGGGTATTTAGGACAGTTTGATCAAGCAGCAGAAGGAGTAGAGTTGAAAGTAGGTTTTCGATGGGATTTTTTAGTCTATAGTGCCTCTGGTGTTTTTGCAGGATGGTATTATATTTTTAAACAAAAGTATCAAGACAAACTTTATCTTCAATTGCTTAATGTTTTTTTGTTTTGTAATGCTTTTTGGGTTCTAGTAATCCGAGCTAATTATTCTAACAGATTGGCTTACTTATCATGGTTCATGTTGGGAATTGTCATTATTTATCCATTGATTAAACATAAATTTTTTCAAAATCAGCATCAAGTAATTGTCAAAGTAATAGTAGCATATTTTGCTTTTACCTATATTATGAACGTATTTATTTACAAACTATAGACTACAAATGAATCCACTAATTTCGGTTATAATTCCAGTATATAATGTTTCAAAATATTTGAAGCAATGCTTGGATAGTATTGTAAATCAAACCTATAAAAATCTAGAAATTATTCTCGTAAATGATGGTTCAACGGATGATAGTCTAAAAATATGTGAAGTTTACGAACAATTAGATTCTAGAATCGTTGTTATTTCTCAAGCCAATAAAGGATTAGCTGGAGCAAGAAATACAGGTATTGAAAATGCAAAAGGCGCTTATTTAATGTTTGTTGATAGTGATGATTGGATGGAATTGTATGCCATAGAAACTGCATTTTCCAAAATGGATGAAGTAGATTTGGTTTGTTTTTCTTTTTATAAAGAATATCCAAGTACACAAGTAGCTAGAGTTTTTGGTTTGAATGGAAAATTCGATGCTGCTTTTATGCAAAGAAGAATAACAGGTCCTATTAAAGAAGAACTTTCAGACCCTAGTCATTTAGAAACTTTAGTTACGGCTTGGGGTAAAATTTATAAGACAGCTATCATTAAAGAAAACAAAATTCAAGCTAAAAATCTAAGTGAAATTGGAGCTTGGGAAGATGGGTTTTTTACTTGGGAGTATCTCAACCAGTCCAAATCGGTTTACATTTTGGATGTACCAATGTATAACTATAGAAAGTTTAATTCAGAGTCTATAACTTCAAATTACAAAAATAGTTTATTAGATAAGACTAATCATATGTTCGATTTGCTTTCTGAACAATTAAAAAAACATAATAAAGGAACCGACTATCTAGAAGCTTTCAATAATAGAATATGTCTTAGTGTTATTGGGTTGGGTTTGAACGAATCTTTTAATAAAGCTTCTTTTTTTACTCAATGTAAGAATATGAAAACGGTTCTTAATTCTAGATATCATAAATTAGCCTTTAGAAGTTTGGAATTGCGCTATTTTCCTATTCATTGGAAATTATTTTTCTTCTTTTCCAAATACAAGTTAACAGTTCCTTTACTATTATTGTTATTAGCGATTAAAAAAATTATTAAAAAGTAATTTCAAAATGGAATATCCAATTAGAATCTTACAACTTTTTACCATACTCAATCGCGGTGGTGCAGAAACCAACGTGATGAACTACTACCGAAAGTTGGATAGAACTAAGTTTCAGTTTGACTTTATTGTTCATCGTGATGAGCCAGGTGCTTATGAAGATGAGATTACTACTTTGGGAGGAAAAATATATAGATTACCACCTTTTAATCCACTAAAGATTAAAGAGTATAAAAAACAGATTGCCCTATTTTTTGACCAACATACTTACCTAATAATTCACGGAAATTGTTCCGAATTAGGTATTTATATTTATCAAGAAGCTCAAAAAAGAAGAACGCCTGTAATAATTGCTCACGGACACAATGCCACTGATGGTTGGAATTTGAAATCGCCTTTTAGATATTATTATAAAAAGCGAATGCTACGTTACATAAACACTTATTTTACTTGTGGTGATGAAGCTGCAGTATGGCTTTTTGGTAAAAAAAATGCTAGTAATGCCTTTACAATGACCAACGCTATTGATACTAAAATGTTTGCTTTTGATGAAACTAAAAGTCTTCAAGTAAGAAAACAATTAGAAGCCACAAACACTCAAAATTTTATTCATGTAGGTCGCTTTAACAAACAAAAAAATCATGAGTTTCTTATTGAAATTTTCGCTGAATTGGTGCAATTGAATTTAAATAGAAAACTTTTTTTGGTTGGTAATGGTGAGTTAATGGAATCTATTCAAAAAAAAGTTACGGATTTAAAACTTGAAAACAATGTGTATTTTCTTGGTTTGAGAAGTGATGTAAACGAATTGCTTCAAGGAATGGATGTGTTTTTATTTCCATCATTGTTTGAAGGATTACCAGTTTCTTTGGTTGAAGCACAAGCTAGTGGTGTAAAATGTTATATTTCTGATGGTGTACCTAAAGAAGCAATAATTGTAAATGACAATGTAAAAGTTATTTCTCTTGAAGAATCAGCATTAGTATGGGCGCAAACTATTCATTCTCAAAATGATTTTATAAAAAAAGATGTTTCTCAAGTAGTTATTGATAAAGGATATGATATTAATAAAAATGTAATTTTACTACAAGAAAAATATTTAGAACTATTGCAACAACATTCATGAAGACATTAACCATTTTTACACCTGCTTTTAATAGAGCGCATTTACTACCCAGACTTTATGAAAGTTTGTGTAAGCAGACTTGTCAAGATTTTGATTGGTTGGTTGTTGACGATGGTTCCTCTGATGATACAAAAGCACTAGTGGCTGGTTGGATTGCAGAAAATAAAATTCCAATCACCTATATTTATCAAGAAAACCAAGGAATGCATGGTGCTCATAATACAGCTTATAAGAATATAAAAGCTACTTTGAATACTTGTATAGATTCAGACGATTACATGCCTTTGAATGGTGTTGCCTTGATTTTATCAAAATGGGAAACTATTGATCAAAAAAAGTATGCTGGAATTATTGGTTTAGATAGGTTAGAATCAGGTGCGATTTTAGGGTCTAAATTCACTTCAGATTTTACTACATTAGAAGACTTTTATTTAAATGGTGGCACAGGTGATAAAAAATTAGTTTACCGAACAGATGTTATTACTAAGTATCCAGAATATCCAATTTTTGAAGGTGAACGCTATGTTGGGTTAGGAACAAAATATCTTTTTGTAGATAAAGACTATGAAATGGCAACTCTTAATGAAGTTTTAGTCATAGTTGATTATCAGCCAACAGGTTCGAGTAATACTATGTTCTATCAATATATGAAATATCCTAAGGGATTTATATATAATAGGATAACGACGATGCGCTTTTCAAAATCTACAAAAAGAAAATTCATAGAAGCGATACATTATATATCGAGTTGTATTATTATAAAACGTAGTAACTTTTTAAAAGATTCACCAGAAAAATTGTTGACTTTATTGGCAGTTCCATTCGGAATCGCTTTATATTTAATGATTCGATTTAAAACCAGAAAATAATTGTTTTGAAAAAAATAATAAGAACAGCCACCGTTTCTATTTCATTAGACATCTTGCTTAAAGGTCAATTGGCTTTTTTGAAAGAGCATTATGAAGTTGTAGCTGTTTCTGGTCAAGATGTACATTTGGAAAATGTTGATAATAGAGAAGGTGTTCGAACGATTCCAGTTGCTTTTCAGAGACAGATTTCGCCTTTCAAAGATTTTGTTTCATTAATAAAATTGTATAAAGTTTTAAGAAAAGAAAAACCACTAATAGTTCATTCAATAACGCCTAAAGCAGGATTACTCTCAATGCTAGCGGCCTATTTTGCAGGAGTACCTATTAGAATTCACACTTTTACAGGATTGATTTTTCCCTATAAAAAAGGATTTTTGCATCATTTATTGTTGTTTTTAGATAAAATTTTATGTCGATTTGCAACCCATATTATCCCTGAAGGCGAAGGTGTAAAAAAAGATTTAGTAGCTTTTAAGGTTACAAAAAAACCTTTGAAAGTAATTGCTAATGGAAATGTAAATGGAATTGATTTAGATTTTTTTAATCCCAATAAAGTTTCTCAAATTGAACAAGAAAACTTAAAACAACAATTGCATATTGCTGCTTCAGACTTTGTTTTTGTTTTCGTTGGAAGACTAGTGTCAGATAAAGGAATTAATGAATTGGTTGCTGCTTTTACTAATTTGTGTAAACAAAATTCAAATTGTAAATTGCTTTTGGTTGGTCCTTTCGAAAACGAATTAGATCCCTTAAATCGTGAAACATTAGATTTGATATCTTCCAATAAATCTATCATTACTGTTGGATTTCAAGACGATGTAAGACCTTATCTTGCTATTTCAAATGTTTTTGTTTTTCCAAGTTATAGAGAAGGTTTTCCTAATGTTGTTTTGCAAGCCGGAGCTATGAATTTACCTTGTATAGTAACTGATATTAGTGGTAGTAATGAGATAATTATTTCAAATGAAACTGGAATTATTATACCAGTTAAAAATGAAATTGCTATTTTTGACGCGATGCAATTGCTATTTCATGACAATGATTTGTTTCAAAAATTGCAATCAAAATCAAGAGTAAATATAGTTTCGAGGTTTCAACAAGAATTTGTATGGAATAGCTTACTTCAAGAATACAAAAGATTAGAAAACAATGTATAAAGAACTTTTTAAACCTTTTTTTGATGTCATCACTGCATTTATTGGATTGATATTGTTATTACCTATTTTATTTATTGTAACAATATTTCTTTTTTTTGCAAATGATGGCAAGCCTTTTTTCTTTCAATTGCGTCCGGGTAAAGCAGGAAAAATTTTCAAAATCATCAAGTTTAAAACCATGAACGATAGGAAAGATGCCGAAGGTAATTTACTTCCAGATTCAGATAGGTTGACCAAAGTAGGAAGTTTTGTTAGAAAAACATCTTTAGATGAAATACCACAATTATTAAATGTTGTTATTGGAGATATGAGTATAGTTGGTCCCAGACCATTACTAACTAATTACTTACATTTGTATAGTGATTTTCAAAACAGAAGGCACGAGGTAAAGCCAGGCATTACAGGATGGGCACAAGTAAACGGAAGAAATGCCATTTCGTGGGATAAAAAATTTGAATTAGATGTTTGGTATGTAGATCATATTTCATTTTTATTAGACCTAAAAATTCTATTTAAAACCATTCAGAAAGTAATAAAAAGTGATGGAATAACAGCAGTAGATTCTGCTACAATTGAGCCTTTTCAAGGAAGTTAAATTATAAATTGACTGATATGCAAGATATAGTAATCATAGGAGCTGGAGGTTTTGGACGAGAAGTAAAAACCATAATAGATGCTGTAAATAAGGTTAAAAAAACTTATAATTTTATAGGATATTATGATGATGGTATTGAAAAAGGTACCCTAATCAATAATTTTCCAGTTTTAGGTAATTTACAAGATTTGAATGCAATTGATAAAGAAATTTCGGTTCTTTTAGGTGTTGGTGATCCAACTACCAAAAGTAAGATTGTTACTTTTTTATCCAACGAAAAAATTAATTTTCCAACTTTAATTCATCCATTAGTTCAAATTTCAAATGATGAGGTGACCATTTCAAATGGTTGTATTATATGTGGCGGAACGATAATTACTTGCAACATTAAAATTGGAAGTTTTGTAACCTTAAATCTAATGTGTACAGTAGGTCACGACTCAATAATAGACAATTTTTCGTCGTTTATGCCCTCAGTAAATATTTCAGGAGAAGTACATATTCAAGAGAAAGTTTATGTGGGTACTGGAGCAAAAATTATAAATCAACTAACTATAGGAACAGGAACTATTGTTGGTGCCGGAGCCGTAGTTTCAAAAAGTTTACCAGATTATTGTACAGCAGTTGGAATACCTGCTAAACCTATAAAATTTCATAATCATGACTAAATCCAAAATATGGCTTTCTTCACCTCATATGGGTGGTACAGAACTAAAGTATATACATGAAGCTTTTGATAGTAATTGGGTTGCTCCATTAGGACCTAATGTAACTGGTTTTGAACAAGATTTAGAAAATTACATAGGAAATAATGCCTTTGTTGGTGCACTAAGTTCTGGTACTGCTGCCCTACATTTAGGTTTGATTTTACTAGGTGTAAGAGCAGGAGATGAGGTTATTTGTCAGAGTATGACTTTTTCAGCCTCAGCAAATCCAATAGTTTATCAAGGCGCCACACCAATTTTTATTGATAGTGAACCTGATACTTGGAATTTATGTCCTAATGCTTTAGAAATGGCGATAAAGGATAGAATTTCTAAAGGCAAAAAACCCAAAGCTATTATTGCTGTTCATTTGTATGGAATGCCTTATAAAATTGATGAGGTGCGCAGTATAGCCAATAAATATGAAGTTCCGATTCTCGAGGATAGTGCAGAAGCTTTGGGAAGTACTTATAATGGACAAAAATGTGGCACTTTTGGTGATATTAGTGTTTTGTCGTTCAATGGAAATAAGATAATTACTACCTCTGGAGGAGGAGCAATAGTTACCAAGAATAGTGACTTGAAAAATAAAGCTATTTTTTTAGCTACTCAAGCAAGAGACAATGCACCACATTATCAGCATAGTGAAATTGGGTATAATTATAGAATGAGTAATATATGTGCCGGAATAGGTAGAGGTCAAATGGAAATTTTAGATGATCACGTTGCAAAACGAAGAGCAATGCATGATTTTTATGTGAATATTTTTAAAGAAAATACTGCAATTACAGTTTTTTCTGAGCCGAATGAAAATTATTTTTCTAATCATTGGTTGTCTGCTGTAACCATAAATTCTTCATTAAATGGAGGTAAATCTAGAGAAGATTTACGACTATTATTAGAAGCAGAAAACATTGAAAGTCGTCCGTTATGGAAACCTATGCATTTACAACCTGTTTTTAAGGATGCACCTTATTATGGAGGGACTGTTTCAGAAAATTTGTTTGATAATGGTCTTTGTCTTCCTTCAGGTTCTAATTTGACAGACGAAGAAAAAGAGCGCATAAAAAATGTTATAAATAATTTTTAAGATTTTTTTAAGAACTTTTTTTCTTATTTTTACCACCATAAAAAATAAATATCCATTGAGAAACAATACCCAAAGAAATTTTTTTACAGATTTTTTTAAAACATTTTCTGACATCAATTTTGGATTTAGCTTTAAAAATTTGAGTTATTTACCTCGATGGGTCATTCTATTGATTGATGTTTTTATTGTTTTATTATCTGGTGTTGTTACTTATTTTCTCTTTCAAGGGCTTAAATTAAATTACATTCCCAAAGAACACCTTACTATTGGTTCCATTTTATATCTTTTTGTAAATATCTTTTTCTTTTGGATTTACAGAACTTATTCTGGAATTATCAGACACTCTTCTTACATTGATGCGTTAAAATTGTTTTTTTCTCAGTTTTCTACATTTGTAGTGCTGCTTTTATTTAACTTTTTTGTTTTACTATTAGATAAGCCAAAATTGTATTTAACTACTGGTGCTTTTATCAATGCTGTTTTATCTTTTAGTTTTTTGTTTGTTTTTCGAATGATCGTTAAGCAAACTTTTGAATTATTATTCAAAGAAGCCAGTTCCGAAAAAAGAATGGCAGCTATTATTTATGGTTCAGATGCTAATGCCTCTGCCGTAGCTTCTGCATTGAAAGCCGAGACACCTGGAAGGTTTAAACTGGTTGGTTTTATTGATAAAAATAATCAGAATTCGACAAAAAGGATATTAGATCTTCCTATTTTTCAAATAAAGAAAAGTATTCCTGTTTTGATGCGTTCCAAAAAAGTTGAAGCTTTAATTATTGCTGATAAAAGTCTGACCAAAAAAGAACGTTTAACAATAGTGGATGAATGTATAGAATATGGATTTAAAGTATATACCCTTCCTGTAGTTTCTGATTGGGATGATGAAAAAGAAATTTCCAAAAACATTAAGAATTTTGAAATCCAAGACTTATTAGAACGAAAACCAATCGTTTTAAATACCGACAGTATTTCTTCTAAACTTAAAGGAAAATCAATTTTAGTCACAGGAGCAGCAGGTTCTATTGGTAGTGAAATTGTAAGACAAGTACTTCATTTTAATCCGAAGAAGATTATATTGTTGGATCAAGCAGAAACACCACTTCATTCTTTATCGTTGGAGATCATAGGGTTAGGTTTGTCTGTTGAGGTGGTTAATGTCATTGCAGATGTTAGGAATTATGGAATTTTAGAAAGATTGTTTATAACCTATCAACCCGACGTAGTTTATCATGCTGCTGCATATAAGCATGTTCCAATGATGGAAGAAAATCCTTCACAAGCTATTTTTACCAATGTTTTGGGAACAAAGAATGTTGCTGATTTGTCTAATAAATATCATGTAGAGCGTTTTGTAATGATTTCTACAGATAAAGCCGTAAATCCTAGTAGTATAATGGGAGCTAGTAAGCGAATTGCTGAAATGTATGTGCAATCGAAACATTTTAAACATATAAAAAACAATTCAAAGCGTTACACTAAATTTATTACCACTAGATTCGGAAATGTATTGGGATCCAATGGTTCGGTAGTTCCATTATTTACAAAGCAAATCCAAGAAGGTGGTCCAATTACCATAACACATCCAGAAATCATTCGTTATTTTATGACTATTCCAGAAGCTTGTCAGCTTGTATTGGAAGCGTGTTCAATGGGTAATGGAGGCGAAATTTATATTTTTGATATGGGTAAACCAGTTAAAATTATTGATTTAGCTAAAAAAATGATTCGTTTGGCAGGATACCAACCTGATAAAGAGATTAAAATAAAAATTGTCGGATTACGACCAGGTGAAAAACTTTATGAAGAATTATTGAATGATTCTGCACAAAACTTAACAACTCATCATGAAAAGATAACTATTGCAGTTGAGGTTTGCGATGATTTTGAAATCGTTAGTCAACAAGTAGAAGAGTTGATAAGTATTTCTTATGATGGCAACTCAGAAATGATAGCTGCAAAAATGAAAAATATAGTTCCAGAGTATAAAAGTATGAATTCTGTATTCCAAACTTTAGATATAGAAGTTAAAGACTCTTATGTTTACACCAAATAGAATGTAAATTGAATGGTTTTTAATATATTTGTCACCAATTAATTATATTTTTTTCGAATGAAAAACTATTTCTTTTATATATCAATACTTTTTCTGTTTCTTTTTTCTTCTTGTGTCTCTAAAAAAAAATTTGTTTATCTTCAAGGTTCACAAGATTTTAGCAATGTATCTACTAATTATGACCCGATAATTCAAAATGACGATTTGTTGTCTATTGTTGTAACTACACAAGAGGTTGAAGCTGCTGCACCTTTTAATTTACCTAGTTATTTGGTTGATAATGAAGGGAAAATTGATTTTCCAGTTATAGGAAATATTCAAGTTTCAGGTTATTCTATAAAAGAGTTAAAAAGCATGCTAAAGCAAAAATTAGCTACTCATCTTATTGATCCTGTCATCAATATAAAAATATTAAATTTTAAAGTTACCGTTTTGGGCGATGTAGCAGGTCCAGGTATTAAATCTTTTGATAATCATAGAGTAACTTTATTTGATGCCATTGGTGCTTCAGGAGATTTAACAATTTTTGCAAAAAGAAATAATGTATTAATTGTTAGGGATATTCAAGGTTTAAAAACATTTAATAGAATTGACATCACTAAGGCAGATTTTGTTAACTCTCCTTTTTATTATTTAGACCAAAATGATTTAGTTTATGTTGAACAAAGGAAATCAAAAATTAATTCAGCGGCATTGCCAACAATTTCCTTGTATGCTTCATTATTTGGTTTATTGCTCACTTCGACAATACTTTTAACAAGATAATTATGCAAAATTTATTGTCTCAAGAATCGAATTCAGAAGCACAAAATGAAGTTAATATTAAGGAACAAATCTTTAATTATCTTCAATATTGGAAGTGGTTTGTATTAAGTGTTTTAGTACTTCTAACTATCACTTTTGTTTATTTAAGATATTATGTTGTAGAATATGGAGCTGCCTCTTCCATTTTGATAAAAGACGAAAAAAAAGGTGGTACCAGTGAGTTCTCTGCTTTTAGTGATTTGAATATTTTCTCAGGAAAGAATAATGTTGACAATGAGATTTTTATATTAAAATCTAGACAATTATCTCAGGATGTTGTTAAAAAAATGGATTTAGACATCTCTTATTTCAGTGAAGGAAGAGTTGTTTTTAAAGAACTTTATACTGATTCACCAATAAAAGTTATTTTCACTGACAAAAAAGAGGATTATAATGAAAAATCTTTAAGTTTTGTAGTAAGAGTTATTTCAAATAAACAATTTGAAGTACTGGATGTTGAAAAGAAGAATGCGAAGCGCTATAGTTTTGGTCAAAAAGTACCTTCAACATTAGGGAGTTTTATTGTTAAGTTAAATACATATCCAATGCCTGAGAATATTGTTGATATCATTGTTGTGAAATCAACCTTAGAAGGAAGAGCCAATGGTTTTAGAGGTAAGTTGTCGGTATTTTCAGTTGAGAAAACCAATGTTATAAATTTAGGTATAACAGATCAAATCCCTGAAAGAAGTGTGGATTTTTTAAATGCATTGGTACAACAATATAATGAAGATGCTGTAAGGGATAGAAATCAAGTTGCAGAGTTTACCAAAGAATTTATCAATAACCGATTAGATATTATTACCAAAGAATTAGGTGGTGTAGAAGGACAAGCCGAGCAGTTTAAAAAAGACAAAGGATTAGTAAGTTTAGAGTCAGATGCTGAATTGAGTATTGCAGGTGCAGTTGATTATAATAAAACAATTCTAGCTATTGAAACAGATTTAAAAGTAAGAGATTTTCTGTTAGATGAAATTAGAAAAACTAAAAAAGACGAATTGTTTCCTACTAATGTTGTAGTAGCAACAGAAACTTCTTCTAGTTATATTACAGAATACAATACACTTGTTTTAGAGAAGAGAAGACTATTAAAAAGCGCTACTGAATCAAATCCAAAAATTAAGAATATTGATTTGAGGATTTCGGAGTTGAGAGAAAATATCGTTCAAAGTTTATTAAGTAAAAAGAATGATTTAGCTATTCAGAAAAGAGATTTGTTAAGACAACGTTCTCTTTATAATGGAAAAGTGTATCAGGTTCCTACCAATGAACGAAATTATAATGAAATCGCAAGACAGCAAAATATAAAGCAATCTTTGTATTTATACCTTTTACAAAAACGAGAAGAAACTGAAATATCATTAGCGGTTACTTCTGCCAAAGCTAAAGTTATTGACAATGCTTATCTAACAGGACCAATTTCACTCAAGAAATCGATGTTCTATCTTGGAGCTTTTATTTTAGGATTACTAATTCCTTTTGGAATATTATTTTTAATAAACGTCTTTGATACTAAAATAAAATATCGTCAAGATATAGAAGGCAAAGTTTCTATTCCTTTCTTGGGTGATTTGCCAAAATCAGAGACTAACGAAGAAATTATTCAATCTAATAGTAGGTCTAGTTCTGCAGAAGCGATTAGAATGATTAGAACCAATTTAGAGTTTATGCTCGCTCATGTTCCTGAAAATGCTTGTAAAACTATATTTGTAACATCATCATTACCAAAAGAAGGGAAAACATTTTGTGCCATTAATTTAGCAACTACTATTGCTTTGTCAGGAAAAAAAGTCTTAATAATAGGTTTAGATATTAGAAATCCTAAACTGGATCAATATATTGCTCTACCAGTTAAAGGTATTACAAACTATTTAACAAAACCAAACGAAGACATCAAGGAATTCACTGTTAAAGTAAAAGATTTTGATAATTTTTATGCATTACCTTCTGGCGTTATACCACCAAATCCGGTTGAGTTATTAATGAATGATAAGCTTACTACTTTATTTGATGAACTTAAAAAGCAATATGATTATATAGTTGTCGATACAGCTCCAGTGAGTGTGGTAACCGATACTTTATTGATTGCTAAAAATGCTGATGCTTTTATTTATGTAATGCGTGCCAATTATCTTGATAAGCGTATGCTTAAGTTTGCAGATTCCTTATATAAGGAAAACAAACTTCCAAATATGTCAATAGTTCTTAACGATACTGAAGTTAAGAAAACCTACGGCTACGGCTACGGCTACGGCTATGGCTATGGCTATGGCTACGGAGTTGAAGAAAAAGAATTAACTTTTATTCAAAAAGTAAAAGAATTTTTTTCTAAAAAGAAATAAATAGAATTAAGGTTTAAAGAAAACATTGTTTTGAAAAGCTTCCTTTAAAGGATCAAGGTTTTTCAAAACAATTTTTTTATTAAATGATTCTACATGTTTCATATGATGTGCATCAGAACCTACAAAATCTATCATATTATTTTTTAATAAATAGTCGGCTGTTTTGGCTACCATTGGTCCGTAATAACCCACAGATGAGAGTAGATTGATTTGAAAGAGACAACCTGCATGTTTCAACTTTTTATATTCTTGGAGGTTATTATGGTAAAAATTGTATCGTTCTGGATGAGCTAAAACTGGTTTGTAGCCAGCTACTTGTATATCAAATATAATGTTATACAATTGTAATGGTGCGTTAATGTATGACATTTCTACTAAAACAAAATTTTCTTTAAGTGTTAGTAACTTTTCTTCTTGAAATAGATTTCTAAACCTATCATCAAGCATATATTCTGCAGCAGCTTTAAACGGATTGTCAATAGTGTTGTCTTTTAGGTGACTTAATGTTGTTATAAGTGTATCTTCAATTTTAGTTTTGGAATTTTCCCAAACATGCTCCATTACGTGAGGAGTTGTTATAAAATTACAGAATCCTAACTTTTTTAATTCGTTTATCAATGTCAAGGTGTCGTCAATATCTTTTGATCCATCATCTATTCCAGGTAATAAATGCGAATGAATATCAGTATAATCATTAGGGATTATATCTTTGAGGTAAGTCGATTTTTTATTGAAGAAAAACACGTTATTTTTTTGTAAAAGTAATCCAAAATAAATAAAAATTTAAAATACATATATAGATTTTGTTTTCTAAATTTGGCTCTTATTAAAACCATGAATAAATTGAAGCAATTATTACTAAAATCTTTAAAATCTTATTTTCATTACCTGTACTTTTTTTATAGTATATTGAAGACTAGGCTTTTTTTTATTTTTGCAATTAGTATATTGTATAGTTTTGTTGATGCTATGAGTTTGACAATGTTTATTCCATTGTTTCAAATTGCATCTGGAGAAGGTTCTGCTTCGAGTACAGGAACTAGTGATGTTTTCATGCAGGTTTTTAACTACCTCAATCTTAAACCTACTGTCAATTCTGTTTTACTAATTATGCTTTTCTTTTTTTTGTTAAAAGCAGCTTTCCGATATTTTGATGTTTATTACAGAGTTTTAGCAACATCTTATTTCAATAAAAAGATTAGAAGTAATTTGCTCTCTAATATTTCTAATTTAAAGTATTCAAAATTTGTCACCCTAAATTTTGGTACTATCCAAAACAGTGTGACAGCAGAAATATTGAGTATCAATAATGCTTTTTCTCAATATGTATCTGTTGTTCAAAATATAATTTTTGTATTAGTGTACATTGGGTTGTCTTTTTTGACAAACCCAAAATTTACTATTATTGTTATTATAGGTGGTTGGTTGTCAAGATTTTTGTTTAAATCACTATATAGAAGTTCGCAGTCATTGTCGTATTCCATAACAAATGAAAACAATAAGTTATCTAGTTTGGTTTTGCAACAAGTAACCAATTTCAAATATCTTAAGTCTACAGCATTGATGAAGAATTATCTGAATAAGATTAATGCAACAGTCGATGACATTGAAAAAGATGTAATTGTATTAGGTAAAACTTCAGCAAAGGTTATGTCATTCCGTGAGCCAATTATAGTTGTTTTCTTGCTGATTGCAATTTATATTCAAGTTAATATTATAGGTGGAACTTTTAGTTCAATTATTGTTATCCTATTATTTTTTTACAGAGCTTTTGGTAGTTTAATGAGTGTGCAACAAAGTTGGACTGCCTTTTTAAAATATGTTGGTTCTATCGTTCATTATGAGAAATTTACTGCAGAATTAAAAAGTGAAAAAGAAACTCAAGACGGAATGGCATTTGAAGGATTTGAAACTAATATTCAATTAAAGAATATTTCCTTTCAGTATAATGATAAATCAAAAGTTATTGATGGTGTATCACTTGATATTCCCAAAAATAAGACTTTGGCTTTTGTTGGAAAAAGTGGTTCAGGAAAAACAACTTTAGTAAATATCTTGTGCGGTTTATTGTCACCTACTAGTGGTGAAGTTTTGGTTGATTCAAAAAAATTAAAAGATTACTCTATTGATACTTTTCGAAGTAAAATTGGATTTATATCGCAAGAAACAGTTGTTTTTAATGATACGCTTTTTAATAACGTTACCTTTTGGTCGCCTAAAAACGAAGCTAATTTAAAGCGTTTTAATGATGTTATTCAACAAGTTGATTTAACTGATTTTGTTGAAAAAGCTGAGCTTAAAGAAGATATTGCTTTGGGTGATAATGGCGTAGTGATGTCTGGCGGACAAAGACAACGACTTTCAATTGCCAGGGAATTATATAAAAATATTGAATTATTGATATTAGATGAAGCTACTTCTGCTCTAGATTCTCAAACCGAAAAATTTATTCAAGAAAGTGTAGATTCATTAAAAGGTAAAATTACAATTGTTGTTATTGCTCATCGATTATCAACTATTAAAAATGCGGATTCTATAGTTTTGATAAATGCTGGTAAACTAGAAAGTCAAGGAAATTACAATGAGCTGTTACAAATTTCACCAACCTTTGCAAAAATGGTTTCATTGCAAGAGTTATAATTGATATTTATGAAATTTGCCATCCTTATTACTACTAAAAATAGACTTGAAGATTTAATTTTCACATTAGATAGAATCAATGGTTTGCTTTTGCGTCATGATTTAGAATGCATTATTTGCGATGATGGTTCTACAGATGGCACTTTTAATTATTTGACTCAGAATCATCCTAAAATAAAGTTACTTCGAAATAATAAGTCACGCGGTTTAATTTTTAGTAGAAATCGTTTATTAGAAACTACAACAGCTCAATTTGCTATCTCATTAGATGATGATGCTCATTTTTTATCAGAAAATCCATTAGAAGAAATTGAGCTGTATTTCGAGAACAATTCTAATTGTGGCTTAATAAGTTTTAGAATTTTTTGGGGTAAAAATGCTCCAAATACTTTACGAACTCAATTACATCCAGAAAGGGTAAGAGGGTTTGTAGGTTGCGGTCATGTATGGCGTATGTCTGCATGGAAATCAATTCCACCCTATCCAGAATGGTTTATTTTTTATGGAGAAGAAGATTTTGCTGCCTATCAATTGTTTAAGAAGAATATTGAGATTCATTATTTACCTATGGTTTTAGTACATCATCGGGTAGATATAATTTCAAGAAAAAATAATGCCGATTATCAAATAAGGCAAAGAAGAAGCTTTCGTTCAGGATGGTATTTGTATTTTCTGTTTTATCCATTTCTTGAAATACCAAGAAAATTGGTCTATACACTTTGGATGCAATTGAAAAACAAAACTTTCAAAGGTGACTTTAAAGCTACTTTAGGAATCATTCAAGCTCTTTTTGATGTTCTAATTAATTTTCCTAAATTGCTAAAGCAAAGTAATCGATTATCAAATAAAGAATATAAGGAAATCAATCAACTAAATCCAATTAGAATTTATTGGAAACCAGAAGATGAAAAGTAAAACTATAGCCATAATTCCAGCTCGTGGTGGATCTAAAAGATTACCTGGTAAAAACATTCTTCCACTTGGAGGAATGCCTTTACTGGCTCATAGTATTATTTATGCAAAATCAAATTCTGATATAATTGATGAGGTTTATGTTTCTACAGACGATGAGCAAATAAAAGAAGTAGCTTTGGCTTATGGTGCAAAAGTAATTGACAGACCACCATCCATTTCAGGAGATTTGGAGCCTACAATTTCATCATTGCAGCATGCTTTAGAATCTATTGATTCCGATGTTGAAAATGTAGTTTTATTGCAGCCAACCAATCCGTTACGACCAATTGATTTATTGTCAGAATGTTTTCAAAAGTATTTAGAGGACAATTTAGATAGCTTATTTACAGTATCACAAAATCATCATAAATTTGGCAAAATTCACAATAACGTTTTTGTTCCGTTCAATTATGAAATAGGACAACGTAGTCAAGATTTAGAACCTCTTTATTTTGAAAACGGATTATTGTACATTGCCAAAACAAAATTGATATTAGAAGGAAAAATTATATCTGAAAAGGCATTTCCTTATATTGTAAATCATGTATTTGCAGATGTAGATATCGATACCCAAGAAGACTTTGACTATGCCGAATATTTATTAAATAAAAATAAGAAATAGAATGAACCCATACATAGAAATAGCAGGAAGAAAAATTGGACCTGATTTTCCACCATTAGTAATTGCCGAAATCGGAATTAACCACGAGGGTTCACTTCAAGTTGCCAAAGAAATGGTTGATGCTGCGCATAGAGCAGGAGTTGAAGTGGTTAAACATCAAACTCATATTGTTGAGGATGAAATGAGTGGTGCTGCCAAAAAAGTTATTCCAGGAAACGCTGATGTTTCTATTTACGAAATCATGGAACGTTGCGCGTTAAGTGAAGTAGAAGAACTAGAACTTAAAAATTATGTTGAAAGTAAAGGTATGATTTTTATCTCGACACCTTTTTCTAGAGCTGCTGCCGAACGTTTAAGAAAATTTGATATTCCAGCTTATAAAATTGGTTCAGGTGAATGTAATAACTATCCACTTTTAGAACACATTTGTTCTTTTGGTAAACCAGTAATTTTAAGCACTGGAATGAATACCATTGAGAGTGTTGCCAAAGCGGTAGCTATTTTTGATAAACACAATATTCCGGTGGCTTTGTTGCATACTACCAACTTATATCCAACGCCTATTCATTTGGTACGATTTGGTGCCATGACACAACTACATCAAGCTTTTCCAGATAAGGTTTTTGGGTTGTCAGACCATACTTTAAATAACAATGCTTGTTTAGGAGCTGTGGCACTTGGAGCAAGTATTCTTGAAAGACATTTTACAGATCACATGCAACGAACAGGTCCAGATATTGTTTGTAGTATGGATGAAAAAGCTACTACAGAATTGATTGTTTCTTCTAATGAAATGTGGCAAATGCGTGGCGGAACTAAAGAACCTGCCAAAGAAGAGCAAGTAACTATTGACTTTGCTTTTGCAACAGTTTGTTCTATTGCTGAAATTAAAAAAGGCGATGTTTTAACCAAAGAAAATATTTGGGTAAAACGACCTGGAACAGGAAAAATTTTGGCTGAACATTTCAATGATTTACTAGGAAAAGCAGCTACTCGAGATATAGCAAATGATGAACAATTGGATTTTAATGATTTTGAATAAATGAAAGATTTTGTAACTTTTTTATTGACTAAAGTATATAATAGTAAATCAATTTCTGATGAGATTGTGGCTATTGCTTTTGATAAAACTGTTGCCGATGTTCAGTATCATTTTTCAAGTTTATCAACTTCTGAAATTGAAAGTAGGATTAAATCAAATAGTAATGAATTAGCTGTTTTTTTATTCCGTTTAGGTAATGAATTGCATTTAAATAATTTAGAAGAACTAAAACCACAGATACATTGGTTACTCAAAGAATTGTGTTCATGTGAAATCTATTTTAATAACACTATTGATGTTGGGTTTTATATTATTCATGGTCAAGGAACAGTAATTGGAAGTAGAAATACCATTGGGAAAGGATTTATAATCCATCAAGGATGTACTATTGGACATAAAAAAAACGGAAGTGGTAAAGGTAATAGAATTGGTCACAATGTTACTATGTATTGCAATTCTTCAATAATTGGAGAAGTAACAATTGGTGATAACTCGATTATAGGAGCACATGTTTTGGTTGCTGAGAATTTAGAAGCTAATACAATTGTAACTGCTGACTTAAATAATAAAAAAAAGCAAATTAATTAAATGAAAAAAATCCTATTCTTAACATATATACGTCTCGATTTTGGTAAAGTAAAATCGTTTATTCCTTTAATTTATAAGTATTAAGAGTATTTTTAAAGTGATAATATGATTCAAAATACTAATAGATTAAGAGAGTTAGACTTTTTAAGAGGAGTTGCAATTATTTTAGTTTTACTCAGACACTTACCACTTACTCCTTTTACTTCAAAAATGGGATGGATTGGTGTAGATTTATTTTTTGTACTAAGTGGTTTTTTAGTGTCGGGCTTATTGTTTAAAGAGTACAACAAGTTTGGAAATATTAAACCAAAATTATTTCTAATTAGAAGAGGTTTCAAAATATATCCCATTTATTTTTTAACCTATTTTTTATACCTATCTATAAAATTAGTAAAAGGTCAATTTCTTTGGAAAGGTTTACTAGCTGATGTTTTTTTTATTCAAAATTATATCATGGGTTGGGGTTATGCCTACGTAGCGACTTGGTCATTAGCAATCGAAGAACATTTTTATTTCTTTTTTGCTATACTTTTATATTTTGCAATAAAAAAGAGTTTTTTCAATTTGAAATTCAATTCTAAATGGAGTTATTTTGAAATAGTTATTCTACTTTTACTCATTATTATCTTTATATTAAGACTTTATAGTAATTATTATCATCCAGAACTGAAAGAAAAAAATGTTACTATGACGCATCTTCGTATGGATTCTCTTTTGTTTGGTGTCTTAATATCTTATTTTTATTATTTCAAAAATCAAATTTTGACTAATTTTTTTAATAATAACAAGAGGCTTTTGATTATAATTGCAGTAATTTTGTTGATGTTTACACCATTTATTGATTTTGAAGATTCTATTTTTGTAAGAACATTTGGATTTACATTTCTTTATATATCTTTTGGTATTTTCTTAATCAGTTTTTTAGTGTATCAAAATATTAATTCTGTATTGAATAAAATGTTTTCTGAAAGAGTAGTTAATTTTATAAGTAGAATTGGATTAGCATCTTATTCAATTTATTTAATTCATGGATTTGTAGCAGTTTCTTTTTCGTTTTTGAGGTCTTATGTTTTTAAAATTCAAGTTGACCCAATAGTTCTTTTTCCATTTACTGCTACAACTAGTATTGTCTTAGGAATGATAATGACCAATTACATAGAAAAATATTTTCTTACAATTAGAGATAAATTTTATCCAAGTCGGATAGCATAAAAGATTATGAAAAAAATCCTATTTCTAACCGGAACGCGTGCTGATTTTGGCAAAATAAAATCACTTATTTCTATTCTTGAAAGCCAACAAGAGTTTGAAATATTTGTTTTTGTTACTGGAATGCATTTGCAAAAAGAGTACGGATATACGCTTATAGAAATAGAACGTTGCAACTATAAAAACGTTCATACTTTTGAAAATCATACTCATGAAACTACAATGGATTTGACTTTGGCTAAAACCATAGAAGGTCTTTCTAGTTATTGCAAACAAGTTAATCCAGACATGATAGTTGTTCATGGCGATAGAGTTGAGACACTTGCTGGAGCTATTGTAGGTTCGTTAAATAATATTTTAGTTTCTCATATTGAAGGCGGAGAATTGTCAGGAACTGTTGATGAGCTAATTCGTCATAGCGTTTCTAAATTGAGTCATATTCATTTTGTTTCCAATGATGATGCAGCCAAAAGATTAATTCAAATGGGAGAAATGACTTCGTCAATTTATACCATAGGTTCACCAGATATTGATATCATGTTTTCAGATGATTTACCATCTTTAGAAAAAGTAAAAGAATATTATCAAATCCCATTTGACGATTTTGCAGTAGTAATGTTCCATCCAGTTACAACTGAAGCATCAGAAATGAATCAATATGCTACTAATTTTGTTGATGCTTTGTTAGAAGACCATCATAACTATGTAGTAATTTATCCGAATAATGATTTGGGAAGTCAATTTATAATTGATAATTATAAAAAGTTACAGAATAACAACCGTTTTAGAGTTTTTCCTTCTTTACGATTTGAGTATTTTCTAACTTTATTAAAAGAATCTAAGTTCATAATTGGTAACAGTAGCGCCGGAATTAGAGAAGCTCCTTACTATGGAATTCCGATTATTAATATTGGAACTAGACAGCAAAATAGAGCCTTACATGCCGATATTATCAATGTAGATTATAAAAAAAGTGCTATTAAAGAAGCCTTACAACTTATCATCAATCACAAAACCCAAAAAAGTAATTCCGACTTTGGTGACGGAAATAGTGCTCAATTATTTTTAGAATCGTTAAAAAATAATGATATTTGGAACATTAACCACCAAAAGCAATTTAAAGAACTATAATGATTTCAACTCTTAAGAAAAAATTTGATTGGCAAACTAAGTACAAGGTTAAAAGAAAACTCAATGTTCTAAAGGCATTTTTTGTTTCCAATAATCTAACCAAATTGGCTAAAATATTTAAAACAGACAAATGGGGTGGCCATTTTTATACACCACATTATCAGTTGCATTTTGCACCCTATAGATTAAAAAAAATCAAGTTTCTTGAAATCGGAGTCGGTGGATATGAAAATCCACATTCAGGAGGAAATTCATTGAGAATGTGGAAGGCTTATTTTCCTTTTGCCAAAATATACTCACTAGATATTCATGATAAATCACCTCAAGAAGAAAGCCGTATTAAAATTTACAGAGGAAGTCAGGTAGATAAAGAATTTTTACAATCTATTTGTAATGAAGTAGGAGAGTTTGATTTAATTGTTGACGACGGAAGTCATATCAATGAGCATGTAATTGAATCCTTTGAATTTTTATTTCCAAAATTGAAGAAAGGTGGAATCTATGTGGTTGAAGATACGCAAACCTCTTATTGGGAAGACTATGGTGGCACCTCTACTGATTTCAATAAAAAAGGAACCATTTATTGCTTTTTTAAATCCCTAATTGATGGATTGAATAATGAAGAATTTATGCTTCCAGATTATAAAAAGACGTATTACGATCAGCATATAGTTTCGATGCACTTTTATCACAACATGATATTTATTTACAAAGGTGATAATAACGAGCCTTCTAATTATTTGGTAAATAACAAAGTAAAGAATGGATAAGCAAAAAGTTGCCATATTATCAACTGTTGCCAACTTTGATTTATACAAAAAATCATCTACATTATTTCCAAAAGATATTCAGCGCTATGTTATAAATGGCACCAATGGAATGCATGGTTTGCATAGCATTACTTATATGATGTCTAAGCTTAAAGGCAAGGGAATTGAATGGTTGGTTATGGCAGATGAGGATGTGATTTTTACTGATGCTAATCAAGTTTTTTCTATCATAGAAGATATGGAGACAAACCATCTGACGGTTTGCGGAGTAAGAGATGGTGGCGTTATTTTGCACAGAAAAGAAAATCCCTATGCTATCAACACGTTCTTTTCAGTTTTAAATTTCAAAGAAGTTGAAAGTATTTGGAATGAAAAGGAAATGCTAGCCAATCAGTTTATTAACGTTGGTGAGTTTCCAGATTCGTTAGCTAAATTACCTTATGAGTATAATGAACATAGTGTTTACGAACCTTATTATTGTTTTTATTTTTGGCTAAGAAGAAAAGGAAAGCAATTCCTTTTTTTAGATACTAAAATGAGCACTGATGGAATTGCTAACATTGTTTATTACAAAGAAAAAGAGGTTTTATGCCACACTTGGTATGCAAGAAGTTATGGCATTAACCAAAAACATACTGGCAGAATAAATGAGATTTTAAATGCAAGAGGTGTTTTAGATGCTTCATCGTCATCTTTATCTGACGTAATATTATATAAAAAAACTACATTTGCTTTAGAACAAAAAATTAAGAAATATTACAAAAAGGTTTGTAGAAAATTGTTTAAATGAAAAAATTAGGAATAGTAATTACCGATGGCGTTGGATATAGAAATTTTATCTTGAGTGATTTTATATCTGAAGCTCAAAAAAGTTTTGATGAGGTAGTGATTTTATCCTATTTACCTAAATCTGTATATAATTCTGTTATATGTAAAGTCATTGAATTACCAGTTTATGAAGAAAAATTTATTAATTGGTTTTTTAGAAAAGCCAAAGAACTTGCCCATCTTCATTTGCACAAGAAAGGAAATTTTGGTATTCAAGACAACTTAAGAGTTAATAATTCAAAAGCTAAAACAACTAGAGGTTTTACGACAAGATTAATCAATAAATGGACGTCTTATTTTTTCTCTGAAAAATGGATTCAATTTTATAATAAGTTGCAACAAAGGTCTTTTAGAAATAATTTAATTTCTAAAGAATATGGCACTTTATTGAAAGATGAAAAATTTGATTTATTATTTTTCACTCATCAAAGACCACCTTTTATAGCTCCATTGGCATATCAAGCTGAACAGAATAATGTGAAAACTGCTTCCTTTATTTTTAGTTGGGATAATTTAGCTTCCAAAGGAAGAATGGCTGCCAATTTTGATTATTATTTAGTTTGGAGTGATTTAATGAAAAAAGAATTACTTCAGTTTTATTCGAAAGTAAAACCTGAAAATATTGAAGTTGTTGGGACACCACAATTTGAGCCGTATGTTTTAGATAGATATAAAACTACTAAAGATGAATTTCAACAAAAATTTGGTTTAGATAGTTCTAAAAAAACCATTTGTTTTAGTTGTGGCGATATAGCAACGAGTAAAAATGATGAGCTTTATATTCAAACTATAGCTGATGCTATTAAAAGTAATGAAATTGAAAATGTTAACTTATTAATAAGAACTTCACCAGCTGAAGATCCAATTCGATTTAAAAGTTTTGTTGAGAGATATCCCTTTATTAAATGGAATTATCCAAAATGGCCACTTTCTAGAGATAAACATCAAGAGTTGTGGACGCAACGAATTCCTTCTGTAGAAGATGTGATTGATTTGAGGTCAGTACTCGAGTTTTCAGATTTGAATATTAACATGTTGTCTACCATGAGTTTGGACTTTATACAGTTTGATAAACCAGTTATCAATCCTGTTTTCGGAAATCTTGAAAACGGATTGTATGATGACCAACGTTTTTTGAATTACGCTCATATTGAAAACGTAGTCAATTCTAAAGCGACCAAAGTTGTTAAAGATGAAACCTCATTGATTGAAGCAATAAAAATATATTTGAACAACCCAAATTTAGACAGCGAAAACAGAATGGAATTGCTAAAATTACAAGTAAGTAAACCCTTATTTGAAACTGGCAAACGTATAGCACAAACCTTAAAAGCATGGGTGTAAACCAACAAAAAATAGCCGTTTTGTGTAACTATGAGCTTCTTCCAGAGCGAGTAGGTGGCATGGACTATTTTTATTGGATGTTTGATGCAAAATGCAAAGAACAAGGCATTGAAGTCGATTGGTTTTTTCCAAATCTATCAAATCATGGAGGTTATTCTAAACTAAATTTGCATTCAAGTGACTACAAAAATGTTGAGAATTATTTTTTAGAATATCATTCTCAAAACCATTATTCTCATGTAATAACTCATTTTATTGAGCTTTGCACGCCATTTTATAAAAAACTAAAAAAGATAAACAAGGCTAAGATAATTGCTATCGATCACAATCCAAGACCTTTGTCTGGGTATCCTCTGAAAAAGCGTTTAGAAAAAAAGACTAAAGGAATTTTATATGCCAAATACATAGATTTGTTTGTTGGAGTATCTGAGTATTCTAAAAATCAATTAATTAAGGAATTAGGTTCTTTTATTAAAGATAGAATAAAAGTTGTTTGCAACGGTTTGGAAATTAAAAAGTTCAAAGTAAAAACAGATTTTAGTGTTTCTAATAAATTTTTAACGGCCTCACATTTAAGAAAAGACAAAGGAATTCAAGATGTTATTTATGCTGTAGCAGCTTTGAA
>NZ_JBIISA010000063.1:0-4335 GCF_044341265.1 Flavobacterium sp.
TCATCAAGAATTTACGATTTTGAACTTTAGCTAAAAAACAAACCTCTATTAAATCGCTTTAAAAGAGGTTGTTTTTTTATAATTTACGATTTTATTTTTAAAAAATGGTGGTTGTGCAACGGTTACGCCTGTTAGCTGACGTTTTTTTCTTTTGTTAATCTGTCTACTTCTTTTAGTAAAGTTGGTATTCTATATTCTCCATCCATTTCTTCAATTTTTTTTGAAGCGATACTCAAATCAATTCCAATTGAGGTGATAAATAATGGATTTTCACTTTTGCCTCTATATAATTTTATTCTGCTTTTATCAATTGTTGCAAAGTCTCGTTTTGCTACACCAATAATTGGAATTTTTTTATTTAATTTGTGATAAAGATGTGCACCAAGACCAAACTTGTTTTGATCATCTAAAAAAACAAAGCCATCTATTATAATTAAATTTACTTTCTTTAAGTCTATTTTTGATAATAAACTTAAAATACAAGGTAATTCTCTTTTATAAAATTCACCTGAAATATATTCATCTATGTTTGAAATTGTTTCTGATTTAATTTGATAATTTTCTTCTTTATCCCAATCTTCGAAACATAGACAAATTGTTTTGGCTTTATCTTCGTAGTAATATGTGTCGAATATTAAAATCATAATTATTTTTAAAACATAAATATTATTTTTTTGGATTTTCTAAAATTGGTTTGTGAATTCTCTCGTATTTTTCAAATGAATAACCCTCATATTCAAATACTTCTTCATTAAATTCAATTTCGGAACTTTCACCATGTACACAACCAGAATCATAGCCTAAATTTTTTCCTCTTACAATTATTCCACCTTCACCACCGCAACTTCCATGTAATATCAAAACTACTTTCATTATATCAGGATTAGAATCGAGATTTTTATAAGCTTGTTGTATAAGTGGAAATTTAAATTGATTTTTTTTATAATCATAATGATCTACATAGTATAAAACTTCTTCAATTATAAGTTTCTCTGAATCTAAGCTACTCGCCATTTTCTTTCCTTTATAAAAGATGTCATATATTTCTAATTCATTAAATAATATATTATATCTCTCCTGCTTTGGGTAATCATATATTAGTTTTAGAATCTCTATAGCAAATCTTTCTGAAATTAAAACTCTTAAAATGGGATTAAAATCTTTTTTTTCAGAATCAAAATTCGATTTAAAAAGTCGAACAAACTCTGAATTATTATTTCTGTCATTCAAATAGTTTTCCTTAATATTTTGAGGAATTTGAATTTCTGTTTTTTCTGTAAAATAATTGAATAGTTCTTCTATTTTCATCGATTGTTTTCTAAAATGTCAGCTAACGTTTCGCAGCTTGCAGAAGTGGCGGATTAAGGAAGCAGAAACTTTCGGTTAAACACTGACATTGCAAGTACAAAACCAACTTTAAATTAAGCCCAAAACCCGCCATTTTTGCAAACTGCTGTTACATGAAGTTATTATTTTTTAATTGCTTTTTTTATCGCTAACGCTATTGCTTTTGCCAACAATGGCGGAACTGCGTTTCCAATTTGTACCATTTGCTTTGATTTAGTTCCTTTGAAGATAAAGCTGTCAGGAAAAGATTGAAGTCTTGCCATTTCTCTTACAGTGATTACTCTTGGCTCAATAGGGTGAATATTTACACCGCCATGATTTTCTTTTATAGTACAACTTGCTTCATTCCACGGACATTTTTTCCAAGAATCAGAATATTTGTCATAAAGACTTTTTCCCTCTGGAACTTTTGCCAATCTTTCTTTCATATCATCATTATGATTTGTTCTAACGTGATTAAATTTTGGATTGTCTTTCATTTTTACCAAATCTCCAATAGCTTCTTTAGTAGTTATGTATGAATCTGATTCTAAAAGTGGTGCAGGATGATAATTTTTTTTACCAATTCTATTTGCAATAAAAATTACTCTTTCTCTTTTTTGAGGAACATAATAATCCGCTGAATTTAGAACAGTTACATTTACAACATAGCCAAGTTTTCTGATGTCGGCTTTTATTTTGTCTTCAACTTTTCCCTTTAACATTGAACGTAAACCTTTTACATTTTCCGCAACAATAAATTCAGGTTGTAATTCATCAATAATTTCTAACATATCTTTATACAAGGAATTTCTTTTGTCTTCAACAATTCTGTTACCTGACATACTAAATCCTTGGCACGGAAAACCACCGGAAAGAACCGTTAGGTTCTTTCCGTTTAGTTTTTCTTTTACTGTGTTTATGAATTTGTCTTTTATTTCTCTTTGAGTAATATCGCCTTCAATTAACGGATGAGAAAAGTTCTCTCTGTAAGTCATTCCTGCTTCTTTAAACCAATCTAAACCGCAAACTTGGTTAAAACCTGCCATTTCAAAACCTTTTGCCATTCCGCCTGCTCCGCAAAATAAATCTGCGGAAGTAAATTCATTTGGAGTTGTTCCATCCCAATCTTCTGAAATGTCAATCCAATTTATTAAATCTGTTTTTTTTGATTTTGGATAAGTTATCTCTATTTCGTTCAATTTACCGTTTTCGTAAATTGAAAGGTTTAAAAAATACTGTAATTCACTCTCTGCAACTCGATGAACTCCACCAATTTTGTTTGATTTTAGTTTTCCTGCATGTATATATCTTCTAACAGATTTTTGAGATAAATTAAGCCTTTCAGCGACATTTTCAATTCTTAATAGTTGTTCTGTTGTGTCCATATTTGTCCAAATTTGTCCAAATGTAAAAAACATTTTTTAAATTGACAAAAGGTTGTTGAAATTAAATCTAAATTTTAATGAATTTCTTGCAGAATGAACTTGAAATTCTCCTAATGAAAAATTATCTTGTCCGTATTTTATTGTTACGCTACTTTTTTCAGTAAAATCGTTTGAATAATATATTAAGTTTGGATTAAAAGTTATGTTTTCCAAATCATTTTTTCCAACAAGTTTTGAACTTATATTTTTTTCGTTTAAGTACAATGACCATAAAAGAAAATCACATTCATTTAAAAACTTAACATATTCACTTAAAAGTAAAGAAAGTTTAGTTTTGTCTTTTACCAAAAGTCTAAATTTTTCTTCATCCATATTTCCATCATACCAACCTTTGTTTGAAAAATGTAAATCAAATGTTTTTGGAGAAGGTTGACCGACTTCAGGCGGACAAACTTTGAATGATTTTGATTTGTTGGTTTTTACAGATAATGTTGTATTGTTTTCGAGATAGAAATCAACACCGCTTTTGCTATGTCCACCACGTTCTCTTTTTTCTGTTCCCGAATATTTTGTTGGCTTTAGAGGAAATAATTTTGCTTTATTGACTGAATAGTGTTTTTCAAACGCATCCAAAATTATTTTATCAGAATTGTTTATTAATCTGTCATTTTGTGTTCCTGAATCAAGACCAAAGACATTGCAAATTGCTAATTCTGCTGTATCGCCAAGTAAAGAATTATTAGTTTCTTTTTCAACTTTCAATAATAATGGAAAGTTTTCTCTATGTAAGCGGATTTTATAACCTGTTCTATTTGTATGTAATTGTAATTCTAAAACTGTTTTGCCTTTATACTTTATCGTGTTTGATTCAATCCATTCAGTTGCTGTTGGTTTTGTAAAAGAAAAGTTTTTGTAATCAAAAGTTAATTCTGGTAAATTTCCTCTTTTAATTATTTCATAGTCAAATGATTCTTCGTTTAAGTAAATCCAACAATTGTAATCACTAACTAATGCGTAATCAACTATTATTGGCAACATTTCATCAATATTATTTATACAAAACTCTTTGAAATTTGTTTTATTGATTTCTTCATCAGACAAATGACCAAAAAAGTGATTAAAAGTTTCGTCGCCTGCTTGTCCGACTACTTTTGGAGCAAACATTTTTCCACTTCCTTTGAAAGTTCTAACGGAAAAAGTTTGGTTGTTTTCTAAAAGAAAATTATGTGGACATCTTTTAATAAATGGCGAAGTAAATTCTTTAGTATCAGCCAAATATTGAACTGGTTTTTTGCCTCGAAATATTTTATTAATGATTTTTGATTCTAAAAAATTATCGAGTAAATTTTGGTCAACTCTTTCTAAAGATATAGAATTTTCAAGTTTGTACTTTACACAAATAGCATATTGAAATGTAATTCCAAAAGTTTCATTATTCATTTTACTTTCTTTTTTCTTTCAAAAATACAAATTTTCTCGTTAGTTTTCGGTCGCTGTCATGTCCTAAAATACGTTGACCATTTTTAGGTTATTAATTGAATCAAAAATACGGATTTGTAATTGGAAGATTGATAACTTTTTTTAAAAAATTCCCTTCGGGTTTTAAAAAAGTTACCAACAT
>NZ_JBIISA010000064.1:0-4318 GCF_044341265.1 Flavobacterium sp.
TTTATCAATTGGTTAAAATATATTTGATAAACTTGATCACTTTTTGTTAATATTTTTCAATTCTTACTTATAATTTTTTACAATTTGTGAGTAATCAGTATATCCTATTAACCATTCTTAATTTATAAAACTTAAAATTAGTTCTCTTAGACTCCTTTAAATAATTAACATTCTAATATACCTTTAATTCCTGTAGCAGTCAAAATTGTTTTGAGAATATGAATTGTATTTTTTGATGAAATAATACCTTTAAAGCAAGTGTATCTTGGGTATCCAACAACAGAGTTTGATAAGCTTAACTTTTCGATTTCCATTGTAAAAAACCAATTTGTGTGTGATATAATTGAAACATTATATGAGGCAAAGCCATCAATTAATTTAGTGTAGGTGAATTCTAAATTAATTCCACTATTACAATTATTGCCATTAATTAAAAAACCACAATCCAATAAATAGTTTTTAATAGTTTCCATTTTTTTATTCATTTTGAACTTATTGCTCTTTTATATTTCTGATGTATGATAGGCAATTATTTTTTGTTTTTGTTAATCTACAATTAAACTTTTCTACTAAAATGTTGGCTTAAATCTTCCATTTTATTAAAAAAATCAATATCTTCTTTCAGTGATTTAGCTTTATATTTTGTGTAATTATAGTCAATTAAAGCTTCTTTATAATTTAGCCAATCTTGTTTGAGAATTGCTCCGGATATACCTTCATTTAGTATCTTTATCTTTTCTAAAATTTTGATAAGTGCTTCACTTTTTTTTGAGTCTGAATCTAACTTTTCCCAATTGATATCTGGGCTTGATAGTTTTGGGTTAGTTTTATTATAAATGATAGTTTTTTTTGTTATCATTTTATTGTTTTGATTAACCCAACAAAGTTTTTTCTTTTCTTGTGGTGTTAAAAAAACATGAGTATCTGAAGTTAGTTTTTCTATAATTTTTAATGCATTCTCAATTTTTTTAATAGCATCATCTGTTAAGATGTAATTATCCATTTATTTTATCTAAGATTTAATGTTCCGTTAATAACTAATAAGTTAAGGTCAAGAGCAATGCTAAGTTCAAGGTTTTTAGATCTATCCAAAATCGCACAAGGCATTAAATAAACTGCATCACACTCTGCTAATTGTTTAATGTTTCTTATTTTAATTCTATAGTTAATTGTAGATTTTTCATTTAGATTTTCAATTGGATTTATTACATCAAAGCCTATTCTTAATAACTCTAATTTTGTTAAAAGAAAACTATCTTGAATTTCGGGAGTTATATGTTTTGAAAGATTACCAATTATATATATTTTCTTTTTCATCATTATATTATGTAGTTACCCGAGCAAAGCTTATTTACTAAATTGATAGACAATTTAGGGAGTTTGATATAATGTATGAAAGATTAGCTTTGCCTGGGATAACTAAATTTTGACAAAAAGGTAAACGAAGTGGTGTGTAAGCACTTTTACATCAATATAAACAATATGCGAAATTTTACTAGAACCGAATTGTCCATACATAATGTTGTTTACCTTTTTTTGAATTAAAACTCTACTAAATTATAAATCTTAATGTTTTGTTTAATTTCTTCAATTAATTCGGTTTTTTTTTGACTTAGATTCAATAAAACAATAGCTTCATTATCTTTAAGTTTTTTATTAATTTCTTCGTTATGTGTGCCAAGGTATATTCTTTTAACCTTTGAAAATGTCCAAATAAAGTTTATGATGTCATCAAAATCATTTATTATGAAGAAAGCAAAATCAATTTTATTTAAATCATATTCGATTAATCTTTTCTTATTAGTACAACTTATTATTTCAAACTCTTTATTAAAGTTCATTTTTATAAACCTTGAGAATCCTTTTGCTGAATCATAAACAAAGACCTTCTTTTTATCCATGGTAATAAAAATTGTTGTCAATCATACATTCCTTATATTTAAGAACTTTTTTAATAAAAAGCTTTGCTTTTCTTTCTTCAACTTTTTCTAGTTCTATATTTATATACATTCCATCTTTTTTTATTATTCTTAATTCAATAATTTTTTTTTTATATATAAAACTTAAAATAAAAAAAAGCATACCAAAAATTATGTAAGTTGATATGTTTTGTTTTTGATATAGTATTAAAATTATCAACACATATAAAGCAAATAACAATTTTATGATTTTATAATTAATTACTTTTTTTTGTTTTGATAAAACAGTTATAGTTTTAACATCCTCAATATCTATTTTTTTATAGTTTAAAGTATGCAATATTATCTTGTCATAAGAAATTGTAGCAAATTTGCATATGTAAAAATTAAACTTTCTTACTTTTTCATTTTGACTAGGCAGCTTGTTGATCATAAGTAAGTTTGTTTATTTGTTACATTCTATAATTGTATTTTTCTGAAAAATAATTTGCCGTTTCTTCATCGTTCATATCCTTAAAACCTAAAATTGCATATCTGATTGCACACTTTCTTACTAAATTGTTTTCAGAAAATTTATCAATAATGCCGCTAAATGCCTTTTTTATTTTTTCTTTTTGATCTTCAATAGAAGTTGAATTTAAACCTGATTTTAAAACATAAAAATGGACATAGTCTTTAAATAATGGAGTGCTTAAAAAAGTATTATCTTTATTCATTGATTCTGATATTAAAGCATTTTCGTCTATATTTGAATCAGATTCTACATTGAAATTTAGATGGTTGTATTTTTTACATTTTAACATTAACACAGCAAATTTATTCTTGTTTGTTATGATAAACTCATTTTTTATTTTTAAGTATTCATTTTTTAAATTAGTGATAGCTTTATTACTATCTACTGAACTTATGTTTTTGTTTTTTGAAAAAGTTGTTTTTTGATAATCCTCAAGTTCTCTTATACTTTTTTTGTTTTCAATGTCAAATTTTATAAAAGAATACCAATCTTTATTACAACTCGATTTTAAGAAAACTGGAAGATTTTCTGTATTTGATAGGTCATAAGTAAATTTCACTTCTTTATCTTCACTAGATAAAATAAAATCAAAATTTGCAGACTTCTTATTATCAACTAATACTAACCTGTAAATCCCTTCCTCTGCGCTTTCATCAAATGGATAGGAAATTGTTCCTTTAGAATTTTCAATTTTAGTTAGTTTTGATTCTATACCATCTTTATAATTATAAATAATACATGTTAAATTACCATTAAAATTGGTTATTGTTCCTGTAAGAGTCAGCTTTGTTTTTGCGTGACCAATACCTACAAGTAATAGAATTGTTATAAGTATATAATTTAACTTCATTATTTTTTATGAATTGCAAAATTTTTATAATGTAAAATTATATTTTAGTAATAATTTTCAATACATGAAAATGTAGGTTAATAACGGAAAAATGATATTATATATTAATTCTAGAAACTATTTTTTTTTAAGCTTTTTGGTCATTAATTTTACAATTGCTTTAGCATCATTAATTTCATTTTTTTCTAATCGTATTGAAATTAATTATAATAAATTTGTATTTGTGTTTTTTGATAATAAAACTTATAGTAATAAGAGTTAAACTAAAAGTTAATAATAAAAATGTAACCATTTGTGAGAAAGGTTTTGCAAGAAACCATGTGATCAATAATGAAAATCCCAAAATAAAAGATATCCAATTCAATGTTAACACTCTTTTTTTTGATAGCATGATTTTTTTTATGTATTCTATTTGAATTGGAGTGTGTGGATTGTACTTGTGTGCAAGTATAGCATCTTCAAATACAGCTGCAAAAGAGTTTAGGTATTCTAATTTTGAGTCATTTTTTAATGAATCTGTATTCATTTTTTTTATTTTATATATAATTCTATTATATTTTAATACTATTTTAAGTGTTATAGCAACTACTATAAATTGATTTAATAAAGACAATTAATGTTTGAATATTCTCTTTTCATAATTAAATGCGATTTTCTATTAAATCATTACTTTTTTTAGTATTTTAAATGGATTTGCTTTCATAGAATTTTTATAGTTTATGCAAAACATACTTGATAAACTTTTAATAATTCTTTATAATCAGACGAACGAGTTTTAAGTTTCTCTTAATTGTGATAGTTGATGAAAAAATGTATGTATGAAATTAACACAAATATTCGTCTGAATAAAAAGAACCGAAACGACATTTTGAATGCCCCAAATTCATTTGTTATAACTTTATCATGCTTTTCAAATCAAAAAAAACTTGCATGAAGAGTCGTTTCGGTATCAATTATATATCATTAGGTAATTTTCATTTAACTAACTATCTTAACCAAAGAAATTTGTAAAAACTACCATAAATGATATTCTAT
>NZ_JBIISA010000029.1:0-51847 GCF_044341265.1 Flavobacterium sp.
TTGAGAATTTAGAAAATCTTTCTGAATTACAACAATTACATTTAGATAATAATCGAATTTCTAAAATTGATATCTTAAATTTATCAAATAAAATAAATACTATATCTCTTAACAACAATATTTTATCTGATGTTAGAATTTTACTTCAACAATTTATTAACACACATAACATCTCTTTCTACCAAAACTCAATTGACGATAACACTATACTTCTAAACAGCAATCCGTTAGGAGATGATTTAGAAGCACGTTTAATTCTTGAAGATTTAGATGTGCGAAGAAAGTCTCTTTTGGATTACTTAGATAATATAAAATGGGCGCCGCTCCTTTCAGAGAGGCAAAATTAATGTTATTAGGTGAAGGTGGAGCTGGTAAAACTAATTTTTCAAATTACATTATGGACTTACCTTTTGAAAAAGGGAAAAGTGCTACTACAGGTATTAAAATCGACCACTGGAAACCAAATATAAATGGTAATGAATATAGATTTAATATTTGGGATTTTGGAGGACAATGGATACAACAACAAGTTCATCAGTTTTTCTTGACATCAGAATGCGTTTATGTAATAATATTAAACGCAAGAAATTTAGAAAAACCGCATAAATGGCTTGATTGGATTAAAAATTATGGAGCTAATTCCAAAACTATTATTGTTGCGAATCAAATGGAAGAAAATGCCAATAAATATATTGAGGAAAATAACCTAAAGGCAGAGTATCCGTTTATTCATAGTTTTCATTACATTTCATTACTTAATGCTCATAATAGAGATGAACGTGAAGTTTCTAATATAAATTACTTATTAGAAAAAATTAAAGAGCAATTAATTTTACTAAAAAACATTCATGTGCTTCATCCAATAAATTATCATAAATTAAAATCTGATTTAGAAGATAATTTTTTTAATAAAAGTCACTCTTTAGCATTTGAAACTTTTGAACAAAAATTAATTCAAGAGCATAATATAAAAGGAAATTCGGAAATTTTACTCAAGGTTTTGCAAACAATGGGAACAGTTCGATATTTTCAAAATTACGACAGACTAATATTAAGTCCTGAATGGTTAAGTGATGGTGTATACAAAATAATGATGTCAAATTTTGCTAATGAAAAATTTGGAGTCCTAAATGAATCTGACATTGTAAGTATCGTCAAAGAAAACTGTAATTCTCACTTTACATACAAAGATTCAGATATAAATTTCCTTAGACAATTAATGCAAGATTTTGAATTGGCATATATTGATGAAAATAAAAACTATTTTATCCCAACTCAATTTAAAACAGATATTCCAAATGATTTTTATATAAATGAACAGACTAAAAGTTCATCCTTAGAATTTATATTTGAATTTGACACTTATTTTCCTGAAATTCTTATTAGTAAGTTAATTGTGCATTTTTTTAGTAGAGTCAAGAATGGAATATATTGGAAAACAGGCGTGCTATTGGAGGACAAAGATGCTGAATTACAGACGTCTGTTTCAGCTCTTGTTCAATCTATAGAAAAAGAAAGAAGGATAAAAATTTATATGTTTGGGAATGATATTCGTGGTTTTTTTAAAGAAATAAGAAATAAAATTTTAGACTATCTTAAAAACACAAACTATAAATATGCTGAAAATGTTATAAATAAGGAGTATAGAATAGAATTAGAATACAATGAGTTAATAACATTTTATCAAAACAATGTTAATGAAGTTATTAAATCATTTCAAGGAAAGGTTTTAAAAATAAATGTAAAAGAAACTTTAGGATTAATAAATAATAATGTAGAATTAGAAGCATTAAAAAAAGAGAACGAAGAACTAAGAAAAAAGGAGAAAAAAATGTCTGGAAATGCATATACTTTTAATATTGACAAAGTTGAAAATCTTCAAGCTGGTGATTATGGTAAAATGATTTTTAATAAAAATACATTTAATCAGATTATTGATAAAAAAGAGGAAATTCAATCGATTATACAAGAAATAGATAAAATTAAAGAAAACAATAACATCCAAGAAAATATAAATGATATTTTTATTGAATTATTAAACGAACTTTCTAAACTGAATATCAATGACCTTGAATCAGAACCTGAAAAATCAAACACTATTTTACAAAAAGTATATGATAATGGTAAAAAATTAAATGATTGGAAAAACATAACTATTCTACCTTATGAAATAATTGATAAAGGCACAAAGATTATTGAAGGATTGAAGCCTTTTGCAAAATCACTAATGGATAACATTAATTTAGGAAGTTAATTATTCTCTTGAACAACTTGGATTTCCATTTACAATGGTGTTGGTTGGGGTGAAGTAATTAATGGTGGTTTTGGTATGGTTCTTGATGGAACTAAAGAAGCATCAAAACGTTTAGAATCAATGCTTTTCTGGGATGTAAACAACGGAATTTCAAGAAGAAGTTGGGCAAGAAACGAAGGCGCCATTTTTGCAATAAAAAGAGCCATGGAGACGCAACCTTTATTGAAAGTTACCATCCCTAATATAGTGGACGAAAGTTTATTTTAGTTTAAAATTGTTTAAGAGTTTAATTCTAAAAAACAATTACGAGTTTAAACTATTTTAAACAAAATTGAACTTATTAAACAAAAAATTGAAATATGAAAACAACAAAATTTTTACCATTACTCCTACTCTTCGTTCTTGCTTCGTGCAGTTCGGTTAGAGTAAATTCTGATTACGACAAAAAAGCCAATTTCGAAAACTATAAAACCTATGCGTATTCCAAAAATGCCATAGACAAAGTAGAAATTTCCGATTTGGATAAAAAAAGAATTTTACGTTCCATTGATGAAGCATTAGCAGCGAAAGGTTTTACCAAAAGCGAAACTCCCGATTTGCTAATTAGTATTTTCACCAAAGAAACGGAGCGTATTGACATTTACAACAACAACGGATTTGGTTGGGGTTGGAATCCTTGGTGGGGAATGGGAATGAACTACACTAATGTTTCAAGAACTCCTGAAGGTACTTTATTCATTGACCTAATCGATGCTAAAACCAAAGAATTAGTTTGGCAAGGCGAAGGAAACGGCTACCTAACCAAAGACACCGAAAAGAAAGATGCAAGAATCAAAGAATTTGTAGATAAAATTTTGGCGCAATATCCTCCAGGTGTAAAAAAATAAAACAAGAAAACCTCCTAATTGGAGGTTTTTTTTATGATTATTAGGAGCGAATGGTTTATATATTTTTGGTTACCATTTTCCTGCTTTCCGTTATACTTCGTGCCACTGCAATCAGGGCTAGATAGTTTTTGTATTGAATAGAGGCAGAATTTCAAAAGAACTAATAGTTCAAAAGTTCTTCCATTTTAGCTTTCACTTTATCCACATTCGGAATCATCGTAAACTCCAAAGTACTATTCAATGGAATGGCAGGCATATTTTCTGAACCTATAACCATTACTGGTGCATCAAGGTATTTGAAACATTTTTCTTGAATCAATCCAGCTAAACTTCTTGCGAAGGAATTATTGGTTGGTTCTTCGGTAACGACAAGGCATTTTTTAGCTTTTTTAACCGATTTAAAGATAGTTTCTTCATCAAGCGGATAAAGAGTCCGTAAATCAATAATTTCTACTTGGTTCTTTATCGTTACAGAAGCATTCAATGCCCAATGAACTCCCATTCCATAAGTAATTACCGTAATTGTTTCGTCGGTTTCTTGTTCCCAAATTTCTTGAACAATATTGGCTTTACCGAAAGGCAAAATGTAATCTTCGCTTGGTTCGTTGACTCTTGCAGCATCAGTTCCTTTTACTTTGCTCCAATACAAACCTTTATGCTCCAAAATCACTACAGGATTTGGGTCGTAATAAGCAGCTTTCAAAAGTCCTTTTAAATCGGCACCATTACTTGGATAAGCGATTTTTATTCCGCGAATATTTGTTAAAACGCTTTCAACAGACGATGAATGATAAGGTCCACCACTTCCGTAAGCACCAATTGGAACACGCAAAATCATACTCACAGGCCACTTTCCGTTAGACAAATAACACGAACGACTGACTTCGGTAAACAATTGGTTCAATCCTGGCCAAATGTAATCAGCAAACTGAACCTCAACAATCGGTTTCAAACCAACTGCCGACATTCCAACTGTTGAACCAACGATAAATGCTTCTTGAATTGGCGTATTGAAAACCCGATCGTCTCCAAATTTTTGCGCTAATGTTGCTGCTTCTCTGAAAACGCCACCTAATCTTCCGCCGACATCTTGTCCGTACAACAGACATTCTTGGTGTTTTTTCATTAATTCTTCCACAGCAAAAAGCGCACAATCTACCATCACGACTTTATCTTCACGCTCTGGATTTCTCTCTCCAACTTCTTCTGTAATTGGTGTTGGTGCAAAATCGTGTGTAAATAAATCTTCTGGAGTTGGATCTTCTGCTAGTTGTGCTTTATCAAAATCTTTTTGGACAGTGGCTAAAGCCACAGCCAATTGATGGTCTATTTCTTGTTGTGTAATTCCAGCTTTCAACATTTGTTTTATCAAAACCGGATAAGGATCTCGAGATTGAGCTTCTTCCAAATCGTCACGATACCATTCCATTCGAACACCTGAAGTATGATGATTCAACAACGGAACTTTGGCATGAACTAAAAATGGACGACGTTCTTCACGAATGGTTTTCACTACTTTTTGAACCGCTAAATAACTTTCTGTAAAATTCGCTCCATCAATAGAAATGGCTTCAATTCCGTGAAAACCTTTGGCATATTCGAACGCGTTTTGCGCACGAGTTTCAGCAGCATTTGCAGAAATATCCCAACCGTTATCTTGCACTAGATACAAAATCGGAAGCTGTTTTAAAGCTGCCATTTGTAATGCTTCGGCAATTTCTCCTTCGGTAACTGATGCGTCACCAAGCGAACAAACCACTAACGGATTCTCTTGATTAGTATCTTGAATTCCAATATTTTCCTTGTACCAAAATCCCATCGCAGCTCCAGTTGCTGGAATGGCTTGCATACCTGTAGCCGAGGATTGGTGCGGAATTTTAGGTTTATCAGCGTCTTTCAAACTCGGATGACAATAATAAGTTCGTCCACCCGAAAACGGATCGTCTTTTTTCGCCATCAATTGCAACATCAAATCATAAGGCTGCATTCCGATTCCGAGCATCATAGCATCATCACGATAATAGGGAAACGCATAATCTTGCGGCAAAAGTTGCATCGCCATCGCAATTTGAATCGCTTCGTGTCCGCGTGAAGTTGCGTGCACGTATTTGGAAACTATTTTGAAATTATCTTCATACAAGGTTGCCATTGCTTTGGCAGTTGCCATCGTTGAAAATGCTTTTTCTAGTATTTTTTTATCTAACATAATTATAATATTAAACCTGACAGGTTTTCGAAACCTGTCAGGTTTGAATCCTTATTTTGCTTCTACAATCCAACCAAATTCATCTTTGATATCTTGAACTTTAATTGCATTCAAAGTGTCATTTACCATAACAGAAACTGGATTTTCGTCTGGAAATTTAATTGATAAATCGTTGTTTCCAATTTCTTCTACCATTGCAATTCCAACTGCTGTTCCTGTTCCGAATGCTTCTTCTAAAGTTCCGTTTTGATACGCTTCTATGATTTCTGAAATTGTGATTGGTCTTTCGGTTACTTCAAAACCTTTACTTCTTAATAAATCGATTACGCTCATTCGGGTAATTCCTGATAAAATAGAACCCGTTAAACTTGGTGTGATGAATTTTCCATCGATTTTGAAGAAGATATTCATCGTTCCCACTTCTTGAATGTATTCAAAATCTTGAGCGTCTAGCCATAAAACTTGGTCAAAACCTTTAGCTTTGGCGTATTCCGTTGGACGAATGGCAGCTGCGTAATTTCCGGCTGCTTTGGCTTCTCCAGTTCCTCCGTTTACGGCGCGAACGTATTTTTTCTCAGCGTATAATTTGATTTTTCTACTAAAAAATGGTCCGGCTGGCGATGCCATTACGATGAATTTGAAACTTGTTGCTGCACGCATTCCGATAAACGCTTCATCAGCATACATAAAAGGACGCAAATACAAAGCACTTCCTGTGGATGTTGGAATCCAATTTTTTTCTAAAGCAGTGAATTGTTTTAATGCTTCTACAAATAAATCTTCAGGAAATGAAGGCATTCCCATTCTATCAGCACTAAAGTTCATTCGTTTTGCGTTTTCATCAGGGCGAAATAATAATGGCGTTCCATCTTTTCCTAAAGTTGCTTTCATTCCTTCAAAAATAGCTTGTCCGTAATGTAAAGCCATCGCTGCTGGATGCGTTGGAATCAATGCCAATGGTTCAATTCTTGGATTGCTCCATTCGCCATTTTCATAATCACAAATGAACATGTGATCGGTGAAATTGGTTCCCATTGTGATGTTTTCAAGATTTACCTCTGAAACTCTTGATTGTGAAACTTTAGTTATTTTAATTGCTTGTGTCATTACTGTTTCCATAATGTTATATTGTTGTGCTTGCGTCAAATTGTTCTAAATAATCGCCTACTTTTCTTAAGAATGAACCCCCTAAAAATCCGTCCACTACTCTATGGTCGAACGATAAAGAAAGATACATCATACTTCGGATGGCAATTTCGTCACCTTTTTCAGTTGTGATAACTTCGGGACGTTTTTTGATGATTCCTAATGCTAAAATCGCAACCTCGGGTTGGTTGATAATTGGTGTTCCCATTAAACTTCCAAAAGTTCCTACGTTTGAAATTGTAAACGTGCTTCCCTGAATTTGTTCGGGTTTTAATTTGTTATTTCGTGAAGCTTCCGCCAAATTATTTACATCTTTTGCTAAAGCGACTAACTCTTTTTCGTTGGCATTTTTCACTACAGGAACAATTAAATTTCCTGAAGGTAATGCGGTAGCCATTCCGATATTAATGTCGTTATGAACTATGATGTTTTTCTCATCCACAGAAACATTAATCATTGGAAAATCCACAATAGCTTTTGCTACAGATTGAACAAAAACTGGTGTAAACGTTAATTTCTCGTTGTGTTTTTCTTGAAATTTATCTTTGTTTTCGTTTCTCCAATTTACCAAATTCGTAACATCAACTTCAATGTAAGAAGTAACGTGCGGCGAAGTTTGCTTAGAATACACCATATGATCAGCAATCATCTTGCGCATTCTGTCCATTTCTACAATGCGATCTTTTCCTTCTACAAAATTGATTTTTGGTTTTGGAAAGGTTGTAGGTTGTAGGTTTTGGGTTGTAGGTTGAGGAATGCTTTTTAAAGGATACTTTCTATTTTTTAAATAGCTAAAAACATCACTTTTTTGTAAACGCCCATCAGTTCCTGAACCTGTAATGGTTTGCAATTCTTCTATTGAAAGGTTTTCTTTTTGTGCAATTGAAATGACTAAGGGTGAAATAAACGCATTCGGATTGGTTGTCAGTTTTCGGTTGTCAGTTTTCGGTTGAGATACTTCAACTTTATTTGGTGAAACAACTTCTGAATTCTGAACTTTTTCTGCTGACTGCAAACTGCTATCTGCTATCTGCTGACTTGAATCTATTAAAGCCAAAACGGTTCCAACTTCAACAACGTCATCTTTTTGAAAACGAATTTCAGTGATTACTCCCGAAACTGGCGCAGGAACATCACTATCGACTTTATCGGTAGCTACTTCTAAAATAGTTTCTTCGGCTTCCACAAAATCACCTACGTTTTTCAACCAACTGATTATTGTTGCTTCGGATATACTTTCACCCATTTTGGGCATTTTGAATTCTGTTATCATATTTTAGTCTTCAGTCGCAGTCGCAGTCGCAGTTTCAATAGTATCTGAAAACTGAGACTGAAACTGTCTACTTATTTTTAAATTCTTCTAATGTTTTATAAAACGCTTCTTGTGTTGGACGATTGGCTGGAATTTCTCGCAATGGTTCAACTGCTTTTAAGGTTTCGTAACATTCTTTTGGCAATTGCTGATATAATGCTGTTCCTTTGGTTTTCCAATCAATCATTTCATCGGAAACGTCTTTTATAATTGTGGCTGGATTTCCCACTACCATTTTTCGGTTTGGGATTTGCATTCCGGCTTTTATGAAACTTAATGCGCCAATGATACATTCATCTCCAATATTTACGTCATCCATAATTACAGCGTTCATTCCGACAAGGCAATTCGCACCAATATTAGCTCCGTGAATTATCGCTCCGTGACCGATGTGTGCTCCAGCTTTTAACACCATCGATTTTCCAGGAAACATATGAATCGTACAATTTTCTTGAACATTACAACCGTCTTCAATAATGATTTCGCCCCAATCGCCACGAATCGCTGCGCCTGGACCAACGTAAACATTTTTTCCAATAATCACATTACCCGTAACCGCTGCTTGCGGATGGATGAAACTACTTTCGTGTATTACTGGGATGAACCCTTTGAATTCGTATACCATTTTTTTAGTTTTCAGTCTCAGTTTTCAGTCTCAGCAAATCTGCATACTGTGACTGTAAACTGTATACTATTACTTAAACTTCTTCAACGTTTCTTTTGTAAAATCAGACAATACTAATCTTCCGCTTATTGCTGCTCTTTCAGCTAATAAATTGTCCCAATCTTCTGTTCCTCTCCAGAAAACTTTTTTCATTTCGAGCATTGCTTCTGGATTGTAGGTACATAAATGTTCGGCGAATTTCTGAACGGCTTCGTCCATCTCTTCTATATTTTCAAATACTTGAGCAAACAATCCTTTTTCTTTTGCCCAATTAGCGTCATAAAATGTGTTAGCGTCAATGGCAATTTGCGACATTGCTGAAACTCCCATTTTTCTTTCGATTGCTGGTGACACTACAAATGGTCCGATTCCGACATTTAATTCTGATAATTTAATGGCTGCGAATTTTGTTGCCATACAATAATCGGTTGATGCTGCTATTCCTACTCCACCACCAACAGTTTTTCCTTGAATGCGTCCGATGATGAATTTTGGACATTTTCTCATGGCGTTGATTACGTTGGCAAATCCTGAGAAAAATACTTTTCCGGTTGCGGCATCGTTGATGGAAATTAGTTCTTGAAAACTCGCTCCTGCACAGAATGTTCTTTCGCCGCCACTTTTTAGGATGATTACCTTAACTTCGTTATTATTTCCAACTTCAGTTATTGTGTTGGCTAATTGTGCTAATATATCGCTTGGTAATGAGTTTTGTTCTGGATGGAAGAACTCGATTGTGGCGATGTTGTTTTCTATATTTTGTTTTACGTATGCTTCTGACATAATTATTTTTTTGGACGCGGATGACACAGATTAAACTGATTTACGCTGATTTTCTTTTTTATTCTATATTCCTAGCCCTGATAGTAGCGGTATCCTTTTTCTTTTTCCTTTAAAAAGGAAAAGATATAGCGGATAGCAGGATTAGCTCCTGAAATAAATTCAGGATAAATATCATTTATTATTATTTACAAAATATTAAATTGTTCAAAGTGATGATTTAAATGCTTTCTTTCTAATAGATAAGAAGCGTATTTATTCATTTCTCCGAAGACCATATTCTTTAAAATGGCTTCTGGATTTTCTTTGAAAAAGGTTTTATAATTTTCTCTGGCTTCGAAAAATTTGGCTTTGGCTGTTTCAAAATCGGGATGGATTAAATCTTCCAATTCGTCTTTTTTCATCGTTGGAAATTGAGTTCCCATCGGGAATTTATCGTAATTGTATAACGAATTATGCACTTTATCCAAAATCTTTTCGGGTGTTGCAATTTCGAAATCTTGAATTTCACCAGACATAATTCGGTAGCCTTCTTCCAAATGTTCTAACAAATGTTGTGGCGTTAGAATTCCCCAACTTGGTTTTGAATTTTCGGTTAGTTTATTCAAACATTCGGCTATTTTTTCATCAGTCATTTCAACGAAAACTTCTTGTTTTTTCTGCACCATTGTTAAAATAGTAGCAACTGCTACCAATTCGTTTTCGGTGTCAAAAACTTCAACAAACCATTTTACGATTCCGCTTGGATGTTCGGCTGACGCTACATCTCTGTCGACTTTTTGTTTACACGTTAAACGTACATAAACCGTATCGTTGTGGTAAATTGGACGCAAGAAACGACATTCTTCCAATCCGTAATTTGCCGCAACCGGACCTTTATTTGGATACACGAACAAACCTGCTGCAGCTGCTAAAATGAAGTAGCCGTGAGCGGTTCTTTTTTTGAAAATACTTCCGTCAAGCGATGTAATATCGGTGTGTGCGTAAAAATGATCCCACGTGATATTGGCAAAATTGATGATGTCAGTATCGGTAACTGTTCTGTTGTGAGTTCGAAGTGACATTCCGGGTTGGATATCTTCCCAATGGTATTGGAATGGATGTTGTGTGATTTCTTTATACGCCGAGTTCGCTTGATAAATGCCTGTAATTTCGGTTAAAGTGGTTGGCGAACCTTGAATAGCGCAACGTTGCATATAATGTTTAATTCCACGAACGCCACCCATTTCTTCACCACCACCAGCGCGACCTGGACCACCGTGAACCAATAATGGCAATGGCGAACCGTGACCTGTACTTTGTTTGGCGTTTTCACGATTTAGAACTAAAATTCTTCCGTGGTGTGATGCTGCGTTTACTACGTAATCTTTGGCAATTTCATCAGAATTGGTCACGATAGAGGATACTAATGAACCTTTACCCATTTGAGCTAATTCAATAGCTTCGTCAAGGTTTTTATATGGCATTATTGTTGAAACTGGTCCAAAAGCTTCGGTTTCGTGAACGGCTAAATTGGTAAACGGATTGTCTTCGCGAAGTAAAATTGGGCTAATGAAAGCGCCTTTTTCATCGGCTCCGATTATGTTGGTTTTTTCTAAATCGCCGTAAACTATTTTGGCAGATTTTGATAATTCTTGTACTCTTCCTTTTAGGACATCGACTTGGTCTTTGCTTACCAATGCTCCCATTCGTACTTCTTTTAATCTTGGGTCACCGATGGAAACTTTATCCAATGATTTTGAAAGAGCAGATTGAACGTCATCCATCAATTTCTCTGGGACAATCATACGGCGAATTGCGGTACATTTTTGTCCTGCTTTTACGGTGATTTCGCTTCGAGCTTGATTGATAAATAAATCGAATTCTGGAGTTCCTGGAACTGCGTCTTCTCCTAAAATTGATGCGTTCAAACTGTCGGCTTCCATTGTAAAAGGAACTGATTCTTGAATTAATCTTGGATGTGCTTTTAATAATCTTCCTGTTGTTGCTGAACCTGTAAATGTTATAACGTCTTGGCTTTCTACCGTATCAAAAATATTTCTAGCAGTTCCTGAAATTAATTGCAATGCGCCTTCTGGTAAAATATTTGATGCAATAATTTCTCTTACAACAGCTTCTGTTAGATAAGCGGTAACTGGCGCTGGTAATACAACCGCTGGCATTCCGGCCATCCAATTGCACGCACATTTTTCTAACATTCCCCAAATTGGAAAATTGAAAGCGTTGATGTGAATGGCAACTCCTTTTTTAGGAACCAAAATATGATGCGCCATAAATCGGCCACCTTTTGACAAATCGATTGGGTCGCCTTCTACGTGATACGGTTGATTTGGAAATAATTTTCGTAAGGACGCATTTGCATATAAGTTTCCGAATCCGCCTTCGATGTCAATCCACGAATCGACGCGAGTGGCACCGGTTCTATAACTGATTTCGTAAAATGCTTCTTTGCGTTTGGTTAAATACATCGCCAAACTTTTAATCATATTGCCACGTTCTTGGAAGGTCATTTTGCGGAGTTTTTCACCGCCTTTTGTTCTTCCATAATGTAAAATGGCAGGAATATCCAATCCTTCAACAGAAGTTTCTGCGATGAATTCTCCTGTTACTGCATCAAAAGAAGGTTTACCTTCTCCGGTTGCTGACGTCCATTTTCCTTGTACGTAATGTTGTGTTTTGTTCATATTACCAATATGTCGCTCCTACGGAGCTTTTTTATTAAAATAAAAATCTTTTTTTCATTTTTTTTCCATTTTTTCCATTGGCTAAAGCCAACGGCTATTCAGCTACGCGTTCGATAATTGCGGCGTAGCCTTGACCAACGCCGATGCACATTGTGATTAATGCGTATCGTTTTCCTGTTAGTTGTAATTCTAAAGCTGCGGAATAGGCAATTCTTGCTCCGGTTACTCCTAATGGATGCCCAATTGCTATTGCGCCACCATTTGGGTTAATTCTAGGATCGTTGTCTTTTAATCCTAATTCACGAATGCATGCTATACTTTGGGCTGCGAAGGCTTCGTTTAATTCTATAATATCGATTTGATCTAATGTTAAATTTGCTTTTTCTAATGCTTTTTTGGTGGCTTCAACTGGGCCAATTCCCATTATTCTTGGTTCTACTCCTACTACGGATGAACTTACTATTCGAGCCAATGGTTTTAGATTGTATTTTTTCACTGCTTCTTCTGATGCAATGATTGTTGCACAAGCTCCATCATTTAATCCTGACGCATTTCCTGCGGTTACACTTCCGTCTGTTTTGAAGGCTGGTCGTAATTTCGCTAAACCTTCCATTGACGTAGATGGTTTGATGAACTCGTCTTTTGAGAATTGAATCGCATCGCCTTTTCGTTGTGGAATTTCAACTGTTACAATTTCTTTGGCTAATCTTCCTGAAGTTTGTGCTGCTGTTGCTTTTTGTTGGCTATTTAAAGCGAATGCATCTTGATCTTCGCGAGTGATATTGTATTTTTCTACCAAATTTTCGGCAGTTTCACCCATGGCGTCTGTGCCGTACATTGCGTGTAGTTTTGGATTTATAAATCTCCATCCAAAACTGGTGTCGTACATTTTAGAATCTGTTCCATAAGCTGATGATGGCTTTGAAACTACTAATGGTCCGCGGGTCATGTTTTCGATTCCGCCTGCTATAAAAACGTGTCCGTCACCTGCTTTTATGGCGCGATTTGCGTGGATTATGGCTGATAATCCTGAACTACAAAGTCGGTTTACAGTTTCACCTGGAACTGTGTATGGCAATCCTGCTAATAAAAGTGACATTCTAGCTACATTACGGTTGTCTTCTCCGGCTTGATTTGCGCAACCTATGATTACATCGTCGTAAGCTTCTTTTGGAATGTTTGGATTATTTTCTACTACGGATTTAATGACCAAAGCTCCTAAATCATCTGGACGAACCGATGCTAGTGTTCCTTGGTAACTTCCGATTGGAGTTCTTACTCCGTCTATTATGTATGCTTCCATTTTCAGTTTTCAGTTGACAGTTTTCAGTTGACAGTTGCTCAACTTTAAACTTATATTTGTTGTTTAATTTTTGCGGAAAGGAATGCTTTCTCTATGATTTGTTTGTAATAATTTTCAGATTTAGATGGATAAAAACTCACAAAAGATATTGATGAGTTTTCATCATTCTCTTTACAATATATCAAGATCATGTTTGCTTTATCTTCTGAAATTTTCTTAACAAACAATATATTAACACCATTGATAATTATACTTCCTTCATCAACATTGTCGGAAGTTTTTTTCAACATATTCTGTTTCATTTTTTCGAAAGACATTGGAATCAATTTAGCTTGTATAGCTGATTTTTCGTCTTTAGTATAATATGAATTTCCTTGTTTAATTTCATAAACAGTACTATCAATTTCAATTTGTATTTCTAAATCTTTTTTTAAACTCTCTGAAGAATTCTGACTAAAACTATTACTCCAAAAAATTAAAAATCCTATTACTACTAATTTCTTCATAAACTCTACTTTCTATTCAATACATTTACTATTTAGCCCTGATTGGAGAGGAAAGCTCCCGATTTTTTCGGGACTTGGAACGCAAAGCAGGAATTACCATTACTAAAAATGCCCAAGCCATTCGCTCCTGACTATTCTATTCTTCCCAATCTTTTTGGGTGCGATAAACTACGCCTTTGAATAATGCTACTAATACGTCGCCTCTTTTTACTTCTATTATATTGAATCCTAGTTTGTTATTTACTTTTTCTATTACTGATTCGGCGGTTAGATAATCGCCTTCGTTTACGGCTTCGATGTGATTTATTGAGGTTTCGATGGAAACGGAAAATTTACCGTGTGTGTTGGCTGCGAATCCGAAAGCGGTGTCGGCCAACGAATAGGTGATTCCGCCGTGGGCTTTGAACATACTGTTGAGCATTTCTTTACGAACTGTCATGGCTACTTTGCAACGCCCGATTTCGCATTCGAGAATTTCGATGCCGAGCCATTGGCTGTAGGCGTCTTGAGACAACATTTTGTATGGTATTTTTGTTCCTTCCATTTAGAAAAAGTTTTTATTTTCTTTAGCCATTCTTCTTAAAATTGGACTGCAACGGTATCTGTCTTCGTGATATTCGTTATATAATTCGTCTAATTTTTCTACGCACCAATTTATTCCTAGTTCGTCTGCCCAAGCTAGTAATCCTTTTGGGTAATTTACTCCTTTGGTCATGGCGTTGTCGATGTGTTTGGCTGATGCTATGTTTAAAAAGAATGTGTCAGCAGCTTCGTTTATTAGCATTACGATTACTCTTTCGAAAATGCTTTTTGCTAATGCTAAATCTTCTATTGGATTTGGTAATTCTTTGTTGTAATCATAAAATCCTCTTCCCGACTTTCTTCCGAGAAATCCTGCTTCCAACAATCTTTTTTGTGTGAATGATGGTTTGAATTTTGGGTCGAAATAGAAGGCTGTGAATACGGTTTCGGTTACGACATAATTTACATCGTGGCCAATCATATCCATTAATTCGAATGGTCCCATTTTGAATCCGCCTATGGTTTTTAAAGCACAATCTATTGTTGCAAAATCTGCTACTCCTTCATCGTAAATTCGTAAACTTTCGCTGTAAAAAGGTCTTGCAACACGGTTCACTATAAATCCTGGTGTGTCTTTGGCTACTGCAACTACTTTTTTCCAATCGGAGATAATTTGTACTGATTTTTGAAGCACTTCATCGCTGGTTTGAACCGCTGGAATTACCTCAACCAATTGCATTAATGGCGCTGGATTAAAAAAGTGAATTCCAATGACGCGTTCTGGTTTTTGGCAAGAGGCAGCAATGGAAGCTATTGATAATGAAGATGTATTGGATGCTAAAATGGTTTCGGGCGAGACGTAATTTTCTAATTCTGAAAATAATTTTCGCTTGATTTCCATATTTTCAATTATGGCTTCGATGACTAAATCGGAATGCGATAATTCACCTAATGTGTGTGCGTAGGAAATATTATTTTCGATTCGGGATTTTTCGTGCTCGTCTATTTTTGCTTTTTCGACTAATTTCGATAGCGTATTTTCGAGATTGGATTTGCTTTTGGCAAGCGCATCGAGATTGGTGTCGTAAATTTTTACTTCACAACCTGCTGTTGCGGCAACTTGCGCGATGCCACTTCCCATTGTTCCTGAACCTATTATTGCGATTTTCATGCTACCTATATATTGTTCCTACGGAACTTTAATTTCCTTTGAATTCTGGTTTTCTTTTATCTACGAAAGCGGTTACTCCTTCTTTGTAATCGTTGGACGAACTGGCTTCGATTTGTAAATCTGATTCTAGAGCTAGTTGTTGTTCTAGATTATTTGTCATTGATTGATTTAATAATCTTTTGGTTAAACCGATTGCTTTTGTTGGCATTTGAGCTAAAGTTGTTGCCAATGTCATTACTTCTTCTTCAAAAAATGACGTTGGATAAATTTTATAAATCATTCCCATATTTAATGCTTCTTCGGCGGAAACTTTATCACCAAGCATCATTAACGCTGTTGCTTTTTGGAAACCAATTAATCTTGGCAAGAAGAATGTTCCTGCGCTGTCTGGAATTAAACCGATTTTGCTGAAAGCTTGAATAAAACTTGCGTGATCGGTTGCTACGACAATATCGCAAGCTAAAGCGATGTTTGCGCCTGCTCCAGCAGCAACTCCATTTACAGCTCCAATAATTGGCTTTTCTATGTTTCTAATTTTTTGGATGATTGGATTGTAATGCTCTTCAAGAATTTTACGAAAACCTGGATTTAATTCTGGATCGGTTACTTCTTTTAGGTCTTGTCCGGCGCAAAATGCTTTTCCGTTTCCGGTGATTACTATTGCACGGACATTTGTATCGTTTGCACAATTATCTAAAGTTTCTTGTAACAGAAACGCCATTTCTCGATTGAAACTATTGAAAACTTCGGGTCTGTTGAGTGAAATCCACGCGACATTGTTTTCAATTTTTAGTTCTATTGAATTGCTCATACCTATTTTATTTTTTAAACCACTAAGAAATTAAGTTTCATTAAGGGTTTGATTCTCGCAAAGTCGCAGAGTCGCAAAGACTATTTTACTGCAAATTCGCTAACTTTATTATTATATTAAAACCTACAAGGTTTTGGAAACCTTGCAGGTTACTTTAAACATTTAAAGTAGTCGAATGGTTCTAGGCAATCTTCGCATTGGAAAAATGCTTTGCACGCTGTGGAACCAAATTGACTTACTAATTTTGTATTGAATGAACCGCATTGCGGACATTTTACTAACTTTTTATTGCCTAGAAGTGCTTCTTTATCGGCTGATTCTGATAATGGTGAAGCAATTCCGTATTTTTCTAATGCTAATCGGCCTTTTGGCGTAATCCAATCGGTTGTCCATGCTGGCGAAAGGATTAATTCTACTTTGGCTTCGTAGCCTTTTTGTTTGAATGCTAATTTTATATCATCTCCAATTACATCCATTGCTGGGCAACCGCTGTAGGTTGGTGTGATTTGAACTTCAACAATATTATTTATTATTTTGGCAGAACGTACTACTCCCATTTCCATTATTGATAATACTGGAATTTCTGGATCGGATACTGTTTCTAGTATTTCGAAGAGTTTTTGGTCGATATGTTCTGTTGTTTCTGTCATTTTTGTTTTTATGAGATTCTGAAACAAGTTCAGAATGACAAATCATTTTCTACCAATTCATATTCGGATAAGCTAATTGCATGTATTGCATTTGTGCTAAAAGATATCCCATATGTTCGCTGTGAATTCCTTGTTTTCCTCCTTTTTGGAAGTATTCTATTGTTGGAATTTGCAATGTTGCTTCTTCTAAAATTTCGTTTACTTTTTTAAAGTAATTTGCTTTTAAAAGGGTTACATCCACTCCAATTCCTTCAGTTACCATAGCTTTATCTGCATCGGTTTGATGAAATAATTCGTCTGTGAAAATCCATAAATCGTTGATTGCGGTTTGGATTCTGTTATGACTTTCCTCTGTTCCGTCACCTAATCTTCTGATCCAATCGGAAGAAAATCTTGTGTGATAGGAAACTTCTTTGATACTTTTTTTGGCAATAGCCGATAAGGTTTCGTCTTTACTATTTTGTAATTCTTCTAATACTAATAAATGATAGACATCGAATAGAAATTGTCTTGCAATGGAACTGGCAAAATCTTGATTGGGTTGTTCAACCAACAAAACGTTTTTATATTCTCTTTCTTTTCTTAGGAAAGCGATTGTATCTTCTGTGGCATCGCCTCCGATTAATTTGGCTGCATATTGAAAATAACTACGTACTTGACCGAATAAATCTAGAGAAATATTTGTCATTGCAATATCGGTTTCTAGACTTGGACCGTGACCGCAAAGTTCACCGAGGCGTTGCCCTAGAATTAGAGAATTATCTGCAATTCCGTATATGTATTGAATTAAATTGTTGTTCATTTTGAAAAGGTTGTAGGTTGAAGGTTGTAGGTTGTAGGTTGTAGGACATTCATTTTTTCCTAATACCAAAAACCTAATACCGATCACCTAATTACATATGTTTTAACTCGTCAGGCAATTCGTAAAAAGTTGGATGACGGTAGGCTTTGTCTTTTGCAGGATCGAAAAGTTCGGCGCTGTCGTCTGGATTTGATGCTGTGATTTGTGCTGATGGAACAACCCAAATACTAACGCCTTCCATACGTCGTGTGTAAACATCGCGTGCGTTTTCTAATGCCATTGTTGCATCGCTTGCGTGTAAACTTCCGCAGTGGCGGTGTTCTAATCCGTTTTTACTTCTTATAAATACTTCCCAAAGTGGCCAATTCTTCATAGTGTTAAGGTTGTAGGTTGTAGGTTGTAGGTTGTAGGAAACTTCTAAGACCTACCACCCAATACCTAACACCTAATTTATATTGCTTGTTTTACTTCTTTATTTGCTTGTTTTTCGGCGTATGCCATTGCAGCGTCGCGAACCCATTTTCCTTTTTCCCAAGCGTTTACTCTTGCTGAGATACGTTCTTTATTACAAGGTCCGTGGCCTTTTACAACCTGCCAAAATTCGTCCCAATTCATTTCTCCGAAATCATAGGATTTTTTCTCTTCGTTCCATTTTAAATCTGGATCTGGAATGGTTAGACCAATCATTTCAGCTTGAGGAACGGTTTGATCTACAAATTGTTGACGCAAATCGTCGTTGCTTTTACGTTTCAGTTTCCATTTCATTGATTGCTCAGTGTGAACCGATTCGGCATCTAATGGTCCGAGCATCATTAATGCTGGCCACCACCAACGGTTTAATGCATCTTGAGCCATTTCTTTTTGCTCTGGAGTTCCTTCTGCTAAGGTCATCATAATTTGAAAACCTTGACGTTGGTGAAAACTTTCTTCTTTGCAAACACGAACCATTGCTCTTGCGTATGGTCCGAAAGATGTTGAACACAAAGGCACTTGATTGATAATAGCAGCACCATCAACAAGCCAGCCAATTGCGCCCATATCGGCCCAAGTTAGTGTTGGATAATTGAAAATACTAGAATATTTTGCTTTTCCGGAATGCAATTGTTCGTATAATTCTTCGCGTGAAATACCTAAGGTTTCACAAGCAGAATACAGGTATAAACCGTGTCCGGCTTCGTCTTGGATTTTGGCCAAAAGTGCTACTTTTCTTTTTAACGATGGCGCACGTGTTATCCAATTTCCTTCGGGTAGCATTCCTACGATTTCGGAATGTGCGTGTTGGGAAATTTGACGAATATGGGTTTGACGGTATTTTTCGGGCATCCAATCTTTTGGTTCGATTTTTTCGTCTCTTGCAATTCGTGCATCAAAGATTTCTTCTAAATTTTTTACTTCTTTTTCTGACATACTTTTTTGAATTAGTGTTCAGTGTTCAGTCGCCGTAATATTTTACTTTGCAGTAACTTTGAACGATTATTATTTTATTATTTTGCCACGGATTTAACGGATTATACAGATTTAAACTGATTTTTATTTTACCGCAAATTCGCAAATTATATTTTTTCTTTTAAACCATTAAGTTATTAAGGTTCATTAAGATTTTGTTGTTTTATATTTTATTTTTATTCAATTCGTTTACTATCTAGCCCTGATTGGAGCAAGTATCCTTTTTTGCAAAAAAAGATACTGCGGAAAGCAGGAAAATGGATTGCTAAAATACCCAAACCATTCGCTTCTGACTTCGACAAGCTCAGCCTGACATTACACGCCAAAATCGACTACTACTTTGTCTGTTGTTGGAACGGCTTGACAGCTTAAAACCAATCCTTTTGCGACTTCGTGTGCGTCGAGTGCGTAGTTGACTTTCATTTCGACTTCGCCTTCTAAAACTTTGCATTTGCAAGTGCTGCATACACCGCCTTTGCAGGCAAATGGTAAATCGGCTCCGGCTGCTAATGCGCCATCGAGAATGTTGTCGTAGGCTTCGTCCATCACGAAATGGAATTCTTTTCCGCCGTCGATGATAGTAATATCAGTTCCGTTTACTTTATTTTCTACTATTCTTTGAATACGCTTTTTGTCTTCTTCGGAAATTCCGGAAGTGAACAACTCGTAATGTATTTTATCGCTATCTAATCCCGCGGCTGTTAATTCGTCGCGTAATAGGAAAATCATATCTTCTGGTCCGCAGATAAAACAATCGTCGGTTGCTGGAATATCAATTATTTTTTCAGTCAACACCTGAATTTTTTCTTTGGTAAATCTTCCGTTAAACAATTCGGATGCTCGATGTTCTTTGGTTAGGAAATGAAAAATTTCGAAACGATTGAAATACAAGTTTTTAAGTTGTTCAATTTCTTCTTTAAAGATAATGGATTTTACGGAACGATTTAAATAAAATAATTTAAAAGTGCTGTTTGGCTCTGATTTTAAATGTGTTTTTATTATTGACAGAATTGGCGTGATGCCGCTTCCTGCTGCGAATGCTATGTAATTTTTGGCTTTTTGGGTGTCGATTTCTACGTTGAACTTTCCGCTTGGCGGCATTATTTCTAGGATATCACCACTTTTTAGCGTTTCGTTTACGTAGGTTGAAAACAATCCGCCATTGATTTTTTTAACGGCTACTTTCCATTTATTTTCGATTGGAGACGAACATAATGAATAAGAACGACGCACATCTTCACCGTCAATTTTAGTTTTTAGCGTGAGATGTTGTCCTGGTTTGTATTGGAATTCTTGCTTTAATTCTTGTGGAATTTCAAAAGAAAGTACGGAACAATCTTTGGTTTCCTTATAAATATCGGCAATTTTTATGCTGTGAAATTTTGACATAACCACTGAATAATTTTTAACTAACACTTGTTAGTTTGTTATGCAAATTTAGTGAAAATTTTAATATGTTACGAAAACGTTGTAATTTTTATTTAATCGTTAACAATTGTTTTGGAACACCGATTGGAGAAATCTAAAAATTGAAAGAATCTAATAACTGAGTTTATATTATTCCGTTAAGCAATACTTTTTTCATATTACTTTTTAGAATTTTTCCGTTAAGACTTTTGGTTTTATCGTACCAAAGGTATAAAGTTCGCAACGTGGAAAGAGTTGAGAAAATGATGACTTCGATGTTAAGGTTTACTATTTCATTGTTTAGAATCCCTTTTTTTACAATATTTCGGAAATTTTGTTCATAGTCATTTCGCATTTTTATAAAATACTTCAAATCATTGTCTTCTAGATGCATCCAATCGTTGTTTAGGCAAGCTAGAGCATCAGGATTTCTTAATGTAATGTCTATATGCAAATCTATTACTCGTTCTATTTTATGTATGGATGAAATTTCAGAAGCTACTATTTCGTTCATTACATTGGTAAATTCCTCAGCAATTTCGATGATTATTAAAACTAAAATTTCTTGTTTGGACTTGATGTGATTGTATAGACTTGCGGCTTTGATATCCATAGCTTGAGCGATGTCACGCATAGTTACTGCGCTATAGCCTTTTTCTTTAAAAAGTTTTGCGGATACGTTTACGATTTCGGTTTTGCGGTCGGTAATCTTCATACGAATCAAATATAAAGATTTTTTTGACTTGGGTAACTTTTGTTACAACTTTATAGGATGTATACCATTAATTTTGCCGTAAAATCTGAAATAGAAAACAAATTAAAAATATAAAACATGGGATTATTAAGTATGTTAGGTTTAGGTGGAAAATCGGAGAGCGTAAAAGAATACATGGATAAAGGAGCTGTTATTATTGATGTAAGAACAGTTGGTGAGTTTAGAGAAGGTCATATTAAGAACTCTAAAAACATTCCGTTAGACAACATTTTTTCTAAGGTTAATGAAATTAAAAGATTAGAAAAACCTGTTATTGTATGTTGTAGAAGTGGCATGCGAAGTGCTCAAGCCGCATCGATTTTGAAAAACAATGGTATTGATGTTATGAATGGTGGTGGATGGAGTAGCTTGGAAAATAAATTGTAGTTTTTTCTGTACTTCCGTAAGTTACTTTAGAGTTTCCGAATTGTCGATAAAGCTGCCGTAGGTTACTATTTAATTTCCGTAGGTTACTTTTGAGTTTCCGAATTTTCTGTAAAGCTTCCGTAGGTTACAATTTAATTTCCGCAAGTAACTTTTGAGTTTCCGAATTTTCTATAAAGCTTCCATAGACTACTATTTAATTTCCGTAGGTTACTATGTAGTTTCCAAATTTTCTTTAAAGGTTCCGCAGGTTACTATTAAATTTCCGTAGGTTACTTTTGAATTTCCGAATTTTCTTTAGAGCTTCCGCAGGTTACTATTTAATTTCCGTAGGTTACTTTTGAGTTACCGTAGATTAGTATTTTGTGGCGGCTTATTACTTTTTTTTCTTTGTTATGATTTTTTTCGCCACAGATTATCACAGATTTAACGGATTATTGTTTTGCCTGTCTAATAATATAGACGGTTGCATCGATAGTTTGTAATCTTTTTCTAAATGAGTTTCATATTTATATTAAACAGCTGAAAGCGGTTTGGCGTTTATTAACTTTGTATTTGTAGGCTGTTTTTAGCATTGCTGTTGTATGGGCTAAACTATAATTTTGTTAGTTTTTGAACTTGATAAGTTACTTGTTGATGCTACAGATAAACTGGATTTGAAGTATTACTAACAAAACAAATACTTTGGATAAAAATAAGTGGATTACGAAAAGGTTAGACATTTATTTTATTATTGACATACAAAACGACGTCTTTTATAACTAGTTTTTGAATAGCAGAAATTAAGGTTTCCATTAGTACATAATTGGGTTTGTTTTTATTAGCAAGGATTTGTATTTTAAGATTTGGTAAATTATCTGTAGCATTACTTGAATAGTCTGTAAATAGAACTTGTAGTTTATTTATTGAGGTAACAAAAAACAATCTACTTTTTAATTTTTTTTCACCATCTTTAAATGTCAATGCTTTAACCCTTGTTCCAATATGAAAATTTTCATTTTGTGTTGTTGCTAAAAACACACCTCTGTCTGCGAGAGGTAGTGTATCTTTACAATTAAATAATCTTCTGTTTTTTAATTGTTTAATTTTTTCTGTAATACCATTATTATTGTGTTGATGACTAATTAAAGGAATATTTCCTTTTATAACATTGCCGATTATAACATCTCTGCCTGTTGCAATTTCAAATAAGCTTTCTAAATTAAACTCATACCAACTTAATTTACCATTTTCAAACTCTTGTAAAGCATTTTTTTCTTCAACTGTTAAGATATAATCTTTTAGCCCTTTGCTAAATAAATAGGCATCTAATTTTTTAATACGTTCTGCCTCCAACTCTGCAATAAAGTTTTCTATAAAATCAAAATCTATCTTTCCGTTTTTAGATGGAAGCTGAATTTTGGTTTTATTCATGGCAACTCGATTAAATTTATTACCATAATCATACTGTTTAGATGTAGAAACTCTACTTGCCGAAATAATAAAGCTAGCAATAGATTTATTAAATTGTCTAATTTTTGGCGCTAAATGCTGAATGTGAGAATAACCAATAAAATCATTTTGTTGATAAAACATTGTGTCTGCACCTAATGTTGTATCTGAACAAGTTAATGTATTTCCTTTATTGATTGGTTTTAAATTTGAAAAACCCATAACGCCATTTTCTGTTGACGAATTAGAAATTAAAGGAACTTTACCATTTTTAGAAATTATCTCTTCATTTTGTAAACGATAATATTTGGTTGGATTTATTTCAAACAAATCCCCTAAATTAAATTCACCCCACTTAACTTTTTGCAATTTTTCGTTAAGTGAGGTTTCTACTTTCCCAGACTTTCTTCTTGTTGGATTTGTTGTTTTAGAATACTGCTTATTTCCCAAGCTAAATAATCACTTACTGTTTTTTTGAAATCTTGTAAAGTTGGCTTGGTGTCGATTGGTGCCGATTGATTCCAGTCTGCACCGTTTTTTGGGTCTATAGTTGCTTCGTGATACTCTTTCTCTGTAAAAATATTGAGTTTGCTTTTCCCAAAACGCACCAAGTTTATTAATTCTTCATAGCGTTCTTTGGCTTGATTAGTATCTTTTAAGTTATTGCTTGCTTTTTTGCGGTTGGTTCTTGAGTAGCCATCATTAGAAAAATCGATAAACTTTACCATTTCGTCTTTATGGTGTCTTTCGTTTATTTTGAAAACATATATATTGGTGTTTACACTTGACTTACCTATAAAAATGTCGGCAGGCATTTTTATACTTGCCAATAGTGTATGTTTTTCTAATATTTTTTGGTTGTATTCTTTAGCTTTACCCGAACCGGCAGAATTTTGAATAATAATTGATGCATAGCCTTTATTCATCATTCCCAATGCTTTTTCAACAAAGTTCATGCCGTTGCCACTTGCAGAGTATGGTGGATTTAATATAAAAGCATCGGCTGGAAATTTATTATTGGTTTTACCATAACCATAATTGCCATCAAAATCACTTAATGAATCTTTGTTTAAAATGTTGGAGCTACCATCGCCCATTAAAATCATATTTAGGATAGCTAACATATAAACGCTTGATAGCAATTCTAAACCAAGTAATTGTTCGGCCTTAATTTTAATTTCTTTTTGTGTAAGTTCTTTTGGTGAAGTAATGGTGTTTTTTGCATCATTTAACATTTCGTTCATAGCAGCAACCAATAAACCTGCTGAACCTGTTGCAAAATCCCAAACATAAGAATCTTTGTTTACACGTGCTAATTTTACTAAAAGATTTGAAACATAAGATGGCGTAAGTACAACATCATTTAGTTTGTCTTGTGAAAAACCTAACCAACCGTACATTTCGTTAAATAGTTTTCCTGTAAAATCGGTTGTTAAACCTATTTTGTAGTATATGCCTAAATCATCAACGATTTTAGTAAAAACTCTTTTTAGTTGGCTTTCACCGTTTTCAACCTTATTTATGTTTTCGGTAGTAAGAGTGTTTTGTAATGTGCGAAGTATGAGATTTTTCTTTTCTGTGGGAATTTCCTTTGCATCTAAAAAGGCTTTTATTTTTCTAACTATAATGTCACCGTCTGTATTACCAACTTCAATTGAAGATTTGAAATCGGATTTTTCAAGTGGTGCAACTTTACCAGGAATACCGAGTGTTGCAATAATTGAAGCGGCTACAAGATATACGCGGTCATTTTCTCCTAAACCTTTTTCGTTGTCATAAATGTCGTGATTAAGTTTTCTTAAACTTGTATCTATTTCTTTTTCTCGTTGCTCTTTTAGTTTGTCTATTTCTTTTTGTGTTAAACTCAAAGTTTTTACTTTTTCAATAAACGCATCAAAGTTTTTAGGTGCTAAAAAAGAAAAATCTGAAAACTCACCCACTTTTTGCCCAACACCAAAGTTGTTTTTAGAAACAAAATAAACTCCTATTTTATAGTGTATTTTTCCGCTTTCATCTTTATGACCTGTCATACCGATTGCTATAATGTCGGTGTAACTTGTATGATGCAGAAGTGCATTAGCATAATGTACTGCTCCATTTACGGCAAATGAATTGATGTTTTTAAAATGAGGTTCATTTTTAGCGGTTCTGTTTTCTACTTGATGGTTTGCATCAAGTTTTACTAAGCTATTTTTATAACCTTTATACTCAATAAGTATAGGGTAGAAGTTTAAATTTTTGTCTTGCAATAATAGTTTTGCATCAGGACGGTTTGCGCCTGTTCCTCCATTTTTAGTAAAATAATCTGAAAGTGCTTTGTCAATTTCTGCATTTAAAGATTCTTGTTCTAATTTATAATTTAACTTGTGGGTTTTAAGCCATCCATTAGCTAAATCTGCAATATTCGGTTCTACTGATTGTATCATTGAAATTATATTATTGGCTGTAAAGATAGTTTTTTTGTTAAAAATAAAAAGAGTTTTGCGCTAGCAAAACTCTTACATTTCTTTATGCTTTTTTAGGTTCTATTTGTAAGCGGTTAATATAACTCTATGGCTATTTTGGTTAATTTACTGGATGTAACAGCTTATGATTTATTAGAATCTATTCTAAAGTGATTTTTATGTAATTGGTTATTACTTTTTTTCTTCCTTATATTTTTTTGCTACAGATTGTCACTGATTTAACGGATTATTACAGATGCGTATCTAAAAAAAAATGCCGTTTTCTTATAAAAAAGAAACGGCTTTTAAAAATTGATTTGATTGTATTCTTTAAGTTGTTGGTGGTGTTGGTGTTACTTTTTTTGAAGCATTTATGGCTTTAGAAACTTTACTGAAACTGAATTGATCTTTTTGTGCAGGACTATCTTTATAAAACTTTGTAGAAATTTTAGAAACACTAATTACTTTACTGTATATTAAATTGAATTGTGTTATTGCTTCGGCAGTAATTGTTTTGCGAATTCCTTTATTGTTTTCTTGTGTTATGTCGGCAGCTTTTAGGGTGTCGGCATAGGCTGTAATTGTATTTAACATTGACATTGCTGTTCCTTGGGTTTCTATTTCGGTTGCTAATGCTGGTGTTAAATTGGTTTTGAATTGGTAGAGTAAGTTTATAAGTGCTTCTTGGTCGCCTTTTTGGGCTGCTTTGTGATAGCTTGTAAAACCGAGTTGGGTTAAAATTTCTGTTTGACGTGTTGGATTGGTTTTAAAATCTTCTACAAGTTGCACTTTTACCTCGGCTAGGTCTTTTATGGCTTGACGTTGAATGTTTAAAACTACTTGTGTTGCTTGACGTAAATCTTTTGCACTGTCTATACCAAGAAATGATTGAATTGTTGTGTTGATTTCGGACTGAAGATCTTCGAAGAATGGATCTGCCCATGTGGAACGCTTGGTTTGTAAAAATGCTTTGTTGGTAATTGCTGTTTCGATAATTGTTGCTGCTGCAATAAGCATATCGACATCTTTGGTTTTGTAAATTCTTTGAACTGTTGTCATACTATATAATTTTTAAAGTTAATTATTTATAAACATTAAATGGGTTATAGTATTGTATTGCAACTTTTTAAAGTTTTGTTAAAGTTTTAATTGGTCTTTTAGAGATTGGATTTCTTCTTTTAATTCTTTGTTCAGAACTTTTAACAACTCTATATGCTCTAAAACAAAATCTGGAACGTTAAAATAACTAATATTACCTGAATTAAAACTATTCCCTTTTATGTTTTTATAGACTACATTTTGATTATCCTCTTCATAAATTTGCTCCTTATTCACATCCAGTTTTTTAGCAAACAAATCCCATTCTTGAGAAGATATTTTTTTAAAGCCGTTTTCTCTACGACTATAATTAGGTTGTGTCATACCAACTAATTCAGCTAATTGCTCTTGAGAAAATCCTTTTTTTTCTCTTACCTCTCTAAGTTTTTCTTTTATCATAGTGTATTAGTTTTTAAGCAAATATAATTATCTAAATTACTTATGCAAAATTATGCAAAATAATTTTCGCATAAAATTCGCATAATTTTTTATTAGAATTTAAAAAACAACCATATATATTAGCAAAAAAATTAAACATTAGCTTTTTGAACCTTAGTGCACGAGTAGTATTAAAATTGATTTTGATTTATTTAGAGAAACAAAAAATATTTTATTAATCATCTAAAAAATAGAAAAGATGAAACTAGAAAATTTAAAATTAGACAAATTTCAAGACAAAGCTCTAAAAAAAGAGCAAATGTTTAAATTGAATGGAGGTAATACAGTAACCGCAGGAGGATTTGGATGTGGCGCTGGAACTGTATCTTCTGATATGAGTACTATTTATTCTTACAACTTTGGGTATGATATAAATAGAGGAAATGGACACATTACATATCACGACAGAACAAATCTTAAAAAAATTACTTCCGCGGAATGTAATGGAATGCAGAACGCCTAAAAATTAAAAAAGGTTTTTTTTAGTATGCCTGAATGGGTTTTAAGTTAATTTAGGCATACTTATCATTTTTTTTTAATCATCAATTAAATCCTTCAATTAACATAAAAAATTATGTCTATTCTGAAAAGAAGTAATCATTAAGACTAAAATTGAAATGTTTTACCATTCATCAATATAAAAAACAATTTTTTTTATCATTCGTTTTCATCTTAAATACTCTTTTTACTTACTTAGTTAGAGGTCAAAGTAATTGATATAAAAGAAAATACAATTATTTAAAGTACTTGTGTAAAATTATGCAAAATAATTTTCGCATAAAATTCGCATAACTTTGTATTGGAATTTAAAAAACAACCTTATAAATTAGCTAAAAAAAATTGAACATCATTTTTTTGAACCTAGTGCACGAGTATTATTAAAATTGATTTTGATTTTTTTTTGAGTAACAAAAATTATTTTATTAATCATCTAAAAAATAGAAAAGATGAAACTAGAAAATTTAAAATTAGACAAATTTCAAGACAAAGCTCTAAAAAAAGAGCAAATGTTTAAATTGAATGGTGGTGGAACTCGAACTCCAGGAGGTCATGGATGTGGAGGTGGAACTGTATCATCCAATATGGGTGCGTGTTATGATTATGATTTTGGATATGATATAGATCGTGGTAATGGAAATATTACTTATCATGACAGAACTAACGTCAAGATAATTAGTTTTTCGGAATGCCAGCCGAGATAGGGCAAGTAAAATGATTTTTTATTTGTTACTTTTTAGTAAGCCTGAATTAATTTAAGTTTAATTTAGGCTTACTTCCATTTTTTATAAGTCGTTAAATAAATCATCCAATTAAGATTAAAAAATTATATTCGTTCTGAAAAAGAATACTAAAATTGAAAATGTCTTACCATTTATTACTATGAAAAACACAATTTTTATATCGTTACTTTTCATCTTAAATACTCTTTTTATTAATTTGACTTATGGGCAAAGTAATCGATATAAAAGCAAATATCATCAACAAGATTTTGAAAGAAACAAAGTTTATGATAAAACCTATAATTTGTGGAAGTATAAGAATAGATTGTTTCCTAAAAAAAATGATACCCTAATACATCCGTACTTTGTTGAAGACAGAAATTACAAAGGATTTATAAATTATGGAATAACTTTTAAGAGTAAAGATTATAGAAATTTTATTTTTTGGGAAGATTTTCATGTGCATTTTTTGAAAGTCGATTTTCAAAAGGCTATGTTTAATCCTAAAGATAGCATAATTGAGATTGAAGGATATATATCTGGAGGTTGGGGTGATTTAGCAAAAAAAGAACTATTAGAAAATGGTATAGTAAACAGAATTGATGTCTTTCTAGGAGAAAAGATAGATACTACAAAAAACTTATTTTATAGTAAAATTGTCAATGAGGACTATATTGAGGTTAAATTAAACAACAATGATGTGGATGAAACCACAATTTTGGATTCATTTCCCGCTTTTTATTTTAAAAACTGTTCTCACCATCGAACTACTTCTTCAAAAGGAAGGAGGGAATTTAAGATAAAAGGAAAAGTAACAAAGAATACTCTCCTTGCATTTGGAGACCAAGACTGTTATTCTGAAATTTTTGATATAGGATCAATGGTATATTATCCTAAGAAGAATAATCGAAAAAGAAGAAAACAAAAAGAGGAAGTTGCTTATAAAACGCTTATCATTAAGAATGTATTAGTATCTGACATTGAAAAAGAAAAGCTAAAATCCAAAGAAATCAATTACTACACCTATACAGAAAAAGCTGAAAATTTTATTTTGCAAAAAAAGTATGTAAATGCCAAAGAAGAATATAATTTGCTTAACCAGAGATATCCAACTCTTTATGCAAGAGATATCCATAATGCTATCCGTTGCGCTATTTTATCTAGGGATTTAAAGACTGCTATTGTTTGGGGTAAAAAGTTAGCAGATAAAGGGGTAAAAATTTCTTATTTTAATTCTAAAATTTTTAATCCGTTAAAAAGAAGTATTGATTGGAAAAATTTCAGCACTCAATATGATTCCATTTATAATATAAACCAGAAAAAAATAAACAGTAACTTAAAAGTTCAAATAGAAGAATTACTAAACGAAGACCAAGCAGATTATGGAGAGGAAAACAGAAAAGAACCCAAAATTCTATATGAAACTACAGAAAGAGTTACAGATAAATTAATAGCATTGTTACAAAAAGAAGGCTATCCATCTGAAGAAAAAATTGGTGTTTTTACAAAGAATGATACTATATTAATTCAATCGCCAGCTTATAACGTAATTATTAGACATGCAGTACAGCAAAAACCAAAAGGACTTTCAAAACTTATGGAACTACTTGATAAAAGTGTCGAATTGTTAGAATATGATAAAGAGCGAAGTGGTAATCACAAAAATTTCCCAGGTGCCTGTTTACATATATATAAAGGGAATTTATACAATGATAAATCGTGTGGAAACAATGATTTACAGGTTAGAAAAATAGTATTTAAGTTTAGTAATCCACATCAATTTATTGTTGATCTTGGTGATTATATTATAACTGAATACAATAAAGAACACCCAGAAGAATATGATAAATATTACGAAGGAAAATTCAATTTAATTATGAAGCTTACCGATGATTGGGAGTTTTATGAAAAATAAATTTATGCAATGGTATTAATTTACAGTAAAGATGTTGACGATTTTGTAAACGATGTCATCGATTGTTTAAATGTTGATTTTATTAGAATTAGTGAATCGGATAGAATTACTATTGAAGAAATGGACTTTAGTAATGAAAAAAGTTCTTATCTAGTTAATGGTAATTATTTTGAAAGTGTTGATTTTGAAAAAATTAAAAGTGTTTGGTTTAATGGTGGAGTTATTAGTTCAGAAAACGATGACTATGAAGACAAATGTTATGAAATTCTAAACGACGGCTATCTTTTACAAAAAACAACAAAAAGGATAGGAAAAAGAATTGCGGATTTTGAAATAAATAGACTGGATATTATGCTCGAAGCTAAAAAACAAGGTCTCAAAATCCCTCATACTTTGATAACCGGAAATAAAGAAAAACTAGAAGATTTCTTTAAAAAGTATGAAAATAAAAACGGGATTATATCAAAAAGAATACTAGATAGTTATTATTATCAAGATGATGAGTTCTTATATAACTTTAACCTTACGTTTCCAATCACGAATAAAATTTTGACTCAAACACCAAAAGAGTTTTCAATTTCGTTTTTTCAAGAAAGAATTATTGCTGATTTTGAAATTAGAGTAATTTATATTGCTGGTCATTTTCAATCAACGGCTATTTTCAATTTTGAGAATAGTATTGATATTAGAACCAAATTTATAAAAATGGATAATTTAAGATTTGTGCCCTTTAAATTACCACAAGAAATAGTGGAAAAATTAAAAAAAGTTTTTCAGAAATTCAATCTAAATTATGGTTCTGCCGATTTGATGTATAGCAATAATGAATACTATTTTCTAGAAATAAACCCAACAGGACAAATTAGTTTTATAAACAACGCCTGTAATTTTCATCTAGAATATCTAATGGCAAAAAAATTAACCCATGGAAACTAAAAAACCTATAAATATTTTTAATGGACTTCAGTTAAGACTTGACGAGCAAAGCAAAGAAAAACCAAAAAGCAGTCTCATTGCAATAAGCGCATATAAAAACTCAAGAAATATAACAAAACCATTTGTAAAACCAATATCAAAAATATTTTAAGTTGAAATCTAAAAATTTTATTCTTTTTGCTGACTGTTTACCTATAAAAGGGGCTAACAGAAGTCTGATTTGTGATGTCAAAAACAATCAATATCATTTTATTCCGAATGGATTGTATGACATTATTGAAAAATATAATGGTGAGACAATAAATTTTGTAAAGAAAGAGTTTGAAAATGAATATGACGAAATTATTGACGAATATTTTGATTTTTTGTTTGATAATAAATTGATTTTTTTTAATGAAAATCCTCAACTTTTTCCAAAAATTAACAACCAATGGCATTCCCCATCTTTAATAACAAACATGATTATTGATTATGATGAGATAATGCACGAATTAAAGAGTTTACTACCTCAATTTGAAAAATTGAAATGCTCACATATTCAATTGAGATTTTTTAAAAAAATCAGTTTGGATTATATTACTGAAGTTGTCCAAATTTTAAAAGAAGAAAAATCTAGAATTGTCTCTATAGATTTCGTACTTCCATTTCACGAAAACTTCAATATAGAAGCAGTAACAGAATTGATTGCAGAAAACAGCAGAATTCATTCAATTGTCCTTTTTAATTCGTTGTATGATAAAAGCTATCCCCCAATAAGAGAAAAAATGGGTTACATTATGCATGTAAAAAGAAACATCGTTAATGAAAGCCATTGCGGAATCATAAACCAAGAGTATTTTTATTCAAATATTACTCTTTATACGGAATCTCAACAACACAACACCTGCCTTAATCGTAAAATATCCATTGACAAAGATGGCAACATTAGAAACTGCCCATCAATGCCTAAACATTTTGGCAACATTAAAGACACTACACTTGAGGAGGCGTTAAATCATCCTGATTTTAAAAAATACTGGAATGTAAATAAAGATATGATAGCAGTTTGCAAAGATTGTGAATTTCGACATATTTGTACCGATTGTCGTGCTTATACTGAACGCACCCATTTTGAAGAAGACATTGATTTATCCAAACCATTAAAATGTGGCTACAATCCTTATACTAATGTTTGGGAAGAATGGAGTACCAATCCGCTTAAAGAAAAAGCAATTGAATATTATGGTATGCAAGATTTAGTTAAAAATAATTGATTAACGATTGAAGATTAACGATTTCTGATTGCAGATAAAAAAATGCGTAAAAATTTCCCATTCTACAAACAACCCGACACCAAAGACTGCGGTCCAACTTGTTTAAAAATTATTGCCAAATATTATGGCAAAACACTCAATATTCAAACGTTAAGAACTTTTAGCGAAACCACTCGCGAAGGTAGTAATCTTTTAAATGTTTCAGATGCTGGAGAAAATATAGGTTTTAAAACATTAGGAATTAAAGTTAACTTAAATAAATTATTAGAAGCCCCACTTCCTTGCATTTTACATTGGAATAGTGAGCATTATGTAGTTCTTTACAAAATTAAAAAAGACATCTTTTACATTTCTGACCCAGCACACGGTTTAATCGAATACTCAAAAGAGGAGTTTATAAAATTTTGGATTGGCAATAATGCCGATGAAACAACTGAAGAAGGCATTGCATTGTTATTAGAGCCGACCGTTAAATTTCATCAATCGGAATTTGATAAAGAAGACAAAAAAGCTTTTGGCTTTTCCTTATTATTTAAATATCTATTTCCTTACAAGTCTTTTGTGATTCAACTTGCTATTGGGCTTTTAGCAGGTAGTTTATTGCAATTGATATTTCCTTTTCTAACTCAAAGTATTGTTGATGTTGGTATTCAAAATCAAAATATTCATTTTATTTATTTAGTGCTTTTTGCTCAATTGTTTTTGTTTTTTGGGCGTACAGCATTGGAACTAATTAGAAGTTGGATTTTACTTAATCTATCTACACGAATAAACATTTCTTTGATTTCTGATTTCTTTATCAAGTTAATGAATTTACCTATTTCGTTCTTTGATGTTAGAATGACAGGCGACATTATGCAACGCATCAATGACCATCATAGAATTGAAAGAATTTTAACTACATCTTCTTTAAGTGTTTTGTTTTCTGCAATTAATATGGTTATTATGGGTGGCGTTTTAGCTTACTATAATCTAAAAATATTTGCGGTTTTTTTTATTGGAAGTATATTCTATTTTGTATGGGTTACGCTATTTTTAAAAAGGCGAAAAGAACTCGACTATAAACGATTTTCGGAGGTTTCACAAGAGCAAAGCAAAGTAATTGAACTTATCAATGGAATGCAAGAGATTAAACTTCATAATGCCGAAAAGCAAAAACGTTGGGGTTGGGAATACATTCAAGCTAGATTGTTTAAAGTTTCCATGAAAGGATTGGTTTTAGAACAAACACAAACTATAGGTTCTAATTTTATCAATGAATTAAAAAATATTATCATCATTTTTCTATCTGCAAAATTAGTTATTGACGGACAAATAACACTTGGTATGATGATGGCAATTAGTAGCATTGTTGGAAGTTTAAATGCTCCAGTACTGCAATTAATTGACTTTATCCGAGAAGCCCAAGATGCCAAAATATCACTGGCTAGATTGAGTGAAATTCACGAGAAAGAAGATGAAAGTCAACAATCTGCAACGCAAACAAACGAGATTCCAGAAAACAGCGACATTGTAATTAAGGATTTATCTTTTAGATATACTGGTTCGGATGTTAATGTTTTACAAGATTTAAATTTAACGATTCCAGCCAATAAAATAACTGCTATTGTTGGAACTAGCGGAAGCGGTAAAACTACTTTAATGAAATTGTTGTTGAAGTTTTATGAGCCTAATAGTGGTGACATTATGTTGTGTAACTCTAATGAGATTCCTCCTAGCGTTGGACGCGAGAGCTTTGCTCGAACTGGCGAAGCAATGACAAGTTTGCGTGGGGTTAATTTGAAGAACATTGCTCAAAAAAGTTGGCGTTCGCACGTTGGAACCGTAATGCAAGAAGGTTATATATTTAGTGATACTATTGCTAATAATATTGCAATTGGTGTTGATATAATTGATAAAGAGCGTTTAGTTTACGCATCAGATGTAGCCAATATAAGAGAGTTTATACAAGATTATCCACTAGGTTATAATACAAAAATTGGAATGGAAGGCGTTGGAATGAGTACAGGACAAAAACAACGTCTTTTAATTGCGAGAGCAGTTTATAAAAATCCCGAAATGTTGTTTTTTGATGAAGCGACTTCTGCCCTAGATGCTAATAATGAAAAGGAGATTATGGAGAAACTGGATGTTTTCTTTAAAAATAAAACAGTTGTCGTAATCGCACATCGATTAAGTACTGTTATGAATGCTGACCAAATTGTAGTTTTAGAGAAAGGTAAGATTGTTGAAATTGGTAATCATAAAGAGCTAATAGATTTGAAAGGAAGTTATTTTAAGCTGGTAAAAAATCAATTGCAATTAGGAAGTTAATGATTAACTATTGAAGATTAACGAATTTTGAATGTTGAATAACGAATTTTGAAATGGAACATACAGAAATAGAATTAAGAAGTGAAGAGGTACAAGAAATACTTACTCGTGTGCCGCATTGGTTAATCCGTTGGGGTTCTGTTATTGTTTTGTGTATTTTATTGATGCTTTTTTTTGTTTCTTGGCTGGTTAAATATCCCGATATTGTTTCTACTCAAATTGTAGTTACAACCTATGTACCTCCTCAAAAATTAGTAGCAAAAACATCGGGCAAAATTGAAGCAATACTTGTAAAAGACAAAGAGGTAATTACTAAAAATACACCCATTGCTGTAATTGAAAATTCTGCCAATTATAAAGATGTTTTTCTACTAAAAAGCATTATAGATACTATAAATATTGATAATTCAAGTTTTCCATTTGAGAGTTTAAAATCAATTCAACTTGGCGATATTGAAAGTAGTTTTGCTTTATTTGAAAAAGAATATATTGCAGATGAACTCAATAAAGAATTACAACCTTACAAAATTGATGGAACAGCTCAAAGTTATGAAGCAATACAACTAAAGGAGCGATTGGGTTTATTAGAATCTCAAAAAGGAATCAATCTAAGTGAATTAGAGTTGCAAAAAAATGATTTAGAACGCTACGAAACACTTTATAAAAAAGGAATTATTGCAACGCAAGAACTAGAAAAACAACGTTTGCAATATTTACAGGCACAAAAAAATTATAAAAGTTTATTGAGTACTATTTCACAATTAAAATCATCTTTAAATGAATTAAACAGAAGTAGTAAAACCACAAAAATAAACGAAAATAAAGAGAATGTAAATTTAGAGCGTAATGTAATACAGGCTTTTTATAGTTTAAAAAAAGCTATCACAGAATGGGAGTTAAATTATGTTTTTCGCTCTTCTATTGCTGGTAAAGTTTCTTATTTACAACTTTGGGCAGAAAATCAAACTGTAAATTCTGGCGATGCTGTTTTTGCAATTATTCCAACTTTAAAAAGTGGTTTTATAGGTAAAGCAAAAGCACTAGCCCAGAACTCGGGTAAAATAAAAGTAGGACAGAAAGTAAATATTAGATTAGCAAATTATCCTGATAGAGAATTTGGAATAGTTGAAGGAACGATAAAAGCTATTTCTTTAACTCCTGATAAAGACGGAAATATTCTTATAGATATTTCTTTACCTAATGGACTAAAAACTTCTTATAAAAAAGAAATAGCGTTTCAACAAGAAATGGCAGGAACTGCTGAAATTATTACCGAAGATTTGCGATTGATTGAAAGGTTTCTCTACCAGTTTAGGGATGTTTTTAGAAGATGATTTTACAAAAATGGATTGTCAACTAGCCCCGATAGTAATGAAAATCTTGTCTTTTTTGACAAGATTGTAATGGATAGCGGGAAAATGGACAGCAAAAATGACCACGCCATTCGCTTCTTAAAATCATAAAAAAAGTCATTATATCAATTACAAATTTGACTTAATGGCTTTAAAAAAACAATACGTATAAATGCGTATTTATCCTTTTATTTTTTGAGTAAATTCTTTATCAGAATTAACTACTTCTCCGTTATATTGTAATTTCCAACCCATTAAATTAGTTACAACTAATATTTTTGACAATTCGCTTATCAAACGGTTTTTTGCATTCGATTTTAAGGTAGATTTTTCTATTTTTTTTGCTAAATTTTCTTTGGCAATTTTATTAATCTTATTGTAATCGTCTCCTGTAAATTCGTTAAATGTACTTTGATCTACATTATAATATTTAATATCCGGACTGATTTTTATTTCCTCTTTTGGAATACTTGTAATTGTTAATGTCTTGTTTGGAGCGTCGATGTCATATTGTACTTTACTCAAATCAAAACTTACTGTTACATCTGCATTGATGACTACAAGTGCTTTTTTGTCAAATGAAATTAAATCTCCAAGATACTTGTTTTGGTCTTTGTAGGTCATCACTTGAGAGAAATGTCCTTCGGTAACTACTAATTTACCTACGTTTTTAATTTGCTCCTGAATAAGATTAGTATCGTATTCTACTGAAGATGAATCTTTTTTTACAGTAACCAATTGGTAGATTAAAAAACCAATAATTGCAAAAAGAATTAGATAAATAATCTTTCCAGAGCGAATTAATGCTTGAACCAAAGGAGTCATCACATTTTTAATATCGGTCTCGGTAGATGTTTGTCGTGCCATGAATTATATATTTGACAACGAAGATATAAAATCAATTCTTCTTTAATAGAACATCTTTAGAAATTTTAACTTGATTGATTTGGTTTTTGCCTTCTACAGCCGATATGTAATATAATATTTCATTTTTTTCGTCGTAAAAAGGTTGTCCATCAAATTCGGCTGAGTTGATTTTGCTTCCTAAATTTATTGGTTCACTCCAGTTTTTCCAAGTATCATCTTGTCTAAACGATACGAAAATATCGTGATTCCCTAGCGTGCTAAATCCATTGGAAGCAAATAATAATGTTTTTCCATCAGATAATAATTGAGGTGTAAAATCATCGTTTGCACTATTTATGACTTTACCCATATTTTGCAACATGCCATAAGTTCCGTCTTCTTTTTTATTAGCAAAATAAAGATCGACACCGCCTTGAGTAAAATCGGTTTCAACAGCTATTATCAATGTTTTACTATCATTAGTTATGGTTGCATCTGCAAAATCTCCATAACTGTTATAAGCAGCAACTTTTATTTGTCCTTGAGATTGAGCTTTCCCATCTACTAAATTAAAAATTTCAAATCCAGTATTATTAGAACCAGGAGTGTAAGTTGAACCGCCTTTTAAAACAAAACTTGAATTAACAACATCAACAAAATTATAATAATCGCCAGAATTTAATTGTGATTCTACTTGCTTATTCGACCACGAATCTCCTTTTTTTGAATAAGAAATAATTTCTTCTTTATCTGATATATTTATTGATGTAAACAATTTATTTCCGTCTTCAGAAATACAAACTGTTGAAGGAATAACCTCTGCTAAATCAACTTTTTGAACATTCGATAAATTTTCAAATTCAGGTTTTGAATTTATGCTAACTTCAATTGGAGTTTCAGAATCTGAAATTCCTATGGCGTCAATTTGTTTTTGACCCGGCAATATTGCAAAATTAAATTCTACTTTAACAGCAATTACACCTGAAACTGAATTATCTAATATTGCATATTCAATTCCCGGATTAAAGACATTGGGCACGTCTTGAATCTTTCTTCTTTTTCTTCCAAAGTAGTAAGCTCTGTCTGTATTTAGTGTCGTTCTGTATATTGGTGTTTTATAATTGGGTTTTCTTGACCAAACGTATTGAAACTTTTCGCCATCTGTAGAAACTGCAACAGCGACAACACAACCTGCATTAAGATTTTCGAATACCGCTACTTGCTTTACTGTTTGTGCTTTTTCAAAACCAACAATAACAGTTTCTCTTCCATCTAAAGCATTTTTGGGTGTCCAAGCATTACCACTATAACCACCTTGAGGAAATACATCTGGTTTTCCTAAAATTCTTTTTATTCCGAATTGTTTTCCACCTAAATCGGAAGAAAATTTTATCAACTTAGATGCCCATTGAACCTGTTGAGCATTAACAGAAAATAAAGCAAACAAAATAGCGAATAGATATAGATATTTTTTCATATGTTTAAATTTTATTTTTTTAGAGGTAACATATGGTATCGCCTATTTAATCATTGGTGTTTGTTTGCAACAAACTTTTTGTTAGTGGCGATTTCATAATTAATTCATTTAAAAAATGGGCTGCAACAAAGTCACAGCCCAAGCAACAAAGTGTAATAACCTCTAATTATTTACTTTGATTTTTTCTACTTTTTTACCTTTGAAAGCGAAAATGAATTCACCATCAGAAGTAATGTCGATTCCGCTACCATATTTTGGGCTTCCTCCTTTACCTTTAGATTGAACAGAACCTTTGGTTTCGCCATTAGTCATATCAATTCCATAAATAATATTTTTGCTATTTCTTTGATCTCTTAGATAGTAATTTCCTTCAACTTCATAGAAGAAATCAACACCTCTAATTTTGTCTGTTGCATAAGCTCTTGAACCATCTTTTTTGTTGTAAGAAGCTAATCCTTTTTCAGAAAGCACAACTACTTTATCACCAAAATCAATTACATCAGAAGCTTTTCCTACTCCTGCATCGTTGTGTTTTACATCAAATAATTGTTTTCCTGAAGCGATATCATATCCGTAAAACTCATCACCATCACCAACAAAAGCTGTTTTATCTTGATCAATTATGATATCTGTAATTCTCTTATCGAATTTTTCTGAACGCCATGATGTTAAACCTGTTTTATCATCGATTGCCAAAACTCCATTTTTTTGCGCTTTATAGTCCCAATAGATATAAGGAACGCTTTCTCTGTAAGTTCCTCCCATTGGAGATGATCTTGTTTCCATTCTATATTCTTGAACTTGAACTTTACCACCAATTTGAAGCATTATTTTATCACCTGTTTTGTATAAGTTTGGCATACTAAAAGCTCCAGTAATTTTTTCTGATGCCCATAATAATTTACCAGATTCTAAATCGTGTTTTTCAACATATTTAGTTCTATCTCTTGTACCTAACATCACTAAATAAACTGCATTTTCTTCAAATACTGGATCAGCAATAGTTCTGTAATATTTTTTGTTTGTTGAATTTGAGAACAAACCTTTTCCACCATCCATATCGTTTTCATAGATAGCTTCCCAAAGTTTTTGACCATTATTGATATTATAAACCTGAAGACCATTTAGATACATATAAATTTTATCACCTTTTATCCACAAATCTAGAATAGCTCTTCTTGTAACCAATTCTTTCTCAACAGTACCCAAGAAAGTTGCATCCCAAAGGACTTCACCATTTACAGCATTAATTTTTACTAACTGATTTTTGAATCCAGCGAATAAAGCTCCTAAAGCTGTTGGTTTGAAGTTCACCATGATAATTTCGTTTCTTTTAGCATCGTAAATGTATTTTCCAACACCTCCTTTAAAACGATTAGTTTCCCAAACTTTTTCACCTGTATTAGCTTTTACCAATATAACTGAAGCTTTTTGAGAAATTAAAAAAGCATCCAACTCTGAGATGTATTTTACAGTTTCCAACTCGCCTTGGTCTGCTCCATCTTCTGATTTTGTTCCTTTAGGCATCAAGTTTTGATATTCTTCAGAATTCCACAACTCTTTTCCAGTTGCAATATCTAAAACAGCTACTCTATCGGTTCCCATTTTTCTTTCGTCAAATAAGAACAAGTAACCACCTTTCTCTTTCCAAATAACATATTGGTATTCACTTTTGTTAGTTTTGTTTGTGGTAAGTTTTTTATAATCACCACTCCATAACATTTTTCCGTTGGCGTCTAATACAGTAGCAGAATTGTCATCTGTACCAAGAATATAAGAACCATCACCATCATTTACTGCCAATCTACTAGCTTTGTTATCAAATTCTGATTCCCAAACTGTAGAGAAATTTCCTGATTTTTTACCAGCCGATTTTCCACCGCCAGTTACTTTGCCTAATAATTTTCCAAATTGTGCATTGGATTGCAATGTTCCCATCATACAAATGGAAAGCATTAAAATTGATAATTTTTTCATTGTTAAATAATGTTTAGAGGTTGTTTTTAAAAGGTAATAGTGTAACGAATTTTATATCGTTGTTGTTTTTGAAGTTTGAATTGAAATTTGTGATCTAAAATGTAAGATGACATAAAATTGATAAAGTCAATGTTCTTTATATCACTATCAACTTTGAAGAAAGTTGCAACTTTACCATTTTGAACTACACTAATATCAATTACCATAGTTCCTTTTACGCCGGCAAATTTTTTGTTTTTCTTTTTTGTGAATTCTTGCGATTGAAATACTTCATCAATTTCTTTTGTCACAGTTTCTGCAACGACTTCTTCATCAGTTAAAACTGGTTTTTGAGCATTGATAGCAGGAGAAATTAAAAGTAAGAATGTTAATCCGAAAACAAGTCTGATTATACGCATGACTAATTTGTTTAATGTTACAAGGCAAACTTATAACTTAAACTAATCGAGGGAAATACGAAAAAATACGTATTTTAACTAAAATGCAAGAATGGCAATTTTTGCTGAAGTTGTTCTATTTTAGCTTCAAGGTTGGCTAAAAATTTTTGATGACTTTCAGAATTTGGATTGAATGGCCTGTGTTTTAAAGCTCTTTGAATTTCACAAACTTGATTCATTAATCCGAATTCACTTTCAGAAACGTAGTTTTCGAAGAATTTTATCCAAATATAATCGATAGCCGACTGACTTGGATGTAGCATATCATCGGCATAAAATCGATAATCACGAAGTTCGTCCATCATAATTTCGTAGGAAGGGAAGTAGGTTGTAGGTTGTAGGTTGTAGGAATGAATTGCGGAAATAAGATGCGCTTTGCTTCTTTGGTTTTCAACAAATCCATCTTTGATATGTCGCACAGGCGAAATGGTAAAAATAAAATTACAATTTGGATTAATTTTATGAATTAAATTGATTGAATTCTCAATTGATTTTTCAATAATTTCTACAGATAAAATTTCTTTATCAAATTGATTTTGTGGTACTTTATGACAATTGGCTACAATTTTATTTGACGCTTTATGTCGATAAACCCACGACGTTCCGTAAGTAAGAATAAAATGGGATGCTTCTATAATTTGAGTTCTAAAAAGATGTAGAACTCTATTTAAATTTTGTAATATTAATTCTGAAGAAGTATCACTTAAAATTGAATGAACTTCATAACAATGCCATAAATCGTTATGAAAAAAAATGTCTTTTTCTGTAAACTCAATTTTATTTACAGCTCTATTTATAAGATTTTCAATAGATATTGGATTAAAAATAATTCCAAAAGGATTTACACAATTTTGAAACTTAAAGTAATCAAATTTTTCTCCCATATTTTCAGCAAAACACGAACCAATAGAAATAATTTTAGAATTATAATCTATAGGATTTTGATATTTTGCAATTGGAACTTTGGTAGTGAAATTCATTTATCTATCTAAAAAATTAAAAATCTATAATGTCAAAAGTAATAATAAAAAATAATCCCGACAGTCAAAAACCATCGGGATTATTTAAAAAATCTTATTTATAATTTATTGATTATAAAAATATTGGTAAGTTCCACTCCAAGTTGAATTGACTAAATCTGTAAAAACTTCATTTAGTGGCATATTATTGCTGTTATATGTATAAGTTGACGTTTCTCTAGTTATGTTGTTCTTTTTAAACATCACAGGATTATTTGCAACACCTGAAAAACCAATGACTTCAGATGGTGATTCTAATTCAACTTTTGCATAACCTGTTACATTAATAAATGGATTTACTTTGTTATCAAAAGTGGTTTCTTGTACCTCTGTATATTCAAAAGAAGTTCCAGGATCGAAAACAATTTCTTTTTTATAACCTTGGTTATTTGCTACATAAATTGTTCCATTTGCTACAATATCACTTCCTTCATTGGTTACAAATGTAATAGTACCATTTGAGTTATAGGTATAATTGGTAACATTAACAGTAGTTCCATATATAGATGTACACTTTTTCAAACGCAAACTTGTATCGTATTCAAAATTTACTGTTTCTAACAAAACACCATTTAAATTGGCTTTTGCTTGAGTAATCAAATCTCCTGTATAGGTATATAAAGTTTCCTCAACTGAATTAGAAGTTGTATTTGTAAATTTTAAAATTTTTGTTCCGCTATAGAAAAATTCTGTAGTTTCTACATCACCATTGGTAAGGGTTTCAATAACTTTTGTAAGTAAGACCGGAGTATTACTTCCGCCACCGCCACCGCCATTGTTGTTTCCGCCTCCATTATTGTTTCCACCACTATTGTTGTTAGTGTTATTCAATAGAGCAGGATCAATAGGTTCAACTTCACATGAAGTGAAAATTGTCAAAATTAAGGCGAAGATACCAAGTGTTTTTTTCATTGTTTTATTTATTTGTGTCCAAATTAACGGATATTTTTTTAATAAAGTGATTAAATCGTAGGATAAATTAAAGGTAAACTACTCTTTTTTAAGTAACAATATATTTGTAAAAATTTTTTATGCAAAAAAACCTTATAATTTAAAACTAATTTAAATACTAAGGTTTTTAGTGACTTATCAAATGCTCAACTAATTAAAATTTAAATTTTAATAACTTGAAATCATTTTGCTCAGTATCTTCCTCAATTATGTAAATAGCATCTTTAGTAATTTTAGCATTATAATTTAAATCTTCTTTGGTTTTGGTTTTTAAAAACTCATCTATTTTAGGATTTAAAAAACTAGCAAATGCCGTATTGATATCAAAATTCTTATTCTCGTAACTGCTTATTGTATATCCAGTTGGAAAAGCTTTTACTCTAATTGCATTAAGCTTTAAAGCTTCAATTTTAAAATCGTATTTCTTATTTTTAATAATTTTCCCATCTACTGAATTCAACAAAAACATTTGAGCATATTTTTCATGAAAACTACTCATGTTTAATCCTATTTGATTACCATTAATCAAAACAAAATCCACAGAAACTGCTATTGGACGCTGTGTTGTATTAAATCCTTTACTGTCAACAATTTCTTTTTCATTTTTCCAAACTAATTCACCATCTGAGTTGTATTTGTAAATGTAAAATCCGTTGAAATTGACTTTATTTATTTGCGAACTTTTAGTATTGGAATACAAACCATAAATGTAAAAGAATTCATTATTTCCCTCAACATATACATTACCTGTTGCAAATTCACTTAACAAACCTGCATTATACATACTAGAATAAATAATTGTTCTTGTTCCTAATCCTGAATCAGATAAAGCAAAATATTTCCCTTTTAATGTAATTGGAATGCTAAGCGTTTTTACAACATTTCCATCGTAATCATAGGAAACAATATTGTATTGATTTTGAGTTCTCTCTTTATTCAACTCTTTATTAATCATCAAGAACTGATTATTATCGAATTGAGCTACTTCCCATTTTTGAGACTTTTCTTCTTTGCCCTTTTTAACATTTTTATCTGGAGTTGAAGAAATTAAAGCTGTAAATTCTGGAAACTTTAATTCAATAATTTTTTTTGACAAATCATTCAAGTCATATCTGTAAAAATAAACTTCTTTAGAATCTTCATTTTTTTTACCTTCTTTTTTGTAACCAAAAAAACAAGAAAAATTATCGTTATTTATAAAAAACTTAGTGTTAAAATCTTTAAATTTTTTCCCTCCATCGTGTTCAAATGCCCTGGTATTCCCTTTTTCATCTTGAACTAAATCATCATCATATAGTAAAGTATATTTACCTGTAATTGTTGGTTGAAAATCATAATATACTTGTGGATCGTTCATTCCTCGACCAAAAAAAGCAGGAAGTCCTTCGTATTTAGAAATTAAATTTTTAGTGAATTTTAAATTGAAATCACTATCATAACAAAAAATATTTAGATCTGTTTTAGATTTATCGTTTCCTGTTATAAAATAGCTTAAACCATTTTGTGTAAAATCATGACTTAAATAACGATTTTTTTCTTTTAGTGTAATATCTAAACTTTTATCCTGAGCATTAGCGAAGAATAAGAACCCAAAACAAAAGAACAATAGATTTAATTTTTTCATATTTATTTTTAATTTAATTATCGAATATTTATTAATTTTTGTCAAACTAATTTTATTTAAGATTTGTTATAAAATCAACCGCTTTCCCCAAAGCATTCTTTATTCCTAAAACATTTTTTCCTTTTCCAGATGCGAAGAATGGTTGTCCACCACCATTTCCATCGATGTATTTGCCTAATTCTCTGATTACATTTCCTGCATTTAATCCTTTTTCCGCAACTAATTCTTTTGAAATGTAGCAGTGAATATTAGGTGCATTATCTTCAACTGAAGCTAAAAATACAAATGAATTTGGTTTAGAAGTTCCAATTACTTGAGCTAAATCTTTAGTTGAACTCATTGACAAATCAACTTGTTTTGCTAAAAAGTTAATTCCGTTTATATCTTGAAAATCTGAAAGTAAATTATCTTTTAATCCATCCACTTTTTCTTTTAACAATTGCTCAATTTGTTTTTTCAATTTCGCATTATCCTCTTGCAATGAAGCTACCGATTTTAAAACATCTTGAGGATTTTTTAAAGTTTCTTTGATTTCAGCTAATGTAGTTTCTTGATTTTTATAGAAATCTTTCACAGCATCACCAGTAATGGCTTCAATACGACGAATTCCTGCGGCAACTGCTCCTTCAGAAATGATTTTGAAATGCCAAATATCCGCAGTGTTTTTTACGTGAATTCCACCACAAAGTTCTTTGCTTTCGCCAAATTCTATCATTCTTACTGAATCACCATATTTTTCCCCAAACAAAGCCATTGCACCTTTATCTAACGCTTCTTGAATTGGAATATTTCTATATTCTTGCAATTGCAATTGTGCTTCGATTTGCTCATTTACACTTGCTTCTACTTGACGCAATTCTTCATCCGAAACTTTAGAAAAATGTGAAAAGTCAAAACGTAAGTAATTTGGATTTACCAACGAACCTTTTTGCTCAACGTGTGTTCCCAAAATGTTTCTCAAAGCCAAATGCATCAAGTGCGTAGCCGAGTGATTTTTGGAAGTTGACGTTCTTAAATCGGTGTTTACTTTTGCTACAAAACCAGCTTCAAGATTTTCTGGTAGTTGTTTTGCAAAATGTAATATTAAGTTGTTCTCTTTCTTTGTATCAATGATATCAATGGTTTCGTTTGCAGAAACTAATGTTCCTTTATCACCAACTTGTCCTCCACCTTCTGGATAAAACGGCGTGTTGTCTAAAACAATTTGGTATAAAATCCCATCTTTTTTAGAATCTACTTTACGAATTCTGGTGATTTTTACTTCATTTTCTGTTTGGTCATAACCTACGAACGTTTCCACATTTCCAGGAATTAAAACTGACCAATCTTCAGTTGAAACTTCTGAAGCTGCACGAGAACGCGCTTTTTGTTTTTGTAATTCAGATTCGAAATCTGACTCGTTATATGAAAATCCTTTTTCTTTTAAAATTAAAGCCGTCAAATCTTTTGGAAATCCGAACGTATCGTACAATTCAAAAACTTTTGCGCCTGAAACTTCTTTTCCTGATGTTTCGGCAACTACTTTATCTAATAATTGTAAACCTTGATCTAAAGTTCTTAAGAAAGAAGCTTCTTCTTCACGGATTACATTAGTAACCAATTGTTGTTGCGATTTGATTTCTGGGAAAAATTCACCCATTTGATTTGCTAAAACTTCTACCAATTTATTGATAAAAGGTTCTTTAGTATTCAAAAATGTAAATCCGTAACGAATCGCACGACGCAAAATTCTACGAATTACATAACCTGCACCAGTGTTTGATGGAAGTTGTCCGTCAGCAATAGCGAAAGCTACAGCACGAACATGATCTACAATTACACGAATGGCTATGTTAGTTTTATTTTGTTCTTCTGAAACGTTTTTAACTTCATTTGAAGTATATTTCAAACCTGTAATTTGTTCTACTTTTTCGATTAGCGGAGTGAAAACATCCGTGTCGTAATTGGAAGTCACATTTTGCATTGCCATACATAAACGCTCAAATCCCATTCCGGTATCAACGTGTTGCGCTGGTAATTTTTCTAACGAACCATCAGCTTTACGGTTGAATTCCATGAAAACGTTATTCCAAATTTCAACCACTTGCGGATGATCGGCATTTACTAAACTTCTTCCTGAAACTGCTGCTCTTTCAGCATCGGTTCTTAAATCGATATGAATCTCTGAACATGGACCACACGGACCTTGATCGCCCATTTCCCAAAAGTTGTCTTTTTTATTTCCAAGTATGATACGGTCTTCTGGAACATATTGTTTCCAAATATCCCAAGCTTCTTGGTCGAAAGCAACATTTTCTGCAGGATTTCCTTCAAATACAGAAACATACAAACGGTCTTTGTCTAATTTTAAAACTTCTGTAAGAAATTCCCAAGCCCAATCCAATGCTTCTTTCTTGAAATAATCTCCAAACGACCAGTTTCCAAGCATTTCGAACATCGTGTGATGATAAGTATCAAAGCCTACATCTTCCAAATCATTGTGCTTTCCTGAAACACGAAGACATTTTTGCGTATCGGCTATTCTTGGACTTTTTGGAGTTCCGTTTCCTAAAAAGTATTCTTTGAATTGCGCCATTCCTGAGTTATTAAACATCAAGGTTGGATCGTCTTTAAGCACAATTGGTGCCGATGGAACAATTAAATGTCCTTTTGATTCAAAGAAATTGAGATAAGCTTTTCTAATGTCTTGCGATTTCATTATTTGGTTTTTATTTATTTTCTGATATTTTTTTTAATTCTTGTAATGCTAATGGAAACTTTTCGTTCATATAATCAATGTATTCTGGAACGCAGTCAATTTCGGCAGTAACGGTTGTAACTCCGTTTTCGTCATTTAATTTATAGGTTTCAAAACTTCCGGTCCATTTTTCAGCTTCAGCATCAATTGGCAATTCTTTTAAATCTTTCAACATTCCAATGTGTTTAAAAATAATCAATTTATTTGGAATAAGATAAAAAACATCGCTATACATTCCTTCAAAAGATGGCGCAATAAAATGAATTCTGCTTCCTAGTTCAATTTCACCTGTAAAATAAGTTCCTGCACAAAATGGCGTTGTCCATTCGGTATAAGATTTTTTGTCCCACATTTTATTCCAAACTGTTTCTGCTGAAGCATTAATTTCTTGAGTGAAAACTATTTTTTTAATTCCGTAAAGGTAGTTTCTCAAATTGGTTTTTACTAGAGCATTCCAACCCATTTCATAATTGGCACTAGTAAAATTGGTCCAGCATCTGCAAAACTTTCAACACCTTCGTGAGTCAATGTAACTTTTGATTTTCCATCAATCTCATCAATATTCCATGTTAAAACAGAAGTTCCATTAGATTGTTCTGGGTGAGTCCAAGTGTGTTGCAATAATTTATTTTCTTCCACTTGCAAAATTTCACCTTCGTGAAGATATTCTTTTTTCTCACCTTCATAAAAGGAGAATTTCTTCCCAATATTTAAATTGAAATTTGCTATATCAAAATACCAAATTTTCATACTTTCTGAATTTGTCAATGCTTCCCAAACTTTCGATTTAGTAGCATCGAAAACAGCTTCTACTTTTATTACACCCATAATTTGAATATTAATACACGAAATTAGTACGATTTAAAAATAAAAAATAGTTTAGTTTGAAACATTTCTTAAATTTGTTCGTATAACCATTGTTATTCTTAAAACGATTACAAAAATAGTATAATTTAAGAAATGTCGAAGAAAGTTAAGTATTATTACGATCCAGAAAGTTTAGCTTACCGAATAATTAATCCTCAGAAGAGGAAAAAATTTGGATATGCTTTGTTATTCTTGATTGCGTCGGCCTTATTTGGATTTCTTTGTTTTGTAATTTTAATGAATACACCCTATTTTGAAACACCAAAAGACAAGATTCAAGCCAGAGAAATTGAAAATTTGAAGTTGAGTTACGCTCTTTTAAATAAAAAAATTGAAGATATCGATCAAGTAGCTTCCGATTTGGAAGAAAGAGATAATAATTTATATCGCGTTTATTTTAACTCCTCGCCCATTTCAAACGAAAAACGAAGAGGAATTATTGACAGAAAAAGATATAAAGAATTAGAAGGATTTAATAATTCCGACTTGGTTATAAATACATCTGAGAAAGTTGATGCTATTTCAAAAGCATTGGCAGTTCAATCAAAATCATTGGACGAAATTTTGAAATTGGCAAAAGCAAAAGACAAATTATTGAGTGCCGTTCCTGCAATTCAACCTGTTAAAAATGAGGATTTGAAGCATATGGCATCTGGATTTGGATACAGAACTGATCCGTTTACAAAAGCAAGAAAAATGCATGAAGGAATGGATTTTACAGCCAAAACCGGAACTCCAATTTATGCTACTGGTGATGGTGTTGTGAAAAGTGCAGATAATTCACTTTCGGGTTATGGAAATCATATTGAAATTAATCATGGTTTTGGCTATTTAACATTGTATGCACATTTAAGCAAGTACAAAGTAAGACCAGGACAACGAGTAAAACGCGGTGACATAATAGGATATGTAGGAAGCACAGGAAGAAGTCAGGCGCCACATTTACATTATGAAGTTCACAAAGACGGAAAAGTAACAAATCCGATTAATTTTTATTACGGAAATATTTCGGCAGCAGAATACGTAGCAATTTCAAAAATTGCTAATCAAGAGAATCAGTCTTTAGACTAGTGTTCAGTGTTCAGTGTTCAGTGTTCAAAATTAAATAAATAGAAAAAAATGCACATAGAATTATCAAAAGATAAATTATATTTTAGTATTGGTGAAATTGCCGAAGCTTTTGATGTAAACGCATCACTTATAAGGTTTTGGGACAAAGAATTTGACATCTTAAAACCAAAGAAAAATGCCAAAGGAAATAGAATGTTCACACAAGAAGATGTGAAGAATTTACAACTAATTTATCATTTAGTAAAAGAACGTGGATTTACTTTGGAAGGAGCAAAAACGCATTTAAAAGAAGGTCAGAAAAAAACCTTAGACAAATTTGATATCATTTCAAAACTTGAAGGAATCAAAGCGGAGTTGACAAACATTAAAAACAATTTGTAAAATGAATAAAAATACAGCTCCATATAGTTATCTAGTATCCTTTATATTTTCAGTAATAGGTGCATTAATGAAAATTCAGCATTATCCTTTTTCAGAAGTTTTTCTATCGTTAGGAATAATAGCTCTAATTATATTTATCATAGCAGCTATTATAGAAGTTAGTCGTTCTAGGAAAATTTCAGATTCTGAAAAATTCATGTGGAAGGTTGGTTTTATAGCATTTGGAGCCATAGCTGGTTTAGTATATTTGGTTTCCGCAAGAAAACGAATCGTATAAATTGGCATATAAATTGAGAAGAATAAATAAACTTAAAAAACAATAAATAAACTTAAAACAATTAGAAATTATGAGAAAATTTTTGCCTTGGATAATTTTAGCAGCTGTAGTATTAATAGGATACAGCTACTTCAAAGGAATCAATAACACAGCAGTTACTCTTGAACAAGATGTAAAAGAAAGCTGGGGTAATGTACAAACAGCTTATCAAAGAAGAAATGACCTTATTGGAAATTTAGTAAAAACCGTTCAAGGTGCTGCAGAATATGAAAAAGGAACTTTAACAGCAGTTATTGAAGCACGTGCAAAAGCTACTTCTATGACAATTGACCCTACTAACATTACTCCTGAACAATTAGCACAATTTAACCAAGTTCAAGGTGGAATGAGCAGTGCTTTATCAAGATTATTGGTAACCGTTGAACAATATCCAAGTTTGAAAGCTAATGAGAACTTCTTGAAATTACAAGATGAATTGGCTAGTACAGAAAATCAAATTTTGACAGCAAGAACTCGTTACAATGAAGCAATCAAACCGTACAATAATCACGTAAAAGTATTCCCAAATAGTATTTTTGCAGGTTGGTTTGGATTTAAAGAAAAACCATTCTTCGAAGCAGTTGCTGGTGCAGATAAAGCTCCAGATGTGGAATTTAATTTTGAAAAAAAAGAAGATAAAAAATAATGTCAAAAGTAGAAGATTTTTTAACTAAAGCCGAAGAGGAAGAAGTAGTTGAAGCTATTCGTTTGGCTGAAAAAAATACTTCAGGTGAACTTCGTGTGCACATAGAAAAAGAAACATCCATGGCTCCTATTGACAGAGCTGTGGAGGTTTTTAATCTTCTTAAAATGGAAAACACCAAAGACCGAAATGGTGTCATTATTTATGTGGCTGTAAAAAGTAAACAATTTGCAATTTATGGTGACAAAGGTATTAATGAAAAAGTTGCTGATGATTTTTGGAATTGTACCAAAGACATCATGCTAAACCATTTTAAAAACGGCAACAACAAACAAGCATTGGTTGATGGAATTAACAATGCAGGCGAACAACTAAAAAAACATTTTCCTTTTCTGGATAATGATACTGACGAACTTTCTAACGAAATATCAAAAGGATGATACAACTAGTTTTTAGAATCGTAAAATTCTTGTTGATTGCTTCATTATTGTTGTTACATCAGCTTGGTTTTGGGCAATTTAAAATTCCACCAAAACCTGATTTTGAGACTTCTGTCTATGATTATGCAAAACTTTTAAATGCTAACGAAAAAGCAGCTTTAGAAGACAAACTAATTAAATATTCAGATTCTACAACTACCCAAATTGTTGTAATTACAATAGAGGATTTGAAAGGTGAAGCGGTTGGTGTATTAGCAACTAATTGGGCTCATAAATGGGGAATCGGTCAAGCTGACAAAGATAATGGTGTCATTATTTTAGTTGCTAAAAATGACAGAAAAATGAGTATTAGGCCAGGATATGGTGTTGAAGATCGATTAGTAGCAGGAATTTGTGGTGAAATTAATAGAAATGTTATAACACCTGAATTTAAAGCAGGTAGCTATTATAACGGATTAGATAAAGGTGCTGATGCTATTTTTAAAGTTTTAACAGGAAAATATAAAGGAACTCGAATTGAAGATTCTAATGATAATAGTATTTTTCCAATACTTCTTTTCATAGTTATTTTCGTTGTAATAATGATTTTAGCCTCCAAAAATAAAGGCGGTGGAAATTCAGGAAATTCATCTGGAGGACCAAGTTTACTAGATATTATCATATTAAGCAATATGGGAAGAAGTTCTGGTGGAGGAAGTTTTGGTGGTGGATTTGGAGGATCATCTGGCGGAGGCGGTGGTTTCGGCGGTGGTTTCGGCGGTGGAGGCTTCTCTGGAGGAGGTGCTGATGGTAGTTGGTAACCAAGAATTTAAAAAATCATTTTATATAAAAAAGGCTTTCTAAATTTAGAGGGCACTGAAAAACATCGTTTATTTTGATTAGCACCGTTTTTTAGAGAATAAAAAAACGCTTATAGTAGGATTTTATACATCCGTTATAAGCGTTTTACTTTTTGCAACTGTTTTTTATTGT